>CAJQLX010000019.1 GCA_905479265.1 uncultured Alphaproteobacteria bacterium
TGTTGCGCTAAGATACCTTTGGGTATTTCTTCATCTGAAATTGGAATGCTTACATTGCTTTTGAAATCTATAGCAGTAATTGTATTTTTATCTATTATTAACCTATCAATATATCCAAGAATGTTATCGAGAGCTTGTCAGCCTTGGCCATGATGGACTTGGTCGTCAGTGCCCTGCATAACGCTTTCCCGAGCTTCTTTTGGACCGGTTTTTATCGGCGGGTGGCGCCGTCGACGCTAGAGGTCGGGCCATCACAAGGGACGCTTGGGTGCAGTCATATTGAATTTGGCAAGGGTGTTTGCGGCACTGTGGCAGCGACGCAGAAAACGCGAATTGTCGATGATGTTCACGCAGAGCCCAACCACATCGCCTGTGACAGCGCCTCGCAATCGGAAATCGTGGTGCCTGTTTTCGTCCGTGGCAAGCTTGCGGCCGTGCTAGATGTGGACAGCACGGCGGTTGCTGCCTTTTCGAGCACAGACCAGCACGCCTTGGAAGAAATCTGTGGCTGGGTTGGCGCGGCGCTCGAAGGCCGCGCGCTGGGCGGCGTGATTGTGGTTGAGTAGAGCGGGCTAGAGCAACCCGTTAAACAGTTCAACCAACTGGTCTACGTCCTGCAAACCGACATAGACGCCTTTCTTCCGGCCAAATTTATCGAACAAAATCAGCGTTGTGTACCGCGCCGCGCCGTGTTTGCTGGCAAAGGCAATGCCTTCGCTCTTGTGCAAATACGCCATTCGGTAGTGCAAGCGGTCATCGTCGATCTCGGCGAGGGCGCGCTTGGTGTTGGCACGGAGGACGTCACAATCAGCACAGTTGAGTTGATGAACTTGGACAATCACCGGCTCACCCTGCCCCACAATGCTGAAATCTTCTTCCAAGCTTTGCCGACTGGCGAACAACCAAACGACGCCTGCAATGGCTGCTAAGACCACCAAACCCACGATCCCGGTAATCCACCGATCCCGTGTCCTCTTACGCTCCATGATTTTGGCATGGGCACTCAAAGGTGCGCTGGATAATTTAGAACCTTGCTTGGGTCGCTTCGCCATGACTGGCTCCCTGTAACATCGCCGCTGAAAGATGGTTTTATGCGTAAATATGTCACGTTATGCAATCATCGGTTTTAGCGCGCCCAAAAACGTGAAGGTCAGCCACAAAAATGCCCGCTCAGATCAGGCAGATCCGAGCGGGCAAGGTTAGCGCGAGTGAGACAGGGTGAGAGACGAATGGTCTCGCGCTAGTTTGGTAAAGGCAGGGTCTGGAGACCCTGCTTTAGATCCGTGAACGGCGGCTTAGCGAGCAAAGAACGAGAACTTGTCTTCGCCTGCGCGGTTTTGGATCACAACTTTCTTGCGAGCGTTCTTCTCATCAAGAAAGGCGATGAACGCCCGAGCTTGCTTGCGGGTGTCGAACGTCTGGATCAAAGCGCCGTTTGGCTTCTCAACCCGGAATTCACGCGGACCGTCCTTGTCGATCACCAGATTGTCTGGGTTCAGACGAATGATCCGATCAGCACCGCTCCAGCCCTTGCCAACCCGTGGCAGTCGACCGTTGGCAAGGAACAGACGCGTTTTGTCTGCTTTGCCGTTCTTGCGAACCGTTTTGATCACACACGTTGTATCAAGGCCCAAAGCATCGAGTGCGTGCGCAACCCGCTTCATCACCGGGCGTCGTGCGTTGATGGTCTCGAGCACAGAACCATTGGGCCGACGAAGCGTGAACTCATGGGGCGCATCCCAGGAAATACCAATGTGGCCGTGGTCCCGACAAGACGTGGTGTAGTTAACCGCCCGCTGTTGAACAACCGGCTTAGGCGCGGGCTTTGGCGCAGGCTTTGGCGTCACGTGAACCCGTGGTGGGTTGTAGGGCTTTGGCGCGGCGTAGTGCTTTGGCGCAACATAGCCATAGTGACCCGTCACTTCTGCGTTTGAATTGGACAGCGCATCGAGAAGAGCAATGCCACCGATCAGCAAACCGCCCAAAACAATGGCGTTACCCAGATTGTTGCCGTGCTGGTCCTGGCTCTGTGATGTTGAGTAGGTGTGCGAGTGCGGCAAGTGCGAATAGCTGTGGGTGTGAGAACCATCTGCCTTAGCAACGCCCGCAACGGCAAACACGCTAGCGGCGGCAATCGAAAGAGTGGCGATGGTGGTGTTAAACTGTTTCATGGCTGTGTCCTCGGTAGCTTAGGTTTTGGGGCGCTTGCGGCTCCCCGGTTGGGGAGTTGGGGGAGAAGAGAAGTGGTTGGTTGGGAGCCGCGTTGCTTGTTGTTGATGAATTAAACCTAGCTTGGCCCCATGTTGCTGTCAGACACGGTGCTCAACAACTTGAATCATTCTGTTTCAGAATGTTATGCCATTGAAAATATTGATTTTTTCAACATTCGATGCCGCGAAAGTTGACCTCATGCGCCAAAGCCCGCTTTTGAGGGAGCCAAAACGGACGCCCTGTCTGCTGCACGCTGCAAAAGTCTGCTAAACTTCCGCGCAACGCACGTCACAGCAGGTTGCCGATGGCCGAATCCCCGCATTTTGCTTGGCCCCAAGAAACGCGTGAAACTGTCCATTTGGGTAAAACGCTCATAGCCGATGATTTCAGCATCGCGGCACCAACGGGGGCAAATGCCGTCCGCGCTAACGTCATTAAAGCCCTAACCGTCGAATTGCCGGTCAAAAGTCATCTGGAATCAGGCCTTCAAAACCCTTCAGCACCGCCTGTGCCTTTGCTCGTACAGCGGGGTCTAGGCCCGGCGGCGGTGGCTGTAGCGCGCGTTCTTTTACGTCTTGGTCCAATCGCTGAAGCAGGTCTTCATCCGGCAAATCGTTGTTACTGAGCGGGAAGTTCGCGCCGAGGAAGCGAGAGTCCCAGACCTGCGCGCGACAATTATCGACCGTGTGCGGTTCAGCGAGAAACTGCCCCCGCGGGCCAAGCTCTTGAATCAGTTCTGTACCGATTTGCTCAGGTGAGACCCGGAGCCCCTCCCACATTTTCTTGAGCAAGCCTGCGAGGTCATCACAGAGCACCAAAGCGTGTTCGGAAAACGTAAGACCCTGATCAAGCGAGCCGAGATAGTCACACGTCGCGGGTCGATTGTAGAACATTTGCATCATGTTCGAAGACAACTCCCACACGGCGTCCTGATTAAACCGCCGCGCAACCGAACATCCGCCCGTGCCCGTAAGCGGTGGAATGCCAAGTTCCCGGCGCACCTGACAAATGGCCATGTCCGCCATTGATGTTTGGGAAAAACTGCCAATGGCGCCGGTCGCAGGCTCCATGAAGTAAACGTCCGAGCAACCAACGCAAAAACTCCCCTCAGCTGCCAACTGCCCCAGAACCATCGCCGCAATGTCGGTCATAAGAGCATGAGTCACACACCCCGCGAGCGTGATCGGAGACGACGCACCGCCAATAGGCAGCGTTCCAACACCCACCGGGATACCAGCCCGCGCCGCCATGATGATTTGATCACTATGAATGTGCGCAAAGTTCACGGGCAAAGGGGTCACGAGATGCAAGAAATAGGGCCGCTCGCGCAATGCCTCGGCGCTGCCGCGCAACGTGCTGGCGATTTCGATCACCCCAGCGAGTGAGACTGGATACTCACACAGCCATTCCAACGGCTTGCTCGTGTTCTCCATCATGCAAATGAATTCGTCCACCTCACCGTGCAGGGTCGAGTTTGGGACGTTTTTGACCATGGTGCACACAGCATCAATGTTCGGCAGACCATCGGCTAACCGAGTGATCCGCGCCAGATCGTCTCGTGTTGAGGCCCGAGGCTCCTGCGTTGCTTCATCATACACCGCAATGCAGGTCATGCCGGGCATAAATCGGGTGTGGTCTGTGTCGATGGTCAGCGGGTTTTCGCCGTTTCGGTCCCAAAGCGTGGTTTGCTTGGCAACGGTGTCCAACGCTCGCCGCGATACGGCCTCCGGGATCAGCACCAAACCATCCGCCTGCACATCACACCCTGCCTCGCGCAACAGGTCATCGGCTTCCGACCCCGGCTCAAAGATAACACCTGAGGTCGCGACGAGCTTTAACGCTGTATCAATGATCAGCTGTACGTCGGTGCCTGTGAGCGGTTGATAGGGTTGGGTCCAGCCTTGATGCCGCCCCGTGGATGGGGGCGCTTGATTGGATGACTCGGCGTTACGGCGGCGACCTCTTCGCATGGGCTGGCCTTTTTGGTCTCAGGGATGCTTAACTCTAAGCCAAAGCTCAGCCGTGCTCCAATTATTATTTGAGCGCTTAATTAAATATTGGACAGAACACCGGTCCTGACGGCATGATTTACGCGTTATTTTGCCTGTAAAACATATGCCTGTTTGCCGACAGACCCGGTCCGTTGTTCCAAAGTCGAGAAAACCATGCGCGATCCCCGCCACGATATCTTGTTCGAGCCCCTCCCGATTGGGCCCGTCGTTGCTAAGAACCGGTTTTATCAAGTGCCGCACTGCTCCGGCATGGGGTGGAAACGGCCACAGTCGTTGGCGGCGATGCGGGGGATTAAGGCCGAGGGCGGCTGGGGCGTCGTTAATACGGAATATTGCTCGGTTCACCCGACGTCCGACAATGAGTACTTTGCCAATGCAACGCTTTGGGATGAAGAAGACATCCGCGCCAACGCGCTGATGACCGAAGCCGTCCATCGTCACGATGCGCTGGCGGGCGTTGAATTGTGGCTGGGCGGCGGGATGATCATGAACCTCAGCTCGCGCCTGCCGCCACTGGGCCTGCGCAATCGGCCACAAACCGACACGGGTGTTTATAATCCGGGCCAGACTAAAAAGATCGATAAGCAGGACATTCGAAACCTACGCAAGTGGCATCGCGATGCCGCCAAGCGCGCGGTTTCGGCGGGGTTCGACATCGTCTACGTCTACGCCACCCACGGGTATATGCTCGCTGAGTTTCTTGATCCATCGACCAACACGCGTTCGGACGAGTATGGCGGATCCCTCGAAAACCGGGTGCGGATCGTTCAGGAATTGATTGAGGAAACCCGAGAAGCTGTGCAGGGCAAAGCGGCGGTTGCAACGCGCTTCAGCATCGATTTGGAGCAACCGGAAACGTACGACATGTTCAGCCTGCTCGCTGAGTTGCCGGATTTATGGGATTTGACGGTGCCAGACTATGGCATTGAAATGGGTGCGAGCCGGTTTGTGAAAGAGGGCGAATTGGCCCCCAGCGTCGCCGCCGCTAAAGCGCTTACCACCAAGCCCGTTGTGGCCGTGAGCCGCTATACCTCCCCCGATACCATGGCCGCGACCATCCGCTCTGGCGGCCAAGATATGATTGGCGCCGCCCGCCCCTCCATAGCCGACCCATTTTTACCTCAGAAAATCGAGCAAGGGCGGACCGAGGATATCCGCGAGTGCATCGGCTGCAACATTTGTTACGCCCATGATTCCCTTGGCGTTCCCATCCGCTGCACGCAGAACCCAACGATGGGCGAAGAATGGCGCATGGGGTGGCACCCGGAACAGGTCGCATCCAGCCCTAAGCCGGAGCGTGTTCTGGTCGTGGGCGGCGGTCCATCGGGCTTGGAAGCGGCGCGTGTGTTGGGGGAAGCAGGACACAGCGTAATGTTGGCCGAGGCCAGCCGCACCTTTGGCGGCCGCGTGACGACAGAATCCCGCTTGCCCGGCCTGTCCGAGTGGGCCCGGGTCCGAGATTGGCGGCTGGGCCAACTGGCGAAACTTGAAGCCGTCGAAATGTTCCCGGAAAGCCCTATGAGGGCCGAGGACATTCGGGGTCTGGACATCGATCACGTTCTTTTTGCCACCGGCTCCCGGTGGTCTGCGGACACGGTGGGTCGCCATTCGGCCACTGGCCTGCGGGAAACGGTGCCGAGCATGGTTGTCAGCGCCGAAGTTGTCCTTTCTGGCGCCTCCATCGATGCCGAGCACATCCTGATTTATGATGACGATCACTACTACATGGGTTCAGTCGTCGCGCTGGCTCTGCGCGAAGCGGGCCATCATGTCACCTTGGTGACACCTGCGGGTCGTCCCTGCGAATTCGGCGTTTATACCGGCGAGATCTATGAATCCAACGCTCGCCTGTTTGCCGCTGGCGTCGAGGTTGTGACCAATAAGGAAGTGGTGGCCTTGCAGCCGGGTATGGCCGTTTTGGAATGCACCATGTCAGGGCGCGAAAGTCATTTAACCTGTGACGCCATGATTCCGATCTGCCGCCGCTTACCCAACCTCAACGATTTTGACGCTCTCACAGCCCTGCAGGATGAGGGCAAAGCTGGATCGATACAGACGATCACCCGAATTGGCGATGCGGAAGCCCCCAACACAATCGCCGCTGCGGTCTATTCCGGCTATCGCGCAGGCGTGGAATTGGGGCGGACGGTTGATCTCGCGCGGGTCTTTGGCCGACGTGAACACCCAAAGGCATAAGCAGAGAGGCCGCAAGACATGACGTCCGCATCTTTACCACCTGCCGCCTCGCCGCTGTTGGATCATTCACCCGCCTCCCTGCCCGCGCGATCCTATTACGACCCCACGTGGTTTGAGCTTGAGCAACGCCTCCTGTGGCCCAAAACGTGGATTTACGCCGGGCGCGTCGCTGAGTTTGTCGCCGGCACGCTCAACCGTCGGTCGATTGCGGGTGAGAACCTGATGGTTGTTTGTGATGACACTGGCCACCTCCGCGCCTTTCACAACACATGCCGGCATCGGGGCTCTGAGCTTTGTGTCGCCCAGACGCAGTCATTCAACGGAAAACTGATACGCTGCCCCTATCACGCGTGGGCCTATAGCGCTTCGGGAGCCTTGGTCTCTACAGCCTTTGGCACACCATCGGACGATTTCACCAAGGCCGATCACGCGCTGTTTCCTGTTGCGCTAAAAGTATGGAACGGCTTCGTCTTTCTGTGCTTGGCCGACGAAGCACCCGCGTTTGAGCCCGACTTAGGCACTGAGATCCTCAACAACTGGCCGATGAACGACTTGGTTGTCGGCCATGTTTTCCAAAAGCGGCTCGCCTGCAATTGGAAAGTATTTTGGGAAAACTACAACGAGTGCCTCCACTGCCCCGGTGTGCATCCCGTCTTGAGCCAGCGGGTGCCGATCTATCAGCAGGGGCTGATGGCCCCAAATGAAGCCCGAAGTTGGAGCCCTTCAGCCCTGCCAGCTCCCGCATTGGGAGACGGTGCGGAAACGTGGACGGTCAGCGGCAAGCTCTGCGGCCCACCATTCACCCGGCTAACGGAACAAGAGCGCGCCGAAGCCCACACCTTTGTCACGCTTTACCCCTCGCTCTATCTGGTCGCTCACGCGGATTACGTGCGCGCGGTCACTGTCATTCCGATAAGCCCCGAAGAAACCCTGCTTCGGGCTGAATGGCTGTTCTTGCCTGACACCCTCGCGCAGTCGAGTTTCGACGTATCCGATGTCACAGACTTCGCCACGCAAGTCATGAAGGAGGATGGGGAAGCCTGTGAAATCAATCAACGCGGCCTGAAGTCGTCCAAGTTTACGCACGGCCGACTGATGCCCGAAGAATTCGACGTCTATGGGTTCCAGCAATGGGTGCTCTCATTCCTGCCAAAAGACACCGAAGCCGGGTTTAAGTAAGCCCCGCGCTTTTGACAATCTGGTCCCGGTATTCTGGCAGTTGTGCAGCGAGGAAACGGAAGCTGCCCGCGAGCATATCTTCGGTTCGACGTTGTTCGGGAAACAGATGCAAATGCTGCCAATAGCCGTCCGTCAACGTCTCAAGCCACTCCGCCCCATCCGCAGCACGGGCTGGGTCATTGGGCAACAGATCGCGAAAGATGGCTCGGACCACTTCTTGCCGACGGACATCAAAGGCGCTGGTGATTGCAGCGTACTGCGGCGTGAACTTCTGCTCCCCCCAAAAGGCAAACCACACCGAGAGAATCTCAGGGCTGCAAACCTGCTGGTCGAAGTCAGCCTGAACCAAGGCCACAAGCCGAGATATTGGATCATCACCCACCCGATCTAGAGCCGCGACCCAGTGGTTTTCATAGGCCATATAGAGGTCGCGCAGCGCTTCGGTCAGCAGGCCATTCTTGGACTTGAAATAGAACACCGCAACGCCCTGCGAAAGCCCTGCTTCATCGGCGACGGTCGCAAGCGTGGTGCGCTGCAAGCCGTTGTTGACGATCGAACGTCCTGTGGCATCTAGGATCTGCCGCCGGCGGCGCTCTGCGTTTTCCTTGCGCTCTCGGCGCGGTCGTTTTTCAGGGGGTGCAACAGTCATGGGGAACAATCAGCTGTAATTTCGCTCCCTGATGTCTTCCACATCTCCCCATGAGTGTCAGTAGAAAAAATTTGTTTGAGCGCTCAAAAAACTTTACGTGCGCCCAATGTTTATCTAGCGTTTTCCTTAGATACGGAGAAATGCATGGGTCAGCACGATACCTTTGATGCGATTATTGCGGGCTCAGGGCACAACGGCCTGACGACGGCCTGCTACCTTGCCCGGGCCGGGTTGCGCGTGCTGGTCGTTGAAAAGAACGATTGGATTGGTGGTGCCGCTGTCAGCCGGTCCCTGCACGACGGCTGGACCTACTCTAATTGCTCCTACGTCTGCTCTCTGCTGCGTCGAGAAATCATCCGAGATCTAGAGCTTCCCCGCTTCGGTTTGCAGGTCATTCCCTACGAGGGCGGAGCGACCTTTACCCGCGAGGGCGACTATTTCGCCTACTATTCCGATCATGACGCCCTGAACCGCGAACTGGCCCGCCAGAACCCTCGTGATGTTGATGCCTACGAGCGTTTTTCGCAGGCGGTGATGCGACAGTGTCGGTTCATCCGTCCGTTTCTTCTGCGCACAGCGCCTGATCCCACGTCACTGAAGCCGCGCGATCTGAGTGAATTGCTGTATTTGGTGAAGAAAGCCAATGATCTCGGCGCACGGGAACTGGGCGAGACGCAGCGATTTTGGACCATGTCGATCGCAGATTTTCTCGATGAACACTTCGAAAGTGATTTGGTCAAAGCTCACATCGCGGGCGGTGGGATCATTGGCACAGGCTTGGGCGTCTATTCCCCCGGTACCGCCTACGTTCTGCTGCATCACTACATGGGCGATGTGGATGGAACCATCGGCGCGTGGGGGTTCGCACGCGGCGGTATGGGTTCGATCACGCAGGCTTTGGCGGCCAGCTTTGAAAGTTCGGGCGGAACGATTGTTACAGGCTCTGGCATCGATCAGTTCCTGACCAAGGGCGGCAAGGTAACGGGCGTCGCGCTTGAAAACGGCGATGTCTATCATGCTTCGGTGGTGGCATCGAACATGGACGTGCGGCGGACTTTCATCAATCACACGGCTGAAAGTGACCTCCCCAGCGAATTTGTTACCGCCGTAAAGCGCTTCAAAACGCGGGGATCGAGCGGCAAAATCAACGTGTCACTGGACCGTTTCCCAACCTTCCCCGCAGCCCCCGACGGCGCACGGTTCCTGAGCGGTGACATGCACTGCTCCACCAGTCTGCAAGAGCTCGAAAAAGCCTACGATGACTGGAAAGTTGGCCGCTGGTCTCAAGAACCCTATTTCGACATGCTCATCCCAACCCAAATTGACCCGACGATGGCGCCACCGGGTAAGCACATGATGACGGTGTTTGTGCAGTACGCCCCCTATGACCTCGAAGTCGATGGCGTCCGCAGCCCCGACAATTGGAACGAAACCCAGCGACAGGCTTTTGCCACCTGTGTCTTCGACAAGATGGAGCAAGCCTGCCCCGGCATACGCGACCACATCCTCCACGCCGAGGTCCGCTCACCCTATGAGTTGGAGCAGGAGGTTGGTCTGACCGAAGGCAATATTTTCCAAGGCGAGCTGACATTCGACCAGTTGCTCTTTAACCGACCCGTTCCGGGCTATGCGCAGTATCGAACCCCGATTGACGGCATGTATCTTGTTGGATCCTCCACCCACCCGGGCGGCGGCGTGATGGGAGCGCCGGGTGCCAATGCGGCCCGCGAGATCCTGCGAGACGTCGGCAAAGGACAGGCCATGCCTGTCTACACGGATTAAGGCGGCCAAGGATGAGCAATACCACTCAAAACTTTGATGCCGTTATCATCGGCGGTGGCCACAATGGCCTCACTGCGGCAACGACTTTAGCCCGCAAAGGGCACAGCGTTTGTGTTCTAGAACGCTCCAGCGTCCTTGGGGGTATGATGAGCGTTGGTGGTGCAGAAGCCCCCTCATTTACCTCTCGGCTGGCTCATTTACTCTATAACCTGAACCCCAAGGTCGAGCGCGAGTTAGGGCTACGGCTCAACGCGCGTAACCTGACCACCGTGTCGCTTGCCCCTAATGGCGAACACGTCGAGATCGACGGCGGAAAGGCGCGCATGATGGATGGTGCGCTGCATCCAAAAGCAGTGGCCTTCGCCACGCTACAGACCCGTCTACAGCGCTTCGCCACGCTGCTTTCGCGCCTATCCCTGCGAACGCCGCCCAAACTCAGCGGCAGCTGGACCGACCCTGAGACCTTTGGGGAGCTCATGGGCCTTGCCGGCATCGGTCTGGGGCTGAAAGGCATGGGCAAGGTCGAGATGCGCGAGTTTCTGCGTGCGCTGCTGACCAATGTTCACGATCTCATGGTCGATGATCTGGATGACGGCCCCTTGGCCGGTGCAATGGCTGCTGATGCCGTACGTGGGTCATTTTCTGGTCCCAAAGCTCCGGGGACGCTGTTTAGCTTGCTGTATCGATTGGGCAATGGGGCCAACCTGCGCGCACCGGTTGGCGGCATGGCTTCGGCTGTGGCAGCCTTCGAAGATGCGGCAGCCCGGGCCGGTTGCGTGATCAAGCGCCAAAGCGCGGTTCGATCCGTGCTGGTCCAAGGCGACCGGGTTCACGGTGTGGAACTTGACGACGGCACCGTCATCCATGCAAAGGCCGTACTGTCGAGCATCGGCCCTCAAGCGACGATAAACCTCGCCGGCATCCAGCATTTTGACGTAGAAATCGCCCGTCGAGCCAAAAACCTCCGGGCAAAGGGAACAGCCGGAAAGCTCAATTTGCTGCTCAAGGCGCGTCCAGAGTTCAGCGGACTTCCCGCCCCGCTGCACCAAGCGCGCCTGCTGATTGCGCCCAGTTCCGACTATGTGGAGCACGCGTTTAACCCGGTGAAGTATGGCAGCTTTTCCGAGGCTCCAACGCTGGAAATCCTGCTCCCGAACGCCCACACGCCAGAAACCCCTCAAACCCTTTCCGCCGTTGTTGGCTATATGCCTCATGATCCGCCGGGCGGTTGGACTGACGCCCTGCGGACCAAGGCGGAACGGCAGATCATGGCCGTGCTGGAAGCGTATGCGCCGGGCATCGGCGACAGGGTGCAGCACAGCGAATTGCTGACGCCCACGGACATTCAGACCGAAACTGGCGCAGCCGGTGGGCATTGGCACCATGGCGAAATGGGGATCGATCAGATTCTGAACGTTCGGCCCATCAACGGCATGGCGCATTATCAATGCGGGGTCGAAGGTCTGTATTTGTGCGGCGCTTCCGCCCATCCCGGTGGTGACATTAATGGCGCACCGGGCCGCAACAGCGCGCTTCAAGCGCTCAAGGACGGAGCGTTGTGATGACAGATACGAGTGCCGCGCGAACTCTCGAAGAAGCGGTTCCATTGGGTTTAATCCCAACAGTGTTCCAACCACGCCTCGAAGCCCTGAGTTCTGCCAAAAGCTGGATGGGATGGGCGGGTTATCAATCCGCTGTTGTGATCGAAAATATGGAGTTCGAATACTTCGCCATTCGAAACCAATCCACGCTGTTTGACGTCTCCCCGATGCACAAATATCGCATCCAAGGTCCAGATGCTGAGGCCATGCTCAACCGCATGATGACCCGCGACGTCCGCAAGATCCGCCCTGGCCGCGTCGGCTATACGCTATGGTGTGATGAAGAAGGCATGGTCATCGATGACGGCACACTCTTCCGCTTTGGGCCTGACGATTTCCGCCTCTGCTGCCAAGAGCGCATGCTGGGCTGGGTGCTCGATGCGGCTTGGGGGTTTGATGTTCAGGTTACCGATGAATCTGACACCATCAGTGGCCTCTCGCTCCAGGGTCCAACCAGCTTTTCCATTCTTAAAGACGCAGGCCTTGACGCTGCCGCTGCGTTGAAGCCCTTTGACCTCGCAGAAATCGAGCCGGGACTATGGATTTCTCGGACCGGCTTCACCGGCGATCTTGGCTATGAGTTGTGGATGAAGAACGCGGACGGGCTCGCCCTCTGGGATCGGCTGTGGGACGCAGCGCGGGATTGGGGGCTGAAGGCCATCGGTTTCGAAGCACTCAACCTTGCACGGATTGAAGCGGGGTTTATAGCCGCACAAGTCGACTTTCAGCCCATCCACTCGACCCTCCGCCTCGGACGCGGCAGAACCCCGCTCGAACTTGGGTTTGAGCGCTTGGTCGATTTCGAAAAAGACCACTTCAATGGCCGTCGCGCGCTCCTTCAGCAGCGCCAAAAAGGCTTGCGCACCCACTTGGTCAAGATCGAACTGGGCGGCTTTAAGCCCTCAAATGGCGCGCTGCTCTATCATCGAAAAACCAAGGAAGTGGGTCATGTGACCTCCGGCGCTTGGTCCCCTACGACGAAACGAAACATCGCGCTTGCCGAGCTCAAAGCGCCCTATGGCGGGCAAGTCCAAGACGATCTGTGGGCTGAAATCTATGTCCATGAAGAGGGCCAATGGGACCGCCGCTTGGTCCCTGTCACGGTCCAAACCAGTCCGTTCTTCTCCCATCCACGCGCGCGTGCGACCCCGCCGCGCCCATTTTGATCCAAACGCTGAGGCATTCATACCATGACGCTGTCGAACCAACCTGATGTTGCCACTTTGCATGAATGGGACCGCAACCATCAGCTCCATCCTTGGGCCGCTATGGATGCTTGGCGAGGCTACGACAATATTCTCGTAGAACGCGCTCAAGGCATTTATTTGACCGACGACAAGGGTCGAAAGCTGCTCGATGGTCCTGCTGGAATGTGGTGCATGCAGATTGGCTATGGCCGCGAAGAAATGGCCAGTGCCATCGCAGACCAAGTCCTCAAACTGCCCTACACGTCGCCGTTTACCAACACGACCGAACCGTCGAGCATTCTCGCAAAGAAACTCGCAGACATGGCACCAGGCGACCTGAACAACGTGTTTTTCACCACGGGCGGCTCTACGGCGGTCGATACCGCGCTGCGGACCATGCACTTCATGAACAATCGCCTTGGTCGGCCTGATAAGAAAATCGTGCTGGCCCGGGAAAAAGGCTACCACGGGTCCACCTACCTCGCGCAAACCGTCACGGGCAAAGAACGCGATAAAACGCGTTTTGATACGGAACAACGGCTGGTCCGTTTCCTCCCTGACGTCAATCCTTATCGCCGTCCTGACGGGATGAGTGTTGAGCAGTGGTGCGATGAAAAGGTCAGCGATCTTGAGCGTATGATTGCAGAGGTGGGCGCAGACAAAATCGGTGCGTTCATCGCTGAACCCATTTTGGCCTCTGGCGGGGTCATTGTTCCACCGCCGGGTTACCACCGCCGCACCTTTGACGTCTGCAAAGCCCACGACATCCTCTACATCTCCGATGAGGTCGTCACGGGCTTTGGGCGCTTGGGTGAGTGGTTTGCCTCGGAAACTGTATTCGACATTCAGCCAGACATGATCACCTGCGCGAAAGGCATCACCTCCGGCTACTTGCCGCTCGGTGCCTGCATCATTTCCGATGCTGTAATGGAAAAATGCGCAGACCCTGACGATCCGGTGCTGTTCTCCAACGGCTATACCTATTCCGGGCATCCCGTCGCCTGTGCCGCCGCGCTGAAAAACATCGAAATCTTAGAAGACGAAGGGATCCTTGCCCACGTCAAGGAAATCTCCCCCTACTTCCAAAAGCGCCTGCGCGCCCTGTCGCGTTTTTCGATCGTTGGCGACGCCAGAGGTATGGGCCTTTTGGGATGTATCGAAGGTAAAGCAGAAAACCTCGAAGCAGAGCGACAGTTGGGTCAAATGATCGATGACGCCTGCGAAGAACGTGGGCTACTGGTTCGTCCTTTGATCAATATGGCGGTGTTTTCACCCCCACTCATCATCACTATCGAGCAAATTGATGAATTGTTTGATATTCTGGAACAAGCTCTTGAGGCCGTTGAACGTCAATTGGGCATGTAATTAAACAAAACAAGACGAAAGAAGGAGGATTTTAGGGTCCAGTCATTCCCGCCTTAATCAAACAATTTGAGGCTGAGGATCATGGCTGGGGAGGAATTGAAA
Source organism: uncultured Alphaproteobacteria bacterium (assembly GCA_905479265.1). Classification (GTDB taxonomy): domain Bacteria; phylum Pseudomonadota; class Alphaproteobacteria; order UBA7985; family UBA7985; genus UBA7985. The sequence goes on from CAJQLX010000019.1 coordinate 14,285, forward strand.
TTAAAACTGAGAGAGAGAGAGATAAAAAGAGATGAAACATCTGATGAAAACAGCCCTTGTCGCAATTGGGGCTATGACGATGGTGAGCAGCGCTGCTGTTGCACAAGACTCTGAGCTGGTTGTGTTTGACTGGGCAGGTTATGAAGATCCTGAGTTCTTCACCGCCTACACTGCCAAGCACGGCATGGATCCAACCTTTACCTACTTCGGTGACGAAGAAGAAGCGTTCCAAAAGCTTCGTACGGGCTTCCGGGCTGACGTGGTTCACCCATGCTCCCAGTCTGTTCCGAAGTGGATTGAAGCAGGCTTGATCGCGCCGTTGGACATTTCACGCATCGATCGTTGGGACGAAATCGAAACCTCGTTCCGTGATATTCCAGCCTTCCAGAAAGATGGTGAGTACTACTTCGTTCCCGTAGACTGGGGCAACACAGCCGCAACCTACAACACCGAGTTGCTCGCCGAAGCTGACATTCAATCCCTTTATGCCTTTGCCGATCCTGTCCATAAGGGCCGGATTTCACTGCCAGACAACGTAGACGATGCCTATGCATTGGGCTTCCTTGCGATTGGCGTGAAGGATTGGGCGACAGCCACTGAGGCTGAATTCGAAGCCGCTTCCCAGTTCCTGCGCGATGTTCACCAGAACGTTCGCACTTACTGGTCGGACGGCGCATCCCTTTCGCAGCTTATGCAAAGTGGCGAGGTCTACTTGGCGTGGGCATGGAACGAGACCTTCTCGACCATGAGCTACGAAGGCTTCCCGATTGCGATGAAGCGGGACACGGACGAAGGCGCTTCTAGCTGGGTTTGTGGTTACTCCAAGACCACCAACGCACCGGGCTCCGAAGACAAGTTCTATGACTTCATCAACGCGTGGCTTGAGCCGTATACGGCTGAATACATTGTGACATGGTGGGGCTATGGCCACTCCAATGCTGTCGCAATGGCGGGCATGTCGGAAGCTGATCTTGCGGCCGTTGGTCTGGAGACCAGCGAGAAACTGCGTGCTGGCACGCTGTGGCAGGGTCCAGTGCCGTCCGCACTGCGCGAAGCTATGATCGCTGAGTTCGAGTTGATCAAAGCAGGCTTCTAATCAGCCTTAAAGCACCGTTTCTAAACGTAAAAAACCGCCCTTCAGCGTCTATTCTGGAGGGCGGTTTTCTTTTCTGAACCAAAGTACGCGGACGCCTATGCAGGCCGTTGACCGCGCAGGTGATGAGGACAGTGCTCGCCCGTGTCCAGCACCACAATCATCTTTTCCCACGTATCAATCAGGCTCTGATGAAATTCCGCGCCAAAGTCCTCAACCAGCCGCTTGGCACCCTCGCCCTGCAAATACGCCAATTCTTCGCGCGCTAAATCGCGATACCATGGATTGCGGTTGCGCAGTGCCACGCTCTGGAATCCTGCAGCGACCAAAGCACGCTGATACCGGTCCGGCGACGCCATCGCAAAATCGAGGTCTTCTGCTGCTATGTAGGTCTTCATTTCCGGGCTGGGTTCACCGTCATGCGACATCAACCAATCTGAAGCCGCAAACCATCCGCCCGGGACCAAAATCCGAAAAACATCCCGGCTCAATGCTTCTTTGTCGGGGATATGGATGATTGAATCTTTAGAGAAAACAACATCGAAGCTTTGGTCTTCAAAGGTCAGCGGGCCCGGATCAACCTTGAGGATGCTCACCCGATCGGCCACACCGTCTTTTACGGCTAATCGCTTTGCAGCGTTGACCACATCGTCTTCGACATCGATGCCAACCACTTCCGCTGCGCCGTGGTCCCTTGCGAGCAAAACGGCTATGGCGCCGGAGCCGCAACCAATATCCAGCACGCGCTTCCCGCGCAGGTCCAGCCCCTCAATGACACGAGCAACCTCGTCCGGACCACCGGGTGACAGAAACCCCTCACCCCAAATATCCTCCAGCGTCGCAATGTGCCGGTCGTCATAGTTCATTTCACTGTCAGCGGTCATGGTGATGGATCCTCCCTTTACCAGCAGCCGCCGCCAAGCTTCGAACTTAAGCGCTCAATTTGGCGACGTAGTAGTCTAGAAAGCGCTGCGTATAGAACTCCATTTCAGCCAGCGGGCCGGGTTCATAAAAACGCGAATTCACGCCCTCTTGGTTTTTCTCAATGATATGTTTGTCCGCAACGGTTGTGACATCCCAGAGCCAACACAGGCGCTCCAAATCGTAGTCACTCCCTTCTTCCGCATCTTCGTGAACCAGCCAGATGATTTCCTGCACGGACTTACCCTGGCTGATCGGAACGAAGCGATAAAGCACGGCATAATCGTTGTAGATCAGCATGGGATTGAACATGCCGACATAGAGGTCGCTGGCCCCTTGATCATAGCCTTTCAAGCGACCCAGCAGCGGCGCAAGCGGCTTTCCGTCTTCACTTCCGGTATCATGGGTCTCGTACAGGGAATGGCGGCTGTAGGTATAATCAACCGACCCATCAGGACACAGCGGCCCAACCCGGTCGATAAAGGCGGTGGATACGCCCTGCGCCGCGGCCCGCGCCTCCATCGCCTCGTTGTAAGGCTCGACTTTGTCGGCTGACATGTGGGTCGGATGAGCGCGCTTGAATTCGGGGTGTGCCGGGCCGCAGTGGTAGCATTCGTTGTAATTCTCAACCAGCAGCTTCCAATTGGCGGCCACGGGGTAACTCACCCGTCGCGCAATCTTGGTGCGGTCCAAGCCAAAGTTTTTCAGGGGCCCATCGAGTTCTGCGCGCATGGCATCAAAGCTGGTGGGGGTTTCCGAGAAACTCACGAACACCATCCCATGAAACAGCTCACACGCAACCGGCTTCAGCCCCAGCGTATCGCGGTCCACGTCTTTCCCCATCATCCGCGCATTCAGCAGCGCGCCGTCCAACCCATAAGTCCAAGCGTGGTAAGGACAGACAAACCGGCTCACCGAACCTTGATGCTCCAAGCAAACACGAGACCCGCGGTGCCGGCAAACGTTGGCAAAGGCTCGAATTTGGCCGTCTTTACCCCGAACGATGATCACTGATTCCTTGAGCAGTTCGAAGACCTTGAAATCGCCGGTCGCAGGCATTTCGTTGGCCAAGGCTGCGAAGTGCCACTCCTGCATCATGATCGCTTCAACGTCCCGCTCGAAGACCTCAGCCGAGGCGTAAAAACCCTGCGCCAGCGCATAGCCAGAACGATGCCTGTTTAACAATTGGCTTAGTGGGGGAAGTGCGGTTGTTGTTGACATGGTTTTCTCGGTCCGGGTCTTAGGAAAACAAAACGATCGAGTCCGCGCCCCAACCGATCCGCACTTTCGTTCCCGAAGCAACGATGGAACGTCCGGCCGTGTTGCGCATTGAAACCGTGGTCAGCTCCTCGGTTTCTGGCAACTGAACGCTGTAGTAGGTCATATCGCCATAATAGGACGCACCAACAACCACGCCCTCTGATTCACATTCAGCATGATCACTCTCGTCAAAGAGGATCGTCAGCATTTCTGGCCGCACGCCAATGCGATCAATCGAAGCAGCCGGCAAATCCTCTGGCCGCGCGGCCTTAGCAATCGCGACGTCACCCAGCGCGGGGATTTCGAGACCAAGTCCACCGTCTGCGCTTTCAGTCGCCTGAGCCTGCAAGAAGTTCATCACGCCAATAAATGACGCAACACGCTCATTCACCGGCTGCTGATAGAGCGTTTGCGGCGTCGCCACTTGTGCGATTTCACCCTCAAACAGAACCGCAATCCGATCGGACATGATCAGTGCTTCTTCTTGATCGTGGGTTACGAGGATAAAGGTAATACCCACCGATTGCTGCAATTCCCGCAGCTCGATCTGCATCTGCTCACGCAGCTTTTTATCAAGGGCAGAAAGCGGTTCGTCTAGCAGAACGACGCGTGGTTTCATCACCAGAGCGCGGGCCAAAGCGACCCGCTGTCGCTGACCCCCAGAGAGCTCATGCGCTGAACGATCGCCGTAGCCAACAAGATCAACCATCGCCAAAGCGTTGTTCACTTCTTCCGCGATTTCCGACCGGCTCATCTTCTTCTTTGCCAAGCCATAACCGACGTTATCCGAAACGCTCAAATGCGGGAAAATGGCGTAACTTTGAAAGACCATGTTGGTCGGACGTTTGTTTGCGGGGATGCCCATCATAGGCTCACCACCGATAATCACGGCCCCAGAGGTTGGCTCTTCAAATCCCGCAATCATCCGCAGCAGCGTTGTCTTTCCGCAGCCCGAAGGCCCGAGCAGGGAAAAGAACTCGCCCTCTTCAATCCTGAGATTGACCCCTTTCAACGCTTCAACTTTACCGAAGGACTTGTGGACGTTTTTGATGTCAATAATCGGGTTCTGGGTCATTGCATGAACCCTCCACCCGATGCCGGGTCGAGGCCTTGTTGTTTCGCTGAGCGGCGCCTGAACCACTCGCCAAGCACCAGCAGGAGCACGGAAAGAACGAGCAAGATGGTGCCTAGCGCCATGACAGACGGCAATTTGGCGGGGAAGCGCAATTGGCTCCAAATGTAGACAGGCAGCGTAACGTCGGTCCCTGTCAGGAAAAACGCGATGATGAACTCATCCAGCGAAATGGTGAAGGTGATCAGCAGACTGGAAATCACGCCCGGCAGGATCAGCGGGAAAATAACCCGGCGGAACGTACCCCACCCGGTTTCACCCAAATCGAGCGATGCTTCCTCAAGATTTTTGTCCAGGCCCTGGAAGGCGGAACTGAGGATAGCGACTGAAAACGGCACGCAGATCAGGACATGCCCGCCGATCACCGTCCAGATCGACAGCGGAAACCCGAGCTGCATCAACAGCACCAGCAACGCCACCGCCACAATGATCTCCGGCAGGACCAATGGCAGCATGATGAAACTGACAATACCGCGCTTGAAGGGGAAGCCGAACCGCACCATCGCCCGCGCGGCGCAGGTGCCGAGAATGGTGCTCAATACCGCCGTTACCACACCAATGATCAAGCTGTTCTTTACGGCTTGATGCAGGGCCGTACTTTCGAACAGGACCGTGAACCACTTTGTGGTGAAACCCGTGAGCGGAAAGGCGATGATGGTGGACTCGTTAAAGGCGAAGAGCGGCAACAAGATTACGGGCGCATAGAGAAACGCGACGTAGAGCGCTGCGTAGGTCAGTAGCCAGTTTTTGGACAGGAACCGCGTCAGTCTCATTGTGCTCTCCCCCGGAACCATCGCCCAGCAATAAAGATGACCAAGCTGACCGAACCAACGATGACCATGGAAGCAATGGCCAGTGCCGCGCCAAGAGGCGCGTTGTTGGCCTTGCCAAACTGAATCTGAATCATGTTGGAGATCATCAAACCATCGGTTCCACCGACCAACTTTGGCGTGATGAAGTCGCCAACGGTCGGGATCATAACAATCAACGTCGAAGCGATCACGCCGGGCATAGCCAGCGGCAGTGTCACGCGGAAAAACCGACGAAACGGCCCGTCACCCAAATCCTCGGCAGCTTCCAACAGGGATCGGTCGATCCGCTCCAGAGATACGAAAATCGGTAGTATCGCAAAGGGCGCCCAAGCGTGGGCGAGCGTGATCACCACAGCGTTCAGATTGTAGAGGATAAAGGTCATCGGCTCGTCGATGATCCCCAACCCCATCAGCGCCGAATTCAGAACGCCATTATATCCAAGGATCACTTTCCACAGGAACACGCGCAACAAGTAGCTGGTCCAAAACGGAATGGTGATAAGAAAAAGCCACAGCGCCTTGTTCCGCTTAACCCGAAACGACAGAAAGTAAGCCATGGGAAAGGCGAGAAGCACGGTAACAAGAGTCACCATGATCGAGATGTTCAAAGACCGCAGGATCAGAACCCGATAGATCGGCTTGCTCCATGCTTCCTTATAATTTTTCAATGTAATTGTGGTATCGAGGTCGAGGTAGTTTTGGCTCCAGAAGCTAAAAGTAACGACCATAGCTAAGGGCGCAGCGAGCATAATAAGCGCGTACAGCAATGGCGGACTGATCAATGTCAGACCTTGTCTACTTTCGCGGCTTAAAAGCAAAAAAACACCCCAGACTTGCCACTTTATCAAGTATTACCTTGGGCAAGTCATAGGGGTTGAGCAAGCAGTTTCTGTATTATTGAAAAACAGGCGAAAAGCGGCTTAGTCCTGAAGAGCCCGCTCCACCCAATCCAAGCGATCCTGACCGAAGTGGAGGACGCCATCGATCATGAAAGATGGTGCGCCAAAGATGCCATTTTCGACAGCTTCCTCTGTGCGTTTCATCAAGTCATCTTTGACTTCTTGATCCGCGATCATCATCAGGAACGCGCCGGGGTCAAAACCATGTTCCACCAGCAGCGCGCCAAAACGGTCTTGGTCACGCACGTCGACTTCATTGTGCCAAATGGCATGAAAGATCATGCTGACGTACTTGTGGAACTGAGCCTCGTCTTCACGCAGATAACCAATGGCCCCGCGCATGAGCGGCAAGGTGTTAAGAGGAAAACCCGCGGGGTAGCGAATTTCGGTGCCGTAGTGCTTGGCCCAACGGCTCAGGTCGCGGCCCATCCAGCGACCCTTGGCCGGAATGAGAACGGGACTGGCATTGCCTGTCGCCTTGAAAACACCGCCAAGCAACATGGGCTTCCAGTTTATTTCCGCGCCCGTGCGTTCCGCTATTTTGCCAATTTGCGTGTACGCAAGGAAGGTCGCAGGGCTACCAAAATCGAAATAGAAATCAACGGACTTAGTCATCTTATGCTTTCTCCCGGCGACGCATAACTTTAGCTTTTTCGTGTACTACACCCATCAGCGGCTCTCCGCCAAGGCTCCATAAACCAACCCACGCAATTCTCTGCGTAGGGGATAACCGCTGGACGGTATCTGTTGCGTCAAGAACACTGCGGTAATGTCCTCAACCGGATCCACCCAAAACACTGTGGACGCCAACCCACCCCAGCCGAACTCACCCGGCGTGCAAATCATGCCCGTTTTTGCAGGGTCAATAATCGAGTACATGCCAAGCCCAAAACCGACACCGTGAAAGCTGACCTCGGCGAAACTATCCACGCCCATGGACGCGATGTCGCCGGGTAAGTGGTTGCTGGCCATGAGCTTAACAGTTCGCGCACCCAAGATGCGGGCACCGTTGCTGCCCTGCCCCTGCCCGCGGAGCATTTCCACGAACTTCCAGTAATCGGCCATGGTCCCGATCAGACCGCTGCCGCCAGAAAAACAGGTCACTGGGTTGGCTTCGTCCGCCCAAAGGGACGCTTCGCCGGTCTCAACCAGTTTCATCTTTTCATCAGCGGTTTTCGTGTACAGCGCCGTGAGCCGGTGTTTCTTGTCAGCGGACACTTGAAACGACGTGTCGTGCATTTCCAGTGGGTCGAAAATGTGATCTCGGAAATACTGATCCAGCGTCTTCCCGGACACCACCTCAATCACACGCCCCAATACGTCGAGCGACACACTGTAATGCCAGCGTGTGCCGGGGTCGAAGGCCAAAGGTATCGTCGCGAGCCGCTTACACACCTCGGCCAGTGTGCCGTCATGGGTGTTAAAGTCGGTTTGCCGCCGAAGGTACTCTGCGGCCACCGGATCGCCGGCAAAGATCCCATACGACAGGCCAGCGCGATGCGTGAGTAAGTCGTGCATCGTGATCGAACGGCTCATGGGCCGCTTGGAGTTCACGCGGGGCGCAACACGCTCGAAAACAGGCGTATCGGCAAATTCAGGCAGCCATTTTTCGAGCGGATCATCCAAATGGATCAACCCCTGCTCCTCCAACTGCATGTAAGCCACAGCCGTAACGGGTTTGCTCATGGAATAGAGCCTTACCAAGGCGTCCTGGGTGTAGGGTCGCTGCGCCTCAACATCCGCCATGCCGACATGACTTGAGAAAACAGGCTGCCCGTCACGACTGACGACCACGTGACCAAAGGGAATCTTGCCCGCATCAACGTAGCGCTGCATCCAGTGGGTCAGGCGGTCAAGCCGTGATGCGTCAAAACCTGCCTTGCCGGGATCACTTATGTTCATGTGTCTTCCTCACGAGTACGTTCCCCACAATGCGTGTTTCCAGACGGAGAGCAAGATGAAACGATTGGGTATCATTGGTGGCATGAGCTGGGAAAGCACAGCTGTTTACTACCGCTACCTGAACCAGCAAGTTAAAGACGCCAAAGGCCCACTGAACTCGGCGCCCTTGCTGCTGTGGAACATGGATTTTGCCCCCATCGCCCAGCTGCAAGCCGAGGGTGAGTGGGATGACCTGTCTGATCTCATGTGCGAAGCCGCGCGCAGCTTGAAAGCGGGGGGAGCGGAAGCGATCATCATTGCGACCAACACCATGCACCTGATGGCGGATGCGGTACAAGCGGCGGCTGACGTGCCGCTGGTTCACATCGCCGACGCAACAGCGGGCGCAGTGCGCGGCGCGGGCGTGAAACGCCCCTTACTGCTCGCAACCCGGTTTACGATGGAAAAAGACTTCTATCGCGACCGCGTTGAGCACGGCGCGGCGTGCGAGGTTGTTGTCCCCGAGGAACCGCACCGGACGACGGTACACAACATCATCTATAACGAGTTGGTGCAGGGTGAGATCAAAGCAGCCAGCCGCGAAACCTATTTGAACATCATCAAATACTATCAGCGCGAACGCGGCATCGATGGGGTTATTTTTGGCTGTACCGAAGTGGGGATGCTGATCAACCAAAGCCAGATTGACGTTCCCTGCTTTGACACCTCAGCCATTCACTGCGAAGCCGCCATCGCCGCGATCCTCGATAACTAGCCTCGCCCGCCAGAACATAAAAAAAGGCCCGGTGCACAGCACGCCGAGCCTTTTTTTTCTAAGCCATTCATCGGTCTTAGGACAGATCGTAAGCCCGTTCACCGTGCGCCGTCAGGTCAAGACCTTCCTGCTCAGTATCCGCATCGGTACGCATGCCCACAAGCGCGCGGCACACCATGGCAAGGACGACCGTCACAACGATGGTAAACAGCGCCACGACAACCACGCCGGCAACCTGAACCACAAACTGGGAAACAGCAGAAACGCCCTCGCCCAAGCCCGCGCCGCCCAAACCAGCCGCCGCGAGGAACGGAAGCGCCAAGGTGCCCCAGATACCGCCGATACCGTGAACAGCAAAGACGTCCAAGCTGTCATCGATGCGAAAGGCCTGCTTCACAACGTTGATCATTTCCTGACACAGGATACCGGCAACGCCGCCGATCACCAGCGCACCCATTGGTCCGACGTGACCTGCCGCAGGCGTAATCGACGCCAAACCAGCCACCATGCCCGTCGCGATGCCAATCAGCGACGCTTTCCCAAAGCGGAACCGCTCCCATAGCATCCACGTACAACACGCCGTCGCAGCGGAAATGTGGGTTACAAAAGCCGCCGCCACGGCATCGCCATTCGCAGCAAAGGGTGAGCCGCCATTAAAGCCGAACCAGCCGACCCACAGCATGGAAGCGCCAATCATCACCAACACCGGCTGGTGCGGCGGCTGAATGGACGTTGGAAAGCCCGGACGCTTGCCGATCATAATGGCAAGGACCAGGGCCGCGACACCGGCGGTGGTGTGGACCACGACGCCGCCTGCAAGGTCTTGGACGCCCAAACCAGCAAACAGGCCGATGCTGCTGTCTGATGACAGAATACCGCCGCCCCAGACCCAATGGGCCACAGGTGCGTAACAAAGCAACATCCAGAGCAAAGAGAACAGGATCACAAAACCGAACTTAACACGCTCGACAAAGGCACCGATGATCAGCGCTGGCGTGATGATCGCAAAGGTCATCTGGAACAGGGCAAACAATTGATCTTCACCGCGCGGCGTCGCGAGCATGAACACATTTGCCAAATCACCGATGAATTGACCAGAACCGCTAAAGGCCAGGCTGTAACCCAGAACGACCCAAGCGACAGACATTACAGCGGCGAGCATGAAACAATGCATGAGGACAGAGAGAACGTTGCGAGCGCGAACCAAGCCGCCATAGAACAACGCAAGACCCGGAAGGGTCATAAACAAGACCAACGCAGTGGCGGTAAGAAGCCACGCGATATCAGCTGAAGACATGGATCAGCACCTTTTTACAAACTACATCACTACAGAACACGAAGGCGGCTTTGCCAGTTCCTTAGGCAAAAGCCATCCATTACGATACTGGATCCGGCGATTAGCACACTTAGTGCGCATTTCTAGCCACATTTTGGCACTTTGCCTAATATTGAGGCAAACCCATTCAACGGCCTTTCTGTCTTCTCTTTTTCGCGGACAATAGCTGGCATCAAAAATGCAGGTCTTTCTCTATTTATGGCTAAAGCCACGCTCTTTGGTCGCAGAATATATTTGATGCGAGAATGATATGAAGCCCCTCCTGCTTGCCGCTAGTGCATTGTTTTTACATGGTTTTATTGCAACCACAGCTGAAGCACACCCACCATCTTATGGCCCAGACGGTCTCATTCCGCATTCGCATACTGGCGATGGCACCATCATCACCGGTCAGCAGGTCGTCTCGCAAAGCCATCGCGACTGCCCGGAAACGACCTTGCCAACAATTCTTGGGATGGCGACAGACGGTCCATGCATTCGCGTGGCCTTGGGGCGCCCAATAGACCACCACGTGTCGGTCGAGGCGAGCGAGCCCGTTCTCATTCAATCCGGGCACACGCCGCAAATTCCGGTTCTGCGCACCGTGGCGCAGCCGGTGGTTATGCCCGTTGTTCGGCCAATGGTTCGGCCAGTGATTCGGCCTGTTGTCCGGTCTTACGTCCAGCCCGCCTTGGTCCAGCCCATCGCTCCGCGCCCCATGCCGAGGATTGTGCAACCCGTCCACCTTGCCGCCCCAAGAGTCATCATGCAGCGCCCTGCTGTGCCGATGGTCAGAGGGCCGGAGTTGGTTACTCAGTTTGAGCATGAAGGTGAGCTGCTGGGCGTCTTCAACACCAATGCCGTCGGCTTGTTTGGTATGACCCTCATCAAAGTCGCAGACTCAAATGGCGTCACCAAAGGGTCGTGGTGGACATCCCGGCCTTATTGCTTTTCCAGAATGGCTTTCCTGAGCAACGCTTGTTGGTCTCGCCGTGGATACCATGAGCGCTTTACCCAAGAGCTCAACCGGTCACGCCCAACATACAGTGGCCCCGGTGCCAAGCGATCCGACGACCCTTGCGATCACTACACCAAACTCGAAGCCATCGTTTCGCAGGATAAATCGGGTTTTTGCGGCTATTGAGGCATTGGGAATAAGGCATTTCAGCGAAATCAGCCTGAAACGGTATAATCACTAATAACAATCGTGTAAGAAGGCCTTATCACTACCACCGAGAGGCACTCATGAAAGTTCTTCCGTTTTTGCTGAGTCTGTTTGTTATTGGCGCGACAATGGTTTCGACCGCGAATGCGCACCCCCATCACGCAGCGCCTGCGCCGGCTGCTGCAGCCAGCTGGGTCCAGCTGGAGCCTGAGGAAGTCATGAGCTTCGATACCGCTGACGGTAGTTTTACGATTTGGAACACCCATCAGCGCGGCCTTTTTGGCATTGAGTTGATCGAAGTTCGCGACAGCGCTGGGGGCAATGTTGCGGGTTGGTGGTCCAGTCGAGGCTGGTGCTTCACACAGCACGCTTATGCCTCGAAAGGCTGTTGGAGTGACTCAGGGTATCGCCAAGTTGCTCAGAACCGGATGAAAACTGCCTCCTACACGCGCTCATTCAACGTGCGCGGTGGATCGGCAGATACCGATGACGCGACGACCTTTTGCGACCACTATACGCAGTTGGAGTACACAATTTCTCGCGATACTTCCGAACGCTGCGACTACGAATAGGAAGGCTATCCATCATGAAAATGCTGAAAATGATCCTCGTGGCCGCAATCGCCGCAACGACCGCCGCAACCGCGGCACAGGCTCACCCACCCGTGCACGAGCCTGAAGAGTTCATGCAGTTTCGGTACGCGGGCGCCATTTATTCAGCCGTGAACACGCACACGCGGGGCTTTCTCGGCGGAGAGCTGATCGAAATTCACGATGCTACAGGGGCTGTCAAGGCAAGCTGGTGGGACAACCGCAGCCGTTGCTTCACCGCCCACGCATTCACGAACCACCCTTGCTGGCACCCCATGCGATACGCCCAGTTGCTCTCGGGCAAACTTCGCGCACAAACCGCCTCGGTCGTGACGCGCAAGTTTGGTGGCTTTACATCCGAAGACACTTCAACCTTCTGCGATCATTACTCACAGTTGGAATACACCGTCTCTGGCGACACGTCGGGGAAATGCGGTCATGAAGACGGACTGGCTTTGCCCTCTTGGGCTGAGTAACCAACGCGACGTCTAGAACAGCGGTTCCGTCTAGCCGCGCTGTCGTTCAACGCTCTCAATGGAGGGCGCAGAGCGCAGCGTGGCGATGATGACGTTGAGCTGGCGCAGATCGCCGACCTCGACATCAACGAGAATTTCGAAAAAATCCGTTTGCCGGTTCAGAAATTTGAAATTCAGAATGTTTCCACCGGTCCGCCCGATCAACGTCGTCAACGTCCCCAATGCCCCCGGCTCATTGCTCAAAATGACCCGCAACCGGCCCACATGCGGGGTTTCGGTGCTGGCTTCCCAGCCAACCTCCAACCAACGCTCAGGCTGGTCATAAAAGTTGACGAGATTATCGCAATCGATGGTGTGGATCGTAATCCCCTTACCCGTCGCAACAATACCGACAATGCGCTCACCCGGCAGCGGGTGACAGCAGCGGGCAAAGTGGACCGCCATGCCCTTGATCAGACCTTTGAGTTCGACCTTGGTCGGGTCAGCCTGACCGCGTTCCAGTGTCTCACCGGACTTGAGACGATCAAGCGCACGCTGGTCTTTGGTCTTTGCGCTGTTCTCCCGCGCGATGCCCGGGAACAGGGTTCGAACCACGTCGCCCGCCGGAATAAGACCGGCGCCGACCTGCGCGAGGACATCTTCACCATTTTCCAAACGCCACTTAGACGCGATGTCGTCCAGCGCTTTTTCTTTGGCCTCAACCTCATTCATTCGATAGGCGCGCGTCAAAATCTGCCGTCCAAGCGCAACGTGCTGATCCCGTTCAGCGTTTCGGATATACCGACGGATCGACGCCCGTGCCTTGCCCGAGGCAACAAGGTTCAGCCATTCAGGATTTGGAGCGGCGTTTTTCGAGCGCAGGATATCAACTTGGTCGCCATTGCGCAGAACAGTGTGCAAAGGCCGTATTTTGCCGTTGATCCGAGCGCCAACGCAGGTATTCCCCACATCAGAATGGACCGCGTAGGCAAAGTCGACGACCGTGGCATCGCCCGGCAGGGAAATCAGGTGTCCGCGCGGCGTAAAACAGAACACTTGATTCTGGAACAGGTCGATGCGGGTGTTGTCGAGGAATTCTTGGGGATCTTCGGACTGTTCCAGCAGGTCGATCAGCTGTTTGACCCAGTTGTAATTATCACCCGACGCCAAATCCGCAGCAACGGTGCCGTCCTTGTAAGCCCAATGCGCGGCAAGACCCAACTCAGCGCGGCGGTGCATGTCCTGATTTCGGATTTGCACTTCGATCGACTGGCTTTCTGGGCCGATGACTACCGTGTGGATCGACTGGTAGCCATTGGGCTTGGGTGTCGAGATGTAGTCTTTATAGCGGCCCATGCGGTGCGAATACTTCGCGTGCAGCGCTCCGAGTGCGGCGTAACAATCACCCAGCGTTGGTACGATCACTCGAAAAGCCACAATGTCTGAGAGCTGCCCAAGGTCCAAGTCCTTGGTCTGCATTTTCTTCCAGATGGAATAGGGCGTTTTGATCCGGCCATTGATCTCAACGATGTCGAGACCCACGTCGCTCACATCCTCCCGCAGCTGTTGGATAATGCCGACAGTCAGAGCATCGCCTTGATCCCGCAGGAACTCAGTTCGCTGCATGATGGAATCTCGCGCTTCGGGCATCAGATGGCTGAAAGAGAGGTCTTCGAGCTCCTCCTGCAGGTCAACCATTCCAATCCGGCCCGCCAAGGGCGCGTAGATTTCCAGCGTTTCTGTCGCAATCCGAGCGCGCTTTTCCGGCTTTTTGATGAAGTGAAGTGTGCGCATGTTGTCCAGGCGGTCGGAGAGTTTGACCAGCAGAACACGGATATCACGGGACAGCGCGAGGAGCAGTTTGCGGAAGTTTTCTGCCTGCTTCACCTCATTGCTTGTCACCTCAAGGTGCGTGAGTTTTGTTACGCCCTCAACCAACTCGCCAACAGTCCCGCCAAACATCTTGCAGATGTCCTTGTTCGTCGCCCCGGTGTCTTCAACAACATCGTGCAGCAAGGCGGTCGCGATTGTTGCAGGGTCCAGCTTCTTTTCAGCCAGATAAAGCGCAACACGAACGGGATGGATGAAATAGGGGTCGCCGGAGGCACGGCGCTGTGGCTCGTGCATGGTCTCGGCGTAGTCATAGGCCGCAGCAACGACCGAAGTATCATAGTCAGGGTGCGCGAGTTGCACCCTGCTCAGCAACTGAGCCCTTGTGGCGGGCCCAAGGCTCTGTGGCGTATCGCCGATTTCGGCAAGAGGGCCAGGCACAATCGGGGCTAGTCCTCCTCGATCACCACGTTTTCAAAACGCATACCGCCATCGAGAACCGGGGACGATGCAGGACGCCCACCAAAGGGCGAGAAGTCTTGCAGCATCGGATTGCTTGGCTGCTGCTGACGACGTTGCGCGGAGAAATCCGGAAGCTCTGTCAGCTCCTCAACCTCAACATAGCGCTGGAGCGTGCGAACATAGGACTCGCGCAGCTCTTCTTGATCGACCCGCTGGCCGGCGAGCTCGCGCAAGGAAATGACAGAGTTCTTGTCATTGTCGCGAGAAACTTCAGGGGTAATGCCGCCAGCCAACTGACGGGCCCGCTGAGCCGCTAAGATAACAAGCTCAAAGCGGTTTGGAATTTCTTCGATACAGTCTTCAACGGTGACGCGCGCCATTGGATCTCACTCTGTTTATAGCCAAAGGAATTGTCGGATAGATTAGGCGCAAAAGACCAGTTTGCCAACAATGCCGAATCGCATTCCTGCCCTTTCAGTCATAAGCGGTCTTAACCGCCGGTTTTCAACGCCAACCAAGCGTGTAAATCGCCAAGAAATTGATCACGGATGACTTCGTTGTGGAGTTCGTGATTCATACCCTCATAGAGCTTCATGGTGACGTCTTTCAGACCAGCGGTCTCGTAGGCCTGTCTCAACCCTTCGACGCCGACACCGCCCCGACCCAGCGGGTCGTTTCCGCCAGATGCGATCCAAAGCGGTATATCCTTTCGTACCTTGGCAATATTTTCAGGACGCGCACGGCTTTTAATCGCTTTGGCAAGATCAATCCAATGCTGGGCCGAGGCGATGACGTTCATCATCGGATCGTTCTCTGCCGCCAAGATGACTTCTGGATCATGGCTCAACCACTCGGCCCGGTATTCCTGCATATTGATGTCTTTGGCGAAGGCTTCCATCACCAGTTTATCCGTCCACGTGGCGGTCCCGCGCCTGCCCTTGAACCAATATTGAAGGCGCACGATGACCTCCATCGCGCGCTGCTGAAGCGTCAACGGACCTCCAGCAGACCCGAGTAAGACCGCGGCGTCCCAGCGCGTGCTGTCCTGAATCAGCAAGTCTTGCACCATGAACGAACCCAGCGAATGTCCCAGCAAGACAAAGGGTAAAGTGGGATGCTCCGAGCGGATGATCTCGCGAATGATGGCTAAGTCCGCCAAGCATTTGTTCCAGCCGTCTTCATCCGCCATATGACCGGGGATGAGGTGCTCTTCCTGTGCGTTTTCGACGGGTTCAAAAACCGTCAGTCCATGCCCGCGGTGATCATTGGCGTAAACGATGTACCCGCGATCGGTGAGGTACTGAGCCACGTGCTCGTAACGGCCAGAGTACTCCCCCTGACCATGCAGCAGTTGAATCACGCCCTTGGCATCCAATATATCGTCAGGAGACCAGACACACAGGTGTAACGAGATCCCGTCGGTTCCTTGAATACGCCGTGCTTCTGTCTGCATTAAACTTGATCCCTTGGGTGGCAAAACGTACTTAGGTTGTGTCGAGCCCTTATCACCTCAGCCACACGAAGGCCAGCCAACGATGAACCCCACACTCAAATTTGCTCTCGAACTTGGTCCCATCATTATTTGGGTCATCCTTGGGCGCGTCTTGAAGGGTGTCGAAACCGATTTTGGTAATGGTCAAGCCCTCGCGTTGATGGCCTTGCTTGTCATGACCACCATTTCCGTAACGTGGCTTTGGACCGCGGAGCGCAAGGTGCCGTGGCTGCCGCTGGTATCTGCGCTGGTTCTGATCCCCATGGGGGTGTTGTCGCTGATCACTGGGAACCCAAACTTTGTGATGGTGAAGCCAACCATCATGTGGGTTGGCTTAGCGGCGGTATTCAGTGGGTTCATGCTCGCTGGCCGGAACCTGTTCAAGGTGCTGCTGGGCGAGCGCATGCCGGTGGAGCTTCCCGATGCGGTTTGGAACTCGATGGCGTGGCGCTATGTGGGTATTTTCCTCGCTGGAGCGGTCGCGAACGAGGCTCTGCGTTACTTCGTTCTGCGCATGGATATCCCGCCCGCGGAAATGCTGGCCCCTTACGGCCAATACAAGCTGTTCGTGGTTGTTGGTGTGATGGTGCTGTCGCTGGTGGCTTTATTGCCCATGGGTAAGTACTTGGCCGAGGTCGAAAGCGATGCGGACAACGAAGAAGAAGCATCCTAGCGCCGGAGCAGACTTTCCGCTTCCGCAAGCAGCCCTTGCTCGTCGGCGTTGGTCCCGCGATCAACGCCCTGGCGCTCGTCTTGCAGCGCAGCAATCACCGCCCACCGAAGCAGCGCCAATGCCTCCCACCCGCGTAACCGCGCTGTGTCCTCCGCATCGAGCGCCCGAAGCAGATCCTGCCGACCCATCAAACCACTGGCGGCGAGGTCTGGTCTGGAATAGCGCCAAGGTGACGACAGCATCCAACCAACATCAGCCTCCACAGGCCGATAGGCAGCAAACTCCCAATCCAACACACCTGTGAGCTGTTCACCGGAGCAAAGCAGGTTGCCCGTCCGAAAATCGCCGTGGCTTAGACAAAGCGTCTCAAAGCCCAACTCCCCGACACGCTGCATCAGCCCCCGCGCTCGATCAGGATCAGCCAGCGTCGAAAACCATCGCGTATGGGCCAGACAATAGCGCTCAATCACCATGGTGAGCCAGCTTACCCGGTCATCGCCCTCAAAGGCAAAAGCCGTCGTTGAGCGCAGCATTTTCAACTGCGAGACGATCGCGTTGCGAAACCCCGAGGACTGCGCGGCAGCCGAGAGCACGGTTTCTCGTTCCGCCGTGCCCTCCACAAAGGCCATCAGCAGACCGAAGCTATCAGCATAGAGAACCTCTGGCGCGCAGACCCCCGCCTGTCTCGCCACGGTTTGAGCGCGGGCTTCGCCGCCATAGCCGTGGGAGAGCCAATGTCCCTGCCCGCGATGCCGAAACACCAGCGTCCGCCCCGTGCCGATCTCGGTCAACAGCCAGTGTACATTTAGGGCTCCGTCCCCGATCTGCCGCTCCACGGATACGGCCAAACCGCGACCCGCACACCAATGCGTGATGGCTGCTCTATCGTATGGCACCTTGGCTTCTGCCTGACTCAAGGCTATTTCACTCTCATGCGCTGGAGAACAATCATACTTATTCTGATCATCTTGATCGGACTTCCTGTCTACGTCTGGGTCGCGATGACTGCGTTGTCGTTCATGCCGGACGGTTGGCCTATTCTGCTTAAGACACCTTTTTATCTGATTGCCGGTATCCTTTGGGCGTTTTTCTTGCCGCCGCTGTTTAAGTGGAGCGCGAAGGATCCGGACAGCCACTTTGAACCCAAGTAAGGCATCAGCATGACGCCTTTGGCCCCCATCACGCACGACCTTGTCCTCGCTGGCGGTGGTCATGCGCATGTCGAGGTGTTGCGAGCGCTGGCGATGAAGCCGGTGCCCGGTCTGCGGGTAACCCTTGTCAGCCGATCCCGCACCGCCATTTATTCCGGCATGGTTCCCGGTTTTGTGGCGGGTCAGTACAGCCTGGACGATATTTCCGTGAACCTTGATCGGCTTTGCGTGCTGGGCGGTCACCGGTTGATCGTGGCCGAGATCGAAGGTTTGGACCCGATAGCACAGGCCTTCGCCCTTCGCGGTCGCCCGGCTCTGCCCTTTGATACGGCATCAATAAACGTCGGCTCTTCCCCCGACCTGCACGCCATTCCTGGCGCAGACCAGCACGCGACCCCGGTTAAGCCGATCGAAGGGTTTGCGCGGCGGTTCGAGCGCTTGCAAGAACAAGCAAGCGCGCGCTCGATTGCCATTGTGGGTGGCGGTGCCGGCGGTGTCGAACTGGCTTTAGCCCTATCTGCTCGCTTTCCTGATCGCGCGCTTTCCTTGATTGACCGCAACAGCACTTTGCTCCCGCGCTTACCTGCGGCTGCGGGCCGATGGGCCAAGCAAACGCTTGAGCAGCGCGGTGTCACTTTGCATTTGGGGGCGAACGTTCAGGAAATCAGCGCGCAAGGCCCGGTTATCGACGGGGTGATTGCTGCTGACTTGACCTTGCTGGTTACTGGTTCCAAAGCGCCCGCATGGCTGTCCGAAAGCGGCGTAGCGACGGACGAGCGCGGTTTCATGCGCGTCAGCGGCACGCTGCAATCCCTCTCTCATCCAGACGTCTTAGGCGCGGGAGATTGCGTGGCATACGATGCTTTTCCCCGTGAAAAAGCAGGCGTCTTTGCTGTACGCGCCGGGCCGGGTCTGACCGACAACATCCGGCGGTTGGTACAAGAAACAGCGCCCGTTCCCGTGCGAATGCAGAAACGGGGCTTGCAACTGATTGGCGATGGGTCTGGTCGTGCCTGCGCCATCTGGGGGCCCTTAGCCATCGGTGCACCGGGGCGCGCGCTTTTCCGATGGAAAGACACGATCGATCGGGTCTGGATGGATCGCTACAACCTCTTTGGCGAGGCGATGGTGGCCAAAATGGAAGCGGCTCCGGAGACGATGCGCTGTTCCGGCTGCGGCGGTAAAGTTGGTCCCGAAGTGCTGCGTGAAACCATGGGCGAGCTCGCAACATCGGGCGATGTCGCGCCGATTTCTGCCGCGCAAGTTGGTTCGGTCGATCTCATCCGGGACGCCTTTGACGACCCCTATCTGTTTGCTCGGATTGCCGGCGTTCATGCCCTGTCGGATTTATACGCCGCAGGCGCCAAGAACCCGCGCCTCTTGTCCGCCCTGACCCTGCCTTACGCCAAGCCAAAGATCCTCGCCCGCGACTTGCTCCAACTCAGAGAAGGCTTAAACAGCCTCGGCGCGCCTGTCATAGGCGGACACACGGCTGAAGGCGCAGAGCTTTCCGCCGCGCTGACCGTCATCGGCGATACCGCGCCCGCGTCAAAAGCGCCACAAGCGGGGGATGTGCTGGTCCTGACCAAGCCGCTGGGCGTCGGCTTGATCCTCGCCGCTCGTATGCTGGGCAAGGTCCACCCGCTGTCGGTTCAGGCCGTCATGGACCACTGTGAGCAAGACAATGCGGCGGCGGCAGTGGTCTTTGCCGAACATGCGGTTGGCCTGCGCACCGACGTGACTGGTTTTGGGCTGCTGGGCCACCTGCAAACAAGCCTGCCTGCGGGGTTGGGCGCTTCAATCGACGCGTCTCGCCTGCCGGTGCTGGCTGGCGCGCTAGACGCCTACCGCCGAGGTGTTCGGCCAACGATCCTTAGCGCAAATCAAAGCGCTACGGCATCGGCGTTGAACAATCCCCTCCAACCCGAAGTTAGCGCCATTCTCCACGACCCCCAGACCTCTGGCGGCCTGCTGGTCTCCGTGCCCGCCCCGTCGGAAAACGCGGTCCTCTCTGCGCTCCAGTCCGCTGGATATACTGCCGCACAAACCGTTGGCGTGCTCACACCGTCTGGAAAGCTAGAGGTCACGAAGCAATGGGCGTAACGCGCGTAGATGACTGGGCCACAACACCCTATGACGCGATCATCGATGTGCGCTCCCCGGCTGAGTTCGCCGACGACCACATCCCCGGCGCCCTGTCTTTGCCCGCCCTCAGCAACGAGGAACGGGTGAAGGTCGGGACGCTCTATAAGCAAGTTTCCGCCTTTGAAGCGAAGAAGCTGGGTGCGGCGTTGATTTCGCGAAACATCGCCACGCATATCGAAACGTTCTTCCTCGACAAACCCGGTGGGTTCAAACCACTGATCTATTGCTGGCGCGGCGGCCAGCGCTCGGGATCGTTCTCGATGGTGTTGGCAGAGATCGGTTTCCTCCCTCAAACCCTGATCGGTGGCTACAAGCGCTATCGGCGCGACGTCCTTAACCACGTTGAGGTTTTGCCCCCGCAATACCGCTATTGCGTCGTGTCCGGTCAGACCGCGACCGCCAAAACACGCTTTTTGGATGCCCTGTGCGATGCTGGGGGCCAAGTGTTGGATTTGGAAGGCCTCGCCAACCACAAGGGCTCTCTGTTCGGCCTGACGCCCGGTACGTCTCAGCCCTCACCGCGCGCCTTTGACAGCCGTATCGTTGATGCCTTGCGAGCCTTTGACCCAAGCCAAACCGTGTGGGTGGAATCTGAGTCTCCCAAGATCGGGCAGCTCTATGTCCCTAAATCACTGCACAACGCCATGCAGAACTCTCCCTCCGTGCGCCTCACTGCGCCGCTCGCCGCGCGCGTTCAGCACTCCGTTGACGACTACCGACCGTGGTTCGATCACCCGGATGAAGTCTGCTCCCGGCTGGAGCGTCTGACGTACCGCCATGGGCATGACGTCATCAACCGTTGGATTGCGCTGGTCAAAGCTGGTGATTGGGACGAATTGGTGAAGACGCTGCTGGTTGACCATTACGACCCCGCCTACGCAGGCTCAGCTTCCGCCTATGGTTGGGACGCCGGCACCCCCGTCGTGATGGACAACTTGCAGCCTGAAACCATAAGAAAAGCGGCTGAAGACCTGCTTCGCCGCTTTCCTTAACGCGCTAAAATGCCCGATCGATCGTCTAGGACTGATAAATTTCCACGCGACGGTTTTGAGCCTTGCCCGCATCCGTGCTGTTCGACGCGATGGGGCGGGTCTCACCCAGTCCCAACACGGAAAGCTGCGAAGAGGCAACGCCCTTGGAAATCAAGTAGCTGGCAACAGCGCGCGCGCGCCGCTCAGACAGTTCTTGGTTGTATTCGTTCGATGCCGACGCATCCGTATGGCCAACAATCGTGTAGCGCGCAGAACTTGGACGACCTTGGATCTCAGACGCGATCCGGTCCAACGTGGTGTAAAAGCTGCCCTTGATGACGGCGCTATCAACGTCGAACGCAACATCACCAGAAATGCTGGCAACCTGCACCGGTGAAGTCTGCGTGTAGGTTGACCCCGTGTAAGTGACTGTATCGCGACTTTCAGCCACCGCCAGCGCACCTTCACACTGTGCCGAACCCGCAAAAACGGGATCGCCCGAGCTGTCACGAACCATCACGGGTGTTGAGTCATGAAGGTAGGCACACTGGTCGGCCTTCGTAATGGTCGAAGCAGAGGAATTGATACTCCAACCAGCCGCTTCCAGCTCGGAGGTATCGATGGCGGCACAACCCACCAAAAACGCCGCTGCCGCGACGACGAGAACTGCATTCTTAACCATTAAATAAATCTCCAAACCGAAAGTGACTGTCATTCACGCGACTTCGATGTTGCATCGGAATCCCTAAACGACAAACCTGTATCATTCTTGATCGCTCTTAACGCAAAGCTTTGACAGTGAGCTAACGACCCCCGTTGCGCCATGCAAATGCTTTTTCGCACTATGCGTCTACCTTAACAAGTTTGTACGAATTTGGATTTCTTGTGACGATATTATGCGCGCCTTCACCGCATTTGGAACAGAAGTCGAGTGACTCGAGAGTCGCTCGAATCCACAGCGGCTATAAACGCGGAATGCACCGGGGTGATCCAACGTACATGTTGAAAGGCGAATTCGGCTGCATCCACCATCCCATAATTTCCCAATGATTTGAGAGAGAAAGGCAGATCCAGCCTTCAGTCCAACGGCCTGCGGTAAAAGACCGAAATATTCGAGCTCAGCCTGTCCAGACTCGATGTCGAAACTGGTCTCCGCAAACCCCGCTAAAGTGCCGTCCTTCAGACACAACTTGAACTGCCGAAACCCGGGTAAAGCCGTGTAATCCAGCCATTGCGCGTCAGAATATGCGCGTTTATCGCCCCATATCCACGGGCCGCCAACGTCCCAGTACATTTGCTTGGCAAACCCAGCGGTTGGATTGAGTTCCTCAACCGTTATGCCGTTGGGCAGAGCTTTCACGCCGGTAAACTGCCCGACATCACGGCACATCAACCAATATTGGTAGACCGGCCAATGGTCAGCGTCCAAATCCAGTGCGTAAAGATGCGCTTCGGGCAGCAACGCGCCGCTTTCGGCGTCAATGCGCATGGCTTTGCGCTCCGGCCTGCTTGTTGGTGGGCTCACTGTTGATCAGGTCGAACAGCTTGTGAAATGCTGGCGCTGGTTGGGCGCCAGAGAGGAAGTATTTTTTGTTCACGATGAAACCCGGGACGCCACCCATCCCCATTTCCCGCGCTTGAACATCCTCTGCATTGATCTCAGCGATGAAGGCTTCTGTTTCAAACATGGCCCACATAACATCCGGATTGACCTGCACGCTCGCGGCTAAATCCAGCAAGACCTCAACCTGACCGATGTCCTTGCCCTCGGTAAAGTACGCAACAAACAAGGCCTCCATGAACGATTCCGCGCGTTCAAGACCTTCGGTGCTTTGAATGTGTCTCATCGCACGATGGGCCGAACGGGTCGATGGCGTCCGCAGAATCTTGCTGAACTCCATTTCCACGCCTGCGGCCAAACCCGCCTGCCGAATGCGGCCATAGACAGCATCAGCGTTATCGCTGCCACCGAACTTTGCTTCTAAGTAGATCCGCCGGTCCATGCCCTCTGGCGGCATGCCGGGGTTCAACATAAACGTCCGCCATTGTAAGTGCGCCTCAATCTTTGGGCCCTCATAGGTCTCCAAAGCTTTTTCAAGATTCCGCTTACCGATATAGCACCAAGGGCAGATCGGGTCGGCAAAGACGTCAAGTGACAGCTCGAGAGTAGCGGCCATGATGCGTAGTTTCCTTTTCGTCAGGCGAAAGCTGTGTCAGCGTGCTCGCGTTAGGTTAGGAGTGTTCTTTACGATGGGCAACATAGGACGTTTTATCTGGTCCACCGGTCCTGTGCTGTGTGTGCTCACAGTTATGCTTTGGTCGGGCCACTTTATCGCCGGTCGTATTGCAGGCGATACGCTCGAAGTCAGACCCTTCCAACTTGCGTTTTTCCGGTTTTTCAGCGCCACCATGATCCTGTCGGGTTTCATGGCCGTTACATGGTTTACAGGGCGACGAGAGACCATCAAGAACGACCTCCGGCTCATCGCCCAACATTGGTGGAAATTGGCCGCGCTTGGTATTCTCGGTCATGGCGTTTTCGTCAGCCTGATCTATTTCTCGCTGTACACGGGTGAAGTTCCCACCATTGCGGTGCTGCAAGCCACCATGCCGGCTGTTGTGATTGCCGCCGGGTTTGTGCTGTTCCGAGACCGACTGTCCGGGCAGCAAGCCCTGGGGACCGCCGTTTGCTTTGGCGGTGCTTTGCTGGTGATCAGCGCCGATGCGCCCGAAAATTTGCTTGGATTCAACTTCACCGTCAGTGTCCGGTGGATGCTTTGTGCCATTGTGGCCTACAGCGTGTTCACGGTGCTGCTGCGGATCCGTCCCGCCGGGCTGTCAAACTTGGGGTTCCTCTGGGTGCTGGTTGCGGCCAGTGCGGTTTTCATCGCGCCTTTCTTCGGCGTCAATGTCGCCCAACACGGGATGGCAGAACTCGGCCCTCGGGTTATTCTCGCCGTGTTGTTTATCACGCTGGGGCCGGGGTTAATGGCCGCTTACTTCTGGAACCGCGGCGTGGAGCTGATCGGCTCCAATCAGGCCGGCGTCTTCATCAACCTGATGCCGGTTTTTGCCGGGACAATGGCGTATCTCTTCCTCGAAGAGCCGATTAAATGGTACCACTTCGCCGGTCTTGCGATCATTGTTTTGGGCATTATGCTCGTCACGCGACGGCGCAATTCGGGCTCGTCTTAGACCAGCGAACGCATTGCATCGGTCAAGCCGCCCAGCGTCAGCGGGTACATCCGGCCTTCCATGATCTCGTGCACCATCTCAATGGATTGGTGCCACTGCCACGTGTCTTCGGCCTGTGGATTGATCCATACGGCGTTGGCGTAGGTCTGCAGGATCCGGTGCATCCACAACGCTCCGGGCTCTTCATTCCAATGCTCAACACTCCCCCCCGCATAGGCGATTTCATAGGGTGACATGGTCGCATCACCGACGAAAATGACCTTGTAGTCCGAAGGATAGGTGTTCAGCAGCTGATAGGTCGAAAGCCGTGATTGCTGGCGCCGCCGATTGTCCTTCCACACCGTCTCATAGGGGCAATTGTGGAAGTAATAGTATTCGAGGTTCTTGAACTCCGATGAAGCCGCGCTGAACAGCTCCTCAACCTGACGGATATAGGGGTCCATCGAACCACCGATATCAAAGAACATCAGCAGCTTTACCGCGTTCCTGCGCTCTGGACGGAGTTTTATATCAAGAAAGCCAGCATTCTGGGCTGTGCTGGAAATCGTGTCATCAATGTCTAACTCGTCAGCCGCGCCCTCTCGGGCAAAGCGGCGCAGGCGGCGAAGAGCGACTTTAATGTTGCGCGTGCCGACCTCGCGGTCAGAATCCAAATCCTTGAATTCACGCTTGTCCCAAACCTTGATCGCCTTTCCGTGACGGCCTTCTTTCTGGCCGATGCGAACACCCTCTGGGTTGTAGCCATAGGCACCGAACGGACTGGTTCCGCCGGTGCCGATATTCTTGCTGCCACCTTCGTGGCGCTTTTCTTGATTTTCCAAACGCTCCTTGAGCGCTTCCATCACCTTATCGAAACCACCAAGCGCCTCAATCTGCGCCTTTTCCTCATCAGTGAGTGTCTTTTCCGCAATCTTGCGGAGCCACTCCTCAGGTATCTGACCGAAGATTTCTTCAAGGCTTGCCACCCCTTCCCAGAAATCACGGAACGCCCGGTCGAAGCGATCAAAGTGTGCTTCGTTTTTGACCAAGGTTGCGCGTGACAATGAATAGAACTCGTCAACGTTGGCGTAGACCACACCCGCATCAAGGGCGGCGATCAGGTCCAACAGCTCACGAATTGTCGCTGGCACACCATAAGCGCGAACTTTTTCAAAAAAATGAATAAGCAAAGTCAGGGATCCTCAGTCTGAAATACGGCTGAAAGCCATACCATCCTAAAAGCCTAACCTAATCCCCGCACCAAAAGCCAGATCACTTCTGTCATATTCATCGTAGGAGGCAGTTGAGTCCCAAAATGACGCATTTAAGTAGGGGGCCAGCCCCCCCAATGCGAAGTGTGCATTGCGGATTTCTAAACTTCCACTAACCGTGCTGACGTCCAAGTCTGTCGTCCGCTCCGGAAACGGCGCATACCCTGCTTGTGTGCGATACTCCAATGCGCCATCCACTTCGAAACCCGCTGGCAAATCTGCACCCACGCTTGCGCCGCCACCATAGGCGAAAAAGCCAGTGTGCTCGGGATCGGCAACAGCCGCTTGACCGTAGCCAAAGAGCCGGGTGTTCAAGATGTCAGCCCACTTTGCGTCATAGTAAGTCTCCAGCGTCGCGTGCTCGTAGGCCGTTCCGGGAAACTGCACATTCTGCGTTTCGTCACCCAAGCGGTAGGTGAACGCCAGCCCAAAGACCTGATCTTTGGCCAACGTGATGCCAAGGTCTTGTGCCGCGTTGTAGCTGTACATGCCCGGAACCCGTGGCACGTTGGGATAGAGGTCGACCTTTTCCCTGCTTTTGGACGACAGAACGTAACTCAATCGAGTGTTAGACAGAATGGGTCCGATGGACAAATCAAGCTCGGTATAAACCTCACCGATCCATGCCTCCATGAAATCGGTTTCCTCATAGAAGTTCAGCTCGCCATCGGCGCCGATGGACAAAGACGCATCGGGTGAGAGCTCAAAACCATATCCGATATCCATACCAACCGACGTAATCAGCCCCTCTTCGGCCGCTTCCACGGCCAGCGTTTCATCGGTGTAATGGGGGACTCCCGACCAATTCAGCCGTTCGGACCAAAGTCCTTGGCGCGTACCGGTGGTGTAAGTCGAGCTCAAATCCAGATGCATGTAATAGGGAATGGCATCGCTGATTTTATCCAACTGCCCCATCAAAGCTTCGCGTTCGCCATCGCTGGGATTATTCCCCAGCTCTTTGATGATAATTTCGCGCGCTTCCTTGAACTCAAAACTTTCAATAAAGGCGTCAGAATTGGCAACGGCGGTTGGCACGCCAAGCTGTGCCGTCGCTTTCGCACTGACAAGAAGCGCACTTGCTGCGAGACCGAGAATCAGTAAACGTGGCATAAACACTTCCATCGGCTTAAATTGATGGTCATGCCCTAACTCACAAACCAAACCGCGCACACTAAAATGCCGGTTATGAGGCTTCAAAGCGATCTTCTGACACTTATGCAGCACTACCTAGATCATCACGCCACCACGCCGCTCGCCAGTGCGGTTGAACACGCCATGGCCCCGCTCTGGCGTGAGGCTTTTGGCAATCCGGCCTCTGTCGAGCACGCACGCGGTCTGGCGGCGGCTGATCGGATCGATCAGGCTCGCACGGATATTGCCCGTGCGCTGGGTGCAGAAGCACGCGAGATCGTCTTTACCTCTGGTGCCACCGAAGCCAACAACATGGCCGTTCTCGGCGCTGCACGGTTCCGTAAAAAGCACGAAAACCGCGATGGCGTGGTTGTTTTTGCAGCGGAACATTCCTGCGTCCTTGGGGCTGCGAAGGCATTGGTGGACGAAGGCTTTCGAGTGACAGTTCTGCCCATCACGCCGCAAGGTTTCGCCGACTTGGACGCGCTTGAGGCGGCTTTGGATGAGCGCGTTGCCCTCGTATCGCTCATGCTGGCGAATAATGAAGTGGGAACCATCCAGCCGATGCAGCAGGTTACAACATTAGCGCACCGGTTTGGGGCTTGGGTGCATAGTGATGCGGCGCAGGCCGTTGGGAAAATCCCGGTGGATGTGCGCGCAATTGATCTGGACCTGCTTTCGTTCTCTGGACACAAGATCTACGGCCCCATGGGTGTCGGCGCGCTGTTTGTTCGCCGCCGTCCACGCGTCAGGCTTGAACCGCTGGTCCATGGTGGCGGACAAGAGCGTGGCTTTCGCGCTGGGACATTACCGCTGCCCCTGATCGTTGGTTTGGCCGAGGCTGTTACGTTGGCGCAGACGCACATGCAGTCGGACGCGGACAAGCACGTCGCTTTGCGCGATGCACTGCTCGAAGCCCTGGCGGAGACCACGATCCCCTTCTCTGTCAACGGCTCAATGGAACACCGCTTGCCCGGAAACATTAATCTGAGTTTTCCGGAAATTGCCCGCGAACCCTTGTTTGCCAGCTTGGCGGATGCGGGAATTGCGCTTTCCAGTGGTTCTGCCTGTTCCAGCCACGATGTCGCCCCAAGCCATGTTCTTACGGCCATGGGGATCAACCCGCTGTTGGCACAGCAAACCCTGCGCGTCGGATTTGGCCGCTCATCCACGCTTGCGGACGTTCACGCTTTACTCGCTGCGCTGGATACCGCGCACCGGAAAGGCGGCTGACATGGCGCAGCTTACCGATGACTGTTTCGCCTTTGGCGGGCGCTTAATCCCCTTAGACGAAGCGCTTTCCGCCGCGCGCGAGGCCTTCCCCTGCGTCGCTCAAAGCACAATTTTACCCCTGCGCGATGCCTTGACGCGCCCCGCCAGCACAGATGTCATCGCCGAGCGGGCCGTACCGCCCCATGATAATTCGGCTGTTGATGGCTATGCGGTCCGGCATGCTGACCTGTCTGCGGCCAGCACTGAAACGACACTGCAAGTCCACGGCTACGCCGCCGCAGGCGACCGTCCCGAGCCGCTGCCGCGAGGTTTTGCCCGCCGGATATTAACAGGCGCGGCGATGCCAGCAGGCGCAGATACCGTTTTCATGGATGAAGATGTGCGCGCGGAGGGGAGTTCTGTGACCTTACCCGGGGGCTTGCGAAAGGGCTCAAACGCGCGCAAAGCCGGGGAAGACATTTCCGCAGGCTCGGTCATCATCACCGCCGGTCATCGCCTCAACGCCGCCGATCTGGGTCTGCTTGCCAGCGTTGGCATCGGCGAAATTGGCGTCCTCAAACCGTTGAAAGTTGCGCTGTTTTCTACGGGAAATGAAGTTCGTGAACCCGGCGCGGCGCTGGCTCCGGGTCAAGTCTACGATGCCAACCGATCGGCGCTTATGGGGCTGCTGACACAAGCCGGCACAGAAATTCTTGATTTGGGGATTTTGCCCGACGACCGCACCGCGATTGACGCTGCGCTCACGCAGGCAAAGGCCAAAGGGGCCGATCTGATTTTGACCTCGGGTGGGGTTTCGGCTGGCGACCATGACGTTGTCCGTCATGTGCTGGAAGACCGAGGCAGCCTGTTGTTCTGGCGGTTGGCTGTAAAACCGGGACGACCCATTGCGCTGGGGCGGTTTGACGGTGTTCCGCTGATTGGTTTACCGGGCAATCCCGCCGCTGCTGCTGTTATGTTCTATGTTGTCGCCCTGCCCCTGATCCGTTCTATGGAGGGCGCCGTCAAACAAGCACCGACAAAAGTGCCGGTAACCCTCGACTTTGAGCATCGCAAAAAGGCAGACCGCGTCGAGTTCGTTCGCGTCCAAATTCATCCAGACGCGCAAGGACAGTTGATCGCCCGCAAGTTTCCGCGAGAAGGGGCTGGCATTCTGTCGTCGGTCGCTTGGGCCGACGGCATGATTGCCTTGGAAGCGGACCGACTGACCGTCTCGGCGGGCGAAACGGGATGGTTTACAGCCTTTGACTGGAGCATGGCAGCGTGACAGCAGCGACAGCCAATCAACTACCAGGTCACGTTCATGTTTCGAGCCAAGCTCTCGACGTAGAACACGAGAAAGCAGCTCTGACCGACGGCAACCACGCTGTGGGCGGTGTCTGTGTTTTCGAAGGGTTGGTACGAGACTTCAGCGGTCATGCATCCGACAGTCTAACGTTGGAGCACTATCCGGGCATGACTGAAAAATCGCTTGAAAGCATTCGTCAAGAAGCAGGGCAACGGTGGCAATTACACGGCCTGACGATCCTTCACCGCGTTGGCAAAATGCGCCCCGGGGACAAGATTGTTGCCGTTATCGCCTGTTCCCGCCACCGCCAGAACGCGTTTGATGCCTGCGCGTTTGCCATGGATTACCTGAAAACCGAAGCCCCGTTTTGGAAGCTGGAAGACGATGGCAAAGGCGAGGCAAATTGGGTTGATGCGCGGGACAGCGACCACTCGGCGCGCAACCGATGGCAGTCCAAAGAAACCTAGACCCTTAAAAGCGGAATTTGGACCCAAGCGAAAACTGCGTTTCCAACCCGTAGGTACGACCTTCGACGTAAACCGATGATCGCTGGTTCAGTGCGCTATCGACGCCAAAGGTCAAATGCGCCCACGGGAGACCGAAACCTCCGTAGTCCGAAACCACGTAAATCAGATCCAAACCGCCCCCAATATAGGGTCGAATGTTTTCGTTGGGTGAGCGGAACAAGTAACTCGCGTCCAGCGATGGAACCAGCAAGAACCCTTCATCAATCCCCGGCAAAGCAATCACGCCCGTGTCGAATTCAACCTGGAAATGATCAAACTCAGCGCCCAAACCAATCCGAGACGTTAGCGCCACCGCCCCTTGATCCAAGCTGACCAGCGGCGGTCCGATCAGAGCAACCCCAGCGTCACCGCTGACAAATGTACGCTGTGCCTGTGCTGGGGCGGGTGCGACGACGGCGATGCACCACGCGACGATTGAAATGGCTGCTCGATAGAAGGACATGACTGACCCCTTTGATACCCGCGGTCAGGCAAAAATGCGTCTGCGAATAGACATTGTCAAGAATTTTCTTGTCACTGTCTATTTTGCGAGTTTTTCCAAGTTGTTCAGCAAGCTAACAATCGCCTTCTTCCGCTCATCATCCGTTTCAATCTTCCGCTTGAATACCAGCCGCTGATCCGGACGGATCGACATGATCTGCGAATTGGCACGGATCCAAGAGATCAGCTTCTCGGGCTTTGTGAATTTGTCCTCACGGAAACCAACCACAATACCCTTTGGCCCTACATCCAGTTTCTCCACCCGCGCAGCCCGAGCTTTGATCTTGAACTCAACGGTTTTGAGCAGGTTCAGGACGGGCTCTGGCGGCGGTCCAAAACGGTCTTCGACTTCAGCGA
This sequence comes from uncultured Alphaproteobacteria bacterium, assembly GCA_905479265.1. Classification (GTDB taxonomy): domain Bacteria; phylum Pseudomonadota; class Alphaproteobacteria; order UBA7985; family UBA7985; genus UBA7985. Next base: position 44,765 of record CAJQLX010000019.1, read on the forward strand.
TGAAGGAATCAATCTCACCGGCTTCGCGCAACATGCCAACGCGACGGTAGAGACCCAAGCGAACGTCGAGGGCTTCGACGTAATCCTCGGGAATGTATACCGCGATCCCGGTGTTGAGCACCGGCACCCATTCATCGTCTGGCTTCTGCCGAACTTCGCCCGTGGATGGATCCACGCCAAGTTCGTTGGCCAACTGCACTTCTGCGACAGCCTCTTCGAGCATCTGCTGATAAAGCTCAATCCCGACTTCTTTGATGTGCCCCGTTTGCTCCTCACCCACCAAATTGCCCGCACCGCGAATGTCCAGATCGTGGGAGGCGAGCGTAAAGCCTGCGCCGAGGCTATCCAGCGTTTTCATGACGTCCAACCGCCGCTGTGCATCGGCCGTGAGTTTGCGCCGTCCGTCAAAGGTCAAATAGGCATAGCCCCGCAACTTCGACCGCCCTACGCGCCCGCGCAGCTGATAGAGCGCCGAAAGCCCAAACATGTCGGCACGGTGGATAATCATCGTATTCACGGTTGGAATGTCGATCCCGCTTTCGATGATATTGGTGGACAACAGAATGTCGAACTTTCGGTCATAGAAGGCATTCATGACGTCTTCGAGCTCGGAGGGCGGCATCTGGCCATGCGCGGTGGCGACTTTCAGCTCTGGGGCGATGTTCTGCAGACGCTCTCGCAAGTCGCCCAAATCCTTGACCCGCGGACACACGACATAGGACTGACCGCCACGGAACTGCTCCCGCATCAAGGCTTCGCGCAGGATGACACCGTCCCAAGGCATGATGAACGTCCGAACGGCGAGACGATCGACCGGCGGTGTCGCAATGAGGGAGAGATCCTTGACCCCCGTTAGGGCAAGCTGAAGCGTGCGCGGGATCGGTGTCGCCGTTAGCGTGAGAACGTGCACGGTTTCCTTGAGCTTCTTCATCCGCTCCTTTTGCCGGACGCCAAAACGCTGTTCTTCATCAATGACCAACAGGCCCAAGTTCCCAAATGTCAGGCTTTCAGCCAGCAAAGCGTGCGTGCCGATGACAATATCAATTTCGCCGCGTTCCAACGCTTCCTTGGTGGCGGCGGCGTCTTTTGCACTAACCAAGCGCGAAAGCTGGGCAATGCGAACGTTGAGCTCCTTAAAGCGCTCTTGGAAGGTCATGAAGTGCTGGCGCGCCAACAACGTGGTGGGCGCAACAATCGCGACCTGATGACCCGCCATAGCACCCACGAAGGCGGCACGGATGGCGACTTCGGTTTTGCCAAACCCCACATCCCCGCACACCAAGCGGTCCATCGGGCGACCAGAGGCCAAATCCTCGATCACGTCTTCAATTGCGTTCAGCTGGTCGTCGGTTTCGCTGTAAGGGAAGGTTTGGGCGAATTCGTCCAGCACACTTTCCGGCACGTCGATGATTTCGGACTTGCGCAGCTTCCGCTCGGCAGCAATCCGCATGAGGTCGCGTGCAACGCGTGTAATACGCTCCTTGACCCGTGCCTTCCGTGCCTGCCACGCTGCGCCACCGAGTTTGTCCAGCGCCACGCCCTCGCCGTCGCCAAAACGACTGAGCACTTCGATATTCTCAACGGGAACATAGAGCTTGTCCCCACCGCTGTATTCCAGATGCAGCACATCGTGCGCAGCGCCTGCCAGATCGATGGTGAGCAAGCCAACATAGCGACCAATGCCGTGTTCGACGTGAACCACCAAATCACCGGTGGCCAAACCGCTGACTTCGGTTAAGAAATTGTCTGACTTCCGGCGCTTCCGAGGGCGAACGATTCTTTCGCCCAAGATGTCTTGTTCCGTGTAGAGCGCAAACCCGCCGCCCTCGAACCCGCGTTCCAGTGGCAAAACGGCGTTAAAAACGCGGCGCTCATCGACATCGGGATTCAGTGCATCGTGCCAACCCCGCAGGGGTTTAATGCCCTCCATCCCTATATCACCGAGATTGCTGGCCAAACGGTTCGCTGAACCCGCGCTTAGGCCTGCGATCACCACGGACTGCCCGTGTCCGAGCGCTTTGTCCGACCGATCTCGAACGGCCGTATAGATGTTGCGGTCAGGATCTTGACGGGCTTCTGCAAAGGTTGGGATCGAGCGGTATTGGTGCTTGGCCAAAGCAACTTTTGCGGTCGCCGGCACGGAAAAACTGGTGAACTGCCAGCAGCGGTGACGGCTGGGGAAGTCGTTCCATTCCTCGTCTGAAGCATACAGGCGTTCTGGGCGGATCGGCTTATAAGAGTGATCTTTCTTTTCAACCTCGAACACCGATTGCCGAGCCGTATAAAAATCACGAATGGTTTCGAGCCGCGCTTCTTTGGCCGCCACAACCTCTTGCTCGAAAATCAACTCCGCGCCCTCAACGTAATCCGTCAGCAGCGCCATTTTTTCATGCAGCAGAGGCAACCAGTGATCCAAACCAGCATAGAGCCGACCAGCGGATACGCTCTCGTAAAGGGGATCTTCGCCCTTCACTCGACCAAAGGTGTCTCGATATTCCGTGCGAAACCGCTCAATATTGGCTTCGGTGAGGACGAATTCGTGGACCGGGCCTAAGACAACGCCTTTGATGGGCTGATCGGTTCGCTGGGACAGTGGGTCAAAAGACCGAACGCTTTCAATTTCATCGCCGAAGAAATCCAGACGAACAGGTGTTGCTCTGCCTGCGGGGAAGAAGTCCAAAATCCCGCCACGGGGAGCAAATTCACCGGGCTCGGTCACCGTCGATACGCGCTGGAAACCCAGCGCCAGCAAGCGCTGCTGTACGTCCTCAAAACCAATTTCCTGGCCCGGACGCAGCGAAAGCGACAGCTCCTTGATAAAGTCAGGATGCGGAACCCGTTGCATGAGCGCGTTGATGCCAGTCACCACAATCCGAGGGCGATCCTTAGCAGCAGGCCGAATAAGGCGCGCTAAAGTGGCCAACCGGGTTGCGATCAGATCCGCCTTGGGCGAAATGCGGTCATAGGGCAAGCAATCCCACGCCGGAAACCGCAGGATCTCAGCCTCGGGCAAGCGAAATTTGAACAGCGAAGACGCGCGCGCCAAGCGCTTGTCATCACGTGCAACAAAAATGATCGGCTTGCTGGTTTCCAGCGCAATATCAGCAGCAAGAAATGCTTCCGCGCCGTCCGGCACTTCGCCAATCATCACTGGTTCGTTAACGTTTTGTTCTTCTTTGTCGTTCATACCGCGCTCAGGCTTGCCGCTTTAGGGGTGGCAACAGTGGTGTTCCCACCCACAGGTTTAGATGCGGTACTCAAACGATCGGAGCGCGGAAAGCAAGGGTTCGGGAAGCTCAGCTGGAATGCTTGCTGGGTTCTGTAACCAAACCTGCACATCGGGATCATTGACTTGCTGCAAAGCCTCGATCTGTTCCATGCGATCAAGCGCGTCTGTGCCGGCTTGCGCCTCAGCGGGAAGAAAATCCTGCGCAAATTGTGTCATCAGCAAATCCAGCTCTCTGGTACCCCGATGCCCTGCCCGCCACAGTGCGCGCTTGCGCCGATCTTCATAATTCATGCTAAGAATGTTCCCTGAAACTTTGTGATCTAATGATGAGTTAGCGTGCGCCCAGAAATCCTCAATCCTTTATTCACACCTGTGACAGACTTACCCGGTATCGGGCCGAAGTCAGCCGCGCTGATCGAGCGTGTTGCCGGTCCGCACGTGTGGGATCTCATCCGCGCCCAACCCAGCCGGATGCAGCAGCGAACGCGGCTGTCTGAGCCTAGCAGCTTGTACGAAGACCAGCTGGTCACCCTGCCGCTGTTTATCCTGCAACACTTCATCCCGCGCAGCCCCAAAGCGCCCTACCGCGTGAACGGCATGGCAGGCGATATTCCCGTTTCGCTGGTCTTCTTCAATGCCAAGGGATCGTGGCTGCAGGGTCAGTTGCCGGTGCGCGAAGTGCGGCTGGTATCGGGGAAGCTCGCCCGGTTCAACAACAACTGGCAAATCACCCATCCTGACTACATCGTTCCAGAGGAAGAAGAAGACGCCATCCCAGCGGTTGAACCGATTTACCCGCTGACCCAAGGTTTGACGTCACGGGTGTGGAACAAAGCCCTTAATGCGGCCTTAGACCTGGTGCCGACGTTGCCGGAGTGGGTCGATGCCTCCCTGCAAGCGCAACAGAAGTGGCCAGACTGGACACCGTCGCTGCAAAGTCTGCACTTCCGTGGCGCGCTGGTTGGTTCAGACCGAACACAAGCTGTTCGACGCTTGGCTTATGACGAGCTTTTGGCGCAGCAACTTTCCTTGATGATCGTACGAGAGCGCGGGCGCAGGCGCGGCGGTCATCCGCTGGTTGGTGATCAGTCGTTGAGCGCACAAGTTCGCGGATCCCTGCCCTTCACCCTAACCGACAGCCAAGAAGGGGCCATTGATGCTGTTCGTTCCGACATGGGCCGGGCGCAGCGGATGATGCGTCTGATCATGGGCGATGTCGGCAGCGGAAAAACCATGGTGGCGCTGTTTTCAGCTCTGATCGCCGTCGAAGCTGGCGCGCAAGTCGCGATCATGGCCCCAACAGAAATTCTGGCCCGACAGCTCCACGCCAACCTGTTCGAAGCCCTGTCAAAGGTCGGTGTACGGATCGACATTCTCACAGGCCGAGACAAGGCCGCCGCGCGCCGCCCCGTGCTTGCCGGATGTGCTGAAGGCGCGATCAAGGTGCTGATCGGCACCCACGCCCTGTTTCAAGAAGGCGTCGAGTTCCGAAATCTGGGCTTGGTGGTCATCGACGAACAACACCGCTTTGGCGTCCACCAGCGCCTTGCCTTGGGGCAAAAGGGTGAAGCGCCGCACATGCTGCTGATGTCTGCAACGCCGATCCCGCGTTCTATGGTTTTGGCGCTCTATGGTGATTTGGACATTTCCAAACTGCTGACAAAACCAGCGGGCCGTCAGCCGATCAAAACCCTCGTCAAACCCCAAGAACAATGGGGTGACGTAGCACAGGCTTTGGGCCGGGCGATTGAGCGTGGGGATCAGGTTTACTGGATCTGCCCTTTGGTCGAGGAAACCGAGGTCAGCACCCTCACCGCCGCCGAAGAACGCCACGCCATGCTCAAGGAGATGTTTGGCCCCCGCGTCGCTTTGGTCCATGGACGCATGAAGGGTGAGGAAAAAGATACGGTCATGCGGACGTTCAAAGCGCACCAGAGCGATATTCTGGTCGCCACCACCGTGGTTGAGGTCGGCGTGGACGTGCCGAATGCGACGGTCATGGTGATCGAACATGCCGAGCGCTTTGGCCTTGCCCAATTGCACCAGCTGCGAGGGCGTATCGGTCGAGGGGCAAAGGCGTCTACGTGCTTGCTGCTGTATACCGCGCCCTTGGGTGAGACGGCGCGGAAGCGACTGTCGATCATGCGGGAAAGCAACGATGGCTTTGTGATTGCCGAAGAAGATTTGCGGCTGCGTGGCGCCGGCGACGTGATGGGCACCCGCCAGTCCGGATTGCCGGACATGCATTTCGCCACCCTGCCCGAGCATCAAGATTTGCTGGAAATCGCTCAGCGCGATGCGCAATTAACGCTCAACAAAGCCCCCGAGCTGGCGGGTGAACGAGGTGAGGCGCTGCGGACGTTGCTTTATCTGTTCGAACGAGAACAGGCGATTGCCTTCCTAGAAGCAGGCTAGCGTCAACTGGCCGAAGCGTGCTGGTTCCACACAGAGCGGAAGTAGTTCGCCGCTGATTGCCCCTGACCTGCGCACCAGAAGGAGTAATCCTGCACACCATTGCGATTCATTTGCCCCTCAACAAGGGCGATCGCCTCGTGCCGCAAATCGGCTGCGTCGCCGATTGAAATCGGCTGACGCTCTTGCAGCTGGTTGCGATCAATCCGGTACCCTTCGCGCACGTGCCACGTAAGCTCACCGCAGAAATCAACAACTGTGATGCGGTAGAGCAACTTGTTCCAATCGGGCCGTTCAAATTCTGCGAAGACGGCGTTCATGTTCTCATCAGAGATTGCAACGACGGGTTCCTGGGTCATGGCTTCAGCCGTCACGTTCCCCCAACGCAAAGCCACCAGCGTGACACCGGTCATCAGCGCAACAACCGCAAACACACTCAGTGCAAGCGTAAGGTCTTGTGTCCAACTGCGACGAACGAGGTTCATAATGCTTCCGTCAAACGGCGTTTTTGTAGGCAGCCTGCATACAGGGGTTTCAGGCCATAACTGAGACCGTCATTTGCAAGGTACAGGCCACCTGCGCCTTAATTGTAAGCCAATTCCCAACGCGCGCATTATCAAATCAATCCACAACGTGTTGCGTTCTTCTGCGGACCTTCTGCAGACGGGTCGCGACAGGGCTTTAACGCACTTGTGAGGCGGGTTGTTGAGGCGGTTTGCCGTCTCGCTGCTTACAGTCCAGCGTCTCAATCAGCGATGGAAGGGAGAGTTACATGTTCGGAATACGGGCGCCATTGGCAGCTATTGCCTTGGCCGGATTGATAAGCGCGTCAGCACAGGCGCAAACCTCCGGCATGGACGTGCTCCCGGCTCAGGAATTCCCGCGCTCTTGGGCACGAGAATTTCCAAAAGCTGATTTTACCCAAGCCATCATTAACTTTGACGAAGTACTATCCGGCGGGCCACCCCGAGACGGGATCCCCGCCATCGACGCCCCACAATTCGTGTCATTGGAAGAAGCCTCAGAACGCTACCACCCTTCTGAACCCGTGATTGGGCTGGAGGTGGGCGGCGAGGCCAAGGCTTATCCGCTGCAAATACTGACGTGGCATGAAATCGCTAATGACACCATCGGCGGCGTACCGGTGGCCGTGACGTACTGTCCTTTGTGCAACGCCGCTATTGTGTTTGATACCCGCATCGACGGGAAAGCCCACGATTTTGGCGTTTCTGGCCGACTGCGAAAATCGGATATGATCATGTACGACCGCCAAACTGAAAGCTGGTGGCAACAATTCGACGGTCTGGGCCTTACAGGGGCTTATGTCGGGCAGAAATTAACCAAAATACCGTCACGCATCGAAAGTTTCGAACGCTTTGCCCAGCGGTTTCCAGCAGGACGGGTTCTGGTCCCAAACAACGACGGTTTGCGCCAATATGGTCGAAACCCCTACCGGTTCTATGACGCTGAGAATGGCCGCCCTTTTCTGTACTTTGATGACCTGCCAAGCGACATTCCGCCTATGGCTCGCGTGGTCATTGCCCAAGGCTATGAGAGCCGGGCTTATGCCCTGACCAAAATTGCGCAGGTCGGCGTTCTAAAGGATGGAGACCTCGAAATATCATGGACCGCTGGTCAAAATTCAGCCCTAGACAACGGCCTCATCGCCAAGGGACGTGACGTTGGCAATATCGTTGTGCAGCGCGTGAACGACGCCGGTGAGCGAGGCGATATCGTCTACGATGTTACCTTTGCCTTCGTCTATCACGCCTTTATCGAGAATGGCGAAATTGTGCAGTGACATACGACTCGATGACAATTTGGCCCCCGCGCCATCGCGTAAAGCGGGATCGGATCTTTTTTTGTAGTGATAAAAACTTTTAAATCGTGTAATGTATTGACCATTCTAGGGTACGCGACGGACCCGACTTTTATTTTGATGACGTTCTTTTATTTGACACCAGCCCGGAAAACACCGGGTAAAACAAGACATTGCGAACGCGGCCAACAGTTTTAACACCTTGTTTACCAAGGGTTTGACGTTGGCTGACGCTATTTAAATCTTGGAGCTAGCATTATGACTTCCGCTCATCCCCTCGTTCTGACCGAGGGCCGCAAACTCAAGGAACTCGCGAGCAAGGGCCGGCTTACGACCGCTGCTCTCACAGCCGCTGGCGCAGCGATCTTAGCTGCGACGCAGGCTCAAGCGCATTCTGGACCTGAAAACCACGCGCCTCATACGGACGATGACAGCAGTGTTATCGGGATGGGATTGGTTGGTGCGACCCACACGCACGCAAGCGGATTGCACCACAACCACGGCCCGCTATCCTTGCTGCCCAACGGTGTGCAACATACGCATCCGTTCGGTGACGGTATGCAGGCGGGCGCGATGCCCGCGCAAATGCAGATGCAGATGCCAAGCGCACCGATGATGTCCTATGGAACCTATGCACCACAGCAAATGGCATCGTCGGCCATGATGCCGATGGCCGCCTACGGCCAAGCGCCGATGATGGCGGCGCCACCGGCGCACTATGGCAACGGCGGTTTGATCGATGGTGGCATGTTGCTCGCGCTGGGTGTTGCGGGAATGGCGGGCCTATCCGCCCTGTTCATTTTTGATAATGACAATGCCCGTGCGGATAGCGGTTTTTCCTCATCAGAAGCCATGCCCTATCTGTCAAACGGCGCTGAGCGTGTTGACACGATTTTCGATGAGACTGTTCTCTCAATTACCAGTTCATCCAGCCAGCAGGCCGATGAAGGTGAAGGTGGAACGCTTGGGTACGTCACAGCGCATCATCCGCTGGGTCAAGACGTGTCATTTTCCATCATTGGGGGCGATGATGAAGAGCGCTTCCGCATTGATCACGAAACAGGCGCGCTTTCCTTTGTCGGTTCTCGCGCACCAGAACAAGGCGACGCCAACAACAGTATTCCCGACTTCTCCGCCTTGTCCGGTGATGCGGATGGCACCCGCGCTGAGAATGGAAACAACACGCTGGAAGTTCGGGTCGAAGTCCGCGACACCAATGGCAACTTCGCCAATCAATACGTCACCTATTTCATTCAAAACGAAACACGCGACGACACGGTTGATCGCTATGTTGAGGCCGATGACCTTGCGCGATTGAGCGACGATGACACGAACAATCTGATCCACATCGAGGACGCTGAATTTGGTCAGGATGACAACGGCGACAACCTTGTCATTAGCGTTAACGGCAGCGACCGGGTGACCGTCACCGAGCTCGAAGGCGACGGGGACATCAACACCGCCTTCTTTGGCTCCTCCGGTGCCGATTATTACGACGTTGCAGTTGGTGACATCGACGGCGATGGAGATCTTGACGTCGTGGTTGCTGGACGTGACGACGGAGAAAACATTGTTGAGGTCTGGGAAAGCAACGGCAACGGCAGTTTCTCGCGAGAATACACCGCCGACGACGGGCCTTCTTCGTCGGATCTTGATAGCGCTGGGACCATCGCCGACGTGGTTTTGGGTGAGTTCGACGGATCAGGGAACCTTGAGATTTTCGTCACCAACGACGGCGGACACGATAGCCTGATTACCCTGTCTGGCAACTACAGCGGGTCTATCGAGACTTTTGCTGGCTTGGACGTGGCAGAAGAAGCGGTGGTCATCAGCGAGCGCTATATCAACTCCAGCACCGACTATGTGGCCGCGCTCGAACACGGCGACATTGCACTGGTTGACGTCGAAGATGGCCAGCAAGAAGATCAAGTATTTGGGTCTTACGTTGATCTGGCGGTATATCGGGACATGGTTTTCGCCGCCGAGGGCACCCGCGTTGATGTCTTCGAGGCCGACTCAAATAGCCTTGAAGACGAAACCAGCGGCATCATCACCGGCCTAGACCGCATCACCGAAATCGCTGTGGGCGACTTTGATGACGACGATTCTGACATCGAGCTGGCTGTGCTCGACGCTGATGCTGACGAGGTCTACATTTACGAACTCGACCAGCACTACGACAGTGCCAGCCTCAGCGAAGTCATTGACGTCGATGGTGGCGCATTGGAGTTGCTGACATTGCCCGAGTACGTCGAGGCGAACACAGAGACCGGCGGCAACTTAGCCGATGACTTGCTGGTTGGTGGGTCGAATTCAACAATCTTTTACGACGACACATCGCTCTAACCGCCGGCAGACGCCCGCAAACACAAAAAAGCGTGATGGCCCGTTAACGGCTATCACGCTTTTCTTATTTCAGGCTTGCCTTGTGGCGCGGTCGCTAGAGACGCAACAGACGCAGCAGGTTCGTTTGACCAACTTGGCCAAACGGAACACCCGCGGTGAGCACGACTTGATCACCTTCGACCCCGAACCCTTGCTGCAGCCCAATTTCCTGAGCGGCTTCTGCCACTTGATCGAGGGTTTCCATGTTCTCTACGACCACGCAATGAAGCCCCCAAACGATGGTATGCTGCCGAGCTGTTTTTCGTTCTGGCGTCACCATCACAATCGGCACCACGGGCCGCTCTCGGCTCGCACGCTGGGCGGTGCGGCCTGAACGGGTGTGGGTGACAATGCACTTGGCATCGATGGTCTCGGCAACCTGACAGGCGGCGGTTGAAATCGCATCCGAACCGGTTGCGGGGCTACCGCCGGAGGCTGGCGACTGCTGGTAATGCGAGGATTGCTCGGTCTCACAAATGATGCGATCCATCATTGCCACGGCTTCACGTGGATAGTTGCCTGCTGCACTTTCTGCGGACAGCATCACCGCATCGGCGCCATCGTAAACGGCGCGTGCGACATCGGACGATTCAGCCCGTGTTGGAACGGGGTTGGTGATCATGGATTCGAGCATTTGCGTCGCAACGACCACAGGCTTACCTGCGCGGCGGCAGGCCTGGACAATGCGCCGCTGGATGGGCGGTACTTCTTCGGGCTGCATTTCAACGCCGAGATCCCCTCGCGCAACCATCATTCCGTCCGCCAGCATGACCAGCTCGTCGAGGTAATCGATGGCCGACGGCTTTTCCATTTTAACCATCAATTGCGCGGAATCACCGACAATGCGGCGGGCTTCGATCACGTCCTTGGGCTGCTGAACAAACGAAAGCGCAATCCAATCCACGCCCAACTTCATGGCGAAGTCCACGTCCCGGCGGTCTTTTTCCGTCAGCGCTGACATCGGCAACACAGCATCGGGAACGTTGACCCCTTTGCGGTCTGAAAGCTTGCGACCGGCTTCGACCCGGCAATCAGCTTCGCCCTCGCGAACCTCCACAATGCGCAACCGCACTTTTCCGTCGTCCACCAACAGCCGGCCACCAACTTTCATCGCGGCGAAAATCTCAGGATGGGGCAATGTCACACGCTCAGCGGTGCCAACGATCTCTTCCAACACCAGCGTTATGACGTGCCCGGGCTCAACCTCAACCGAACCGGCTTCGAAGGTGCCAAGGCGGAGTTTCGGCCCTTGAATATCGGCAAGAATGCACGTGGACCGTCCAAATTTGGCTTCCATCGCGCGAATACGCTCGTAAGAAAGCTGGTGGTCTTCGTGGGAACCGTGACTGAAGTTGAGGCGAAAGACATCGGCTCCCCGTTCAAACAGCGCTTCGAGCATTTCGCTTTCGCGGCTGGCTGGTCCGATGGTCGTTACGATCTTCGCTTTGCGTTGGCGGCGCATGTGTGGTCCTTGCAGCATTCTGGTTCTGCCTCGACCAACACCACCGATGGGTGGGTTTGACTCGCGGCTTGGTATTGGCAGACTTGTTTCAGATTCGGGCTGAAAATGAAACGGCTCATTCATAACTATGGTATAGCCAAGCCTAAGGTGCAGATGAATTGCGAATATGACAAACGCAAGTCCTGCGACCCGGCATAACCGAAACGAGAGACCGCACCATGACCATAAAAGTCGCCATCAATGGTTTTGGCCGCATTGGCCGCCTTACCTTCCGTGCTGCTTTGGAAAGTAACCGAGACGATATCGAATTCGTAGCCTTGAACGACTTGTCCAGTGCCGCCGAAATGGCCCATCTGCTCAAGTGGGATTCTGTACACGGCCGCTTACCCATGGATGTCTCCGTTGAAGGCGAAGACACACTTATTGTCGGCGACAAGCGCGTGCGCCTGATCACTCAACCCGATCCCACCAAGCTTCCTTGGGGCGAAATGGGCGTTGACGTGGTTATGGAATGCACAGGCCGTTTCACCAAGAAAGAGTCCGCCTCCCAGCACCTCACCGCTGGTGCCAAGAAAGTTTTGATCTCTGCGCCCTGCGGCGATGCTGATCGAACCATCGTGTATGGCGTGAACCACGATGGCTTAACGGCGGAGGATAACGTCGTCTCCAACGCATCCTGCACCACCAACTGCCTCGCGCCGGTTGTGCACGTCCTGCATGAAGCCATCGGCATTGAGCGTGGTTATATGACCACCTGTCACGCCTACACCGGCGACCAGCGCCTTGTGGATACCTCGCACAGCGACTGGCGCCGCGCGCGTTCCGCTGGCTTGTCCATGATCCCAACCTCGACCGGTGCAGCACGGGCCGTCGGTCTGGTATTGCCGCACATGCAGGGCAAACTGGATGGTTGTGCAATCCGCGTCCCAACCGCTGACGTCTCCATGGTCGACTTCACCTTTGACGCTGCGCGCGACACTTCTGCGGAAGAAATCAATGCCGCAATTTCTAAGGCTGCAGCATCCGGACCTTTGGCGGGCATTTTGGCCACCAATGATGAGCCGCTCGTGTCGATCGACTTCACGCACAACCCCGCTTCTTCGATCTTTGACCTGACCCAAACAACCGTTCTTGAAGGTCGCTTCGTGCGCATTCTTACGTGGTACGACAATGAATGGGGGTTCTCGAACCGGATGATGGATACAGCGGTGGCACAAGCGAACGCCTAAATCCTCACGCAAGAGACCAAATTGAGGGACCATTCGGTCCCAAGACACGCTACAGGCCCAATCGCAGACGCGACTGGGCCTGTCTTCGTTTCGGGGCGCCGCCCCAATCCGTGGGTCAAGGCCAAGCCGCGCGCTGCGCGGTGCTTCGCAGCCTTGACCCCCTTCCCCCCGGACTTCGCCAGTCGGACAGAAGGTCAGTCCCTGTCCTTCTGGATTTAAGCCTCTTAACTAGACAGTGTATCTTTTGTTGACAGCACCCAAATGTTTGGATATTTAGACACTGTAATGTTTCCTTGGCTGATCCTCAGCAAGGCGGTAGGAAGGATATGATGATGGCGACCACGACAAATGAAAGTTTTGCTGTCCTTGCGCAGTTCTTCAGCCTGGATGCGCTCTTGAACCTTTTTGATTTCAGCGCGTTTCCTGAATTTGTGGCCGTGGGTTTGACCGTTGTCGGCGGGCTGGGCACCGGCATTTTGACCATGCTGGTCGCCTTTGTTGTGCTTGACTTGTTGGGTACCAACTTGGAGTGGTGGGAGAAACGCCATGCTTTTGAAGACTGGTTAGCGCCACAGGCGTCATTGGGCGCCGACTAGGCGGCTCTCCACGCCACGAAAGAAAAAACCCCGCTTGGCGTGCTGCCCAGCGGGGTTTTTCTATTTTGTCTTCTGCGTGAACCGCTTATTCAGCGGCAACGGCCATCGCTTCGGCAACGTCTACCTTCTTGCCAGAAAGGCGCGCTTCCATCACAGGGCGGAAGTTACGGATAAGGCCCTGAACAGGCCACGCTGCAGCGTCACCCAAAGCACAAATCGTGTGACCTTCGATTTGGTAAGAAACCTCGAGCAACATGTCGATTTCTTCGACGTCTGCCTGTCCCTTAGCCATGCGATCCAAGACACGGTGCATCCAGCCCGTGCCCTCGCGGCAAGGCGTGCACTGGCCACAGCTTTCATGCTTGTAGAAATGAGCCAAGCGGCCAATGGCTTGGATGATGTCGGTTGACTTATCCATCACGATTACGGCCGCTGTGCCCAAGCCAGATTTCACAGCGCGCAGGCTGTCAAAGTCCATGTTGATGTCGTTACACACGTCTTGTGTGATACACGGCACGGACGACCCGCCCGGAATAACGGCCAGCAGGTTATCCCAGCCACCGCGAACACCGCCAGCGTGCTTGTCTAGCAACTCGCGGAGCGGAATGCCCATTTCTTCTTCGACATTACAAGGGCGCTCGACGTGACCAGAGATGCAGAACAACTTTGTCCCGCGGTTCCGTTCTGGGCCCAGACCCGTCCACCATTCAACACCGCGCCGCAAAATCTCAGGCACCACGGCAATGGTTTCAACGTTGTTCACCGTCGTCGGACAGCCGTAAAGACCAGCGCCGGCAGGGAATGGAGGCTTAAGGCGGGGTTGCCCCTTCTTTCCTTCAAGCGACTCAAGCAAAGCGGTTTCTTCGCCGCAGATGTAGGCACCCGCGCCGCGGTGCAGGTGAATATCGAAGTTCCACCCGTTGGTGGCTTCTGACTTTTCACCCAAGAGGCCGGCTTCACGGGCTTCCAAAATCGCTTGTTCGATGTTGGAGGCTTCGTTGTAAAACTCGCCACGAATGTAGATGTAGCCCGTGTGCGCGCCCATGCCAAAACCGGCAAGGAGCATGCCTTCAAGCAACCGGTGAGGATCAAACCGCAAGATGTCGCGATCCTTGCACGTACCGGGCTCTGATTCGTCCGCATTCACCACCAAGTAATGCGGCAGCGCGCTTTCTTTGGGCATGAAGGACCACTTGAGGCCCGTCGGAAAACCAGCACCGCCCCGGCCACGCAAGTCCGACGCCTTGACCAGATCGATCACGCGATCCCGGCCAAGGGTCACCATCGCCTTGGTGTTATCCCAGACGCCCCGTGCCTGAGCGCCCTTGAGCCGCCAGTCGTGTTGTCCGTAAAGGTTGGTAAAGATCCGGTCCTGATCCGCAAGCATGGGCCTGTGCCTATCCTGTATAAAACGCTTGGCGGTTTTATGCCCCGAAAGTTGAGCGAAGAAAACCGCCTTGATGTCGCGACACGTGTTCGCGGATTGCAGAGGCGCGCTGGCGCGGCCACCCATTTACCGATGGGCCAAGAGTTGTACGCAGATACGGGTGCCGGTTTGGACAAAAGCCCGCACCGGCAAGCCTGTCGACGCTGGTCCCGGTCGCACATGATAGCTGTGCCGGATTTTCAGATTTTGGTGCAAATCGTCTTCTGTCCCACCACCAACATAGGGCGCGCTGACCTTGACCACATGGGCCCACGTCAGCCCATGCCGGCTTAAGCCCGCATCCAACTGCCGCATCACCGCCCGCGTTTGATCCACCAAAGACAGATCAGGCTCGGGGTGGCTTGCGGTGAACACGAGCAAGTCCCCTGCGGCTCGAACCGACATAAAGGGCTGAGCATCATCATGGACAACGGGACATTGGTCAGAGAGCAGAAGGTCCACGACATGCCCGTCGCTTCCTGCTGGCAACATCACTCCGCTGTGCGATAGAGGCTGGGTGTCGCCTGTGTGTTCCGCCCAAAACTCATTTTGAAGCAGGGGGTTAAACGGTGGGAAACCCGCCGTTTTCAGAGCATCGTAAACACCCTCTCTGGTTTCTGCTGACGCGGCAACATAGGTCAGATCTTGCCCTTGCCGGGCTTGAACCGAGCCGGAAACCGAACCAGCGCGCGGAAGCAATGAAGCGTCCGCGTAGGCGTCGACCTCAAGCAGCATTCCAGCGTAGTAGAAATAGGGAACAGCCACCGGGACCAGAACGGGGCCCTTTGGAAACCGCCGCTGAAACGATGCAAGCAAGGCTTGGGTTTCTTGTTTCGATGAAGCCGCATGATAAATCACGAGCTTGGCCACATCGTTCGCGCCAAAACCAGCGCGCGCAAAAACCGCCGCGATCATGTCCGCGACAAACACAGCTTGCGCGCCCAAGTCGCCCGGCGACACCACGCGCGCTTGACGATCCAGCGGGCAAAGGCCGCACGTCCACCCCTTGTCCCCAACCCGAACCATGGTCGAAACCCGCACGTCGTCGCGCATGCCAAAGACGTCGAAGGGCACGATTTGGCGTGCTTGCATATCCATCACAGCTTAAACCTCTCTCTGCCCACAAAAAAACGCCCTTCAGCAGACTGAAGAGCGTTCCTATTGGCGCGGCGCCGCATCCAACGTCCCGACTTACGATTCAGCAGGAACGCTGTAATCCGGCAGTTTCTTGCCAGCATTGATCGACGGGTCAAAGTCCTTGAGGGCTTGCGGGCCACCTTCGGGCGCAGAACCGATCCGGCCGGTCATGTTACCGTAGTCAATCACTTTGCCAGCGGCCAAATCATCAAGAATGCCCTTGAACGCATCGGCGCCAAGGTCTTCGTAGTAATTGTCGTTGATTTGGACCATTGGCGCGTTCACACAGGCGCCCAGGCACTCGACCTCGATCAGCGTGAACTTCTTGTCGTCGGTGGTTTGGCCCAGACCAATCCCCAAATGCTCTTCTGCGGCGTGGGTCAAAGCATCCGAACCGCGCAACCAGCACGGTGTTGTCCGGCACACCTGCACCACATGCTCGCCGACTTCTTCGGTGTAGAACATGGAGTAAAACGAGGCGACCTCGTAGACCCGGATTGGCGCACTCTCGGTCGTCAGCGCCACCCACTCGATTGCTTCTTTGGACAGCCATCCGCCATTCTCGCGCTGTGCGATGTCCAACAGCGGAATGATGCCTGACGCCCTGCGGTCTTCAGGGTAGCGCGCCATGATCACTTCAACGCGGGCTGCCGATGTTTCCGAGACGGAAAATTCCCCAACCTGAGGCGTTGGCCGGGATGTAACCTGAATAGCCATTAGCGGTCGACCTCTCCAAATACGATGTCCATGGAACCAAGGATGGCGACGGTGTCGGCCAACTGGTGCCCCTTGGACAATTCATCCATCGCAGCAAGATGGGCAAAGCCCGGCGCGCGAATTTTACACTTGTATGGCTTGCTGGAGCCATCAGAGACCAAGAACACGCCGAACTCACCCTTGGGCGCTTCCACAGAAGCGTAAACCTCGCCCTCAGGCACTTTCACGCCTTCGGTGTAGAGCTTGAAGTGGTGGATCAGCGATTCCATCGACTGCTTCATGTCACTGCGGCGCGGCGGGGTGAACTTGTGGTCTTCGTTCAGCACTTCGCCGCCCGGCATCATATCCAAGCACTGGCGGATGATCTTCACCGACTGCTTCATTTCTTCGATGCGAAGCACGTAGCGGTCAAAGCAATCACCGTTTCGACCGACAACAACGTCAAAATCCAGCTCGTCGTAAACTTCATAAGGCTGCGACTTGCGCAAGTCCCAAGCGACGTTTGATCCGCGTAGCATGGGGCCGGTGAAGCCCAGTGCCATCGCCTGCTCCGCGCTCACCACGCCGATATCGACCGTACGCTGACGGAAAATCCGGTTGTTGGTGGCCAGCGTTTCGATGTCGCCAATGGCGGCTTCAAACTGGTCGCAAAAGGCTGCAATATCGCTATCCAAGCCTTTTGGCATATCCTGATGCACACCACCGGGACGGAAGTAAGCCGCGTGGAACCGCGCGCCGGACACACGCTCATAGAACTCCAGCAACTTATCGCGCTGCTCAAAAGTCCAAAGCATGGGTGTGGTCGCGCCCACGTCCATAATAAACGCACCGGTGTTCAGCAGGTGGTTCAGAATGCGGGTAATCTCAGAAAACAGCACGCGAATGTACTGACCCCGCGTTGGCGCTTCGATGCCCAGCAGCTTTTCAACCGCTAGGGCAAAACCGTGCTCTTGACACATGGGCGAAACGTAATCGAGGCGGTCGAAGTACGGCAGCGCTTGCAAGTACGTCTTATGCTCGATCAGCTTCTCCGTGCCACGGTGCAGCAGTCCCACATGCGGGTCTGCACGCTCCACGATCTCTCCGTCCATTTCCAACACCATGCGCAGCACGCCGTGTGCCGCTGGATGCTGGGGACCGAAATTGAGGGTCAGTGGTTTGATTTGTACTTCAGCCATGTCTCAATCTTTCCTTACGCCGCTTCTTCTTCGGCTTTTTCGTCGCCCGGAAGCGCAGAAACGCCTTCCCACGGGGACGAATAGTCGAAGGACCGGAATTCTTGTGTCAGCGACACAGGCTCATAGACGACGCGCTTTTGCTCTTCGGAGTAGCGCACTTCGGAGTAGCCCGTGAGCGGGAAGTCCTTGCGCAGTGGATGACCGGAGAACCCGTAGTCCGTGAGGATCCGACGGAAGTCCGGATGGCCAGAGAACATGATGCCGTACATGTCCCACGTTTCACGCTCGTACCAGTTGGCGCTTGGCCAAATGCTATTGGCGGATTCGATGGGCGTAAACTCATCGGTAGCCACCTTGACGCGCAGGCGCTGGTTCATGTGCGGAGACAGCAGGATATACACCACGTCAAAGCGTTCTGGACGCTGCGGGAGATCAATCGCCGTAATGTCCAACAGCATCGCAAATCGGCAAGAGCTATCATTGCGCAGCGTGGTCAAGTCCTCGCTGAGCGTTTCGCGGGATAGGCGGATGGTCAGTTGCTCTGCATGAACAGCCGACTCAAGGATGCGATCCCCAAGGGCGCCCGCTACGGCTTCAAGCAATTCTTCCATAGTTCAGAAACCTTTTTCGGCCTCATACAGGCCATTGGCGTTCGCGCTAGCGGCGGATGATCCCGGCTTGGCGCTTGATCTTCTTTTGCAGCTGCATAACGCCGTAAATCAGCGCCTCAGCGGTCGGTGGGCAGCCGGGGACATAGACATCCACCGGAACGATGCGATCACAGCCGCGAACAACCGAATACGAGTAGTGGTAGTACCCGCCACCATTGGCGCACGATCCCATCGAGATCACCCAGCGCGGCTCCGGCATCTGGTCGTAAACTTTCCGCAGCGCAGGGGCCATTTTGTTGGTCAGGGTACCGGCAACAATCATCACGTCGGACTGACGCGGCGACGGGCGGAACAACCAGCCAAAACGATCCATATCATAGCGTGCTGTCCCCGCATGGATCATCTCCACACCACAGCAGGCCAGACCAAAGGTCATGGGCCAAAGCGAACCCGAGCGCGCCCAACCAGCGAGCTTTTCAAAGTTCGCGACAATGAACCCGCGGTCTTGAATTTCTTGAGTCACCAAATCCAGTGCTTCGGCTTGTTCAGCACCGGGGGTGAGCGGCTTGCCGTCTACTCCCATTCCAGGGCTCCTTTTTTCCACTCGTAGATGAACCCTACGGTAAGAATGGTCAGGAAAATCATCATCGACCAGAAACCAAACAACCCAATTTCACGCAGGCTGACAGCCCACGGGAACAGGAACGCGACTTCGAGGTCAAAAATGATGAAAAGGATTGCGACGAGGTAAAAGCGGACGTCGAACCGCCCTCGTGAATCGTCGAACGCCTCGAACCCACACTCATAGGCCGAGAGCTTTTCACTGTCCGGACGCTTTGGCGCGACCAGCAGCGGAATTCCGGCCATCACGATGGCGAGAACGGTAGCCAAAACCATGAAAATCAGGATTGGCAAATATGATTCGGCGACTTCCATCGACCCCACATCCTTGAGCTTGATCTGTATGGGCCGAGGTTTACACGCGCCCCCCGGCTTTGACTAGTGCCACAAGCGCGCATGAGGCTTATGGCAGGGCAGCAAAACCCTGTTGCCCCCAACGACAAAAGCGGACGCGAGACCGCAGCCGGCGGCCAAGGCGCGCTGCGACGCTTCAGCCCGAAATACATGGAATCGTCTGACGACGATCAATCCGCGATCCAATGCGGCTTTGCGACGGTGAGGACGCATTCGCTGTGGCCGTAAAGATTGACACCTCTTTTTACAATTCGAAACACAAGCGGCGCAGACCGAAACGGTGCTTGGGGTTAGGTTGAACTCATCAAACAACGGCAAGCGCATCGGGTCTTCCTCCCCCCTCCCTCTTCTCCTCCCTCTCTCCCGGCCCCGCGCTTCGCCACCCCATCAACGCTCGCACGGCAACCAATTCCTCTCTCCTCCTGCTCCCTCCCCAAAACGCGATCAAACCCTTTCCGGTCCGGTGCCTCTCGCACTGGACCGTTTTTTTGTGTGCCGGCTTACCCGTGACAGCCAACGTCACTTGAGCTACAAATCTGCGCTCGTTAGGAAGGAGTTTTGTCCGCAATGCAGGCACTGTTTACCGATTCTGTCGCCTATGGTTTTGGTCACCCGCTCGCCGGGCTGGATCATCTGCTGGCCATGTTCGCCGTTGGCTTGCTGTCGGTGCAAGTTGGCCGGCTGGGCTGGGCTTACATCCCGGCTATCTTTGTCGCGTTTCTCATCTTTGGCGGCATTCTGGGCATGATGGGCCAAACAATTCCGCAGATGGAAGATGGCATTCTGCTAAGCGTGATTGCCTTGGGCGTGCTGATTGTTTTCCAACTTCGGTTTATTCCCGTCATCGCCGTGATTGTGGTCGCGCTCTTTGGCGTCCTTCACGGCTATCCGCATGGAACCGAGATCCCTGCCGTCGCCAACGCTTTCCAGTACATCGTCGGTTTTTCGCTAGCTTCGGCCATGATGCACCTGATCGGGGTCGGCATCGGCACCATCTGTGACCTCTTCCCCAACCCACGCCACGTTCGTGGGCTTTTGGGCAGTGCTTTGGTCGGCGCAGGTTTGGTCCTTTTGGTCACCATCAAGGGGTTTTATTAAACCCACCCCATTCAAGCACCTAAAGTCCTAGCCAGACCCGTTCTTGCGCGATAAGAGATTATGCGAATTGAACAGGGTAAGGTGACCGATGTCCGGGACTGACGATAGCGATCTACTGAACAACGACGGCGGAGACATTCGCGACGTTAACTTCGGTGCGGCTCTCTCCGAGCGTTATCTCGCCTACGCCTTATCAACCATCATGTCGCGCTCGCTGCCTGACGTGCGCGATGGCCTCAAACCTGTGCAGCGCCGGGTGCTGTATGCCATGCGGCAGCTGAAGGTTGATCCCAGCTCCAGCCCACGCAAATGCGCGACCATTGTCGGTGAAGTGATCGGTAAATATCACCCCCACGGTGATACGGCGATTTACGACGCGCTCGTCCGCTTGGCGCAGGATTTTGTGCAGCGTTATCCCTTGATCGATGGCCAAGGCAACTTTGGCAATATCGATGGCGATAACGCCGCCGCTTACCGGTATACCGAAGCCCGTTTGACCGATATCGCCGCGATGTTGCTGCGCAATATCGATGAAGACGCTGTCGAGTTTCGCGACACTTATAATGGTGAAGAAAAGGAGCCTGTGGTCCTGCCCGCGGCGTTCCCGAACCTGCTGGCCAATGGCACCCAAGGCATCGCAGTGGGTATGGCAACCGCCGTACCGCCGCACAACGCGATCGAGCTGCTGAACGCCCTGCGCCACTTGATTGATCAACCCACCGCGACGGTTCAAGACCTGCTCACCCACGTTCCGGGTCCAGACTTTCCAACCGGCGGCATATTGGTTGAGGACGCCAACACCCTGCGCGAGGTCTACGAAACCGGGCGCGGTTCCATGCGCTTGCGGGCGCGTTGGGAAGTGGAAAAACTCAAGGGCGGCATCTGGCAGATTGCTGTGACAGAAATCCCCTACCAAGTGGCCAAGGGGCGCTTGCTGGAAAAGTCAGGGGAACTGATTTCTAACAAGAAACTGCACCTGTGCGGCGACATCCGAGACGAGTCCACCGAAGACGTCCGGATCGTCATCGAACCCAAGAGCCGGAATGTCGAACCGGTTCACTTGATGGAAAGCCTGTTCCGGAACACGGATCTGGAAATCCGCATCCCAATGAACCTCAACGTCTTGAACGCAGACACCGTTCCCGGCGTGTTGGATCTGAAGCAAGCTCTGTCAGCCTTTCTGCAACACCGTCACGAAGTCCTGATCCGTCGCTCCCGTCATCGCTTGGGTGAGATTGATACCGCGCTGGAACGGGTTGAAGGCCTGATGGTCGTCTTCCTGAATCTCGATGAAGTCATACGCATCATTCGCGAGGAAGAAGACCCGCGTGCCGAGTTGATCCGCACCTTCGATCTGACCGAAGCGCAAGGCGAATACATCCTCAACACGCGCCTGCGTTCCCTGCGCAAACTCGAAGAAATGAAGCTGCGGGAAGAGCGCGAAAACCTGCTGATCGAACGGGCCGGTATCGAAGACCTGCTGAGCAGTGAACCGGCACAGTGGAAGACCATTCGCACAGAATTCGACGAACTCGAAGACTTGCTCAACAAGAAAGCACCGCACTGGATGGCGCGCCGGACCACCATTGCCGGCGCAGCGCCTGTCGTCGATATGCCCGATGATGCGTTGGTCGAGCGCGAGGCCATAACCGTTGTTCTGTCCAAAATGGGCTGGCTGCGGGCCTTGCGCGGGCACGGTCATGTGCGTGCAGATATAAAGTATCGTGACGGTGACGAAGGCCGCTATGTCGTGCCCGCTTATACCACCGACAAGCTGCTGATCCTGACCGACCAAGGGCGTTGTCACACCGTGGGCGCTGATCGCTTGCCATCGGGTCGAGGGTTCGGTGAACCGCTGAGCCTAACTGTCGAATTGGCGGCTGGCGCGAAAGTAATCGCTGTCTTCGCTGCGCAAAAGGACGGTCGCCGGCTCTTGGCCGCTAACGATGGCAGGGGCTTTGTCTGTCCCGAGGTGGAGATGATCTCGAACCAAAAAGCAGGCAAGCAGGTTCTCAACCCCGGCAAGGACGCGGTTGCCAGTGTCGCCGTCTCCGTCAAACCAAGTCATGACGCCGTGGCCGTTGTCGGCCAGAATAAAAAAATCCTGATGTTTCCCCTCTCTGAATTGCCGGAGATGTCCAAAGGACGCGGCGTTAAATTGCAGCACTTCGCCAAAGGCGGCATGTCTGACGTCAAAACATTCACACGCGCGGACGGCCTGACGTGGGCTTGGGGCCAAGACAAGACCCGAACCTTCACAGATTTTGAAGAAATCGAAGGCGCACGCGCCTCAGCGGGCAAGCCCGCGCCCGCAGGCTTCCCCAAGAATGGCTTATTTGGCACTGAAAACGACTAATTGTTCTCGTTTGTGCGTTTTTTGCGAAGAAAGTGGCGACTAAAGGTGTCACAAACCCGTAATTGATGCGTTTAACGCAAAGCTGTTTGTCCATTAATCGGACTACAGCTCAATAAGCTATGCGCCTATATCATAGTCATCGAAGGGCGGGGTCCACCACAACTTCCCCCCTTCGACCTTAACGAAGCAAAAGACACTGTCGCTGAGCGGCGGCGCATGACACTAAGGACCTGACTATGAGCCTGTTCTCAAACGTATCCGAGCGTTTTTCACGTTACCAGGAAACACGCCGCACAATGCGCGAGCTTTCCCGGCTTTCAGATCGTGACCTCCAAGACCTCGGCATCAGCCGGTCTGCCATTCCAAGCTTGGCACGGACTGGCAAACGCTTCTAAGTGCACTAATTGGAGATAAGAGCAAACCGGCCATTTCCTCCTCCTCCGGCCCCGTTTGCTCTTTATGCCGGATCGACCATACCTCCCACCATAGTCGATCCCGCCCGACGGGCCTGCTGAAAACTCCTCCCCTCAGCAGGCCCGTTTTCTTTTGGGCCATAGAAATAAGTGTACCGAATGGCGGCGAGCTTAACCCAGCTCCAGCCCCATTTCGCGGAACCGCTCCGGATCGTTGAGCCAGTTCTCCCGAACCTTCACGAACAAGAACAAATGGACCTTCCGGTCGAATAGTTCGGCCAGATCCTGCCGGGACTGTGACCCAACTTGCTTGATCCGCGCTCCGCTTTTGCCCAGAACCATGGCCTTGTGGCTATCGCGGGTAACGTAAATCACTTGGTTGATTTTCAGGTCGCCGTTCTTCTGCACCTCGAACAGCTCCGTTTCGACCGTCAGGTTATAGGGCAGTTCCTGATGCAGTTGCATGAACAGCTTTTCGCGGGTCGCCTCAGCGGCCAACATCCGGCTCGGCAAATCTGAAATTTGATCGTCGGGGTATAACCAAGGACCAGCGGGCAAGCGCGCAAGAACGGCGTTCTTCAAGTCTTCCACGCCATCACCGGTCAGGGCTGAAACCATAAAGGTTTCTTGCACATCCAACCGAGCGTTCACGGCTGTCGCAATTTCCAGCATCACTTCGTGCCGAGCGCTATCGGTCTTGTTTAGCACCAATATGGGTTTGGCTTTCTGCTGCTCCAACTGCTCAATGACCGCGTGGTCATCGTCAGACAGGCGCTTTCTTGAAACATCAATGACCAGCATCAAACGATCGGTTTCGGCGGCCTGACGCCAAGCCACGTCGACCATCGCCTTCTCCAACCGCCGCTTCGCGCCGCGGAAAATACCCGGTGTATCAACGAAAATCGCTTGGTCGGTGCCCTCTGCCAAAATCCCAGTAACCCGCGTGCGCGTGGTTTGGACCTTGGGTGAAACGATGGAAACCTTGGCGCCAATGATCTGGTTGACCAAGGTCGATTTCCCGGCATTTGGTGCGCCAATAACGGCAATAAAGCCGCAACGTGTCTCTGGGTTATCCATCAACTGTCGCCCTTGCCCTGAGTAACCCGTTCCAGCAGCAATGCAGCGGCCTCTCTCTCGGCAACGCGCTTGTTTCCTGCTGTGGCGACCACGGGCTTCTGTCCTTCTACACTGACACTGATTTCAAATTGAGGTTCGTGGCTTGGGCCTGATTGTGCCACCAGTTCGTACGCCGGCAACGGATACCCACGGGCCTGCGCCCATTCCTGCAACGTTGTTTTCGGGTCGCGAGGCGGCCGCTTAGCCGCTTCCAGAAACGGCGACCAATGCTTTTCGATAAAGGTCCGCGCTGGCGCTATGCCGCCATCCAGGTAAACCGCCGCAATCAGGGCTTCGACGACATCAGCCAGCAGCGACTCTTTCTGCTGCCCACCCCCGTCTTTTTCGCCCCGTGACATGCGGATCATCGGACCAATCTTGAGGGCAATCGCGACTTCAGCCAGGGTTTCTCGACGCACCAATTCCGTATGACGCTTCGCCAAGTCGCCCTCACGCTCCTGCGGAAAGCGAAACAACAGCATCTCGGAGATGATCAGGCCCAAAACCCGGTCACCGAGAAACTCAAGCCGCTCATAGGATTCCGAAGCGACCCGCCGGCCTTCAGCAGACACGCGCATCGATGAGTGGGTCAAGGCGGCAACGGCATAGCGACGGCCAAAGAAGCTGTAACCGATGGCTTGCTCCAACGGGCGTAAGTCGAGGCTGTCAGCTGAGGTCTGCTGAGCCGCGTTCGCCTCGCCCTTGTCGTTGCCCCGCTCCATAGCGATTAGCGTATACCCTTGAAGAACCGACCCCAACGGAACGGATTGGACCGCTTCAGTCGGTTACGGCGGTTGGGAGCTTGTTCGATGTTCAAAGAAAACAGCACAAACTGTGCGCGCCCCATGACAAATTTCCGGTGCACCGCCCGCAGCGAGCTGGACCGGCTGTCCGACGAATTATCCCGATTATCGCCCATGAAGAACAAGTGGTCTTCGGGAACCGTGTAGGGACCAAAGTTGTCGAACATCGCGTTGGGATACTTGTCCCAAATCACATGCTCATGGTCCTTACCATTCTGGCTCTCAAAGGTCTCGGTATAGAAATTACCGCTGGTTTCAATATCAGCGTTCGACGACCCCGGCCCAATGTAATCGCGCTCTGCTGCGACACCATTGATGTAAAGCAGGCTATCGCGCACTTCGATCACATCGCCGGACACGCCAACGACGCGCTTAATCAGCTTTTTCGTGCGCGGGGTTATGGGGTCAGCAAAAACCACGACGTTACCGCGCTTTGGCTCGCGCCATAGAATGCGGTCGTTGATCAGTGGAATGTCAAAAATCGACTGGCGGCCAAACCCATAGGAGAACTTGGACACGATGACATAGTCGCCGGTCTTCAAGGTTGGGTCCATCGAAGGTGAGGGAATACGGAACGGCTCGAAGATGAACGAGCGTACAACAAACACAATCACCACAACTGAGACGATGAGCTGAAGGTACTCTGCGATCACGTTCTTTTTCGGGGTCTCCGCCTTGGCCATGTGGCCTCTCCTCTATACGCGATGTTTTATGGCGCAGACTTAACGGCTTTCCCCCGTCAAATCAACGCGAGCCACCCCTGCGTTACGGGTGTTCAAAGCAACTTGAAAAAGCGGCCCCAGCGAAATGGGTTCCAGTAGGCCCAGAAATACTGTCTGCCGGGGTGCGATTGAACGTTCAGTGAGAACAGCACAACCTCTGCACGCCCAATCAAAAAGCGCTTGTGCACCAAGCCCAGATCCCGGTTCGAACGGCTATCGCCAGAATTATCTCGATTGTCACCCATGAAGAAGTAGTTGTCTTCAGGAATGGTAATCCGTGGCGTGTTGTCAAAAACCGTATCGGCGAAGTTGAGAATTTGGTACTCGGCCAGCGTTTCGCCTTGCCGATCCACAAGTGCCTCATCCAGCAACTGTGCGGGTTTGTTCGAAAGCGATGTATTGGTTGCTGCGCCCACCAGCTTTTGCGGCATGGGCTCGCCGTTGAGGAAGAGCTGACCGTTGACCATCTGCACCGTGTCACCGGGCACGCCGATGATGCGTTTGATCAGGTTCCGCTTGAATTTGGGATGGCGGAACACGGCGATATCGCCGGGCTGTGGATCGCCGCCCAATATCCGGTCATCGGGCAGAAATGGCAGGTCCATGTCCAACGAGAAGTCGCCGTACCCGTAGCTCATCTTGGAAACCACAACCATATCGCCCACTTCGAGCGTCGGTAGCATGGACTCTGACGGGATGCGGAAGGGCTCAAACACGAACCAGCGAACACCGAAGAACAGCGCGCCGATGGTCAGCACAAGCAGCAACCATTCGCGCAGGGCGCTTCGCTCCTGCGATGGCTTATTACTGGCCTGATCGTCCTCGGACATTGTCATTCTTGTTCTTGTTCCCCGTGGTCACGTCGCGTAATTACCGTAAAACCAACATTATACGCACAGCATAGGGGTCAAGGGGAGGATGGCGCAACGCTATGGGCGCGTGGTCCAGTTTCTGTACCGACAGCTGTTGCAAAAAGGACCACATAGGCTGTGGCATAGGGCGGTTCGTCGGACATGGACCAATCGCCAACCATTTCCTCGCCCTCCCGCAGCATGGCGTTGAGCCGCACCAGCGCGCCGCCTTCGAACGTCAGTCGCGGCTTTGAAAACACACCGCCAGGCTCGGGCCGGGCCAATCCCACGTCCCGCCATCCAACACCATGCCGAAAGCCCGTCCCCAGCGCCTTCACGGCCGCTTCCTTCAAGGCATAATGCCGCGCCAGCGCTGCGGCGAAATCATGCCGCCGCTCGCAATAGGCCCGCTCACCAGGGCGAAGAATGCGTTGAATGAACCGCTCACCTTGCCGGTCGAGAACCGCCCGGATTCGGTCAATATCAACAATGTCATTACCAACGCCGATGAGCATGGTTTGCGCGCCTCGTTCTCTCGTGTGATCGCGCAGGTCTTGACCCGCGCCCTCCGCTTGGAGGATGTATTTCCCTGATACGCTGAAAGAACGAGAAAAAGAACTGTGGTTTCCACACTGCGCACCGCCCTGCCCATCGCCGCGCCTGTTATGATCGGCTACTTTACCGTCGGAACGACCTTTGGTCTCACGGCGGCGCAAGCGGGATTCGGCTGGTTTTGGCCTGTGGTGATCTCCCTGATCCAATTCGCGGGCGCAGCTCAGTTCATGATTGTCGCCATGGTCACGCAAGGCGCTGCGCTAACAGAGATTGCAGCGGTGGTCTTCTTGCTGAACCTGCGCCACGTTTTTTACGGCCTGCCTTTTCTCGACAACAAGCCGCGGACCCTCTGGGGGCGGATTTTGATGATCTTTTGGCTCACCGATGAGACCTACAGCCTGCTCACCACACGCAAGCAGTCTGACCCCCCACCGGTGCAAATTGCTGTTGGTGGCCTGAATTACGCCAGCTGGGCCGCCGGAACTCTGGTGGGCAGCCTCGCCGGACAGTTTCTGCCCCTGCAAATCAACAGCTTCGCCTTTGCCCTTGCAGCGCTGTTCGCGATTTTGCTGACCGAGCAAATCCGTGCGCATCGCAGTGTGCTGCCGCTGGTTGCCGGCGGGTTGGCGGTTCTGGTGATCGTGCCGCTCAAGCTTGATTTCGGGGTCGGGATGTTTGTCAGCGGTTTGGCCGCGATCTTGATCATCCTCGGATGGCACGTGGTTGCGCCCAAACCTGCGCGGACGGAGGCTCAGTCATGGAAGAACTGACACTGAGCTGGGGCTTTTTGGTGTTTTTGATCGTCGGCGCGGTCGGCGTGTTCCTGCAACGGGGCGCGCCCTATTTTCTGCCCCAGCGCATCCTGAATTGGCCGCCGCTCACTACGCTCAACCGCTTGCTACCCGGCGCACTGATCTTTCTGTTCTTTCTGGTGAGTTGGCTCACACAGGCCCAGGACGGCACGCTCAAGGCGTGGGTCTTGACCGCAGAAATTGTTATTTTGCTGCTGGCGGTGGGTTTGCACCTGCTGCTACGGCAGGTGCTGGTTACCATCATCGCCGCCGTGGTTTTGCATTACCTGGTGTTTTACCACGGCGTCGGCTGGTTTCTGGAAACGTCCTTTAATTGGTCGCCTTAACCGCTGGACCCGTCGCGGAATTCTGGTGTCTGGCAATAAACAGCAGCGACAGCAAGAACATGGCCGCAGGCAGCAGTGACGAACAGATGCGGATCATCAAAACCGCGCTGTCCGTTTGCTCTGGGAAGACCCGAACGCCGTCCTCGTAAAACGCCGGCTCGTACCCTGAAAAGGTCAGCAAGGCACCGAACACCAGCGGACCAAAGGCGATCCCCAACTTCTGCTGCGTGGTGAACCAACCGTTGAATGCCCCCTCCAACGACATGCCCGTTCGCGCCTGTCCGTCGCTCACGCTGTCTGGGATCATTGACCATGGAAAGATTTGATAGCCGCCAAAAAACCACCCGATGAGCCCCATCAGCGGGTAAAGAAGAGCAACACTGTCAGCGCTCAACAGGAACACCAGCGACACGCACACAGCCAAGCCGATGATCGCGATGATGTATCCCCGCTTCTTACCAATCTTGGAACCCACCCAGTTCCAAAACGCCATCGACGCCATGGTTGCAATCACAAAAATCAGGAAGAACAGCGCGTTGGCCTGCACGGGGTCTTCAAGCCGAAAGTGGTATTTCAGCACGAACAGCAGGTTTGAGGTCACAACCGTCAAAAATGATACCTGCAGAAAGTAGGTTGCCAGCAGCATGCGGAACGATGGCGTGCCGAAGCAGGCTTTGGCCTGCTGCCAAATCGCCGGGACGTGCTCGGCCACCTTTCGCGGTGCACTGCGCAGCATGAAAACCCCAATGATGACAGGCAGGGAGAACAGCGGGATCATCACGATCGCAGCGGTTCTAAAGCCATTGGGATCAACCTGCTCGACCGAGAACTGGCCAACAATCAAAGGCGCGAGCGCCCCCCCGATAAACATCCCGATCGAGCCAACGCCCCAACGCCAAGCCGTGATATTGGTCCGCTCGTTGTAGTCTTCTGTCATCTCCGCCGTCATGGCGCCGCCGGGCACAGCGATGAGCGTGAGTGCCAGATAGGTCGCCATGGTGAACAGCATGAAATACAGCGCAGAGGGCACCCAGCTTTCCGCGTTCAAAAACGGCGCTAGAAACATGACCGCCACGGTTGGGCCAAGCATGATTCCCCCGGCCAACATAAACGGACGGCGACGCCCCATGGATGTAGAGGATCGGTCGGAGATATTCCCGACCAAGGGATCGGTTACAACGTCGAAAATCTTTGCCGCAAAGAACAGCATCCCCGCGTAAATTGGCGGCACCCGCAGGGCTTCGGTCATATAAAACAGGAAGTAAAAAGACGCGAATACGATCAGCGTATTCGTGCCGATTTCGACAACGCCATAGCCAACTTTTGCAACTGTCGAGACTTTCGCTTCGCTCATCTTACAGAATTCCCGTGTTTTAGTGCTGGAAGAAAATCAGAACGCTAGCCCCTTTTTCCTTGATCGCGTGCTTTCTCTTGTTTCAAGGCAGGATGCAACATCAAACGTCTTTTTCCGAGAAATTTATAGTGCAAGAAAAATCAAAACGCGAATTTGGGGATCGCACCTTCCGGTAAAATGCTTTAGTTTTCTTGGTATCCACAGATACCCTTCCGGTTTTCTTCGGAATATAGCTGAGTATTAGCGCACAAAGACACAACATGGAGCGTTTCGACGCTTCGGGGAGGATGAATGATGTCGACTGTCGCAACACACGCAGATTTTCTCAATTACGCCGATACGGGGCTGATACCCGGATTGGACGCCATTTTGTTTGAGCGTCATCGCCCAACAGCCTTTGCCGACCCCTATCATCACCATGCGTCGGTCGAGCTGAACTTTCTGGATGGCTGCGACATGGAATACTCGTTTTCCGGAACCACGGTCGCCCGCAAGTCAGATACGTTGACCCTTTTTTGGGGCGCGTCGCCCCATGGCGTGACAAAGGTCACGGGCGACGGTGAGATCATCAATCTGTACATTTCATTCAGCCAGATCCTGCGTTGGGGACTGCCTGAGTCCTTTCTGAACGCCCTGATTGCTGGCGATGTCATGAGCGCCCCTGCAAAATCCGAAACTGACCGGTTTACGTTTCGGCGTTGGACCGATGAAATCAAAAACTCGGACGCGACATGGCACCAACTGATCTTAGGTGAAGTTGAAATGCGCGTGCGCAGGTTCGCGCTGGAGGGCTGGGAAACGGTCAAATCCGGCTACGGTGAAGTTCGATCTGTTGTGGGCGCAGGGGGCGCGATGCAGCACATTGAAGAAATGCTGCGCTATATCGCTAACAACTACTGCGACCCCATTTCTGTCACCGACGTTGCCGACCACGTCGGACTGTCGCCATCCTATGCGATGACGTTGTTCCGGCGTGTGGTCGGGGTGCCGATCAAAGAGCACATCACCCGCATCCGCCTGAGCCACGCACAAATGCTGCTTTCGAACTCAGACGCCAAAATCCTGAGCATTGCCATGGACAGCGGTTTTGGCTCGCTGTCGAGCTTTTACGAGGCGTTTCAGTCCCATCTGGACACGACGCCGTCTGTCTTCCGCAGAGATGCGCGCCGATAGCAAAATTTCATAAAACGTGATTACCGGAAAGCAAACTGGGATTCAGTGAAGTAATCCAGATTGACCCCCATTAAATTGATAGAATATTTGGGATCTAGTAGGGCAGCTTTGGATGCCCGGATTGAGTTGGTAAGGGAGTGAGTTGCATGGTGGCCGGACCAAAAATAACGTTTATCGGCGCGGGATCCACCGTGTTCATGAAGAACATTGTCGGCGATGTGCTGCAACGCCCTGCGCTGGCTAATGCTCATATTTCCCTCATGGATATCGACCAAAACCGGCTGGAAGAAAGCGAGCTGGTCGCCCGCAAACTGATCTCCACCCTCAAGGTTGGCGCGACGGTATCCACGCACCTCGACCAGCGCAAAGCCTTGGACGGCGCAGACTTCGTTGTGGCTGCCTTCCAGATTGGGGGCTATGAGCCTTGCACAGTCACTGATTTTGAAATCCCCAAGAAGTTTGGCCTGCGCCAGACCATTGGCGATACCTTGGGCATTGGCGGGATCATGCGGGGCATTCGGACCGTGCCGCACTTGTGGTCGGTTTGCGAAGACATGATGGATGTCTGTCCCGACGCGATTATGCTCAACTACGTTAATCCGATGGCGATCAACACGTGGGCGATTCAGGAAAAATACCCTAAAATCAAGCAAGTGGGCCTTTGTCACTCCATCCAGATCACCGCAGAAGAACTGGCCCGTGACTTGGATATTAATGTGGCCAAACTGCGCTACAAGGTTGCTGGCATCAACCACATGGCCTTCTACCTCAATTTTGAAGAAGTCCTTGCCGATGGCAGCACCCGCGACCTCTACCCCGAGCTTCACCGTGCCTATGCAGAAGGCCGCGCGCCAAAGCCGAGCATGTGGAATGATCGCTGCCAAAATTACGTGCGCTACGAAATGCTCAAGCGTCTTGGCTACTTCGTCACGGAGAGCTCAGAGCACTTTGCGGAGTACGTCCCTTACTTCATCAAGAATGGCCGTGACGACCTGATTTCCAAGTTCCAAGTGCCGCTGGACGAATATCCAAAACGCTGCGTGGAGCAGATCGAAGATTGGAAGCTGCAAGCCGCGAAATTCCGCGACGCGGACGATATTGAAATCAAAGCCTCGAACGAATTTGCCTCCGACATTGTTGAGTCCATTTGGACCGGCAAGCCAAGTGTGATTTACGGCAATGTGCAGAACCGCGGCTACATCTCGAACCTGCCTGAAGGTTGCGCGGTTGAGGTACCCTGCTTGGTCGATCGAAACGGCATTCAGCCAACGGCGGTTGGTCACTTACCCAAGCAGCTCGTTGGCCTCATGCGGACCAACATCTCAGTGCAGGAAATGACCGTAGAAGCGCTCATGACCGAAAATCGCGAGCACATCTATCACGCGGCCATGTTGGACCCGCACACAGCGGCGGAACTGGACCTCGACCAAATCTGGGCGATGACGGACGAGCTGATTGAAGCGCACGGCTCTTGGATGCCCGATTGGTGTCATGGACCGCGCAAGGCCATCGCGGCGTAAAAGATCATGTCTGGCTTGGCGCCGCAATCCATCGCGATCATTGCCCACGACCACTGCAAAGATGACGCCGTTGCTTGGGTTCAGCGCCACCAACAGGCGCTGAGCGCACTGCACCTGTACTGCACAGGAACCACCGGTGGCCGCATTGCGGATGCCGTGGAAAATCTTGATGTCACTCGGCTGTTGAGCGGTCCTTTGGGTGGTGATCAGCAGATCGGTGCTTTGGCGGCTGAACAGAAACTGAGCGCGATCATCTTCTTCATCGACCCACTGACCGCACACCCACACGATGTCGATGTCAAAGCCCTGATCAGGCTGGCTATTGTCCACCAAACGCCACTGGCGCTGAATATGGCCACCGCAGATGCCGTCCTCGCGCACCTTGTCAGCCAAGACTGACCGCTAGCAGCCGTTCCCCGCCCACACCATCGAATATCGTCTGCTTTCACCCTTTGATGCTTCCCCAGAAACCTCTAAGCTTGCGTCAGCGAGAACCGGGCGCGTTTATGGGGGAGCCAGAGCGTGAAGACATTGATTGTGGAGCCACTCAGCCAAGCGGCATTTGCGCGTTTTGGTGATGTGCTGGATACGGGTCGAGACGATCATCCGGCCTACCCCATCAATGACGGCTTTACCCAGCGGTATCATGCGCTGTCCAGTGTGGAGGCAAAGGGCGATGGGGTGATAATCTCGATCTTTGAAACATCGAGTTTTGGGCTGCCACTGACCGTAAAAATGCTGGAGCGCCACCCTTTCGGCTCGCAATCCTTTACGCCCATTGGAACGCAGGCCAATGCGGGGTTTTTCGTGGTGGTGGCAGAAGGAGACGGAGAACCCGATCCGGCGACACTGCGCGCCTTTGAAGCCGCACCGGGCCAAGGGGTAAACGTCGCCGCTGGCGTCTGGCACCATCCGAACATCGTCAAAGCGGGAAAGCAGCAGTTCCTTGTTGTCGATCGGGCTGACCCCGCAACCAATTTGGAAGAGTTCTTCTTTCCCGAAGAATGGGAGGAAATCCGCCTGGATCCCTCCCGCCCCAACTAGGCCCGAGGCGTCACGCGACCAAACAGCTTCAAACGCGAAATTCCACCGTCAGGAACGATATTAAAACGCACCACGTTGATTGGGTCTTTTGCGGTCAAAGACTGGCTTTCAATCCGATGCTCGGCATCTGCGGTCAACGACTGACTGGGCAGCAATTCAGGCCAAAATTGGCTGTCCGCTTTCAAGGCATCAGGGTTATCCAGCAGCGCCAAGTCCGCGCCAGACAACAAACGTCCGTTCATGGAGCAAGAGGCCGGGAAGTTGCCTTTATAGTGCGCCGTATCCACAACCATGTGATCGAGCATCCCCGCCTCACCCAGCGCGATAATGATCCAGTCAAAACCCGGCTCGCGACGGCGGCGGGTTTCCCAGCCATCGCCCATGTTCTTGCCCTTGTCGGGGTAGAGCAGAATTTCCGGGTTGCCGTAGTGGCTGTCATTAAACGCCAGCACACGCCCGCCGTTGAGGATCGATGACAACTCGACGATGGAGGTTTCGTCGGTTGTTGGCTCTGGCACAGGAATGCCGTGAACGCGCAAGCGCGCAATGCCCCCGTCGGGGTACATATCAAGCCGCAAGTGGGTCACGGGCTCAGCATGTGAAACCTCGAACCAATGCGCCGCATCCGGACCAAGCTTCGACATA
The DNA here is from genome assembly GCA_905479265.1 of uncultured Alphaproteobacteria bacterium. Classification (GTDB taxonomy): domain Bacteria; phylum Pseudomonadota; class Alphaproteobacteria; order UBA7985; family UBA7985; genus UBA7985. Next base: position 78,729 of record CAJQLX010000019.1, read on the forward strand.
TCCACCAGCGTGCGGTAGCGGGTCTCGGCGGGCATGCCTTCGCCTTCGTGATAGGCACCCATGAGACGGGCTGCGTGGGGGAAGTTTCCGGTAAAGAAAGCCGTATCAATATTAATGGCTCGGACAACCGTTGGGCCACCGAGTTTGATCAGGGCATAATCGTTGCCACCAGAGCGCCGACGCCGGGATTCCCACCCGTCCATCCACTTGCCGTGGTCGTCATACAAATCGGGATAAAACACCGCTTCGTCGGGGTTGATGAGCCGCGAGCGCTCGGCAAAGAATTCATCGGTAACGGAGATAACTTCAGCGCCGAGCCGGGCATTGGCAAGATTGGGGTAACGCGCCGCAAAATCAGGCGTTTCGCGCTCGGCATGAAGGACGTTTGTTGCTTCTGTCATTGATTAGTATCCTTCTTCAATGCGGTCAGTGAGGCGAAATGCCATGATCCGGCAAACTTGTTTAAGAGCTTCTTGGAATTCAGTGTCCCGATCCTCGGGCAGACGAGCTCGGAAGCTGTCTAGAATTTGTCGTTTGGTTGCGCCTTTGACCGCGAGGATAAAGGGAAAGCCAAAGCGTGCCTTATAGCTCTCGTTCAGGGCCGTAAACTCTTCGCGTTCGGCATCAGTGAGACTGTCCAGACCCGCAGAAGCCTGCTCTGAGGTGCTGTCTTCGGTCAGGTGGCCTGCGGCTGCAAGCTTTCCGGCCAAATCAGGGTGCGCACAGATAACGGCGAGACGGTCTTCATCGTCAGCGTCCAGCAACGCGTGGGTAAAAGCATCGATCACGGCATCGCGGGAGGCAAAGGGCGCGGCGCGAAAGGCCTGCGATGCCACCCATGGGCTTTCCTCGGCAATGTCGCCAAAGATGTCTTCGAAAGCGCTGGCCGATAGCGCATTAATCGCATCAACCTTCATGGGGGAATGTCTCGTGCCAGTGGCGAGCAATGTCCGCTCGTGTGGCGACCCACACCCGATCGTGGCTTTGCACGTAATCGAGGAACCGCATCAAAGCAGCCGCTCGTCCCGGACGGCCAACAAGGCGACAGTGCAAGCCGATGGACAGCATTTTTGGTGCGGTCTCGCCCTCGGCGTAGAGGACATCAAAACTGTCGCGCAAGTAGGCAAAAAACTGGTCACCGCTGTTGAAACCCTGATTGGTCGCAAAGCGCATGTCATTGGCATCAAGGGTATAGGGCACAACCAACTGAGGCCCGGATTGGGTGACTTCCCAATAGGGGAGCTCATCGGCGTAACTATCGGCGTTATACAGGAACCCACCAATCTCAGCGGTCAACTCGCGCGAATTCTCGGACGTGCGTCCGGTGTACCAACCCGTTGGCCGCTCCCCTGTAGCATCGGTGTGGATGCGCATAGCCTCCGCTACTTGAGCGCGCTCTTCCTCGATGCTCATGTACTGGTGTTCAATCCACTTGAAACCGTGAGAGGCGATTTCCCAGTCTGCCGCTTTCATAGCCGCAACAGCCGCTGGATTTCGCGCTAGCGCTGTTGCAACACCGAACACGGTCACCGGCATTTTCCGGGTCGTAAACATGCGATGCAAGCGCCAAAAGCCAGCGCGGGAACCATACTCGTAGATGCTTTCCATATTCATATTGCGCACGCCCTTGCGCGCATCGGCACCAACAATTTCACTCAAGAAGGCTTCCGAGGCTTCATCCCCATGCAGGATGCAATTCTCACCACCTTCCTCATAGTTAATGACAAACTGGACCGCGATCCGGGCGTCGCTGGGCCACTGTGGATGCGGAGGGTTTGCGCCATATCCAATCAGGTCACGCGGATAATCTTGAGTTACTGCCATATCAAAAGGATCCTCTAGGCTGTAGCATGCGACAAAGGGCATTAGCGCCATAGTCTGCCTTGCCTCGTCAAGGGAGCTGTGAAAAGCTCCGCGTTTACCTTGACACAGGGAGAAGTGAATTGGGAACGCTGACCACGCACGTGCTTGATTTATCGACGGGTAAACCGGCACAGGGGCTACAAATTGAGCTGTTTGCGCTTGATGGCGGCGACGTTTCATTGAAACGCGCAACAACCAACAGTGATGGGCGCGTTGATTCTCCCCTTTTGACGCCAGAAACTATCAAGGTTGGTGAATACAAGTTGCTGTTCCAAGCCGGTGAGTACCTGCGGCGCGTCCATGGCATCAGCGATGCTGATTTATTTCTCGATCAGGTGCCCTTGGTCTTTCGCATCTTTGATGCAGCACAGAAATACCATGTCCCCCTGCTTCTAAGCCCCTATGGGTATTCGACGTACAGAGGGAGTTGAGCAGCTTTGAGCACAGTTCTGGAATTTTTCCTAGGCGGTGAACCGCAACGGGTCGAGGGCGTGGAGCCGACGACGACGCTGCTGGACTACCTGCGCGATGATCGGGCGCTGACCGGCACCAAAGAGGGCTGCAACGAAGGCGATTGCGGGGCGTGTACCGTGCTGCTGGGTCAATACGATCCGCTTGGTGAGGCTGTTACTTATCGTGCTGTCAACGCATGCATCACGCTGCTGCCTGCGGTCCATCGGTTTTGGGTGGTGACCGTTGAAGACCTCAGCAACGGTCTCGACAGCCTGCATCCCGTTCAAGAAGCCATGGTCCGACGCCACGGCTCGCAATGTGGGTTCTGCACACCGGGCTTCGTGATGTCGCTTGCGGCCATGCACTTGGACAACGCCCCCGCCGACCAAGCCGAAAGCTACATCGCCGGCAACCTATGCCGCTGCACGGGCTATGGGCCCATATTGGAAGCCGCCAAAGACAGCGTCGCAGCGCCCAAAGACCCTGCATTCGCTGCCAAAGAGCATCAAGCGGTGGCATGGTTCCGCTCCCTGTCCATCGACACAGGCTTATTCTACGACGTTGCACAGGCAACCTATGACGCGCCCGTTGGTCTGAAAGCCCTGCTCCAAGCCCGTAAGGATAACCCCGAGGCCGTCCTGGTCGCCGGAACAACGGAACTGGGCCTGTGGTTGAACAAGGATTTACAGGACTTCCCCAAGCTGATCTCAACCACACGCGTTCCCGAAATGACCGCCGTTGCGTTCCAACCGGACGGAACGCTGGTGATTGGCGGCGGCGCGACCTATGAGCAAGCATGGCCTCTGCTGCGCCAAGTCATCCCCGAAGGCCAAGATTGGTTCGAGCGTTTTGCCTCCAAGCAAATCCGCCAACAGGCAACCATCGGCGGTAACATCGTGAACGCCAGCCCCATCGGTGATGGTCCGCCCGTTTTCCTCGCTTTGAACGCGTCGGTTGAACTGGCGTCCGTGTCCGGCACTCGCGTGTTGCCGTTGTCCGAGTTCTTCGTGGGCTACAAGACAACCGCCTTGGCTGCGGATGAGATCCTGACAGCGATCCACGTCCCCCCGCGCGAGAACGACCAGCTGTTCGCTGCGCTGAAGGTTTCTAAGCGCAAAGATCAGGATATCTCAGCGGTCATGGCCGTGTTCAGTTGGCGACTGAGCGAAGGCTGCTTCCGCGACGTGCGGATCGCCTTTGGCGGCATGTCAGCAACGCCCATGCTGGCCGCCTTCACCAATGCCGTGCTGGAGGGGGCACCCGTGACCGAAGAAACCGCACAGCAAGCCCTCGCGTCACTGGATGATGACTTTTCCCCTATCGACGACCTGCGCGCGACGGCGTGGTATCGCATGACGGTTTCACAGAACCTGTTGCAGCAAGCGCTGGCTGAAGCCGTTGAAACAGCAGCGGAGGCAGCAGCATGACACACGTTGTCCATCGGCCTCACCCCCACGACAGTGGGCCTTTGCACGTGACCGGCACGGCGCCCTATGTCGATGATCTGCCCACCCCGGCGAACGCGCTTCACGCCTGTTTCGGGCTTGCGCCGGTTGGGCATGCGACGATTGACACCCTGGACTTGAGTGCTGTTTGGGCAGCGCCGGGCGTCGTCGACGTTGTGACAGCCGCCGATATACCCGGCGAGAATAATGCTGGGCCGGTGATCCATGACGAGCCTCTGCTGGCTGACGGTACCATCCTGTTCCCCGGTCAAGCGCTCTTTTGCGTTTTTGCAGAGACCCGCCTCGCGGCGAGGAAAGCGGCCCGCCTGTTCACCCTTGAGAGCACAGAACTGCCGGCGCTTACGACTGTTGATGAAGCGGTTGAGGCGCATTCGTTTCTGCACGGACCGCTGGTGTTCGAGCGAGGCGACGTTAGCAAGGCGATTGAGGACGCTGACTATTCCTCATCCAGCCGGCTGTATATCGGCGGACAGGAGCACTTCTACCTCGAAGGCCAAGGCAGCTTGGCCCTGCCCAGCGCAGACGGGCTCCACATCATTTCTTCGACACAGCATCCCTCAGAAATCCAAGACCTTGTGGCCGAGGCTTTGAATATCAGCGCCGCTGAAGTCACAGTCGAAGTGCGCCGGATGGGCGGTGCCTTTGGCGGCAAGGAAACACAAGCGGCCCCCCTGAGCATCATTGCCGCTCTGGGAGCCAACCGCACGGGCCGAGCCGTCCGCTTTCGCCTCGACCGGGATGATGACTTCGTACTCACCGGCAAGCGTCACGACTTCCGCGCTGATATCCGCGTCGGGTTTGATGCGAGCGGCTTGATCAAGGGCGTGGATGGTATTCTTGCCAGCCGTTGCGGGTATGGACACGACCTCAGCCGCGCCATCAATGACCGCGCCATGTTCCATGCCGACAACGCCTATTTCTATCCGGCGCTGGAACTGACCAGCCTGCGCGCCAAAACCCATACCGTTTCAAATACGGCCTTTCGCGGTTTTGGTGGGCCTCAAGGCATGATGCTCGCCGAGCGTTTGGTCGACAAAGTCGCCGCTGCGGTTCATCGCGACCCGCTCGATGTGCGTCTGGCTAACCTCTATAACGAGACCGATCGATCCGTCACGCCCTACGGGATGACCATCGAAGACAATGTCCTGCCCCAGCTGATGCCGCAATTGGCCGAAACCTCGGACTACCGCGCCCGGCGCGCTGCAATCATCGACGCCAACGCCAGCGCTGGGCGCTCCCCGGTGCGGCGCGGCATCGCCCTCACGCCCGTGCGCTTCGGTATATCGTTCACCACGTCCTTCCTGAACCAAGCCGGTGCGCTGATCAACATTTACAAAGATGGCTCCATCCTGCTGAACCATGGCGGGACAGAAATGGGCCAAGGCTTGTTTGTAAAAGTGGCGCAAGTTGCCGCTGAAGTCCTCGGCGTGGGTCTGGATGACGTCAAGATTTCGTCCACACGGACGGACAAAGTTCCCAATACGTCGGCGACGGCTGCCTCATCGGGGTCTGACCTGAACGGCTGGGCCGCTAAACTCGCGGCCTTGGAACTGCGGAATCGCCTCACTGCGTTTTGGTGCGCAGAACAAGGGATCGATGGCGGGCTGACCTTTGCTCAAGGACGGGTAAGCACCGAGGACGGCCAAAGCTGGCCCTTTGCCGAGGTTGTGCGTGCGGCCTACATGGGACGGGTTTCACTGTCGGCGACCGGGTATTACCGCACGCCAAAAATCGACTGGGATGCGAAGACCGGACAGGGCCGACCCTTTCTCTATTTTGCCTATGGTGCTGCGGTGTCAGAGGTCGAAATTGATACGCTGACCGGCGCAAACCGGGTCATTCGCGCTGATATTCTGCATGACGTTGGCCGCTCCCTGAACCCCGACATTGATCACGGTCAGATCGAGGGAGGCTTTGTGCAAGGCATGGGATGGCTGACCATGGAGGAGCTGGTTTACAGCGCTCGCGGCGACGTGCTGACCCACGCACCATCGACGTACAAAATTCCGTGCGCCAGCGATCGACCAGACGTGCTGAACATCGACCTGTTCGACAACGCAAATGCCGAAGACACGATCTTCAAATCCAAAGCCGTGGGCGAGCCGCCGCTGATGTTGGCCATTTCCGTTCATTCAGCCTTGGCCCACGCTGTCTCTAGTTTTTCTCCGCGAGGCCGGTGGCCCGACTTGGATGCCCCTGCGACAGCCGAAGAAATCTTGCGCACCATCGCAACCGAGCGCACGCAGGCTCTATGACGGCGGGACCGTGGATCACCGTTGAAATCACGTCAGCCTTGGGGAGTACACCGCGCGATCAAGGCACCATGATGTGGGTCAGTGCCGCCCGCGTTGATGGGACAATCGGCGGCGGCGCCTTAGAATTTCGCGCCATCGACCGCGCCCGAACCATGCTCGCCGACGGTGAGACCAGCGCAGAGATGGAACTGCCCCTTGGCCCAGCGCTGAACCAGTGCTGCGGGGGATTTGTGCGCCTAACGCTGACACAAGGCCGCTTGGCCGCCCCCAAGGTCACGTTGTTCCCCTTGGTGCTGTACGGCGGCGGCCATGTCGGCACGGCCCTGTATCGCGCTCTTGAGCCCCTGCCCTTTGCCGTCCGATGGCTGGACGAACGCAGCAATACACCCGCGGATCAGGCGAGTTTGGTGGACCACGCCACCCACGGCGCAAACGGGGCTTTGCACTACGTCATGACCCACGACCACCAACTCGATCTGGCCATCGTGAGCGCCCTGCTCCGTCGCAGCCTTGCGGCTGTGCCTTTCATTGGCATGATCGGCTCACAGACCAAGATCGCCCGGTTTCGCAGCCAACTCAGCGCCGCTGGGTTCAGCGCTGATCAACAGAAGCGTCTGATAACGCCCATCGGCGTCGCCGGCATAAAGGGCAAGGAGCCCTCTGTCATCGCCGCAGCCGTCGCAGCGGAAGCTCTCATCCTGCGCTCAAGGTTATCAACGGCGCACCAAGCGGGGTCTTGACCCGAGCCGCAGAAGGCTATTGACTGGGTCGTCAAGAACCGGCGCACGGAAGTTACAATGATTGCTGCTGTTTCCCAATCGTTCGTCCTGCGGGCTCACTTGCTGTGGTGGAACGATGATCCCTTTTTCGCAGGACAATCAGCCCAGATATCCGTTCCCGATGGTGCCATGGCCGTGGGGGCTGATGGTCGGATCGCTTGGGTTGGCGAAGCGGCGAACCTGCCAAACGACTACACCGCTTGGCCGGAGGTTGATCGACGCGGCACCGTCGTTCTGCCGGGCTTTATCGACGCCCACCTGCACTTCCCGCAGAGCGCCATCATCGGCGCCTATGGGACGGACCTGCTTCATTGGCTGGATACCTACACCTTCCCCGAGGAAAGCCGCTTCGGCGACCAGGCGCACGCGGCATCCATCGCAGCGATCTTTGCTGACACCCTGTTGCGCTATGGGGTAACGTCGGCGTGTGTGTTTTCGACCATACACCCGGTCGCACTTGAAGAACTTGCAGCCGCGTTTCACAGCCGCGGCATGGGCCTGCTGTCCGGCAAAACCGCCATGGACCGTAACGCCATTCCCACCCTGCACGACACCGCTCAATCAGCCTACGACGATGCCAAGGTACTGCTGGAGGCGTTGGAACCCCAATACGACCGGTTCGGCTATGTCGTGACCCCCCGCTTCGCCATCACCTCGACCGAAGCGCAACTCGACGTTTGCGGCAGCTTGCATGCCGAATTCCCGCACACACGCATGCAAACCCACATCAATGAGAGCGCGCGCGAAATTGCCACCGTGGCGCAGCTGTTCCCCAACGATGCCTCATACTTGGATGTTTATGACCGCTTTGGGCTGGTGACCGATCGTTCTCTTTTTGCCCACGGGATCCACACGACCGAAGCGGAAATGGCGCGCATGGCCGAGGCGGGCGCCGCTGTGGTCCACTGCCCCACATCGAATACGTTTCTAGGCTCCGGCCTGTTCAACCCCGGCGCCAATCGAGCCGCCGGCGTGAACATCGGCATCGGCTGTGACATCGGCGGCGGCACGCACTTCTCACCTTTTGTCACCATGCAGGAAGCCTACAAAGTCGCCCGCTTCCACGACCAATCCCTCACAGCCGCCGAAACCTACTATTGGCATACACTTGGCAATGCCAGAGCGATGAAAACCAACCGCGAGGCCGGATCGCTAGCCGCCGGAAAATGGGCAGACTTTATCGTCCTGTCCGATCCGGACGACGACCCCATCGCCGCGCTGCGGCTGGCGCATGCTGAAACAGTGGAACAGCGCCTCTTCGCCTACCAGTTCTTCGCCCCCCAAATCCAAACCTGGACGCGCGGCATACAGCGCACCTAGCCTCGCAACGCGTGCACATCAAGCCCCGGACTTTATCTCAGGGGTTCAGCTTGCCTGAACCTCTGACCGACTGGCGAAGTCTAGGGTGTGGGCGCGTCAAGGACGAAGCCGCCGGAGGCGGTGCGCGCAGCGCATCCTTGACGCAACCGAGGGGCAAAGCCCCTGATTCCCTTTTTTACAGAGCGGAGGCGACAGCCGACCGGGCGCGCAGCGACCGAACTTGCGCGACGCGGGTTTGCGGCGAAGCCGATAACCCGTCGGCGCAACCAAACGCCGGTCGCCCCCAAGCAATCAGGCCGC
>CAJQLX010000020.1 GCA_905479265.1 uncultured Alphaproteobacteria bacterium
GGTTTGGATGCAGCCGCACGCGCGGCTCAGGCCTTTGGGCTGGATGACGATGATCTCGAAGACCTGCTCGAATGCGGCAACCCGCAGCAGATTATTCCCGCTTTGGCCCGCGTGGGACAGGCGCTGGCGATGCTGGATGACGAGGCCGGGACGTCGGGTGGTGAAATGCCCGGTCAGGGCGGGCGTTTGACCGCGGAGGCTGCGCAAAGCGAGCTGACCCGGCTTGCCGGCGATCGTGACCACCGCGCCGCGTTCCTCAACCGCGCGCACCCCGGTCACGCGGCGGCAAAAGCGCAGCGGGCGCAGCTGATTGCGGCGGTTCAGCGCGATGGTGCTGGCGCGGCAGGAGGGCGCATTCTTGGCTGAAGATACCCTGATGGCGCCGCAGCGGTTGAGCGCGGAAACCTGGCTGCGGGCGGCCATTATTCGCGTGCTGCTTGGCACCGATGAATTTGTCCCCGATTTGAGCGCGGCGGTCGATGAGGCCGAAGCGATGATCGTGGGCGAAGGCGTGCGTTCGGGCGACCGGCTCTATGCCCGATTTGTCGGGTGGCAGCAGGCGCGGGGGGAGGGCATTCGCCTCGCCTTCGTCATGGCCGAACGCATCAACCAAATCACCGCGCTGATCCAGCCCAATCGGGCGGGTGAGCCGGTCACTTATTCCAACAAGAAAGGGAAATCCCTATGAGTGGTACTGTAGACGTCCACGGCCAAAACGCTGTCTTTCTCGACGGCTTGCGACTGTTATTCAACCAGAAAACCAGCCGCTTGCGCAGCGCTGTTTCCGTCGAAGCGGTCAGCGGTGAGCGGCAGGCGATTGACAGTTTGGGGGCCAATCGGCTGATCCAGAAAGTCGCTCGAAATGTGACGGTGCCGGTGACGGAAACCGCGCGTTTTCGCCGGTGGATGGAGCAAAAAGACTACTGGAACTCCGAACGCTTCGACGGCTTTGACGCCCTGCGCACGCACACCGATCCGCTGGGCCGCTTGGCGCAGGCTTGGGCCAGTGGGGCCGCGCGGGAGTGGGACCGCTGCGCGGTTGATGCGGCGCTGGGCGCAGCCAAGGTTGATAAGTACGGCGAAACCGCCGTCAACCTGCCCACCAGCCAAATCATCCCCCACGGCGGCACGGGGTTATCGCTGCAAAAGCTCAAGCAAGCGGTGAAGATGCTGCGCCGGGTGAACCCCGATCGCGACGATCCGATTTCGGTGTTTGTGACCAGTGAGCAGGAAGACGAACTGCTGAACTCAACGCTGGTGACCAGCAGCGATTACAACCGCGAAAAGCCGCTGGTTGATGGCGCGCTGCCGTACTTCATGGGCGCGTACTTTCACACCGTTGACGACGTGCTGAACCTGTCCACGCCGGCCAATGGGCAGGCTGTTAATGGCTCAACAGGCACCTTTGACCCGCTGTTGCCGCTGGATACAGAAACCACGCCGGGCACACCGGTTCGGCGCTGTATCGCGATGCTGCAATCCGGTGTGATCATGGGCGAGTTGCTGCCCATCACCACCGAGATCAATCCCGCCAAAGAATACGGCATTTATAGCCAGCAGTTGCAGGTGGAAATGTCCGTTGGCGGCACGCGAGAGCACGAATCCAAGGTCGTGGTCATCGAGTGTGTTGATCACTCCCCAACCGAATTTGCTTAAACGGAGACCCTTTCATCATGGCCAATCATTTTGCTTTTCCCGAAGGCTCGCACTTCGGTTCTGAATTCGCGCTGGGCGTTGAGCCGGGCATTTTGGGCGACCCTTATCCGCGTCATCCCCGCGGTCAGGCCCGCGCTGGTCGCTATGTCGATCGAGGCCGAGACGGTGGCAGCGTGATTTCTCGCACGTTCTGTTACACCGTCCCCGATGGCTCGGATGCCGCCGTGCCGATCCCGGCGGTGGGCGAGCGCATTTACGTGGCGCGCTGGTATCCGCAGGAAGTTTTCATCGGTGGTTGGGGCTTTGCTTCGGCGTTTTCCGGTGTTGGTGATCTGGTGACGGAATACCGCGAAACCGACGGCTCCACGGTACGGCTCAAGTTTGCTGATGCGGCCAATCTGGTGGCCCAGGCGGACTACAACGCCTTTGAAACCGAAGTGGTCAATGAAGCCAATCCAACGGCGCTGGCGCTGGATCTGTTCTTTGAACTGGTCGATGCCCCACAAGCCGGTGAGGTGCTCAAGGGCCGGTTGGACTTCGTTTCCGCCAAATAGGCACGCGGCACGGTTTGAACCGGCGGGTGCTGGTTTTCCTGTTTCCTGTTTCCTGTTTCATGTTTCAACTGTTGTGGAGGAGGGGCGGCCTATGGCTGTGACCTTTGTCGATCTGGCCAATGAAGCGCTGGATTTTCTGGGGGCTTCGCCCATTCAGTCCCTGTCTGATGCCTCTGCCGAAGCCCGCGTTACCGCGCGGGCTTTGCCGAGGATTTTTGATCGCGTGCTGCGGTCCTATCCGTGGAACTCTGCGGTTATTCGGCTGACGCTGACGGCCTTGGATGCCATCAGCGAAGACGCGTTGGCGCATACGTTTGTGTTGCCTGATGAGGTGCTGCGTGTGCTCGATGTCTGGCCGGAAGAAGCGGCGTGGCGGGTGGAATCGCAGCTTTCTGCGGATGATGGGGTGAGCTGGCACCGCGTGATCCGCGCGGATGTCAGCGGCTCGATCCGCATTCGTGCGGTTCGGCGACCGGCGGACCCGAGCAGCCTTGATCCGCTGCTGAGTGGCTTGATCAGCGCTGAGTTGGCCGTCGCGTTGGCCGCGAAACTGACTGAAAACACCAGCCGCATGGCTACGCTCATGGACTTTGCTGCCCGATTGCGGCGCGATGCCATCGCCGCTGACGCCATGGAAAGTGGCGGTGAAGAGGTGGTGATTGGCGGGTTGGTTGGTGGTTTGGGAGGGCGAGTATAATGCCGCGCATGGACCACTGGCAGGGCAGTTTTGGCGCGGGCGTGCTGACCCCCTTGCTCGCCGGGCGACCTGATACCCAAGCCTATGCCGAAGGGGTGGCGCAGTCGCTCAATGGGGTGATTGGTCCCCACGGGCAATGGCAGCGCCGCCCCGGGACGCTGTTCCGGCACCAGCTTGACGGCGATCAGGCCCAAGTGCGGCTGCTGCGTTTTGAGCCCACAGCAGGGGCGGCGTTCATGCTGGTGCTGAGCCACCAGCGGTGCGAGGTTTTCGCCGTCTCGCGCAGCGATGACGCAGCCGCCCCGGTGGTGACATTTGACACGCCCTGGTCGGCGCAGGATGTCGAAGCGCTGGACGCTGCGCAGTCGGGAAACACGCTGTTCCTCACCCATCCCAATCATCCCCCGCACATGCTGGGTTATGCGGGCGGCACCGGGTTTAGCCTGACGCCCATCGTGTTCACCGAAGGGCCATATTTGTCGCTGAACCTCAATGATCGGCACGTGCTGACGGTCTCAGGTCAGTTTGTCACCGCGACCGGCTTTGCGCCTTTTTCGCTGGGCGATATTGGCCGGGCCGTGCGGGTGTTTGATGAGGCCAGCCAAGGCTGGTTCAATGGCATCATTTCCGGGGTGGATTCGGCGGCGACGGTTGCGGTGATGTGGGATCCTTTGCTGCCGGGCAGCTCGACCCTGTCGCTCGCACCAACGGGGCAGTGGTATCTGGGCGCGTTCTGGGACGGCAATTACCCGGCGCATGTGGCGCTGCATGACGATCGATTGGTGTTTGCCAACACCGCGAGCAACCCGCAATCGTTCTGGATGTCCGTCGCCGCCGACTACCTCAACTTTGCGCCTACGGTGCGCGGCGGGGAGGCTGTATCGGCTGCGAGTGCGATTTTTGGAACGCTCAATGACGCCAGTTTGAACGAGATTCACTGGCTGGCAGCGGCGGATTATTCGCTGTTGGCGGCGACAATTTCGGGGGTTTGGCGGCTGTATTCGGCCGATGGAGCGCTGTCATCGAGCAGCATCCAAGCGCGCAAGCTCGATGCTGTGGGCGCGGCCCCGGTGGCCCCGGTCGCGGTGGGGGCGAGCGTGCTGTATGTGGATCGCTCGGGCCGTCGCGTGATGGGTTTGAGCCGGGACGGGTTGAGCGCTGATCTGAGCAGCACGGACTTGAGCCAGAACGCCAGCCACTTGAGCCAAGAGGGGATTGTCGCGCTGGGCGTGACGCAAAACCCCGGCTTGCGCCTGTGGTGTCGGTTGCAGGAAGGGGGCGTAATTTGCCTCGATCTTGCCGGACCGGAGCAGCGCTTGGGGTGGACCGCACAGGCCTTTGCCCCGGGGAGCAGTCCCTTGCCCGTCTCCGTCCTTGCCCTGAGCGCCGCGGGTCGCCCGGCGCGGTCTGGAATTGGGGTCGATGAGCAGCTCTGGTTGGTACAGCAACGCTATCGCAGCGGCGCGTGGGTGCGCACGGTGGAGGTGCTTAGTGATGGTTTGGGCTTTGATGACGCCGACTGGCCGGGACACTTCCTGGACAGTGGCGTGGTGTCTCGCCTGCCCTTGCCCGCGACCACGGTGGGGGGGCTGGCCCATTTGGCGGGCGAGACGGTTCAGGTCCGCTCGGCGGAAGGCGATTTGGGCGCTTTTGTCGTCGGTGACGACGGGATGCTGACGCTGCCATCGGCACAGCAGATGCTGTCCATCGGCTTGGCCTATACCTCGTTTGTCCGTTTGAACGACCTGAACCTCGGGACGTCAGGCCGGTTTTCGCTGACCAAGGCGCGGCATGTCTATGATGTGCGGTTTCGGGTTTGGCGGTCGGGGCCGTTTGACGTGGGGACGGGCGAGCCGGAGTTTGGCTCGGCGGTCTTGCCCGCGCTGTCGGACCCTGCGGATCAGCGGTTCTGGGCGGTGCCGACCCCTGAACCCCATGAAGGCACCGACTTTCCAGCAGATTTCACCGGCGACGTGCGGGTTCGGCGGGATGAAGGCGGCTGGGCGCGGGCATCGGCTGTGTGCTGGCGAACCTCGGGGGTCTATGCGCTCAACGTGCTGGGCGTTGGGGTGCGGATTGCAGGAGGCGACTGAGCCTCGCTGCGCACCGCGCCAAGGCTTTACGCGGCCCGCCCACCCACCCGGCCCACCGGGTTGAACATCCCCAAAAATCGTCCCGCATTCGTCCCCTTCCACCACCATCACAGAAGGAGCACCCTAGCCGTGCTTTCATCCCTTTTTAGCGGCCTGCAGCAAGGGCTTTCGCGCGCGGTGGATGACCGCCTGACCGCGCAAACCGCCGCGCTGGACCAGCGCCAACGCCTGCTGAACACGGCGCAATCGGATCGAACCCGCCGCCGCCTGGCCACCCGCGCAGCGCGCCTGCGACGGCGTCAGCGGGAACAGGCAGACCACCTGACCGTTCAGCGCAGCAAAGCGAAGGCGGCGGGGTCGGGTCTGCACCTGGCCGCCAGTTCCAAAACCAGCGCCCTGCTGGGGCAGACCGCCACCCAAGCGACGGCCACGGCACGGGCGACGTCGGTCCTGGGCGAAGCGCTGCAAGATCGGCTCAGCCGCGCGGCCTTGGCGCGCCAGCGGGCGAGGTTTTAGCCGTTCCTCCCTCTCACCCTCTCACCCCCTTTTCCAACATTTGGAGGCTTGCCGATGGCAACCAACACCTTCCTCGACAGCGCGACCATTGCGGCGCTGCTCGACGCGCGCAACGGCCAGTCTGTGGCTGGCGTTGCGCCCTCTCAACCCACCGCAGGCGCAATCTGGTGGGACAGCAGCGCCGCTCCCTTTGTTCGCCGGGTTTATATCGCGGGCAATTGGGAAGATTCCGGCGCGCGCTTTGACCCAGCCAGCGGTCAGCTTTCCCTGGTTCAGGCCGGGTCGGGGCTGAGCTTCAGCGGGGCGGCGATGCAGCTGGATATCGCGTCCTTGCCGCTCGCGCCCTAGCGCCACCCTTTGACGTTTCATCCTTTTTTCCACGCATGAACAGGAGTTTTTCATGACCGTTCAAACCACAGACACCTTTGCCCTTTCTCGCAGCGGAAGCGCCTACCGCGCGCCCATATCCGAGCTGGTCAGCACCGCGCTGGCCGAGCTGGATTTCGCCACCGTCGCGGACGTTGCCGCGGGCAGTTCTGCGACCAAAGTGGTCAGTCCAGCGGCGCTGACCACCATCGTTGGCGACATTGCCCAGAACGCCTCTGACATCGCCAGCAACGTCTCCAGCCTCACAGCCCTGATGGCGGCGCTGGGGGATGACTACATCACCGGCCCCGCCGCCCCGACGCCAGCCCAAGGCGAGGATGGCGACAACTTCCTCGATACCTCCGCCGGGGACGTCTACGAAAAAGCCGGCGGGGTGTGGTCGCTGGTGTTCTCCTTCGCGTCCCTGCTGGGGATCACGGGCGGGACGTCGCTGGGCGCAGGCGCGGACGTATTTGCCGGCGTCAGCGGCACGGCAATGACGTTCCGATCGATCAGCACCGACACCAGCGGCGGCCTGTCCATCGGGACCGCAGGCGATCAAATCGTGCTCGCGCTCGATATCGATTCCCTACCTGTCGCGCCCTAACCCGAAAGGCATCCATCAACCATGACCACTTTGCTCAACAGTGACAAAGTGGCGATTTCCCGGGCAGGGTCGGCTTATTCAGCCACCCTGTCGGATATCGCTGCATTTTCGGCAGGGGCATCCAGCGGCAACGGGGGCAGCGGTTCAATCGCTGCCGCCCGTCAGCCGGGTGATGTTTTCCTGTCGTTTGACCAAATTCCGCCCAGTGATTCCGTGGAATTAAATGGCGCAACGCTTGTCGATGGCGCGCTGGATTACCCGCTTGTTGCCGCCCGCTATGGCTTCATGGTTTCGGGCAGCGACCTGATCCTGCCGGATTTGCGCGGGCAGTTCATTCGCGGCTGGGATCACCAAGCCGGAACCGATCCAGACGCCGCCAGCCGCCTGGCACGGGCGGGGGACGGGGCGACGGGCGACCTGCCGGGAACCCTGCAGCCCGGCGCGGTCGAGGCGCACAGCCACACCGTTTACCGCCGCCTGAGCTTTACCGCCAGCGGTTCAGCGCCCATCGCCTATCCACACACCAGCAGCACAAGCAACGACACGGTGACGGACAGCGCGGGCGGGGCCGAAACCAGACCGACGAATATCGCCATGATGTTCTTTATGGCGATGGGGTAGGCAACATGAGTGTTCAACAATCTGACCGTTTCCTGATTGGTCGCGATGGTGGCGTGTTTCGCGTTGCCTTTTCCGACCTGCAAAGCGCTTTGCCCCAGCCAATCTGGGGCCGTGTGAGCGCCGATGGGACGCCAATGCGGATCCAAGGGGCCAGCGTCGTGCGGACCAACACGGGCCGCTACACCGTCACCCTGACCGTCCAGCAGCCGGATAACACCTTTCCCATCCTGATTTCCCCGCAGCAGAACGGGGGCCGCGACGACTACGTGCTCGCGTACCGCAACGCCACGCCATCGAGTTTCGACATTGAAGTGACCGAGCAGGACAACGGCGAGTCGGCGGGCGTGTATCGCGATGCGGGCTTCAGCTTCTTTATCCCCGCTTCACCCTTAGACTAGAATTGAAAGGAAAGGCTGTGTTGGTCTTCCATATCGACGAAGCCACGCGCGCGTTTCGCGGGCGGTCTTCTTCCGTTGCTTTGCCGCCATCGCGCCGTCGTGCGCGCACGCGCGGCGTTCGGGCTTCTGTCCCGGCAAATGCCGTCGTCAATGCCCCACCAGAACCCGCCGCGCCGGGGCAGCAGTGGGTCGCCAGTCACATTGATCGCAGCGAGCCAAACTTCCCCCGCGCCATTTGGCGGCAAGTGGCACAGGCCGACGCGCCTCAACCATCGCCCATGACCGCCCCGGCCCCCGATCAGCCCGTTCGCGCGGCTGACCGGGCGGTTTCCGTCGAGCAAATGGCGGTTCTCGCGCTGGCGCTGATGCTCACGCGGGGCAAGGCCAAAGCGCTGGCGCGGGCACAAGCGCTGGGGCTGCTGCGGCGTTGGATTGCGCAGCACGGCGGGGATGCAGCCGGGCGGCTCAACGCCGAAATCGAAGCGCTGCTGCGGGAGGGGTTCGATGCCAGAGACCATCCTGACCGGGCCTAAGGCGCCGCTGGGCACCTTGCGCCATCCGCTGGTGGTGGCGCTGGCAGGTTTGGCGCTGGGCGCGCTGGCTCAGGCGCTGTTCATCGGCGGGCAAATGTCCCAGCGGGTGAAGGGGGTGGAGGCAGGCTTGGCACGGATCCACGACCGGCTCGACAGCCTCTATTCCCGCGACATGGCGGACCGAGACCTCGCCAAAGTCCAACTGCAGTTTTCCGTTCTCACAGGCCGTGTCGAGCAACTCGAAAGCCGCCTTAACCCCTTTGGAGACCTTCGCCCATGATTGAGTTTCGTAAACCTTCGCGCCCGGTCACACGGGTGTTTCTGCATTGCAGCGCCAGCGATCACCGCCACCATGATGACGTGGCCGTCTTGCGCGATTGGCACCTCAAGCGGGGGTTTGAGGATGTGGGGTATCACTTCTTGATCACCTTTGATGGCCGCGTGCAAACCGGGCGAGCGCTGGAACGCCACCCTGCGGCGCAAGCCGGGCACAACACCGGCACCATCGCCATTTGTCTCTCAGGCGGACAAAACGGGCAGGGCGGGGCCTTTACCCCGGCGCAGTTCGATGCCCTGCGCGACCTCTGCGCGCAAATCAATGCGGCCTATGCGGGGAAAGTCACCTTCCACGGGCACCAGGAAGTCGCGAACCGCGCCTGTCCGGTCTTTGATTATCGGCGCGAGTTGGGCCTGTCAGCGCAGGGTTATCTGCGCGCGCCGCGTCCATCGCTGTCCCGCTCGCGCACTTTGGGCGGAACGCGCATGGCGGCGGCGGGGTTGGCGACGGTCAGCCTCCACGAAGCTGTGGCATTGGGGGAAGTCGCCTCGCCCGTGCTTTCTATCGCCATGCAGACCGTGCCGCTGATCGCCGTTTCGCTGATTGCTGTCGGGCTGGCTGTTGTCGTGTGGGCCCGAATGGATGACCACGCGCGGGGTCTGCGGTGATGCTCCGTGACCTGCTCAACCGCTTGGTCGTCGTCATTGTGGGCACGGGGGCAGCGGTGCTGTTTATCCTGCACCGCGAGCGCATGGCCCAAGCCGCCCTTCGCCGTGCTGCTGACGCGGAACGGATCACCCAAGCGGCGCGTACCGCTTTGACCATCAAGGAAGCCCAGCATGAAGCCTCTTCTCGCGCCGCTCACACTCAGCCTGATTTGCTTGACCGCTTGCGCGACGGATCGTTCTAGCCTTGATGCGGTGCGATCGCTCTGTCCTGCGATCATCGACTATGGGGCAGAATTCCAAGCGCAGTTGGCCGCGGAGCTCCAATCGCTCCCGGATCATCCCAGCCTTTGGCGGGCCATGTTGGATTATGGACAACTGCGCGCCGCGTTGCGGACGTGCTGACCTCGCCGCTCTAGTGCGTCCAGCGCAGCAGGCGGTCGTTGGCGAAGTTGTCGGAGTAAACCTTCGGCTTCATCTTCCGCTCTTGGGGCTCTTCAACCGTGTAAACCAGCGCTTTTGACTTGGCGTACTCGATGGCTTCGTCTTTCGACGCGAACCACAGCTTGAGCTGTGAGCGGGTATCATCTGACGATGTCCAGCCCATGAGCGGATCCACAGAACGGCGTGCGGTGGGTTCGTATTCCATCAGCCATTTTTTGGCATTGCCACGGCCAGATTGCATAGCGGACTTGGCGGGCTGGTAGATTCTGACTTGCATGGAACGTCTCTCGTGCCGAGTGTTGGAGGCTCTTCGAGGGAATTTTTAAGATAAGATGGTCGGGGCAGCAAGATTCGAACTTGCGACCCCCTGTACCCAAAACAGGTGCGCTACCAGGCTGCGCCATGCCCCGACCGCTCTAAGTCTTTGATTTCTAAGGAAATCATCGGCTCAGAATTCGTGCATAATATGGGGGTCTGGTGAAGGACGCAAGCCCCCTTGAGGAGCGATTTATTGAACCCTGCTGCGCAAGGAAGCATGGCTCGCGTTGGGACGGGATCAACCCAATCGATCGAGGAAGTCCCGAACCACGCCGCCGGTCCATTCCGCGCGATCAACCGGCATCATGTGACCTGCTTTTTCATCCACCTGAACCTCCAGCTTCGGGGCCAGTTTCTGCAGCCATTCCACCCGGCCTGCATGCACGGTCGAAGATACATGACCGCCGTGCGCCAACAGAACGGGCATGGGCAAAGCACGCGCTGGCCACCGCCATGCTGGCAGGCTTGCGAAGTTTTGCGCCTCGTATTCTGGTTGCAACGAAAGCTCCAGACCGTCCTTGCCATCCAATCGCGGACGCAGGATCGAATGGGCGTAGTTGCGGATGGCCTCTTCGGGCCAGGTTTTCAGACCTTTTCGGCCCAGAAAGTACTCAACCGCTTCGTCGGTGTTGGCAAAATATTGCCGCCGGGCGCGGGCTTGCTTGATCAAGCCATTGCCTCGCGCTTCGCTGCCAATGGCCCGGATCAAGCCCAAACCAATGGTCATGCGTGGTGACAAGAATACGGGTTCCAGCAGGACCAGCGCGCGCACCAACTCGGGGTGCTTCATCGCGGTGAACATGGATGACAAGCCACCCATCGAATGCCCGATCAGGATACCACCGCCATTCCGCTGCAGCGCAAACGCCACGTTGTCGCGATACAGCTGCCACTGGTGCACGTCCCGCACCGACTGGATCTGATCGCTGGCTCCATGCCCTTGCAGGTCAAAAGCGCGAACCGGCGTATGGTCGCCAATATCGGTCAGCAGCGTGTTGTACGTGTGCGCCGAAAAGCCGTTGCCGTGGAAAAACAAGGCGGGGGCGGGGGCATCGCCGTGCTCACCGTACCGGTAGGACTGCAGCGGTCCCCATTTTTCGTCGCGTGGCGGTAGGTTCATCGTGTCAGCTCGAACAGTCGTGCGGCGACCGCGTTAACTTCGCCTGCCATGAACTCATTGATGATCTTCCCGTCTTCGGTGTTTTCCTTCGCCAGCGCAAACGCAAACTCCTTGCCGGAAATGTGCATACCCAAATGGCTGAGGATCATGCGCAGGCACTGGATGCCTTTGATACCGCCCAACCGCCCGGTTGAGACCGACAGCAGGCCAACAGGCTTTTCCCGAAATGGAATGCCGGGCGCTGTTTTTGACGGTCGAGACACCCAATCGACAAAGTTCTTCAAAATGCCTGTCGGCCCGCCGTTGTACTCCGGTGATGCCATGAGATAGCCGTCGGCGTCGACGCAAAGCTGCCGGATTTCGTCCAGGCGGCCCGGACGGCCATCGCGGGTTTCGAGGTCTTCACAGAAATTTGGGAACGTGTCGCCCTGCATCTCCACCATTTCGACCCGCGCGCCCAAGGTCTCGGCGTGTGCTAAAGCGTGGTCAAGGACCAGACGGTTGAACGAACCTGCGCGGGCAGAGCCACAAACGCCAACAATTAAAGGGGACTTTTCGGTCATCAAATGGGTCTCGGCTTTTGCAAACTTATCCCTTACCTAGGTCAGTAACCCCACAAGGGAAACCGACAAAATCGCTGTCACAGTCCTGCGATGGTGTTTCCTCATCCTTTGCATCCCGGTCAAGGGTTGTGGTACACCAAAATCAATCAAGATTATGCGAACAATTTCAGACGGTTATTTCATGCGCTCTCGCCTTTTGTATTCAGCGGCTGGTGTGATGCTTGCCTTGTCTTTTATGGCACGCGCGCAGGCGGAATCCTCTCGGATTGTGTCGCTAAACCCGCTTTCGCAGCATCGTGTCCACGTCGAAGTCCCGCAGGTTGCGGGCTTGAAACTGAATGTCGTCAACCAGCCCCAGCCGGTCTTGCGCCAAACCACCATCGGCGCGGTTCTCTCGGCCTACATCGCTCGGTTTGACGCTGACCCCGATCCCTTCGTTCAGGCCGCCATCGCGTTGTATCAACAAGCCGGCGGGCAACCGATTTGGTATCGCGCGAACGGGTGGTCAGCGGTGGCCGAGGACGCTTTTCGCATCTTGGATCAAGCTGAGTTTGACGGGCTGCCCAAGGACAAATATTTGGGCAAGCTCGACCGTCCGCTCGCGTCTTTGCAAACCCAGCAACAGATCGCTTTGGCCGATTTTGCGCTGACTTTGGGCATGCTTCGCTTTGCGCTCGATCTGAAGTTTGGTCTGAACCATGCAATCAGCCCCGGCGCATTGAGCGAGTCCTTCAAAGTTGCGTATTCCAGTCGTCGGATGGACGAATGGATCGACGGTTTTCGTCCTGAAACGCCGCTGTACCTTCGGCTGCATAAAGCTCTGCTGCTAGGGGAATTGAATGCAACGCAACGGGAAAAGGCCGCGCTGACCCTGCATCGGGAGCGTACGCCCCCCATGGTTCACCCCGAGCGTCACATCATCGTCGATTTGGGCTTACAGCAGTTGACGGTGTTTGAAGATCGCCGTGAAGTGCTGTCTATGCCGGTTGTCGTGGGCAAACCGGATCGGCGGACGCCTTTGCTGTCAGACAAGATCGTAAACCTCAAATTCAGCCCCGATTGGTCCGTTCCGCCGCTTATTGCGCGAGAAGACATTCTTCCTATCCTCCAAGACGATCCTTCACTGATCGGTCTGATAGGGATCGAGGTCTTTGATCGCGAAGGGCAGTCGGTTCCGGCGGGGTCTGTGGATTGGAACGCCATCGATCCTCACGCCATTCCCTACAAGTTCGTCATGCCGCCGGGGATCGACAATTTGCTCGGCGGTGTGCGGTTCTCGCTGACAAACGATCAAGCCATCTACTTGCACGATAGCCCCGAACGCCACCGCTTTGGCGCAGGCGTCCGGACGTTTTCGTCCGGCTGCGTTCGCGTCGGGGATTCCGCTGCTTTGGCGTCGTGGATCATGGGGCGGCAAAAGAACTGGAAGCGGACCGAGGTCATCGCAGCGATGGTCAAAGGAAAAACCCGCATCGAGGTTCTGCCCAACCCCATCGCGGTTGACTTCATTTACTCAACCGTGGGTCTGCAGGCTGACGGAACGCTGGTCTTCAAGCCGGACATTTACGGCGAAGACGCCAAGCTGGGCCGCAGCCTCGGCTTGGATGTCAACGACGTGCCGCCGCCGTTACCCAAGCCGCGAAACTAGCTAGCCGCAGAATTGCTGGTACAGAGCCAGCTCGGAGCGTGAGGTCGGCAGGATGTTACAATCGTAGCTTTCCGGCGCTGCGGCTTCTTCGGGTGCGAAATCGGCGAAATCGTCGGTAAAGTCATCAACAAAACCCGCGTCCGGCTCAACCGCAACAGGCACAATTTCCGGTGCTGAAATCGGGGCAGCAACCTGCGAGAGGCAGTTGGCGCGATAGAACGCGAGTTCGGACTTAGAAGACGGATTTTGCGAGCAATCAAAGCCCGGAGAGACAAAAACCTGCTGTGAGGGAGCGTTGGCCCCATATACTTGCGGCGCTGCGCCGCCATAACCGCTGTTCTGCGGTGTGACACCGCCGCAATATTGCCGATACAGCATCAATTGTGACTTGGATGTTGGGGTCACGGCACAGTTAAACGTCGGTTGCCCCGACTGGAACTGCGCCGGGATCGTTTCCTGATAAATCGGCTGAGATACGATGGGATTGACGTTGATCGAGGCGTCTGTCAGCCCCGTTTGCTCGTCGAGGAAAGGATCATTTGCGAACGGATCATCGGCAAACGGGTCGTCTGCGAAAGGATCATCGGCGAAAGGGTCGTCTCCGTAAGCTTGGTCGATCAAAGGGTCGAGCTCACTGCCCAAATCACCGCCAAAGTCTCCCCCGGCGTCGGTAACAAGTTGCGCTTCAACCGCGAAAGGGTCGTCAAAGACAGTTTGGATGGCATCGATGGCGTCGTCGCCAGTGTCCGAAGCGGGCGCGAAGATGTCTTCAGCGGCGACGTCGTCGTTTGCAGACCGTCCACAGCCGGACAGTACCAGTATCGCTAACAGAGCAGCGCCGACGTGAAAAATCGTCGTCAGTTTCATCACCAGCCTCAAAAAAAATCTTCGAGTAAAATGGCGTTGCAAGGATGGAAAACTCACACCGCCGGACCTTTAAAAAAACATCAAATCCGCACATTTGATCGAAAAGAGCGAATCTAATATCGTTCATTTATCCTATTTAGAGCGGGAAAACAATGACTTTATGCGCCTAATTACGCGATTTAAAATCTGAGATTACAGGCGTAGGCAGTGGATAAGGGTGAGGCGTGGCGATAGGGGGAGCACCGTACGGGCTCGCCCCCAGAGTTCGCGTCTAATGCGCCAGCGTGTTGCGCAGCTGGTAATGACCAGAATGACCCTCTTCGAAGTAATCCATGATGCCGGGGTGCTCCACCGGTACTGGATTTTCTTCCATCACGAGGTTCTGTTCAGAGACATAGGCTTCGTAGCTGCCCGTCTCATTCTGCGCCAACAGGTGATAGAAGGGCTGGTCCTTGTGAGGGCGGATCTCTTTCGGGATCGCCTCGTACCAGGCTTCTGTGTTGGCGTACTGAGGATCGACATCATAAATCACCCCGCGAAAACCGAAGAGACGGTGCGAGACGACTTGGCCGATATTGAATTTAGCGCGGTATTCCATCATGCCACAGACTAGTGCAGGACTTGGGCCAAGTGCAATACGATTGCATGCCTTAACCCAAGTCTTGCTATCAGACTCGAGGACGAATCCCAGATTCTGCGACGGACGCCGGAACATGCTTCGCAAATTGCAAAAAGTTGTCTGCAAAACGCTTCGCAAGCGTGTCGGCTGTCGCCTCGTATTCCGACAATTTGGCCCACGTGGTCGAAGGTGTAAGCAAATCTGCTTGAACCGAAGGGCAGGCTTCCGGAACCATCAAACCGAAGTATGAGTCTCGGATAAAGCCAATGTCCTTAAAACCGCCGCTCAAAATCGCACGAATCATCGCGCGAGTCGCATTTAGCGGAATGCGGCTGCCGACACCAAACGTGCCGCCCGTCCATCCGGTGTTGACCAACCAGCACTCCGCGCCGGTCGCCTCCACCTTCTCCCGCAGCAGTGCTGCATACTCGCTGGGGTGACGGGGCATGAACGGCGCGCCGAAGCAGGTCGAGAACGTTGCCTGTGGCTCACTGCCCAAACCGCGCTCTGTTCCCGCGACTTTGGCTGTGTAGCCAGAAAGGAAATGGTACATCGCCTGATCCGTGGTCAGCTTGGCCAACGGGGGCAAAACGCCGTACGCATCGGCGGTGAGCATGATCACCGCGCGCGGGTTGCTGCCTTGACCGGATTTGACGTGCCCGGGGATGAAGTCGATGGGGTAGGACGAGCGTGTGTTTTCGGTCAGGCTCACATCGGTGTAATCCGGCTCACCGGTGACCGGGTCCAGAATGACGTTTTCCAGCAGCGCGCCGAACTGATTGCTGGCTGCATAGATTTCCGGCTCAGCCTTGGCTGTCAGGTTAATCGCCTTGGCGTAGCAGCCGCCTTCGAAGTTAAAGACGCCCTTTGGACCCCAGCCGTGCTCATCATCGCCAATCAGCGCACGCTCAGGATCCGCAGACAGCGTGGTTTTGCCGGTCCCGGACAAGCCAAAGAACAGCGCCACGTCACCGGCCGGGCCAACGTTGGCCGAGCAGTGCATGGGCAGATCGCCGGTTTCTGGCAGCAAGAAGTTCAAAACGCCAAAGATCGATTTCTTGATCTCACCCGCATATTCGGTGCCGCCAATCAAAACCGTGCGCTTGCTGAAATTCACGACGATAAAGGTTTTGGAGTTGGTGCCATGGATCGCCGGGTCAGCCTGAACGCTGGGCAAATCAATCACTGTCCAATCCGGGGTCATCGCTTCGCGCTCATCTGCGCTTGGACGGATGAACATGTTTTGCGCGAACAGATTGTGCCACGCGTACTGTGTGACCACGCGAACATTGATGCGCAGGGCGTCATCCGCCCCGGCGCGCAAGTCTTGAACAAACAAGGTTTGATCGCGCGCGCCCGCCAGCATCAGGGCTTCGAGTTTGTCGTAAGCCTCCGCCGATAGGGGTTGGTTGACGCTGCCCCAATCAATTTTGGTCTCGGTCTGCTCGTCACGAACGGTGAATTTGTCTTTGGGCGAGCGCCCGGTGAATTCGCCCGTTTTGGCAACCAGCGCGCCTTGAGCACTGAGTTGACCTTCACCCGCCTTAATCGACCACTCCACCAAATCAGACCGGCCAAGGTTCCAATGGACGTCTCGCGCAACAGCGGCGAGGGGTAGGGTATTGGCAGATTTGGGGATAGTAATGCCCTTGTGGGTCATCATGGTCAGTCCTCTGGGTGCGTCCAGCGTTTGCGCTGTTGGACGTGCCGTCTCTGCACTGTGGAGTGTGCATGCGGCAGGGGTTCAAAAATCATCGCCCGGTTGGACCCGAAGCGACCCCTCAACTGTTGTGCAAAACGCCCGTCACTCAACGATACGCCCGCTCACATCGGCGGGAAGCTGGGTTGAATCGGTGCATAGGCGGCGCGTTTGTAACGGGCATTACATCAGCCCGAAGCTGAGCCTCGCTTGGCATTACAAAACGGCCTTGCCATTGTTCGTTTTGGCCTTGTTCCAACACAGACTCAAATAGTGTTGCGAACAAACGACGAACCATATGTATATCTTAGCATGTTCGAAAAAAGGCAGAATAAGGTCTGGAGTCGCGACTCGAAATTACGTTATAGAAATCGTGCATTTCTAATACGTTGTCTTTCAGAACTCGGATTTCATTACCGATTCCTTTGGCACGATCAGACCGCCAGTTTGCCTCTCAATTTTCGAGAAGTGTGCTGGCGGTTTTTCTTTGTGCAGGATGATTCGGGCTCAGAAAGACGTTAAAAAGAACGATATTTCAGTGCTTTGGCTACCAGCGGACGAGCGTCGCGCCCCAGGCCAAGCCACCGCCCAACCCCGCCATCACCATCAAGTCACCCCGCTTGAGCTCGCCCGTCTGCTCCAAATGGTGCAGAGCCAGCGGCACGGACGCAGCGGAGGTGTTGGCGTGATGGGCAACGGTGGAGATAAAGCGCTCTGGCGGTGCCCCAATTCGGGCAGCAACTGCGGCCAAAATGCGTTGATTGGCCTGATGCGGCACGTACCATTTCACGTCATCGGGGCTGAAACCGTGGCGATCGAGCAACGTCAGCACCGCGCCGGACATCTTCTCAACCGCATGCCGGAACACTTCTTTTCCGGCCATGTGCAGGTGCCCGACGGTCTGGGTCGTGCTGGGCCCACCATCGGTGTGGAGCATATCGATCAGCGTACCATCGGCGTTCATTTGCAGGTCGATGATGCCGCGATGGTCCAGATCGACTGTGTCGTCAGCCTCCATAACCAGTGCGCCGGCGCCGTCGCCAAACAGCACGCAGGTCGAGCGGTCTTCCCAATTCAAAATCCGGCTCATGGTCTCAGCACCAATCACCAGCGCTCGCTTCATCCGCCCGGCGCGCAGCAAAGCGTCTGCGGTGCCGATGGCGTAGATGAAACCGGCGCAAACCGCCTGAACATCCATCGCCATGGTGCCAGCCGGAACGCCCAAGGCGCGCTGAACCATGGTGGCGACAGAGGGGAAGGTGAGATCCGGCGTGGTTGTGGCGAGGATAATGCCGTCAATATCGCCAGCCGTGATGCCTGCGTTTTCCAGCGCATTGCGCGCCGCGTCAATCGCGAGCGTTGAGGTCGTTTCGCCTTCGCCCGCGATATAACGCTGGGCAATGCCGGTGCGGGCTTTGATCCACTCATCGTTGGTTTCCAACGACGCAGGCAGGTCGGCGTTCATCACGACGCCTGCGGGCAAAGCGCTGCCGACGGAGCGAATAACGATGGACATGAACGGCACTCCCTGACTGTTCCATGCACTCTATAGACTGGTTTTCTGTTCCTAAGCCCTGTGAATGCGGTTGAACAGGGTCATTACACGATCACAAGCGCTATTTTTGTCTCTTTGTAATTTGAACTAAAATCGCGTAAAGATGAGTGGACTGGGGCGGCGGGTATTCCGTCGGCTGGTGTGAAATGGGTGGACGGAGGGGGTCCGCGCTCAGGAATCATCATTAACAAAACGATAAATTCGCGGACTTCGGAGGTTATTCATGTCCTACCCAATCGAAGAAATTGAGGGTATCGGCCCATCCTACGGCGCCAAACTCAAAACGGCTGGCATCAAATCGACAACGGCGCTGCTGAAAGCCTGTGCCAAGAAGTCAGGCCGGAAAAAGGTCGCTGAAGACACTGGCATTTCAGAAAAAATGATCCTTGAGTGGACCAACTTGGCCGATCTGATGCGGATCAAAGGCATCGGCAAGCAGTTCTCCGAGCTGCTCGAAGCTGCTGGCGTGGATACCGTCAAGGAATTGCGCAACCGCAACGCCGATAACACGGCGGCGAAAATGGCTGAAGTGAACGCGGAAAAGAAGCTGACGCGCTCGGTTCCGGCGGCATCGATGGTTGCAAACTGGGTTGCTCAAGCCAAAACGATGGACCCGATCATCGAATACTAAGCGCCGCTCAATCGACGCTTCAAAACGTAAGAAAACCGCCCTTTGATCGCATTGCCGGTCAGGGGCGGTTTTTTTTGTCTCTGGTCTCAGCGCCGACGCCGCTTGGACGATGAACGCCGGCGACGGGTGGAGCCGAACAAGCCTCGCGCGATGGATTTGCTGAGCTCGCGACCCATCGTCGAGGACATGGAGCGCGCGAAAGACTTCATCGCGGCGTCGCTGATGCTGTCACTGCGGGACGAGCGGCGTTGGGGGCGGGATGATGAGGAACCGCCGGAGGAGGAAACGCGCCGATTGCCGCCGCCGCTGCCGTAACGAACCCCGCCGCCACCGCTGCGCCGCCCTCGATCCGCTTCGAAGCGGCGCTGGTCTTCGACATCGCGGGCGTCTTCGTTGGCGAAATCTTCGGCTTCGGCCATGCGCTGTTGCAGGATTTCATAGGCGGAATGGCGGTCGAGGGTTTCGTCGTAGAGGCCGCCAAGGGGAGATTCGGCCAGAATCGCTTGGCGTTCGGTTGGGGTGATCGGACCCATGCGGCACTGTGGCGGACGGATGAGCGTCTTTTCGACGACCGACGGCACCCCTTTTTTCTCCAACGTCGAAACCAGCGCTTCGCCAACGCCGAGTTGGGTAATGACGCTTTGGGTATCAAACGCCGGGTTGGGGCGGAAACTGTCGGCGGCGACGCGCACGGCGCGCTGCTCGGACGGGGTGTAGGCGCGCAGGGCATGTTGGATGCGGTTGCCCAGTTGGGACAGAACGCGGTCGGGCACGTCTTGGGGGTTTTGGGTGATGAAGTAGAGGCCGACCCCTTTGGACCGGATCAGGCGCACAACCTGCTCAACCTTTTCAATCAACCCCGGTTCAGCATCACGAAACAGCAAATGAGCCTCGTCGAAGAAAAACACCAGTTTGGGTTTATCGGTGTCACCGGCTTCGGGGAGTTCTTCGAACAGCTCGGAGACCAGCCACAGCATAAAAGCGGCGTAGAGCTTGGGCGAGGTCATGAGGGTTTCGGCGCTGAGAATGTTGATCACCCCGCGCCCGGCATCGTCGGTGCGCATCAAGTCTGCGAGTTTCAGGGCAGGTTCGCCAATAAACGCCTCTGCGCCCTGTCGCGCCAAGGTGAGCAGCGAGCGCTGGATCGCGCCGATGGATGCCGTGGAAATCGCGCCATAGGACAAACTCAGTTGCTTGCGGTGCTGTCCCACAAACACCAGCATTTGCCGGAGATCTTTGAAATCCAGCAGGGGCATGCCTTCTTCATCCGCGACGGCAAAGGCGATGTTCAGGACGCCTTCTTGGGTGGCGTTGAGGTCGAGCATGCGGGAGAGCAGCAGCGGCCCCATATCGGTGACGGTTGCCCGCACGGGATGGCCCATCTTGCCGAAAAGATCCCACAGCGCGCTTGGGCTGCCTGCATAATCAAAGTCGCTCAGGCCGAGAATATCGGCGCGTTCTTCGAGCTTTGGATGCGGTGAACCGGCTTGGCTCAAGCCGCTCACGTCCCCTTTTACATCCGCTACAAAGACCGGAACGCCGGCGGCGGAAAAGGCTTCGGCCATGATTTGCACCGTGACTGTTTTGCCCGTGCCGGTCGCGCCGGCCACCAAACCGTGACGGTTGGCGTATTTGAGCTTGAGGCCTTGGGCGATACCGCTGTCTGTACCGCTACCAAGGTAGACCGAACCCTCTGGAACCACCGGGAATTCTCCGTTGAATAATCGCGTTAGGCTTGAGGTAAAGGACGGCTGCGGCGAGGGCAAGGCGGACGATTGAATTAGGCCGTCAACAGCGCCTTTTGGGCACCAATGCGCCGCTGCCTGTCGAGCGCCATTTGCGTGCTGCTGCGGCTGAGTCACTTATTTATACGCAGGAGGGGATGAAAACGGGGGTAATCGCAGTATCTATTAGCTTGGGCGCATGTTCGGCGCTGTTTCCTGATCTGTTGAGGCTTCTATGAGAACGACTTTCCGCGCCCTTGTTGGCTTTGTTGTATTGTTACTGGTGACAATCGGACTTGGTTTCGGTGGTTTCCAGATGGTTAAAGGCCGAATGGATGCCAATAAGTCGTCGGGTGGTCGCGGTGGCGGGTTCTTTGGCGCGCAGGAGCCGACCTATACCGTTGATCTGCTGGCCTTTGAACGGGCGGACTACACGCCAACCATCACAGGCTTTGGCTCGATCACCGCAGGGCGAACGGCGGACTTGCGGCCCTTGGTTTCGGGCTTGCTGGCGTCCACCAACGAACGGCTGGTTGACGGCGCGCTGGTTCGCCAGGGCACCTCGGTGTTCACAATAGACCCCTTTGATTACGACATCGCGGTCAAGGACGCGTCCATCGCTTTGCGGGATGCGGAGGCGAAGTTGGTGACGGCGCAGTCTGATCTGGCCGTTGAGCAAGCGGCGCTGAAGCTGGCGCAGGATCAACTGGCGCTGGCCGAAGCCGACCTTGTGCGGCAGCAAAATTTACGGCGCGAGGGCATCATTTCCGCCGCCGCGCTGGGCAACGCGGAGAACGCGACACTGTCCACCCGAGCCAGCGTTGATACTCGCGCGGCTGTCGTGGCGCGGGCTGAGGCGGCTATTCCCACCGCAGCCTTGGCCGTGGAGCGCGCAGCGTTGTCGCTGGAACGGGCGGAACGGGATTTGAGCAATGCGAACGTGACGGCGCCGTTCAGCGGTGTGGTTCAAGACGTGAGCTTTGCGCTGGGGCGGCAGGTTTCAAGCAACGATGTCCTTGCGCGCCTGGTGGATTTGCAGCAATTGGAGCTGAAATTCCAACTCTCAGACGAGCAGCTGGGCGCGCTGATCGGTATTGGCGGCAATCGACGTGCCTTGCGCGGGCTGCCGGTCTCGTTGGTATGGGACGTGGGCAGTCAGCGTTTGGTGTACAAGGCAGAAATTGACCGCACAGCCGTCGCGATTTCGGAAAATCAGGGCGGCATCGACGTCTTTGCTCGCCTGAGCGATATCAACCCGTTGAACATCCCGCCTGTGGGCGCGTTCATGTCCTACAGCTTCCCTGAGCCGACCATCAAGGGCGCGTTCGCCGTTCCTGCGTTGGCCGTGAGTCCGACCGGGGAAATGATGGCGGTGACGGACGACAAGCGCATCACGACCTTTGACGTCACCATCGAGCGGCGCGTGGGCGATTTGACGATTGTCAGCGGTGATGCGGTCAAGGAAGGCGAAACCTATGTTGCGCGGCGGTTTATTCAGTTGGGCGAAGGTTCAAAAGTGAACCCCAACCGTCCGGATGTGCCAGACGATGGCGGTATGGACGCTGCGAGCGCGGGTTCGCCCGGTGGTTTCCCGACCGAAGGGCCGGTTAAGCTGACCGAAGAGCAGATTACGTGTCTGGTGGATCTGGTCGAAAATTCTGACATGGCCGCAACGCCCAAGGGCTTTATCATTCCGGCGATTGAGTCCGGCACCCTGACCGATCCGGGCCGAATGGCGGGCTTGAAAGAGCGCGCTGGGCTGGATCTGGATGGTTGCTTCCCTGCGACTGAACCGGTGACTGACCCGGCGAAGGCGGAACCGGTCGCGGAAATGAAAGCGGGCGGGTTCCCGACTGAAGGTCCGGTGAAGCTGACCGAAGGGCAGATTACGTGCTTGGTTGATATGGTCGAGAACTCCGACCTGCCCGCGACACCAAAGGGCTTCATCATTCCAGCGATTGAGACCGGCACGATTGCGGATCCGGGCCGAATGGCCGGGCTGAAAGAGCGTGCGGGGTTGGATCTGGACAGTTGCTTCCCAGCCGAAGAAATGGCGATTGTGGCCGAGCCTGCGGTTGAAGAACAGCCCGGAGGCTTCCCCATGGAAGGGCCGGTTAAGCTGACCGAAGAGCAGATTACGTGCTTGGTTGATATGGTCGAGAACTCTGACCTGCCCGCGACACCAAAGGGCTTCATCATTCCAGCGATTGAGACCGGTACGATTGCGGATCCGAGCCGGATGGCGGGCTTGAAGGAGCGGGCGGGGCTTGACCTCGACAGCTGCTTCCCCGGTTCCAAGGCATAGATAGATAGGTAAGGAGCGAGACCCATGGCTTTACCAACTTACCGTCCCGATCGTCCCGACGACCTGACCGGTGTTTCCGGCGATACCGGCCTTTTCGCCGTATTCGCCAAACACGGTACGGCGGCGAATATTCTGATGATGCTGATGATCGCAGCGGGCATTTATGCCTTTTTCAACCTGCGGACACAGTTCTTCCCTGACTTCGTGCAGGACCGCATTACCGTGCGGGTCAACTGGACTGACGCGCCAGCGGGTTCGGTGGATGAGGGGATTGTGCAGCTGTTGGAACCCGAATTGCGGTTCCTTGAAGACGTGGAATCTGTCTTTGCGTCAGCAGCCGATGGCGGCGCGACGATTTCGCTGCTGTTCGATGTTGGGACCAACATGGAGCGGGCGAAGAGTGATGTTCAGTCGGCTGTTGATGCCGTTGAAAGCAGCCTGCCTGAAGATGCGGGCGATGCTTCAGTCCGGGTTTCTGCGTTCCGTGATCCGGTGTCGTCGATCCTGATCAGCGGGCCTTTGGACGAAAAAGGGCTAAAGGTGATTGCGCAGCGGATGCGGGATGACCTGCTGGGGCTTGGGCTGCTGGAAGTGAATATTCAGGGCGCGCGGGATCCGCAGATTGAGGTCGAAGTTGACGAAGTGGCCTTGCGGCGGCTGGGGCTGACCCCGGCGGATGTCTCTAGCGCCATTGCGCGGCGTGCGCAGGATTTGCCAGCGGGGACGCTGGGCGGCGAACAAGCGGTTCGCACCCTGGGCACAGAAGCGACCGCTGATTCCGTTGCCAGTGCGCAAATTCGGGCGCAGGGGGATGGCACCATCATTCGCGTATCCGACGTGGCGCGGGTTCGGGAAATCGTGCCGAATACCGGACGCACCATCTATTACCAAGGCCAACCCGCGCTATCGTTAGACATTCGACGCGGCGCTGATGGGGATTCGATCCGTCAGCAGCAGGTTATTCAGGATTACATCGATGAAATAGCCCCGACCCTGCCAGCCAATGTCACGGTCACAAACTACAACGTCTTTGCCGATCTGATCCTTGGCCGCGTGCTGCTGCTGCGGGATAACGCGGTGTTTGGCGTGCTGATTGTCCTGGTGTTCTTGTTCCTGTTCCTGAACGTGCGCACGGCGTTGTGGATTGCCGTGGGCATTCCGGTTTCCATCGCGGCGACACTGGGCGTCATGCTGATGCTGGGTCTGTCAATCAACATGCTGACGCTGTTTGCGCTGATCCTATCACTGGGGATTATCGTTGATGATGCCATTGTGGTGGGGGAGTACGCCGATTTTCTGCATGAGCAGGGCTATACGCCGTCGCAAGCGGCCATTATCGGCGCGCAGCGGATGGTTGGACCGGTCTCGGCCGCAGCGGCGACGACGGTTTTGGCCTTTGGCGTGCTGTATTTCTTGCCCGGGCGGTTTGGTAACTTCACCCAAGATATTGCCGTGACGGTGGTCGCGGTGCTGATTGCCTCGCTGATCGAGTGTTTCTTTGTTCTGCCCGGTCACATGTACCACGCGCTCAAAGCGCGACAGCGAGGGGAGCGGCGGTTGCGGTCTGGCAATGGGCATCCGACGCCATTTCACGCCGGGATTTCTGCGTTCCGCAAAAACTTTGATGCCGGTTTTGAGTACGTGCGCACCAAGCCGTTCCGCCGGATTGTGGCGTTCTCGGTCTGGGCGCGCTATCCGCTGCTGACCTTGGTTGCGGTGATCTTTGCCTATTCCATCGCCATGGTGATGACGGGCGAGCCGCGCTGGTCGTTCTTTATTCGGCCTGAGAACAATACGGTGAACGTCAACTTAACAATGGTCGAAGGGGCCACGCGGGCGGACACGCTGGAGCAGATGCAGATGGCTGAAGCCTATGTCCCGGAGCTGATTGCCGACGCGCGGGATAGTGGGTTGGCGACGCTCAAGCGCAGTCAGAAATCAGCGCTGGAGGGGTCGTGGTATTCCATTCCCAAGCGAGCGTATGACCGCGCCGCCTTGCAGGTCAAAATCGATCAACTCGAAGACCGCATTGCCAATGTTCCCCCCGAAGACGACATCACGGTGATGTTCAGCCAAGTCGGTGCACGGGGTGGACGCAGCTTTGGTGGGACAGGAAACACCAACACGGATCCTGATCTGCTGGGCAACATGCGGGTTGAGCTGGTCGAACAGGACACGCGGATTTACTCCACGCGCAACCTGTTCGTCGGCTTGTCTGGGATTCCGAAGCACCCGAAACTCGAAGGCATTGCGTCCCGGCGGTCGTTCAGCGGTGGCGACACGGGCGCACTGTCGATCGCGTTAGTCGGGGGTGAGACCGAGCAGCTCAAGGCAGCATCCTTGCAGCTGACGTCCTTCCTCAACGGCATCGGCGGGGTTTCTGAGGCTGAAGACGACACCCCCTATGGCACCACACAGTTGGTGGCGCGCGTCTCGGACCGAGGGGCGGCGCTGGGCTTTGATGCGGGCAGTGTGGGGCAGCAGTTGCGCTCTTGGCTGTCGGGATCCACGGCGGTCAATCTGATCCGCGATGACGGAGAAATATCGGTCGAGGTCAAGATCAACGAAGCCGCGCAAACGGCGAATTTCCTCGCTGGGCTGGACCTCTATACCCCCACAGGTGCGGCGGTGAAGCTGAGCCAGGTGGTCGATTTTACCGAAGTGGCCGGCTTTTCGCTGATCCAATCACGCGACGGATCGCGGCGGATTACGGTGCAGGCTGAGCTGGATGAAGACGCGGGCAACGTCGGCGATGTCGAAGCGCGCTTGCGCGATATCGGTGCGCTGGGGCTGTTGGAAAGTGACTATGGCGTGTCGGTTCGGTTTGAGGGCGAGTCAGAGGAGCAGAGCGAGTTCTTTGTTGCCTTTACCCAAGTGCTGCTGATCGCCATCGCGTTGATTTATCTGGTGCTGGCGTGGGTGTTCCAGTCGTTCTTCCGGCCTTTGGTGGTGATGTCGATCATCCCGCTGGGCTTTGTGGGCATGGTGCTGGGGCATTTGGTCCACGGGCAGGTGCTGTCGTTCCTGTCGCTGATTGGCTTTGTCGGGCTGACGGGGATTATCGTCAATGACAGCATCGTGCTGATTGGAACCATCGAACGGCGGGCCAAAGTGCAGTCTGTCCGCTCGGCGATTTTGGATGGCGCGGCAGACCGGTTGAGGCCGGTGCTGCTGACCTCGCTGACCACCATTGGCGGTCTGACACCGCTGATCTTCGAAACGTCGGTTCAGGCGCAATTCCTGATCCCGCCGTCGCTGACCATTGTTTATGGTTTGGGGCTGGGGACGGTGGTGGTGCTGATCCTCGCGCCGGCGCTGTTTGCGGTGCAGCATGACATTGTGGGCGTGCTGCGCTCTGCGGGTGTTATGTCGGGCACGTGGCTGGGACGACGACGGCCTCAATTCGCGCGACCGGTTGCCGCTGAACCCGCATCTTTGGCCGGGCAAGCGTCGGATGAAGCGGTGGCGTCTTAGGGCGGCGCATTGCTGGTGGCCGGAACACTTTGGTTATGACCACGGCGGCGGTATGGTGCTAGAAGCCAGCCTATCGCGGTGCTGAAAATCGGCACCTGATTGTTCCTGTTGTTGCCGTTCGGAAAGTGCTTCGTCCATGTTCGACCCTCGCCGTCATGCTGTCCGCCCTGATCTTGCCGATAGCCGTTTGGCTGATTTGTTGCCCGAGGATCACCCGGTCGTCGATGGCGCGCTGGAGCAGGTGATTGCGCCCGTGGTGCCGATCTTTGCGCATCCAAGCGGCACGGCGGAGCGGGCGTCGGAAGCACTGCTGGGTGAGCGGGTGATGGTGTTTGAGGACCGGGATGGGTTCTCGTGGTGCCAGCTGGAGACCGATGGTTACGTTGGTTACATCCCCACCGCTGCGCTCAGTCCTGATGTCGCGGAGCCTACGCACCGGGTAAGCGCGGTGCGGACGTTTGTCTACAGCGATCCAGATTTCAAATCGGTGGTGTCCGCGGCGCTGTTCATGGGCTCGGACGTGGTGGTTTCGGCGACGGACCCCGATGGGTTCTGCCAGATTGGTGAGCGGGAATGGGTGTTTTCAGGCCATGTGAGCCCTGTGGCTGCGGTGTCAGAAACCGACCCTATGGCTGTTGCTGAACAGTTCCTGCACTCGCCCTATCTGTGGGGTGGGCGGTCGTCGCTGGGGCTGGATTCCGCGGCGTTGGTGCAGCGGGCGTTTGCGGCGTGCGGGCGATCTTTGCCGCGTGACAGTGACCTGCAGGAAAGCGAGCCGGCGGATTGGCTGGATGATCACGATGGCGCGGCGTGGGCGCAGGCGCTGCCGGGCGATCTGCTGTTCTGGCCTGATCACGTGGCGCTGGTGTCGGCGCCGGAGACGCTGATCCATGCCAGTGTGCATGCGATGGCGGTGGTGCAGGAGCCTGTGGCGCAAGCGGTCGCGCGGATCGAAGCTACGGGGATTGGGGCGCCGCGTTTGATTCGTCGGCCAACAGTCCTCAGGGAGTCTTGACCAAACGGAAAAGGCTCCGTTCCGGAGCCTTTGCGCTTTTATTCGATCTTTGTGGGATGGAAGCCTTGGCGCGCTCAGTCGAAGGAGAACAGCGCCCGCGTCGAAGAAAAGTGCTCGAAGGTTGATCCCGGCGTGTCCTCGGCGGTGTCTGCCGCTGCTGTCCGCTGTGCGTCGAGACCGCCAAAGTCAAACAGCGCCGCATCCGCCAGCTGTGAGGGCCGAATGTCCTGCGTGGCGTGGAAAATCGCATCCAGCCGACCCGGGTGCAGCCGTTCCCACCCTTGGAGCATTTCCTTGATCACCGCGCGCTGGGCCTGTGGCTGCGTGCCACAGAGCGTGCAGGGTATGATCGGGTACGCCATCGCGCGGGCAAAGCGCGCAATATCGGCCTCGGCGCAGTACGCCAAGGGCCGGATCACCACATGCCGGGAATCGTTGGTCAGCAGCTTGGGCGGCATGCCTTTGAGCTTGGCGGCGTGGAAGAGGTTGAGGAACAGCGTTTCCACCATATCGTCCCGGTGGTGCCCCAGTGCGATTTTTGTCGCGCCAAGCTCTGCGGCCGTGCGGTAAATCACCCCGCGCCGCAAGCGCGAACACAGCGAACACGCCACGCGGTCGGCGGGCACTTTCTCCTGAACGATCGAATAGGTGTCAGCCTCGATAATCCGGTAGTCCACACCAATGCCATCGAGGTAACCGGGCAAGACGTGCTCGGGGAAGCCCGGCTGCTTCTGGTCGAGGTTCATGGCGATGATCTCAAACGACACCGGCGCGCGGCGCTGCAGCTCGGTCAGCAGGGTCAGCAGCGTGTAGGAATCCTTGCCACCGGACAGGCACACCATGATCCGGTCGCCGTCTTGGATCATCGAATAGTCGGCAATCGCCTTACCCATTTCGCGCGCCAAACGGCGGTGCAGGCGCTTGAAGTTGGTGCTGTCACGGGACATGCGCGGCTGCTCGTCGGCGGCAGTTTCGCCCGCGTCCGGCTGTGCATCATCCAGCGGTGCAGTGTTGGCAGTTTCTAGATCCATGATGGCTCTTTACCCCAGCCTGACGCCAAAGGGTAGGGGCTGTCCCCGCCGGGTGCGCTACGGCAAACGCATTTCGCTGCTTTGGTGCGTATGGATGGATGGATGGGCGTGCGCGGGTGCGGCGTCCGCACAGACGAGGGCCTGCACCGTTTCGGGCGATGGCAAGGTCCGCAGGGAAAACCCTGCAAGGTCCAAGGGGACAGGGATGCAACCGGGGACAAACGCTGTTGTCGCTTTTCGGGTCTTAGCAAAGGAAGAGGAAGGGGGGTCAGGAATGGTGGGCGATGACAGGCTCGAACTGCCGACCCTCTCGGTGTAAACGAGATGCTCTACCAACTGAGCTAATCGCCCACTCCTGAAAGAACGCAACGCGAGGCGCTGTGTTCGTGGTGAAAGCGGTATTACTCCGCGCGGCCGTGCTCGTAAAGTCGAAAGTCACGTCCGAAGGGTGGACTTGCTATGCATCAGGATCGCGTTCCCGGCATGGCGGCTTTTTCATCAAAATGGCACGCGCAGACAGCCGCTGGATGCACCAGGAAACGAGAAGAGCCCCGACGCTCGCAAAGGGAGGTCGGGGCCGCGTCATTTCCGTCATCCAGAGGCGGAGTCTGTGCGTAGAGGGTTACGCCTGACTTAGTTGCCCATCGCCTGTGCCAGCAAAATTGGCAGCAGTTGCTTGATGATGTCAGAGTTGTCCGCTGCTGCTGGGATCGCAGCGTTGGCCGCAGCAGCCTTTGCGGCGGCTTCCTCGGCTTCTTTAGCCAGCTCAGCGCGGAGTTTCTCTTCGATTTCCGCTTCCAAGTCGGCGCGCTTCTGCGTTTCGTTGGCTTCGGTGATCAGCGAGTCGCCGACCAGAGACGAGCGCAAGATTTCCTGCATGATGTTTTTGACGAGCTTGGAGTGGTTGGCCAAACGGTCGAGTTCGCGCTTGCGCTGGGATGCGGCGGCGAATTCGGTGTCGAGAACATCAATGGTGCCAATCAGGGATGTAAGCTGATTGGTCAGACCCGACTCAGACAGCGGTGCCTGAGCGTAATCCGGGGATGGTGCAAGGGCATCAACCATAGAGACAGGGGCAGCTGGTGGTGCCACGGGCGCTACTGCGACGGGAGCTGCCGCGACGGGCGCAGCTGCGACGGGTGCAGGCGCTGGCGCTGGAGCAGGTGCCGGTGCTGGGGCAGCAGCAACGGAACACGTCAGAAACCGCTGTGAAGAGTATCCGACAAAGGTTGGGTTGTATGAGTCGTAAATCTCGCACCAGCCAGACTGACACGCGCGGGCATCAACGACATTACCGCGCGGCAAGGTCGCAACGATGGTGCCGTACAGCGCCGGGGTATCGCGGACGTTCAGGGCTTGCGCGGTGGTGGTCACTTGGTCGCGACAGGACGCAAATGGGTCGCCATAGCTTTGCGCGGATGCGACGCCGGCGCTTCCAGCTAGCAGTGCGGCAGCGGCCGCAAATGAAAAGACACGGTTCAAAACCAATTTCATGGTTAGACTCCTAAATGAGGACGAGGCGTATGATTAAAAATTGAAATTACGCACGTATGCTTTTTCGCCAATTGGCCGCTCGGAAAAATCCCCCCTTGGGGTGAAAGGCTGCTTTTCCTCCCATAATAAAAAAACACTTGCAAATATCTTCAGTATAGCTCGCATAAGTGTTAATTTGCTGCGAAATGCAGTGATCCTTGGCTCTGTGGTCCCGTGCCACGGCGGATTTGGGTCGCATATTGTGCTTTTGCGGGCCGCGACGGTTCTACGAATCCGGTTTATGGGCGGACTTTGGCCCCAAGGATAAAGCACGCTACCCATGGCTTTTAGCGGCCTTGGGCCAACTGATGGATGCTTGTGACAGCGATAGGCGACACCAGACAGGGGGCGGAAGGACCAGCGAGCGAATTGCTCCGCCGTTCATCCGCTGCTGCGGGTCCGGGTGAGCTGACGGCATCGCGGTTTGTCGAATTTACCTTGAGCGATGATGCCGTGATCCATCTCTCTGGCCCAGAAGATCTGGAAATGGTGGCGCAGCTCTCTGGCTTGCTGGACCGAGACCGCAGCTTGGGCGCAGGCAGCTTGGACGAGATGCGGCTGTATATTCTGTTTCGCGCGCCCAACGGCCCGCGGCCCGGGATTGCGCTGGTGTCGGCCCGCACGGATTTGGAAGCGCTGATCCGGCGTGAGTTTGCCCCGCGTGTCACGCGCGCCGAGATTCAGCTGATCTTGCAAACCCTTGCGGGTCAAAGCCTTCAAGTCAGTGCCGTGCGGGATCGGGTCAGTATCGAGACCAAAAAGAGTCAGTCGAAATCGCTATTGAGTAAGCTGGGTTTTCCGGATTTGGGTCATTTGCGCGCCATCCTACTTGCGCGCTTAGTCATGCGACTGCGAGACGACACGGCGTAGCGCGACAGCGCACGGTGGCGCTCTAGATCAAACGCACGCGGCTGTCGGCCAAAGGCGTCTTTGACTTGGAGAATATCTAAGTCTTCTGCGCCAAGGGCACGGGTGAAGGTAAAGGCAAAAGGCTCGCGGATGTCGAAGCGCATGGATCCTGCAGGAAGAACCAGCCTCGTTCTTCCATCCCGTCGAGCGCGCGCCCAACCGCCCTTGCGCGCCTTTGCTGACGCTTAGCTGAGGATGGTTTCCGCTGTGAACGACCCGCCAACAGCTTGGACCGGGTCCAGTCCCCACAAGTCCTGAACAATCCCGGCATAGACAGCGCGGAAATCGGTGGTGTGCACCATGTCGTCTTCGACCAGATCCTCCCGCGCCAAAGAAGGCCGCGCCCCACCAAAGCCGCCAGCGACTTTTCCGCCAGCGAGCAGGACCGGGGCAGCGGTGCCGTGGTCCGTGCCTTCGGAGCCGTTTTCGTGGAAGCGCCGGCCAAACTCGCTGTAGGTCATGAGCGTGACGTTGTTCCAGACGCCGATCTCTCGCGCGGCGCGTTCGAACGCGGCCATTGCTGTATCGAGTTCCTGGAGCAAAAACGCGTGTTCTTCGGCTTGATAGGCGTGGGTATCGAAGCCGCCGTGGGCGACCTTCATCACCGGTGTGGTCACGCCCGCGTCGAGCAACTGCAGCGCCGCGGCGAGTTGGAGGCCAAGCGCGCTGTCCGGCATGCTGAAGTCCCGGTTGGCGGCTTGGCGCAGCTTGCGTTCCAGCAGGTCGGCGGTGCCAACGGCGTTGGAGTGAACACTCAGCAAGTGGTCGAGGGCCGCGTTTCCGCCGCTGGGTCGTACGGAGTGGCCGCCGTCCATCATCATGGTGGCGGCGCCCATGGTGCCATCATCGTAGCCGCCCAGAACTCCAGCGGTGCGCAGGGCTTCGGCTTGGTCGAAAAATTCTTCGATTTCCTCCAGCCCGGTGAAGCGCCCCGGTCCGCGCAACGGCCCCATCTCTCCGCCCAAACCAATACCGTCGGCATCGAGGCCGAGGGTGCTTTGGTTCATCAGCCGAGAAACCCAGCCTTGGGTTTCCTTGGTGTCTGCGCCAAGGCCAGCGTTCCAGATTTCGATGGAGCGGAAGTGGCTGCGGTTGGGGTTGGGATAACCGACGCCCTCGATCAAGCGGACTTGGCCGCGTTCCCACCCTTTGGCGAGCCCGGACAAGCTGGGGTGCAGCCCCATATCACCGCCCAGCTGCAGCACGTCTCGCCCCGACAGCGCAAGGGTTGGGCGGACGCGTTGGTAGTTGTCGTCGGCGTAGGGAATGAGGGTGTTCAGACCATCGTTGCCGCCTTCCAGTTCAATCAGAATGAGCGTGTGGTCCTTGCCCAACCCAGCCCCGGCTGCCCAAGCAGGCGCGGTGGTCAGCGGCAAAGAGAGCGCGGATGCGCCCATCAAGCGAAGCCAGTTGCGGCGGTTCATCGAAAGCGTTGTCATGGTTCGGTTCCTTTCACGGATCAGCGTGCGGTGAAGTGCGGGGTGTGGTGGCGGGCTATTTGAGCTGAAAGCGCGGGTCGAGGACGAGCGAGATCAGCAAGTCGTCAAGCCCCTCAACCGCGCGATCGTTGGTCGCCAGCGCCGGATTGCGCACGGGCAGAAGCATGCTTTCCAGTCCCGCCGAGGTCTGCATCGGTGCGGGCAAAGCCGCCAGCCACTGGTCAGGGTCGGCAAAGGTTTCCGTCAGGCGCGACTGATAGAGCGCGGCGCGCTGCTCAAAGATTGTGTCGTAGAGGGTGCCAAACAGCGCATCGATGGCTTCGTCATCATCGCTGCGCGGGGCAACCGCTGCGCCGATGGCCATTTCGACGATCTGTGGCGGCAGGCCCGCTGCGCCCTTGTGGCTGATGCCGCGCTCGACATCGGGCAGCTTTGGCATGGTGCGCGACAGCATGCCTGAATGATTAAAGGCATTGGCGATCCGTTTGCTGGTCTTTTTCAACGCGTCAAAGGTCGGCATGTCCAAGCCTTCTTCTGCTGCTTCAGCTGCGATATAGGACCACACTTGGTCGTCCTTGGTGTCGTCGATCAGGGTCGGGACGGCCTTGATGAGGGCGGCGATCAAGTCGCGTTCGTCCGCGCTCAACCGGCCAACACCGGGGCTGGATTCCCAAGGGTTCAGCCAGAACTCACGGACAGAATTGCCGTCTTCATCCGTTTCCGGTGCGACGCGCTCGATCAGCCGAGACAGCGGGCATTCGGTGCCGCAGCCTTCTTGCTCAATGCCAAAGTAAACGTCACGATCCCCGTCGCCTTCGCCGATCCCGACAAAGAAAGCGAGGCTGTGGTAGGTCTGGCCCTTGAAGCCAACATCATAGAGCGACAGGGCAAGGCCGGTTTCCTTCCAGTCGTCTTCCACGGACTTCCACGCCCAATCCAGACCGACAAGGCCAATGCGCAAGCCTTGGCTCTCCGGCTTCATCGCCGCTTGGTTGGCGTCGGGCGCGTCATAGGGCTCGAAGCGGTCGTAGATCCACGTGTTCATCATCTCTTGCAACGAGGCTGTGCGCTGGGCGAGGCTGGCATCGGTGATCCACGCTGCGCCTTCTTGCCACCCGGCAACATTGGGCGGCATGAACAGCGTTTGACCGGCGTCCAGTGTCAAATCGTGCAGCTCCATCGCTTCGGTGGGGGTGCTGCCAAAGGTGCGGTTGAAGCCGATGTAAAGCTCCCACGGGGACTTAACCAGCGTGCCTCGGTTGGCTTGGTCCCAGAAGCCGGGCGTGCTGAGAACGGCTCGGTAGAGCGTCGGCAGATCCCAGTCCGACGCCTTCCACTGCGCGGTAATATCGGCAACCTGCGCGGCGTCCGGGGTGTCAGAGATAAAGAAGCGCCACATTTTCTCAACGATATAGGGGCCAAAGCTCGGCTGGCTGAGGATGAGGTCCGGCAGGTCATTGGCGCTGAAATACGCCGTCGCGCCAAAGATGGTTTTCTGGCCCTTGTCGTGCGCAGAACGTTGGAACATGAACTGGCCGGTGGAGTCCTCCAAGCTGTTCCCGGTCAGCGCGCGGGAGACTTCGCGGATGTCTTGCTCCGTATAGCCGCGCCCTTGACCCAGGGTGAACAGCTCCAGCAGCTCGCGACCAAGGTTCTCGTTGGGTGCTTCGGCGGTGTTTTCCACGTTGTTCAAATAGACCAGCATCGCCGGATCCCGCAGCTGTGCCGCCAGCATATCTCGGAACGAGCCACCCATGGTGTCGCGCAGCGTCTGGAACTTCTGCGCGGTCAAGTGCGCGTCTTCATGGTTTTCGAACGACGTGACGAAGTGGTCCATCCAGAACATGGTCATTTGCTCTTTGAACGGGCTTTCTGTGTTCGTCGCCTCGACCATCCACCATGTGCTCAGATCCACGAGGTTGATGTACTGCGCGCCCACGGCCAGCTCGCCCAAGGTGTCGTTCTTGCCAAAGAGGAACTCAATCGGTGCGCGCCATTGCTGGGTGAACCCTGGCGCAGGCTGGGTATCCAGCGCATTGATGTCGTCGAGGATGCTCTCGATCAAGGCGG
Organism: uncultured Alphaproteobacteria bacterium; assembly: GCA_905479265.1. GTDB lineage: Bacteria > Pseudomonadota > Alphaproteobacteria > UBA7985 > UBA7985 > UBA7985. The sequence goes on from CAJQLX010000020.1 coordinate 33,948, forward strand.
CACGGGTTTGTCCGGTGAAGGTGCGCAGGTCGCTAGGCGACGCGGCGAAGCTGGTGCGGGTCAGCGCGTGGCGCACGTCTTCGGGGCTTAGCGCGTCAGCATGTGCGCGCACCGTGGGGGCAAGGGCGCAGAGGGCAGCGCTGGCTGCGAGCAAGGCACGGTTCAGGGTTTTCATCGGATGTTTCCTTTCGATGAGCTCAAGGTCGTGTGGGGTCTTGTGCGGTGGGTTGATCCGGACCGGCGCGGCCCGTCTTCAGGGTTTGCTTCGGGGTCAGTTATCCGGCGTCAAAGGAACCAGAGGGCAAATTCTTCAGTCTCCAGCAAGAAATCGAGCAGGGCTTCGCGCTTCTCAAACGGCAGCGTGTCGAGATATTCCACGAACTCCACGAACAGCGCTCTGGACATTTCGGTGCGCGTGTCTTCCACGCGGTTGAAGTTTTCCAGCACGGCGTCAAGGTCCAGCTCCTCCCGCCATAGCGCTTGCAGCATCTCGTCGGCTTGCTCGTCAATCAGCCCGCCCAGACCTTCGATTTGGCTGTATCGATTTTCGAGCAGGGCATCGAGCGCCGCCCAATCGTCGTCGTTCCAGCCTGAGTTGGCCTCCAACGCTTGCCACGGTTCGCCGCCGCGCTGGTTGTTCCAGTAAACGATGCCGACCGCGCTGATCACGCCGATGTTGAGGAACAGCGAGCCGAGCGCAATCCAGAGGATCAAACGGTTCTGCATGGTCTATTTCCTTTTCCGCCCAGCATCGAAGCTGAGGCTTAGGCTATCGCCGATGGGGCGAACTTCGATTTGGTGCGGGCCTTTGTTTGAGGAGCCGCCGACCAAGCCGCTTGCCAACTGCGCCCCGGCCGTCGCGCCAACGCCAAAGCACGCCATCATGCCAAAGATCAGCGCGGCGAGCGTCGCTCGGCCTTTGCGCTGGGCTGGGGCGGTTGCGGCGGCAACCTCTGCCGCATCGACAATCAGCAGCGCCAGATCAGGGTCGTCCAGCATCGCCCGGTCCAGCGCACGTTGCTCCGGCGCGCTCAGCTTGATCCCCGCAGCGCGCTGTGCGGCGAGGGCGAGGATGTCATCAGGGTCAAAGGGGCTCATATCAGGCAGCCTTGTTCGCAGCAGGGGCAGGACCGTCCGCGCCCGGCACATCAAATGTGCCATCGGGCCGGATCCCGGCGTCCCGCAGTTTCTTGAGCGCGCGGGCCTTGAGCACCCGCACGGTGTTATCGGAAATGGACAGCGCCCGGCCAATGTCGGGACCGTCGAGGTCGCGGTCAAAACTCAGCACCAACACCAGCGTTTCGCGGTCGGTCAGCATGCCTGCGGGGACCACGTCGCGGATCGAGGAGCGGTGCGCTGGCGCGGTCGTGGGCAGGTCTGGCGCACTGTCGAGATCACCGCTGGGGTGACGGCGTGCGGCGCGCAGTGTGTTGGCTGCCGTTGAACCTGCGACCACGGCAAGGAAGGCACTGAGCTTTCCGCGCTGGGGGTCAAAGCGGCGCAGCAGGGCGAAGTCCTTCGCCGCCAGCCGCTCCAGCGTGTCGGCGACACTGTCTTGGAACAGTCCGGCGTCGGGCGTTAGCCCCTGTCGTGTAAAGGTGCGGCGCACAGCGGCCTCCAAAACGGGGCGTGCCATCAGGACAAATCGGCTCCAAGTGCGATCATCACCCGCATACAAGGCGGTAAAATCGATTTGATCCAAGTCCATTCGGGCACACGGTTGTTCGTTGTTTCAAAAGCCTTACACAGGCAGAGTACGCATTCGTTTACGCCGTGCGTAACTTTTTTTCCCTCCAGTGGAGTTTGGGAACAGTGGCAGAGCATTCAGAGTACTTCGTCGATCTAAGCCAAGGGCGCGTTCACTTTCGCTATGCCGGGGCGGACGATGGCCCGCCGCTGGTGCTGGTTCACGGGTTCTCCTATGCCAGTTGGATGTACAACTTCCTCGGGCCGTTGTTGGTCGAGGCTGGGTTTCGCGTGTTTGCGGTCGATCTCTATGGGCGCGGGTTCTCGGATCGGCCAAGGGTGCGGCACGATCGGGGGCTGTATAACCGGATGCTGTCTGAGTTTCTCGATGCGGTAGCGCTGGACGAGCCAGTGACAATGGTGGGGAACTCCATGGGTGGGGGCGTGGTGACGGACTTTGCCGCGCATCATCCGGGGCAGGTGCGGGCGCTGCTGCTGGTGGTTCCGGCGGGGCTGCGGCTGGGACGGCCAATGAGCCTCGGCTGGCTGGGTGTGCCGATCATCGGCGATCTGATCTGGCGCTGGGTCGGGCCGGGGCTGGCGTCGAGCACGTCCAAGGTTCGCGCGGTGCGGGATATGGTCAACAGCGCGGTCCGCCAACAAGCCAAGATCCCCGGCTATTACCCGTCTCTGCTCAGCACGCTGCGGAACTACCCGATGGATGGGCTGCAGGAGAGCTTTGAGGCTGTCGGCGTGCAGGGGACGCCGGTGACGGCGCTGTTCGGCGCGGATGACGCGCTGATCCCGCTGGAGGCCGCGACCATCCTCCAAGACGCCATCCCTAAGGCTGAGGTCCAAATCATCGACGACCAAGGCCACGACTTGGCCCTCGACTGCCCAGAGCTGGTCTTGGACGCCCTGCAAGCGCTGATGGCGCGCACGTCAGAAACGGCGGAATAGGCCAGCGATGGCGACGGTGTCTCGCGGTTCGTGGGCGAGGTGGGTCGCAACAGGGGCTGGCAATGGAATAAGCTGGCGATGGAATAAATGGTCGGGCTGGCGGGGTTCGAACCCGCGACCTCTCGTCCCCCAGACGAACGCGCTACCAGGCTGCGCTACAGCCCGACCTTTTGGTAAGGCTCTGACCTAGCGATCTGAGTGTCGGATGGCAAGTGCAATTGAAGATACCTCGTCATCAGACTGGCGGTTAAATCTGTAAACTCGCGCTTTTGATCAAGCCTGATGGGGATATTGCTCGACGATTGTTCCCTAAAACCGCGCTGTCTCGCACTCGCTCCGGCGCCGTGCGGTGTTCAGGCACAGCCAAATCTGGCCTTCGATGGCGTGATGCTCAAACGTCTTTGCTGCGCGTTCAAAGTGGCCTTCGCACGTCTTTATCTTTGATGGTTGAGCGTTCGTTACGTGGCTGCAGACCAAGATCAAACCGGGCAGATAGTTTTCACCGTTTGGGCGCTTTTCGGCGGAAGCGTAGTAGAGCGCTTGGCCGATGCCTTCGTGCCATTTGTGCGACCAATCGACTTCGTAGGCGAACACCCGATCATAGCAATCGATCCGCGTTCGGTCGTTGGTGACTGTGACCTCTTGGTCCTTATCCTTACACAGCGCTTCGGCATGGTACTTTTCGTCGTGAGCGGAGGCGGTGTGGGGCAGGAGGGACGCGAGGAGCGCGAGAGCGAGCAACGGCGTTCGCACACACGCCTGCAGCACTTTTTGGATTTTCAGCATAAAAACACAGCACTTCATGGGATTTAAGCCACACACGAGCGCACGGGGCGGCGTGGCGGACACTGGGCACTGCTTATAATCCAAAAAGTAGCGAAAATTCAATTAATAGGGGTACTAATGTAGGCGGCTTTTGGCGGTCGGGCGCTCGTTGGGTGCCTTGAAAGGCCAGCCAACCGAACACGAATGCACCGCCCCTTCACATCACCGATGGCTATGGCCGCAAATTTGCGCATCGGATCGGCTGCCAACCCGCCTATATATAAAAGCAGAAATTACCTCGTGTTCAGGCAGACAGGAGCCTTGCTATGGCTGAGAAGCAGTCCTCGGAATTTGATGTTGTTGTCATCGGCGGCGGGCCGGGTGGCTATGTGGCGGCGATACGGGCGGCGCAGTTGGGTTTGAAGACGGCCTGTATTGAGGGTCGGGGCAGCCTTGGCGGGACGTGCTTGAACGTTGGTTGCATTCCGTCAAAAGCGCTGCTGCACGCCTCTGAACAGGTCGCGCACGCCCGTCATTCCTTTGCCGATTGGGGCATCAAGGTTGGCGCGGTTGAGGTCGATGTCGAGAAGATGATGGACAAGAAGGAAGAGGTTGTTCACGGCCTGACCTCTGGCATCGAACTGCTGCTTGCCAAGAACAAAGTCACCTACCTGCAAGGCTGGGCGAGTCTGGGCGGGGATGGCCGGGTTGATGTCAAGCTCAGCGAAGGTGGCGACGCGGTCATCAGCGCGAAAAACATCATTCTTGCCACTGGCTCTGAAGTCACACCACTGCCCGGAATCGAGATCGACGAGGAACGCATTGTGTCCTCGACCGGCGCGTTGGCGCTGTCGAGCGTGCCGGAGCACTTGGTTGTCGTCGGCGGCGGGGTGATTGGGTTGGAAATGGGTTCTGTCTGGCAGCGCTTGGGCGCGAAAGTGACGGTTGTGGAGTTCCTCGACCGCATTTGCCCGGGCATGGACAACGAAATCGCCAAAACCTTCCAAAAAACGCTGGAGGGACAGGGCATCGCCTTCAAACTCGGGCACAAGGTCACAGCGGCGAAGAATACGGGCAAGGGCGTTGCGCTGGCCGTTGAGCCGTCTTCGGGCGGTGACGGGGAAGAGATGAGCGCAGACGTGGTGCTGGTCGCCATTGGACGGCGTCCCTTTACCAACGGCTTGGGGCTTGAGGCTGCGGGCGTTGAGACGGACAAGCAAGGCCGCGTCACGGTCGATGGCGGTTTTCAGACAACGGCCAAGGGCGTTTTTGCCATCGGTGACGTGATCGACGGCCCGATGCTGGCGCACAAGGCGGAGAAAGAGGGCGTGGCTGTTGCTGAACTGATTGCTGGAACCAAGAAGGTCAAAGTGGACTACACCACCGTTCCCGGCATCGTGTACACGGCCCCCGAAGTCGCCAACATCGGCTTTAGCGAGCAAGAGCTGAAAGAGGCTGGCGTGTCGTACAAGGTCGGTAAATTCCCGTTCAAAGCAAACTCCCGCGCGCGCGCGATGGAGGAAACTGACGGCTTGGTTAAGCTGTTGGCGCACAAGGATAATGGCCGCATTCTGGGCGCGCACATCATCAGCAAGGACGCGGGCACACTGATCCACGAAGTTGCAGCGGTGATGGAGTTTGGCGGGACGTATGAGGATCTGATCCACATCATCCACGGCCACCCAACGCTGAATGAAGCGGTCAAAGAGGCTGCTATGGCAATCGACAAGCGGGCCATCCACGTCTAAACCGCCTGTTCGGAGACGATTGGGAAGCTTTGGGGGACGAGCGTTCGCTTATGTTGAGAGTAACGGTTTTTGGGCCAGAGAGCACCGGCAAGACCACGCTGGCGCGCCACCTGTCGCGGGAATTTGAGGCGCTTTACATGCCGGAATATGGCCGTGCCTTTACCCATGCGCTGGCGATTCCTGAAGAGTCTTGGACGCCCCAACACCTGACCCAAATCGCTACGCAGCACATCATGCTGCGCGAGGATATCGAGGCACGGGGCGGGACGGCGTTGATTGTTGAGGATACGGACGTGGTGAAAACCGCGATTTGGTCCGACTTTCTGTGTGACAGCCGCGATCCTGCTTTTGACTGGGACGGCGTTGATTTGCCGGATCTTTACTTGCTGCTGACCCCTGAAACCCCCTTTGTGCAAGACAGCATTCGAATGCACGATCGACAGGCGCGGCGGGAAGATTTTTTTGAGCGGTGCCGGGCTGAGTTGGAGCGTCGCGGGGCGACTTATCGGTTGATTGACGGCCCCGATTTCAATGATCGGACGGAGCAGGCAGAGGGCTTTGTCGAAGCCTTGCTCGAAATCGCAGACCTCGACGACTGACCCGCCGGTGATGAAGAACGCGATTGTGCGGTGGCGGTTTCTGTGGCGGTTGCTCATGCTTTTGCTTGTGCCGCTGATTTCGGGCGGCCTGCAAGCAGGCGCAGAAAGCCGTTTGGATGCGCCAACGGCTCTGCCGACTGAATCCCGCATTGCCTTGGACACCGGTCTTGATTTCCAGATTTTGCCGGAAGAAATTCTGCTGCCGTGCCCCTTTGGTTACTTTGCCGAGGTTTGCGCGTCAGAGCTGAATCCGGGGTTTGAGTTCATTCCTGTTGATGGGCCGCTGTTGTTTACGGGGGAAACGCTGGGCGCAGCGGCGAGGGTGCACACGATCCGGGTTGAAGTTGAGCTGGATTCCGGGGGGCCGTCGGTGGCAGACGCCATGGCGACCATTCAGGCCGTGTTGGGCCATCACCGGGGTTGGACTGCGCGAGGGCTGCATGCCTTTCAACATCTGGCATCGGAGGCACCCAGCCTAAGCATCCTGATCGCCTCGCCCGCGAGCGTTGATCGACTGTGCGCGCCTTTGGATACGGAGGGCTATTTTTCCTGCCGGGTTGGTCAGCGGGCGGTGTTGAATGTCGAGCGGTGGAATGCGGCTGTACCGCATTGGACCAGCAGTTTGGAGGAATACCGCGCTTATCTGATCAATCACGAGGTTGGGCATTACCTAGGCATGGGACACGCGCTGTGCACCACGCCCGGAGAACCAGCGCCGGTGATGCAGCAGCAAAGCATTGATCTGATGGCCTGTGAGCCCAACGGTTGGCCCTACCGCTAGGCGGTTTTTTTGACTTCTGTGGGGATAATTGACCGGTGTTTGCCAAAGCGACCAAGGCGCGCTTGAAACGGTCGCTTTTGCAGTAGTCAGAGCGGCGCGACTGAACCATGTCAGCTAGTGAAAACCTATCAAGCAGTTTGCGAGAGACTCTATGGCCGGCATGCAGATCATTTACTGGCGCGACATCCCCACGATGGTGCAAATCCGAGAAGGGCGGAAGCGGTTCACGGCGAACTTGCCCGAGCGGTTTGAGAAGGCCGTGGATGCGGCCGCGATGCGCGACGGTGAAACCAGCACAGACGACTATCTGGCGGAATTCAAGCGCACGGACCCGGTTGAGGTGGACGGCGATCTGCAAGCCATTGCGGACGCCAAAGCCGCAGAGCTGGACGCTGCATTCGACACTGAACGCCTGCGCGCGCTGATTGCCGGTGGTGGTCGCGCGGGTTGAGCGCCTGCGCGCGCCCGCTTTGTCAGACATTCACCAACTGCCATTTGCCGCCCGCCATCTGCAATCTGCCAGCATTAACACGACGACCGACATAAGGTTCGAGCCATGACTGATACCAAACAAGCCGTTATGAATCTGTTCAACGATTTTACCGTTGAAACCACCCCGAATTCAGCGGCCAAAATCCCGGATTTTAACGCGCGCTTGCGCAATGATACGCCGGTTTACGTGACCTTCTTGCCCGGTTCGGATGTGTTTGAGACCGTGACGGTGGCCAAGCGATTGCGGGAAGAAGGCTTTAACCCCATTCCGCACATCGCCGCGCGGTCGATCCAGTCTGAGCAGATGTTGGACGACATTCTGCAGCGCTATGTTGGCGAGGCCGGGGTCGAGCACGTGTTGACCATTGCCGGTGGCGTGGAGACGCCACTTGGGCCTTATGATAGCTCCATGGCCGTGTTGGAAAGCGGTTTGATCGACAAAGCGGGGATCCGCAAAGTGTCGGTCGCCGGGCATCCAGAGGGCTCCCCCGACATCACCGATGAGGCGATTAAGGAAGCGCTGGCGTGGAAAAATGGCTTTGCAGAGCGAACCGGCACGACGCTGGATATCGTCACGCAGTTCGCGTTTGAGGCTGAGCCGCTGATCGCTTGGGATCGCCGGATCAACGGGGAGGGCAATACCCTGCCAATCCGCATCGGTCTGCCGGGCCTCGCGACGATCAAGACGCTGCTGGGCTTTTCCAAGGCGGCGGGCGTGGGCAACTCCATCCGCTTTTTGATGAAGCGCGCGGCGGACGTGACGAAACTGATGACGGTGAACGCGCCGGACAAGCAGGTTATCGACCTGGCGCGCTATGTTGCCGAAGACGCCAATGCGGGTATTCGAGGCGTGCACATGTACGCCATCGGCGGGCTGAAGCGGACGTCGGCGTGGTCCTACGCCCTGCGCGATGGCTTGTTCGATGTGACGCCGAAGGACCAACTGAAACTCACTGTTGATATCGGCTAAATCAATCACACCATAAACCGTCGCGTGCAGGCCAGCGTGGGTTGGCCGCCGGGACGATACACAGGTCAAACGCCCGCGCCTCGGACGAGGACGGATCATTCTTTGGAGAGCCTCGTTAATGGCCCATACACTTGTAGCTTCTGCGACCCGCGAATGGATCATCGGTGACGACAAGCCGTTTACCGTGATCGGGGAACGCCTGAACCCCACCAACCGCAAAACCTTCCTCGAAGAGCTTTCTGCGGGGAATTATGAACGGGTGGAGCGGGATGCGATTTCCCAGACCGAAGCAGGCGCGCACATGTTGGACGTGAACGCCGGCATTCCACCGCACATGGGGCATGAGCCGACCATTTTGGTCGACATGATCAACCTTGTGCAGGGTCTGACGGATCTGCCGCTGGCGGTAGACAGTTCGGTGAAGGAAGCGCTGATTGCCGGTGTTGAAGCGGCCAAAGGCCGTCCGCTCATCAACTCGGTCACCGGTGAGGATGAGTCGCTGGATATCGTGCTGCCACTGGCCGCGAAGTACGACTGTCCTGTGGTGGCCATTTGTAATGATGAAACCGGTATTTCGCCGGATCCCGAAGTGCGCTTTGCCGTGGCGAAGAAGATTGTTGAACGCGCTGCGGATTTTGGCATCAAAGCCAACGACATCGTGATTGACCCCTTGGTCATGCCGCTGGGCGCGACCCCGGCGGATGCGATCCTGACCTACAGCCAGCAGGCGTTCGAGATCGTTGCGAAAATCCGTAAGGAGCTGGGTGCCAACACGACGTGTGGCCTGTCCAACGTCTCCTTTGGCCTGCCGAACCGACACTGGATGAACGGTATATTCGTGGCAATGGCGGCAGGGTACGGCATGACCTCGGCCATCATGAACCCGCTGCACGAGGAAGAAATGACGTCTGTACGCGCCGCCGACGCGCTGCTGGGGCATGATCAATCGTGCATGAAGTGGATGGCGAAGTACCGGGCACCAGCGCCAGAAGGCGCCGAAGGTGCGGGCCGGGGTCGCCGGGGTGGCGGTCGCCGCCGCTCGGCCTAGCGCCGATTTTATTCTCGGCTTTTAGGCTGGCATTCTCGCCCGCGGCACGATTGGTTTCGTGGCGCGGGCTTTTTTGTTGTTCTGGACCGCCGCCCCGTAAGCGGGCGATGGCAAAGCATCACTTGAGCGTGAGTCTAGAGCGCGGCGCGGCTTTGCCCTTTTCCTGTCAGGGTTTTACGCTAAGTGAGATTGGTAAGACCAATTTAGAAGGAATCGAAGCCCATGACCTTGAACCGACGTACTGCGCTTGGCCTGTTGGCTGGTGGTTTGGCCCTGCCGATGATGCCGGCGGGACTGGCCTTTGCTGCGCCGACCTTCCCCGGAGAAGCGCGCGTGTCGATGGACTTGTATCAGGGCGATCAGGCGATTGGGCAGCATCGGTATGAGATCACCGGCTCGGCTGCTGCGCCAACGGTTCGGACCCAAGCGGCCTTTGAGGGGCGGGTTTTTGGCTTTCGGGTCAAATACAATCTCTCGACGGTTGAAACATGGTCGGGCGGGCAACTGTCACAGCTGCGCTCACGGGGCGAGCTGCGGGGTGAAGCATTTGAAGTGAGCGCGGACCATGATGGCGGCATCTTGTCGGTGCTGAATGCCAAGGGGCGCCGGGTCAAAGCCGATGCCAACCTGTTACCCACGACGTATTGGATGCCAAATTTCGTGCAACAGCGGCAGGCTTTGGACACCCAGCGGGGTAAGGTTTTGACCCTCAACCCGCAGTCTTTGGGCACAGGGTCGTTCCGCGGGCGGTCGGTGCAGGGCTGGGACATGGGCGGCGATCTGCCCATCAAGATTTACTATGACGGCAGCGGAACCTGGTCGGGATTGCAATTCTCTCTGCTGGGCAACGATTTCGAATATCAGCGGGTCTAAGGCATGAAATCTGTTTGGATCACCGGAGCGTCATCGGGGATTGGCGAGGCGCTGGCGCGATTGATGGCGCGAGAGGGGTGGCGGGTTTATGTCTCGGCGCGCCGGTCTGAGCGCTTGGAGGCGCTGGCGGCGGAAGGGATTGGCGATATTCGTCCGGTGCCACTCGATGTGACGGACGGCGCCGCGACCCGGCGCGCCGTGGCTCATATGCTCGAAGAGAGCGGGCGGCTGGACCAAGTCGTGCTGAACGCGGGCGTGTTTTGGCCGCAGACGGCGGCTGATTTCAAGGCGGAAGACGTCCACCGGATGTTCGCGGTCAATGTTGGCGGCGTTGCCGAAGGGCTGGAAGCGGTTCTGCCGCCGATGATCGAAGCCGGACAGGGGAAAATCTGTTTGCTGGGTTCGGTGGCGGGCTATCGCGGATTGCCGACGTCTCCGGCCTATTGCGGGACTAAGGCGGCGATCATTGCGATGGCGGAAAGCTTGAAGCCTGAGTTGGATCCGACGGGGGTTGTGGTGCAGGTCGCCTGTCCGGGGTTTGTGCGCTCGGAAGCGACGGCGATTAATCGGTTTCCCATGCCGTTTCTGATGGACGCAGAAGACGCAGCGGCGGCTTTTTACCGAGGTTTGACCGGTCATAACCGGTTTGAGATTACCTTTCCCAAAGTGTTTGCGGTGATCCTGAAGACCATGATGAGTTTGCCGTATTGGTTGTTTTTCATGCTTATGCGGCCTTTGGTGCCGAAGGACTGAAAGGGCGGGTCGCGCTGACCCTGTCAGCGTTCGGCTGTCGCCTCAGTTTTACGGCCCACCCGCCCACCCGGGGTTCGCGTTGCGAACCGCGCTGGCATGGAGCGACCCGTCCGAACCTTGGCACCTTAGCGCTCTCGCTTGATCCACAGCGTAATATCCCCCAGCCACAGCCCAAACTTCTTCATGCGGGAACGGTTGAGCATGCGATCGTCATCCACACCCAGCATAAAGTCGTCAAAGCTAAACACCATCTGCTGGCGTCCAAAGACGGGGTTGGGCAAATCGTAGTTCAGGCTGTAGCCCGACTTAAACACGTTGGTTTCCGTGTGCGCGCCGCGCCCTTCGCCGACAATATCCCCGGCGGTAAAGCGGTAATCGTTGTCCCCGCGCTTGGCGATGGTCCAGATGCGGGTTTCGTAGCGGCCATCGACGAACCAAAACTCCTCGTTCAGCGTCAGCACCTGGGCGGGTTCATCCCAGACCCCTTCGATGCGGCACGACATTTGCCGCCCGATGTCTCCGCTGCGGCCCTGATAGAAGCCTGTACCGGTGGCCACGCCGTCGAAGAAACGCTCCAGCACAAAGGGCGTGACGGTCGGGGCGGTTCCGTTGCTGATGTCAAAGGGCATGGGGCAGACGTCCTCTTCGGGTGGTCAGAATGCGTTGGATTTGCGCCTGCTTGGTCGCGGTGATGGGGAAGCGCCAACTGAGCGAAATCGCGATGATCTTGAGCACAATCGGCAGCAAAGCATAGCCCCCGGCGATGGCCCACAGCGCGCTTTGTGTCTGCACAGGCGCGCTTTCGACAAAGCCGAAGCCCTTGATCAACAGCGGGCCGACCAACCCGCCGGTTGCAACGGCCAGCGCGGTGGTCATCGACCAATAGGCGTAGAACGACCCTGCGCGAGATCGGCCCGCGCGCAGCTCGTCCAGATCCACAACATCCGCTTGGATCGATTGGGGCAGGGTCAAGTCAGCGCCAAGCGTCAGCCCGGTCAGGAACGATATCACGAGAAAGCCGTAGAAGCCGGCTTCACCCGCAGGCAGCACGGGCGCAAAGGCAAAGATGGGACAAGCGGTGAGCATGGCGATGCACCACGCCCGATGCTTGCCCACGCGGCGGGAGACCCAGAACCAAAACGGTGTCCCCAGCATGGCCGCGACGAAATAGACGAACAGGATGCTGCCAACGGTATTGTCTTCCAGCCCGAGATTGTAGCGCACAAAGGTCAGCAACAGCGTCGGCGGCAAGACGTTGGCCAGCGCATTCACCCCGTACGCCAACGCCAAGCGCCAGAAGGGGCCATTGCGCAGGGCGGTGGTCCAGCTTTGCCGCAGGCTGTTCGCGGGCGGCGGGTCAGGCGCACGGTCGGGGGTGAGGCTCAGGCCCAAGCTGACACACAGCGGAAAGCCGATGGCCAGCCCAATCCCCAACGCCGAAATTTGCTCAGCGACCGTCGGGAAAATGGCGATCAGCATAAAGGAAATCAGCGTGCCAAGGATGATCCCGCCGGTGCGAAAGGTGTTGAGCAAGCTGCGGTCGTTGTACGACTTTGCCAGATCAGGCGTCCACGCGCTGTGCGGCACTTCGATGAACTCGATACCGATGTAGGCCAGCGTCGCCCACAGTGTGAACTGCCACAGGGGCGGCGGAGACGAGGGCAGCAACAACTGCCACACGGCAACCATGGCGAAGAGGGTGCCGAGCAGGATCCACGGTCTGCGCCGTCCGGGGATCAGCGGGAAGGCAACGTGGTCCGACAGCCACCCGACCAGCGGATCGACCACAAAGATGCACAGCCGGGCGATAAACAGCGCAATCGCCACCGCGCTCAGCCCCAGTCCGAGGTCTTCGCCGTAGTAGTTCTGGAGCAGCACGCCCAGAGGGATCGACAGGGCGGCAACCGGCAAGGCGGGCAGCGCGTATCCCAGCAAAATGCGCCATGTCAGTGGCGCGTGCGTTGTGGCTTGAGTCATAGTCTAAAAGGTGGGGCGAAATCTCATAGGTCAACCGGCGCGCCCACCCTTTGACCGCCTAGGCGCGCTCGAACACCAGCTTGCCGCCGACGTAGGTCTTGAGCACCACGCCACGGGCGGGAATGCCTTCGTAGTTGAAGTTGCGGCAGCGGCTGTGCAGGCGCGCTTCGGACAGCCGGCGGGGGCGGTCGAGATCCGCAAGCGTCAGGTCCGCTGGCGCATTGGGCCGGATGCCGCTTTCAAGCGCGAACACGCGGGCCGGCGCCGAGGTCAGAGCGCTGATCAGGCGCGCTTTGGACACGCCGCGATCTTCGAGCGAGAGTGCCAGCGAGAAGAAGGTCTCCAACCCCACCATCCCCGGTTCTGCTTGCTCGAACGGCACGCGCTTGTGATCGGTGTCGATGGGGCGGTGGTCTGAAACCAGAGTATCTAGGGTGCCATCGGCCAAGCCTTGCACGACCGCCAACCGGTCGCGGTCTGGGCGCAAGGGGGGGTGGAGCTTGGCGTGGGTGCGATAATCGCCAATGGCAATGTCGGTGAGCGTCGCGTGGGCGATGCCCGTTCCGGCGGTAATCGGCAGCCCGCGGGCTTTGGCATCGCGAATGGCGTTCACGCCCTCGGCAGAGGTTACCATGTCAAAGTGCGCCTGTACGCCGGTCATCTCGACCAAGCGCAGGTCACGTTCGATCGACATGACTTCAGCCAGCGCGGGAATACCGCCCAGACCCATGCGCGCGGCAAGCTCGCCCCCGATGACGCCGGGCTCGCCCCAAACCGCATCCATCTGGCCCAAGCAAACAGTCAAACCGGTAGAGCGGGCATAGTTCAGCGCGCGGGAAATCGTATCCAGCGGGCCAACAGGCGCGGTGCCGTTGGAAAAGCCAAGCGCGCCCGCTTCGGCCAGCAGGCCCAGTTCGGCCAGTTCTTTGCCTTCGCAGCCAACAGTCAGCGCGCCGAGGGTCTGCATGCGCGCGCCCTTGCCCCCTTGCGAGCGGTGCGAGACGGCGTAAACCGCTTGCGGGCGGTCAATGGCAGGGGCTGTGCTGGGCTGCGCGATAACCGTTGAGATGCCGCCGCGTGCGGCTAAGCGTGCGGTCTCGCCCACCGTTTCCCGGTATTCCAGGCCGGGTTCGGACAAGTGTACGCGGCTGTCAATCAGTCCCGGCAGCAAGGTCGCGCCTTGGCCGTCAATCACAACATCAGCATCCGCCGCGATCGCGCTGTCCCCGCCAAAAACGGCGACGATGCGGTCGCCATAGAGCACCACGCCGCCGGGCCCATCATGACCGTTTGCTGGATCGAACAGGTGGACGTTACGGATCAGGGTTCGTTTAGACATATCAAGCCGCCCGCAGCGTTGTGGGTGCGCGCCGGGTGGCCAGCGCTTCGAAACAGGCCATGCGCACGGCAACCCCCATCTCAACTTGCTCCCGAATTACCGATTGATCGAGATCATCCGCGATGTCAGAGGCGATTTCGACGCCGCGGTTCATCGGGCCGGGATGCATGACCAGCGCGTCGGGTTTGGCCAACGCAAGGCGGTCTCGGTCCAAGCCATAGAACCGGAAAAACTCCCGCCCGCTGGGGATCAGTGTTCCGGCCATCCGCTCGACCTGCAAGCGCAGCATCATCACGATGTCAACGTCGCGCAAGCCTTCGTCCATGCGGTGATAAACCTCGACGCCCAAAGCCTCGTAGGAATTGGGCAGCAGCGTCGGCGGACCGATCAGCCGAACCCGCGCGCCCATTTTTTGCAGCAGCAGCAGGTTCGAGCGTGCGACGCGGCTGTGTCGAATATCGCCGCAGATCGCGACGGTCAGCCCGTCAATCTTGCCCTTGTGCCGGCGAATGGTCAGGGCGTCGGCCAGCGCTTGGGTCGGGTGTTCGTGCTTGCCATCGCCGCCGTTGAGGACGTGCGCATCCAGCTTGCGGGACAGCAGCTTCACAGCGCCGGCTTGACCGTGGCGCACGACCAGAAAATCAGGCCGCATGGCGTTCAGCGTGTCGGCGGTGTCGATCAGGGTCTCACCCTTTTTGACCGAGCTGGTCGCCACATCCATATTCACCACGTCTGCACCCAGCCGCTGTGCTGCAATCTCAAAGGAAGAGCGCGTGCGGGTCGAGTTCTCGAAGAACAGGTTGATCACGGTTGACCCTGCGAGGGCGTCTGGCGCTTCGCCGGGTTCGAGCTCTGCGAAGTATGCGGCGCGGTCGAGCAAATAGGCAATCTCACCGGGCTTGAGCGGGTCGATGCCGAGCAAGTGCGCATGGGAAAAGCCGTAGCCGATGGTCGCGGGGGGGAAAGACTGTGTCATGGGTCCAATTAATAAGCCAATTCGCGCGCTGGCGGAACGATGAAAACACGGCATATTCCGCTGACGGCGAAATCAGCGGCCAACCGTGTCTCAAACTCCAGAGACAGGAAACCTCGGTCAGGCTGGTTTCTGCAGCCTGACTTGTGTGACCCCAATTTGATCAAAGTCGAAACCGACCGAACAGTGAATCAGGTAGTATTCCCACATGCGCTTGAACCGCTCGTCAAAACCCATGTCGCGGATCGTGGTCCAAGCGGCTTGGAACTTATCGTTCCACTGCAGCAATGTCTTGGCGTAGCTCTTGGCGTATTCGCCGTTAGGCTCGTACTGCATGCCCACGCGCTCGGTGCATTCCCTCATCCGGCTGTGGCTGAGCAAGCGGCCACCGGGGAAGATATAGCGGCTGATGAAATCGACCTGCGAGAGGTATTCTTCGAGCTTGTCATCTGGCACCGTAATGGCTTGAATCGCCGCAGCACCGCCGGGCTTGAGCACTTTAGCGATTTGGCCAAAGTAGGTGTCCCAGTATTTCTCGCCCACTGCTTCGATCATCTCAATCGACGCGACGCGGTCGTATCGGCCCGCTTCGGTATCGCGATAATCCTGCATCCGCAGCTCAATCTTGTCGCTGATGCCTTCGCGCTGGAAACGGGCGGCGGCGAAGTCGTGCTGCTCTTGGCTGATGGTGATGCAGGTCATGTTCACGCCGACGTTCTTCACGGCGTACTCCGCAAACCCGCCCCAGCCGCAGCCAATCTCAAGCACTTGATCGCCCGGTTGCATCTGCGCCGTTTCCGCGATGCGCTTGTATTTCTCCTGCTGCGCGGCATACAGATCGTCGCTGTTGCTGCCTTCAAACACAGCAGACGAATAGGTCATGGAATCATCCAGCCACGTCGAATAGAACGCGTTGCCCAGATCATAGTGTTCGGCAATGTTGCGCCGCGAACCGTCCTTGGAGTTTGGCCGCAAGAAATGGAAGACCTTGGCCAACAAGCCGGACCAGCCATAGGTCCGCATGTTGCTCAGGAACCAGTCCTGATTGGTCAGGGCCCAATCCATGAGATCTTTCAGATCCGCTGTGTCAATCAGCCCGTCCATGTAGACTTCGGCCAGACCCAATTCGCCACCACCGGCAATACGCGGAATTGCACCCCAAGACCGCAGGTGAACGATGCCGTGCGGTCCGGGTTGCTTACCCTTTACGCAGTACGTCGAACCGTCGGGCAAAGTGACGTCTAATTGCCCAAATTCAATGCCGTCTTCCATCGTCCGAAAGAAGCGTTGAAAGTTAGGTTTCGCAAACGCTTGACTAAGCGTATTTCCAATCACGATAGAATGCTCCCCACCGAACATATAACCTTTGAGACCTTCCTAGTTGGGGTCTCTTAGTGCCAATTAAATATTGTTGGCTTGGTTTTGCCAAGTCTGAGCGGAAGAACCAAGCGATACTGCGTCTTTTGGCGGCTCTGGACGGTGGAAAAATGTCGCTCTTTTGCGGGTGAAGAGATGCAAGGCTTCCCAGTGGATCTCAAAAACCACCTTCAAGGGAATCATCGGCGCTTTGAATAAGGCTTGGAGAAGCGCTTTGGCGGTCAGTTGAGTCCGCTTGGCGCGATGCGTGGCGATCAATCGGTCGCCTTCCTCGCCCTCGTAACGGATCAGCAGGGAATAGGTCTCACCCGCCGGTTCCAACCGGAATGAGTAACCGCCGGTGACGGGCATAAAGGGGCTGACGTAGAGTTTCTTGACGGCGTCGTGATGCAGGACGCGCTGGTCCGCCTGCGCGTCGTTGATCGGCACCAAGTATGAATGCTTGTCGCCAAAGGTATTGTGAACCTCATACAAAACAGCGCGCAAATCCTCATCCGGGCCATAGCAGAACCAGACGCTGATCGGGTTAAACGTATGCCCCAGAACGCGCGGCATGCACAGGATTTGAACCCGTCCGCCTTCGAGGTCGATATGCGCCGCGCTCAGGTGCGCATCCAGCCACGGACGCAGCGGAGAGCCGTCGCACGGGCCGTGGTCGCGATCGTTGAAGCTGTAGAGCGAAAACCGGTTATGGCCGAACAGCGGCAGTTCGCGATCCAGCGTTTCCAGCTCATCAAGATCGAACAGAACGGAGAACACGCGGTATCTGAAACGGTGTTTTTTTGGGTTCATGCGCTGGTGCATGACCCGGCCCCAATAGAAGGCAGATTTCAGAGAGCCGCGCGCCGTCATCGCTATTCAGCCGCAACGCGTTGGCTGTCGATCTCAGACAAGGGCGCCAGCCGGTCGAATTGCAGTTGCACCGCACGGGCCATATCGACACAGCGTACAGAAGCGCTCATCGGTACAATGTCCTTGGTCCACTCAACCTGAGCCCCGAGCGCGGCAGCCACACTCAAACCAGCCTGACATCCATCCTCGTGGAAGCCATAGCCGGCATAGGCACCGGCGAACCACGTGCGGTTGATGCCTTGCAGCGAGGCGAGCTGCGATTGCGCGTCCAGTGCTGCTTGGTCGAAGAGTGGGTGGTCATAATCGAAAGTCTGAATGACCTTCGCGGGGTCAATTTCATCGTAGGGGTTCAGGGTGACAAACACGGGCTCTGGGCTTTCAAAGCTCTGCAGCGCGTTCATGTAATAGGTTACGGCCACCGGACTTGCCGTTTCACCAAAATCCCGGCTCAAGTAGTTCCAAGCGCCCCAAACGGCGCGGTTGTTCGGCATCTGCGACGTGTCGGTGTGAAGCACGGCGCGGTTGGCTTGGTATTTGAGATTGCCCAACGTGGCGCGTTCGGCGTCGGTGGCGCTGTCGCCGAGGATGCTTAGGGCCTGGTTGCTGTGACAGGCGAGAATGACATCGTCGAACAGGTCTTCGTGTCCGTCGGCGGTGCGCAGCTTGACCGAGTTCGGACCGCGCTCCAGCTCCACCACGGCGGAACCCATGCGCACGCGTCCGGGGCCGAGCGCTTGGACGATACGGTTTACGTATTCACGCGAGCCCCCATCGACCGTGTACCACTGGATCGTTTGACCGTTCTGCATCAGGCCGTGGTTTTTGAAAAAGCGCAGGAAGGTCGCGAGCGGAAAGTCGCGGAAGCCTTCTGTGCTGGACGACCAAATCGCAGCCGAGGAAGGAAGCAGGAAGTCTTCGGCAAAGGGAGAGTTGAGGTCGTGCTTGTCCAAAAAATCGCCAACCGTCATGGTTGGATCAACGCGGTCACCGTGCATTTTGTTGCCAACGTCGATAAACCGCAGCGCCTGACGCACCATTTTCCAATGGCGCGGGCTGAGCCAGTTTTTCGCGCCAGCGAGCAGGTCGCGCCCGGTGAACTCGCGCTTTCCGTTTGCGATCCCAACCGCGAAATGCATTTCCGCCTGCTTTGTCGGTACGTTCAATTCGTCGAACAAGCCGCACAGGTTCGGATAGTTGGCATGATTAAAGACGATGAAACCCGTATCAACCGGACCGGACCAGCCGTCGAGGGTGACGTCCACGGTATTGCTGTGACCGCCCAGACGAGAGTCGGCTTCGTACAGGGTTACGTCGGCGCTGTTGCGCAGGGCGTAGGCGGCTGAAAGTCCGGAGATACCGGATCCGACAATAGCAATCTTGTTTCTCATGCGGCGTGGGCCTTTTCGGCTTGGGAAGTCGGTGAGGAGGAAGGCGGGGTCGCAGGCTTTTTGATCGTCGAATAGGCAGCAAGCGCACGCGCGCGGGCAGTGGCGTGATCGACGATGGGTCGCGGGTAAGTCTTACCCAAGGTCACGCCGCCTGCTTGCATCAGCAGTGGATCAGCATTCCAAGGTTCAAACAAGCTCTTGTCGTCCAGTTTGGCCAATTCAGGGACGAAGTGACGGATATATTTTGCGTCTGGGTCGAACTTTGGGCCTTGCGTGATGGGATTGAACACGCGGAAAAACGGCGAGGCGTCTGCGCCGCTGCCGGCCACCCACTGCCAGCCTGCGCTGTTGGAGGCGATATCGGCATCGACCAGCGTGTCCCAGAACCAGCGCTCACCTTTTTGCCATGGCTGCAGTTGGTGTTTGACGAGGAACGAGCCGGTGATCATCCTCACGCGGTTATGCATCCAGCCGGTTTGCCACAGTTGGCGCATGCCGGCATCGACCATGGGGTAGCCCGTCTGCCCTTTGCACCACGCCGCGTAGCCGTCTGCATTTTCATCCCATGGGAAGCGATCAAAATCGGCTTTCCAGTTGTGGGAAGGCAGGGTCGGGAAGTGGTGGAGCAGGTAATAGGAAAACTCGCGCCAGCCGATTTCACGCAAAAAGGCCCAGCCGGGGTTTTCGAGTTGTGGTGTGGTGCTCATCACCTGCAACGTCCAATGCCAGAGCTGCCGCGGTGATACGTGCCCGAATTTCAGGAATGGGCTGAGGCGGGAGCAGGCTTCCAGATCGGGCCGGTTGCGGCCTTCATTGTAGTTTCCCAGTCCGCCACCGCGCCCGTCGCCCGCGATAAACGCATCAAAACGGGCCTGAGCGCCCGCTTCGCCCGGCGTCCACGTCGCCGCTAAACCAGCGGACCAGTCCGGCGCGGTGGGCAACAGGTTCAGCGCGTCGAGGGTTAGCGCGTCGCGGATCGGTCCGTTGAAAGCCGGGATTTGCGCTGGCGCGGGGGTGGGTTGGCTGACGCTGTGAAGGCTGATGGTTTTCCAGTAGGGGGTAAAAACCTTGAACACACCGCCGCTCTTGTTACGGACGGCAACGGGTTCTGAGATCAGGTTGCCGTTGAAGGATTTCGCTTCGATCCCTTGGTCTTTGAGCGTGGTCTTTAGGCCAGCGTCTGGCTCACGATCATAGGGCGCGTAGGATCGGTTCCAGAACACAGCACCAGCGCCGAGTTGGTCCGCCAGATCCGCAATCACGCCGTCGGCTTTGCCGCGCAGCAAAACCAGCCCGCTACCGCGCTTCTCCAAGTCTGCATTCAGCGCGGCTAAGCCCTGATGCAGCCACCAGCGCGACGCGCCACCCAAGGCCCACGGGCCGGGTGTTTCGTCATCAAGAACATAAGCGCAAACCACGGGACCGCCGCGCTCGACGGCGGCATTGAGCGCAGGATTGTCGGCCAGACGGAGGTCATGGCGAAACCACAGGATGCTGACGGGCTGATTTGGATTTGAGGCGGCAGTGGTCAAAGGTCTCGATACTCGGTGCATTGCGTTGAAAATCCCGAGCGACGCGCGGGGTGGCGCATGCTTGGGCGCAGCGCATCACCGCAACAAAGATTCCCCCCTGACTGCTGCGATTTGCCGCTTTCCCAAAAGGTAGACCGCGCATTTGGTAAGACCAGTCCCTTGCGCAACAGAATTATGAGAGAACAGAGCCGTTATCGAGGGGTGAGCAACGTTCAAACCGCCGGTAAAGGTGCCAAAGGCCGGTAGGATCAGTCGCTGCGAATCGTGGATAAAACAAGAGCGCGTCAGCGGGCGACCGTTGGGGCCGCGAATGCTGGCTTTTGGGTGCCAATGTCCTGAGATTTCGCCCGGCAACGGGAACAGCGGGGAGGCTTCGTGCCGGAAGTGCAGCGGGCCAAGTAAAATGTCCTCGTGAACGTCACCGCCCAAGTGCTCGGGAACCTCTGGGTCGTGGTTGCCTGTCACCCAGATGAAGCGCTCGACTGAGGCTGTGAGGCGCTGCACGCGGGCGAGCAGGGCATCGCTTAGGCCAGCGATGACCGCAGGATTATGAAAGGAATCGCCCAATGAAATCAGCGTGCGCGCTTTGGTCGACGCCACCAGCGCCTCGACCCGGCTGAGGGTTTCGTCACTGTCATAGGGGGGTAAGAACGTGCCTGAGCGCGCAAAGGCTGCGCCCTTTTCAAGGTGCAGATCGCTGACGATCAAAGCGCTGGCTGCGGGCCACAAAAGCGCGCCTGTGACGTGCGCCACAAGCTGCTCACCGTTGAAGGAAAACGGGAATAACGGGTTCGCGGGCGAGGTCTTGGGCTTGGCTTTGGCGGCGGAAACGTCTGTCATGGGGTGGGTTTAAAGCAGGCTTAGTGAGCTGTCATCACCTGCGCGATTGCACGGCTCTGGCGGAGTGACGCACGGCATGTGCCGGGGCAGGGCGAGTGCTGCTTGAAACCGCGATTGTGCAAGTGGTGTCGCGACAGGGCTAGGGGCGGTGTGGGCGGTGGTGTAGCAGGGGAAAGTCATGTCTGCTCCTGCCACTGTTTTGATCGATTTTCCCATGTCTCAAACGCCTAAATTCCATCGATTGCTGAACCCCAAAACCATCGCCGTTGTTGGTGGATCGTGGGCAGCGGCGGTGATTGAGCAGTGCGAACGCATGGGGTTTGAGGGCGAGATTTGGCCGGTTCACCCCAGCAAAACCGACGTTCGAGGCCGCAGAGCCTATGCGTCGATTGACGCGCTTCCCGCGGCGCCAGACGCGACTTTTGTTGGGGTGAACCGAGCGGCAACGCTGGAGGTTGTGCGCGCACTTTCAGCCCGGGGCGCAGGCGGGGCGACGTGCTTTGCAGCGGGCTGGGCCGAAGTTGAAGCCGAGGGCGAGGCCATGCAAGCGGCGTTGCTGGAAGCCGCCGGTGACATGCCGATTTTTGGGCCCAACTGCTATGGGCTGATCAACTATTGCACCGGCGCGACGCTGTGGCCGGACGTTCATGGCGGTTCGCGGGTGGAGCGCGGGGCGGCGCTGATTTGCCAATCGTCGAACATTGCCATCAACCTGACCATGCAGCGTCGGGCGTTGCCGCTGAGTTTCGTTCTGACCGTCGGGAACGGCGCGCAGGTGGGGCTGGGCGATATGATCGAGGAGCTGGCCGCCGATGAGCGGGTAACAAGCATTGGCTTGTATATCGAAGGATTTGGCGATCCGGCGCGCTTTGCCCAAGCCGTGGCCGCAGCGCACGCGCGCGGTGTTGGCGTGGTGGCGATCAAGGCTGGACAGTCCGAAGGCGGGCAAGCGCTGGCGCTGACGCATACGGCGTCGCTGGCTGGTGGCGCGGCGGTGGCGTCTGCGTTCCTGGCGCGCACAGGCGTGGCGGAAGTGGCGACGCTGCCAACCCTGCTGGAAACGCTCAAGGTGCTGCATTTCAAGGGCGCGCTGGACAATTGCCGGGTCATATCGGTGAGCTGTTCGGGCGGTGAAGCGGGTTTGATGGCGGATTTGGGCGCAGCGGCGGGACTGGAATTTCCAGCCCTGAGCGAGGCGGAAGCAGCACGGATCGGCGAGAGCTTGAACCCCCTTGTCACCGTCTCCAACCCCTTTGACTACAACACCTTTGATTGGGGTGATTCGGCGGCGCTGGGGGCGATGTGGGCGGGGATCATGGCGCTGGACGTTGCGCACCCGATGTTGGTGATCGATTGGCCAGCAGAAGGCACGGGACCGACGCACACGTGGGACGTGGCGATTGAGGCCGTTGGCGCGGCGCTGAACGGATCAGATCGGCGGGCCGGGGTTCCGGCGCTGGTGGCATCCTTGCCGGAGAATATGCCCGGCGCGGCGGCAGAAAAGATTGCTGGGCTGGGTCTGGTGCCGGGGCATGGCTTAGACGAGCATCTGCAGGCCGTTGCGGGCGCAGCGCAAATTGGCGGGCATCGCCGGGCACTGGCAAACGCAACCGTGCTGCCCGTGCAGATTTTGCCCGGTGGGCGGGCGTCCGGTTCCTCCCCCATGTTGGATGAAGCGGCAGCAAAAACACGGCTGGGGTCGTTTGGGATTCCTGTGCCAGAGCATCGAACCTGCGCAAGCGTTGAAGAGGCGGTCGCGGCAGTGGTTGACTTTGGCCACGCCGGGACGCGCTGCGCGATGAAGATTTTGGGCGATTTTCCGCATAAAACGGAGCTGGGCGGCGTCCGGCTGGGGCTGGGCGCGGATGATCTGGACGCGGTTCGATCGGCGGCGCGTGCCTTGCTGAACATTTCCGGTGCCGTGTTGGTCGAGCCGATGGCCGATAAGCCGGTGGTCGAGATGATCCTTGGCGTTGCGCAGGATCCGGCGCTGGGGCTGCATGTGGTCTTGGGCGCGGGCGGGGTTTTGACCGAGATTTTGGCCGACAGCGAAATCCTGCTGTTTCCTTACGCTGAGGCTGACGTTCGAGCGGCGCTGGAACGCTTGCGGATATGGCCGCTGCTGGCCGGGTATCGCGGGGCGGCTGGCGGTGATGTGAGCGCGCTGGTTGGCGCGGTGATGGCGCTGGGTGATTTCGTGCAGGCCCATGCGGACCGGCTGATCGAGCTGGACATCAACCCGTTGTTTGTCCATGCGGCAACTGAAGCAAGTGGCGCAGGTGGCGCGAGTGGCGCAGGCGTCATGGCGGTTGACGCTCTGGTCAGAATGACGGACTGAATGGACGTTTGCACCGGGTCCAAACCACGGATTTACTTTGTCAGCACAGGGAGTGCGCAACCATGACTTCTGCCCTTTCAACCCGCACCGAAGGCGGGATCCTTGAAGTAACGCTCGACCGGCCAAAGGCCAACGCAATCAATCTGACGACCAGCCGGGAAATGGGCGAGATCTTTGCGGGTTTCCGGGACGATCCGGCTTTGCGGGTGGCCATCGTTAAGACCGCAGGAGACAAGTTTTTCTCCGCCGGTTGGGACTTGAAGGCAGCGGCGGACGGCGATGCTGTCGATGGGGACTATGGTCAGGGTGGTTTTGCCGGCTTGCAGGAGCTGCGAGACTTGAACAAGCCGGTGATTGCCTGTGTGCAGGGTATGGCCGTTGGGGGCGGGTTTGAGTTGGCGCTGTCGTGTGACTTGATTTACGCCACCGCGGCTTCGTCCTTTGCCCTGCCGGAGATCAAAGCCGGCACGCTGGCGGATGCGGCGACCATCAAACTGCCCAAACGCATGCCCTACCACGTGGCCATGGACTTGCTGTTCACCGGGCGGTGGATGGACGCGGAAGAGGCGGCGCGCTGGGGGCTGGTGAACCAAGTTCTGGCCGATGGTGCCGCACTGGAAGCGCGGGTTTGGGAGATTGCTCGCTTGCTCGAATCCGGTCCGCCGCTGGTGTTCGCCTCGATCAAAGAAGTCGCGCGGGCGGCTGAAGGCGAGAAATTTCAGGATGTTATGAATTCTGTCACTAAACGTAAGTTAAGCACCGTCGATGTGCTTTACGGCTCAGAAGATAACCTCGAAGGCTTTAAAGCTTTCGCGGAGAAGCGTGACCCGGTTTGGAAAGGCCGCTAAAATACCGGTAAAGACAGGAGGCTGCGGCTATGGATTATGACACGATCAAAACAGAGGTTGAGGGCGGTGTTGGTATCATCACCTTAAACCGGCCTGACTCGCTGAACGCGTTCAACACACAGATGCGCGCGGACTTTGTCGCGGCGGCGGCGGAGATGGAAGCCAATGATGCCGTGCGGGCCGTGGTGCTGACCGGGGCAGGGCGCGGGTTCTGTGCCGGGGCCGATCTGAAGGAAACCGGCGGGACGCGGGAAAAGACCGTGACGGAGGTGCTGATCGAAGAATACAAGCCCGGCATCATGGCCATCGCGAATTCGGACAAGACATACATTGCGGCGGTTGCCGGTCCTGCGAGCGGGATTGGGGCGGCCTATGCGCAGGCTTGTGACATGATGATCATGGGTGAGGGCGCCTATATCTACATGGCGTTTGCCGCGATTGCGCTGGTTCCTGATGGCGGGAACACGTGGCAGTTGGTGCGCCAGTTGGGGTACAAGCGGGCCTATGAGGCCATTTTGGAAGGTCAGAAAATTCCAGCGGCTCAAGCGGTCGAGTGGGGTTTGGCAAATCGGGTAACGGCGGATGAGACCCTGCTCGAAGACGCCAAAGCCTGGGCTGAGAAAGCCGCGAATGCTGCGCCGCTGGCGGTTCGTAACGTCAAGCGCATCTTGCGGGCGGCGACGGAAAATGACTTGAGTGCGGTGATCGACGATGAGGCGCACCGGCAGTTCGAGTGCATGAACTCCAAGGATTTCAATGAGGGGGTTTCGGCCTTCTTCCAGAAGCGGCCACCGGCGTTCAAAGGGCACTAGCCTGCGGTTGGCATGAAGCCGGGATCAAGCGGACGCGCGGCTCTCGGCTTCGCCGTGACCCACGCGGCGTTTTTCGCTCGGCCCGGCGCCCTTTTTCAAGGGCTTGGACCGAGCCGCAGGGCGCGTGCGCCCGTGTGACAGGGCCAGCACCGACATCCTGACCCTGCAAAACGCTGCGCTTTGCAGGGATTTTGTGGATTCTTAGTGGTGGCGCTCGGAGACTTTGCCGTCTTCGAAGCCGATGAACAGGCGTCCAGCCAAAAGCTCTAACGCGGCGTCGCCGAACAAATCTCGACGCCACCCTGATAGAGCTGCAACACCGGACTCGCTGCCGTCTTCTGCCAAGCGTTCCAGCTCTTCGGTGTTGGCGATGATGCGCTGTGCGACGCCGGCGTTTTCGGCCCTCGACTTCAGCAATACCCTGAGCAGCGCCGCGCCTTGGGCGGCTGCGTCGGACAGCGGCTTGCGTTTTTTCAGCTTGGGCGCGTCATCACGGGATTTTTCCAGACCTTCTTTGATGGCCTCCAAGATCGCGTGGCCCTGCTTGCCTTTGGCCGCATTTTCCGAGTAGCCGCGCACTTGACCCAAGGTTGCTGCATTGGTTGGCGCACTGGCGGCGATTTCCATGACGGTGTCGTCCCGGATCACGCGGTTGCGGGGCACGTCGCGGCGCTGGGCTTCGAGCTCGCGCCACTTGGCCACGGAAACCAGCACGTTCAGGAACTGGGGCTTGTCGCCCCGTGGTTTGAGCCGGCGCCATGCGTCTTCGACGTTGGGTTGGTAGCGGGCAAGGTCCGCAATGGCGCTCATTTCTTCCTGCACCCAGCCTACGCGGTTTTCGCGTTCGAGTTGGGCGGTCAGCTCCACAAACACTTTGCGCAGGTGGGTCACGTCGCCAAGGGCGTAGTTGATTTGCGTTTCTGTCAGCGGGCGGCGGGACCAGTCGGTGTAGCGGGCGGTTTTATCCAGCTCTGCCCCGGCCAAGGCGCGGGCCAAGCGCTCATAGCCCACTTGCTCACCAAAGCCGCAGACCATGGCCGCGATTTGGGTGTCGAACAACGGCGAGGGCAAGGTGCCGGAGAGGTTGGCGAAGATCTCAAGATCCTGCCCGGCGGCGTGAAACACCTTGGGCATATCCGTGTCGTTCATCAGGGTAAACAGCGGCGTCAGGTCCATGCCGTCGGCCAAAGGATCGATGGCGACGGCTTCGTCATCGGTCGCGACCTGCACCAGACACAGCAGCGGATAATAGGTCTTTTCCCTCACAAATTCCGTATCGACGGTGAGGAAATCAGCGCTCTTGGCGCGCTCGCAAAAGGCCTCAAGGGCCGCTTGATCTTCGATCATGTCTGGATGGGTCATGCAGGGCTTTTAGCGCCGAAACCCCAGCAAGGCCAAGCCTTTGTGTTCAGGCCTCGTTTGCGGGCGCGCGTGCGGGGCGTGGTCGGGTGGCCAGCCAGACGCCGAAACTGGTCAAACCGATGCCGATCCATGTCGTCCAGCGCATGGTGTCGCCAAACACCAGCCAGCTTGTGACCGCGACCAGTGATGGGATGAGATAGAAGAAACTCGCCACGTTGATGGCCGACTGCGACTGGATCAGCGTATTGAGCAGGGCGACCGCGCCGATGCTGAGCACCACGATCAACCAGCCCAGCCAAAACAGATACTGGCCCGTGACGGTTGGCAGTTCGCGTTCGACAAAGACGGTTATCGGGACGGTCACCAGCAGGGAGCCTGCGAACTGCCAGACCGCGCCGGCGCGCCAGTCAAAGGCGCGGACGAATTTCTTTTGATAAACCGATCCCACCGATATCCCGACCAGAGCCACCAATATGGCGTAGACGGCCCCGGTGGTGCCGACTTGTCCAGCGTCAAAAACAACCACCAACACGGTTCCAGCCAGCCCAAACACCAGCCCCAGCCACAGCACCACGGTGGTTCGCTCGGCCAGCAGCCAGATGGCCAGCAGGGCCGTCAGCAGGGGCTGAAGACCGACAATCAGCGCCGAAGTCGCCGCGCCCATGCCGTGTTCAACTGCCCAGAAGACGCCGCCCAGATACACGCCGTGGATCAGCGCGCCGGCGACCATCAAATGCCCGCGCTGCTGCCACGTTGCCGGCCAAGCCGCTCGGCTCAGCCATGCCAAGCCCGCGACCAGCAGCATGACGATAAAGAACCGGATCGACAATGTGGTCAGCGCTGGACCGTGCGGCATGGTGCCTCGCGCACCGAGAAAACCAGTGTGCCACAGCAGGACAAAGGCGACAGGGATCAGCGGTGTAAAGCGGGTCATAGGGCGTCCGGATGCTGTGCAAGCCCTCGTCTGAACCGAGAGTCCGGTTCTGTGTTGGGGCAAAGCGGTGCTGCTGTCCAGCGCGCGCGCAGACACCCCGCCTCGCATCTGGTGCACAGCCCGGCCGCGTGCTTGGCGTTTGTGGAATGGCGCACTCTGTCTTATTCCTGCGCGCGCAAAGACCACGGCAGCAGGCCTGTTTCGCCTGAGGCCGCTCGTCTGATCGAACACAGACAACTGGAAGCCCTTGCTATGAGCGACTCTCTTCACCCCTTCCGCAGCCATACGTGCAGCGACCTGCGCGCCAGTGATGTTGGCAGCACGGCCCGTGTTTCGGGCTGGATCAACCGCCGCCGGGAACACGCTGGCCCTTTGTTTATTGACCTGCGCGACCACTATGGCGTGACCCAGTGCGTCGTGCTGGAAAGCAGCCCGCATTACGAGATGCTTAAGCGCATCAAGCTGGAATCCGTTGTGACGCTCACCGGCCGCGTGATGAAGCGCGATGACGAGGCGATCAATGACAAGCTGGCCACCGGCGAAATCGAGCTCTACGTCGATGATGCGGTTGTTCAGTCCTCCTCCGATCAAGTGCCGTTGCAGGTGAATTCCAACGACGACATCAACGAAGATTTGCGCCTGACCTACCGCTACCTCGATTTGCGGCGGGAGAAGGTGCACGCGAACATCATGCTGCGGGCCAAGGTGATTGAAAGCCTGCGTAAGATGATGGTGGCGCAGGGCTTTACCGAATTCCAAACGCCGATCCTGACCGCGTCTTCACCAGAAGGCGCGCGCGATTTTCTGGTGCCCTCGCGCCTGAACCCCGGCAAGTTTTATGCGCTACCCCAAGCACCCCAGCAGTTCAAGCAGCTGTTGATGATGGCGGGTTTTGATCGCTACTTCCAAATCGCACCGTGTTTCCGGGATGAAGACAGCCGCGCAGACCGCTCACCGGGTGAGTTCTATCAGCTCGACTTCGAGATGAGCTTTGTCACGCAGCAGGACGTCTTTGACGCCATCGAACCGGTGCTTCACGGCTTGTTCACGACGTTCCATGACGCCTCTGGCACGCCGCACAAAGTAACCCCGATGCCGTTCCCGCACATCGCCTACGACGAGTCCATGACCAAGTATGGTTCGGATAAGCCAGACTTGCGCAACCCGATCATCCTCGGCGACGTTACCGAGCATTTCGCAGGGTCCGGCTTCAAGATCTTCGCCAAGCTGATCGAAGAAAAGGACTTCAAAGTGATCGCCGTGCCGGGCAAGGGCGGGGGTTCGCGCGCCAAGTGTGACCGCATGGATTCTTGGGCGAAAAAGCAAGGCAAGCCGGGCTTGGGCTACATCTTCTGGCGGGCTGGCGAAGACGGCGCGGTCGAAGGTTCTGGCCCACTGGCTAAAAATATTGGCCCAGAGCGCACTGAGGCCATCCGGCAGCAGTTGGGGCTTGAGGCGGGTGATGCCTGTTTCTTCACCTGTGACAAGCGTCTGCCTGCGCTTCAGTTTGCTGGCCAAGCCCGCAGTGAAGCAGGTCGCGAATTGGGTCTGATCGAAGAAGGCGAGTTCAAGTTCGTCTGGATCGTTGACTTCCCCATGTTCGAGGAAGACGAAGACACGGGCAAGATCGAGTTCTCGCACAACCCATTCTCTATGCCACAAGGCGGGATGGATGCGCTGGAAACCCAAGATCCGCTGGATATCAAAGCCTTCCAGTACGACATCGTTTGCAATGGCATTGAGCTGTGTTCTGGCGCGATCCGGAACCACTTGCCCGAAGTGATGTACAAAGCCTTCTCCATCGCTGGCTATGGTCAGGACGTGGTCGAGGAAGAGTTTGGCGGCATGCTAAGCGCGATGAAGTTCGGCGCGCCGCCACACGGCGGTGCTGCACCGGGTGTGGACCGGATGGTCATGCTGTTGGCCGACGAGCCGAACATCCGCGAAGTGATTGCCTTCCCGTTGAACGGGCAGGGCCAAGACCTGATGATGCAGGCCCCCTCCGAGGTCAGCACGCAGCAGCTTGATGATCTGCACATCAAATCGGTTCCGCCGCTGGAAATCACCTAAGCGGCTTTGTCCGTCCTGCATCGGCCTCCACCCCCTTGGAAACAAGGGGTGGAGGCCGCCAAGGCCTCAAGATAAAGGCTTACCAAAAATGCTTACGCCG
This sequence comes from uncultured Alphaproteobacteria bacterium, assembly GCA_905479265.1. Lineage (GTDB taxonomy): Bacteria > Pseudomonadota > Alphaproteobacteria > UBA7985 > UBA7985 > UBA7985. Next base: position 63,365 of record CAJQLX010000020.1, read on the forward strand.
ACGGCGCGCCCTCTTTTTTAACGATGAGAGTGCGCTGTGGATGTGCGTCATCTTGCACATGTCGCAAATTAAACTTTCGGTGGTCGTGTCTCGCAAGCTGGCACCTTTGCAAAGCGATAGCTCACTAGCTGTAAAACAGTCTATGAGAGCCACCGGACATGACTTACCCTTCCGATCCAAATCGCCCTGAATTTGCCTTTGGTGCCCGTGCGCGCCAATCCCCGTATTTTGAGCGGGCTCGGTCAGCGGGTGCGTGCATGTACACGCTCTATAATCACATGGTCATGCCGGTCAGTTACGGTCAGCCCGGTGCTGAATACGACCGCCTGATGAACCATGCTTCGGTTTGGGATGTCGCCGCAGAGCGACAGGTCCAACTCAAAGGCCCCGACGCGCAAAAGCTGGCGCAGATGATGTCTCCCCGCGACGTGGCTAAGTGTAAGACTGGGCAGGGCTTTTACACGCCTATCCTCAACAAAGCAGGCGGTGTCGTGAACGACCCTATTCTGCTCAAGCTCGAAGACGATTTGCTCTGGCTTTCCATCGCCGACAGCGATGTCCGCCTCTACGCGATGGGGTTGGCTGATGCCTATGATCTGGACGTCGAGGTCTCCGAACCCGATGCCTCACCGCTGGCGGTCCAAGGCCCAAAGGCAGAGGATGTCATCGCCCACGCCTTTGGCGAGCACGTGCGCGACATCCGGTACTTCTGGTTCATCCAGACGGAATTGCAGGGCATTCCCGTCGTGCTGCAGCGGTCGGGTTGGTCTAAGCAGGGCGGCTTCGAGATTTACTTGCGCGATGGCTCTCGCGGCGCTGAGCTGTGGGACATCATCTGGGCTGCGGGTGAAGAGATCGTCGGCGAACCCTGGGGCCCCGGCGCGCCTAACGCGATTGAGCGCATCGAAAGCGGCCTGTTCAGCTGGGGCACCGACTTTGATGAACAGAACAACCCCTATGAGTGCGGCTTGGGCAAGTGGTGCAAGCTGGACGGTGAGCACGATTTCCTCGCCAAAGCGGCGCTGATCCGCATCCAGGAAGAAGGCGCGCGCGAAGCGTTGGTTGGACTGCAATTGAATGCCGGTGAGCCTTTGCCGAGCGTCACAAAACCGATGCCGATTACGGATGCATCTGGAGCCGTGATCGGAACCTTGCGCGCGTCCGTCTGGTCGCCGCGACTGAACAAGAACATTGGTCTTGGCCGCATCGCAAGCGCGGAGTCCGGTTTGGGCAACACGCTCAAGGCAGACCTTGGATCTGGGGTCGTTGAGGCGACCGTGGTCGGCGTTCCGTTCGCCTAAGCGCAGCGGGCGGCATCCAACAGCCGCGCCAAAGACAAAAGGGGGCCGCAGCCCCCTTTTTTTATGCCTGCGGCATCATTGGCTTAGAGCGCGATTTCTACGCTTGTCAGGTTCAGCGCCTTTAAACGCTCGATGACATCACCGCCCGAGGTCCGCTTCACCGGCGTTGGGTTGCGCCGGTCGGGGCTCAAGTGCAGGATTGTATCGGGCGCTTCAAGGGCAGAGTAGCGGTCCCCGTGGTCGCCACGGTTGGTGCCTCGGTGGTCGCCGCGGCGTTCGTCATTGAGTGCGCCGCTGCCGCACTGATGATTGCGCGGCTGAGGCTGCTGCGATAGGTCACCTTCCTCGCCGTACCCGTCACCGTACTCATCGTCGCGTGGCAATCCTTCATGGTATTGCTTGAACTCATCGCGCCGCCCTGCGCCCGCACCGTACCCGCGCCGATCGTCGTGAAACTCACCGAAATCATGGCGACACGCCTTCATGGTCTGCAAGATGTCTTCCAGCCGAGCAATCGTGGTTTCCTGCTCCACAATTCGCGCTTCCAAAGCGATGATCTTTGTCGCGCCCGCTTGGGCGTCTTCTTGCGCCTGAAACAGGCTGAGCTGCAGGGCTTGATTGCCTTTTTGCGCGTTATCGAGCGCCTTGTTCGCTGCGGTAAGCTTGGCTGAAACCGTGCTCAGTTCCGCGCGCGTCTGGTCCAGTTCGATCCGCAGCTGATCTTTCTCGCTCTGACAGTTCTCCAACGCGGCGGTGAAGCCACCACGCTCCCCGATGGCCGAATCCAACGACGCTTGGCATTGCTGGATTTCTGCGGCCTGCGTCGCGTTCTCGGCTTCCAACACGGCAATGCGCGCTTTCAGCTGCTCCCGGTCCGATTGCAGCTCGGTCAGTGTTGTCAGCAGCGCCGAGTGCTTGTTGCGCTCTTCCTTGTATTTCTTGCGGTATTGGTCGCGCTGCTCTTGCGTGGCGGCCAGTTCCGTGCCCAAGGCCTCAACTTGGCCTTGCAGTGCGCCAATATTCGTTTTCAGATCCGCGATCATGGCGTCTGATGTGGTGTCGGCGTCAGCCTGTTTGCGCTGGCATTGCTCACGCTCGGCTTTCAGCTTTTTGGTGTGCTCTTTGTGGTGCGTGGTCAGGTCCCCAATCGTGCGGTCACACTGGTTCTTGAGTTCATTGGCGCGCGCTGTGCTGCTCGCCATTTGCTCAACCAACGAAGCCTCCAGAATCCCGATCTTTTCTCGCAAGCTCATCTGTTCCCGGCTCAGGTCGAATACCCGCTGCTTCAATTCAGCGTTCTGCAGCAGCACGTCTCTGATTTCCTGTGTCTTGCGACCCAGGCTTTTGTGGAAGCGATCCGAAACGCCGCGCAGACGCAGGATTTCTTTCTCCATCCCAAGGATGACGTCGTCCCGGTCCCCAATGGTCTGATTGGCCTCTTCCAGTCTCACCTCAAGGACGCGGATCAACTGGCGCGCGTCGGCCAGTTCACCCGTGAGGGCATCGATTTTTGCGCTGAGTTGGCCAATGGTCTCGGTAATCTGGAACAGCGAAAAGTCCTGATCCAGATGGTCCGCCAAGTCGTCCTGTATGGTTGCCAGATGTTGGTTCGCGGCGGTTATGTCTCGAATGACCTGACCCAACTGTCGCTCAATCGTCTCGGTCTGCGCGCTGTGGCCGTCCATCTGGCTGAGCAAGCGCGTCAGGGTCTGTTCCAAAGCTACGGTGTGCGACTCTGCTTGCGCCACGCGGGTCAGCACGCCCAGCAAAGTCCCAACGCTGGCCGGGTCATCGGCGTGGGCGAAGACGCCGCCGGTGTTGTTGGCCATACAGCGCAGGCTGGGCCGGTCACTGCGGGGCGCGTTGACGGACAGAACATGGACGGTAAAGCCTTCATTGGCCAAATCAATCATGCGCTCACACACGTTTTTTGGCGTGTCGGGGCATTGATCGCGGCCATCGGAAATCAGTACGATCGACCCGCCACTAAAGCCCTCAGACCGCATGATTTCTGCTGCGGCCTGAACAGACGACCACAGGGGGGAGCCTTGCGAAGACGGGCTGTTGGCAACGGCCTGCCAGCTCTTGAGGTCTCGTGCGCTGGGCAGGCGGATTTCGCCTTGGCGCGTTGAGTACGCGTGGGTGGGCCAACACGTTCCCTGTGCCTCGCCGCCATAGCGCAGAACGTCCACATCGGCTTCGCGCATCAACAGTGGCATCACGGTGCCAAAGGCCTCAGCCGCGACTTCCGCCTTGGATACCGGCGCCGATGCACTCATCGACGACAGCATGGACCGTGACCCATCATAGATCACCGCCACGCGGGGACGTTGACGGTTTGGCTGGACTTGCACAGGCAGGGACTGCAACAGGCGCATGATTTGGTGCAGCTCTGCTGTATTTACCGGCGCAATCGCCATGTCCCGCCCCTTGTCGGACGGCGGTTGCATGCGTTCAGCCTGCACCCCGACGGGCCCAAGAAACACCAGCCCCACGAGGACCAACACGGTCCACCTTCTCACTTTACTGAACATCGCTCTACCATCCCACGCCTTGATGAATTCAGGGCTGGCAGATCAAAGACAGCCCGTTCCCCATGTTATGCGTTCTTTCTCGATAGATTGAGCCTTGAATAGCGCGCTTTGGTTGAGCCGCTGTGGAGGGTTTTCAATAAATTGTGGATAAATGTCGTGTAATCTTTTTTAGATCATATCTTGAGCGGAGGCCCACAGCCCGCAATCCCCGCAATCGCCCAATCGCGTGCTTATACGCGCGCCAAACGGTTCAGATTCTTTGGGCTTTCAGGCCGCCGGCGGTTGTCCTTGCGTCCTTGGCCGATGTACCGTGGCCGCACGCATCAGTGGCTTTCACCGCACCTTGAAACGGATAAGGATACTGCCAATCATGATTGGATGGATATTAACCCGGCCTCTCGCCCTTCTAACCGGTGTCGTCGGCGGGGCCGCAGCGTCTCAAGTGCCAACCTTTCAAAACGCCTATCTCACGTATTTGCAAGGGCGCGTGGACGAAGCCAACCGAACCGCTCAGATCGCCCAGCAGGAACTCAGCCGCGCCATGGAAACCATGGGCGTGGCCAGCGAAGAGGCGCTCAAGACCGCTGTGGAACAGAGCGAAGGAATGGCAGCTGCGGCCTTGCAAAGCTCCATAACCGCTTGGGACTCTTTGGTTGAGCGCGCAGCGTGGCTGCAAGCGACCATCACCGATATGACCAGTCAGCAGGCCTTTGAACGTCTGATCAAGCTGCCGCTGAATCTGCGCCCGGAATTTGTGCAAGGGACTTTGCGTAATTTCGAGATGGGCATCGCCTTTACCCTCGAAAGCGCCGTGATGGTGCTCAGTGCGGCTTTGCTGGCCTATTTCATCGCACGACTGGTGGCACGGCTTTTCTGGCGGCTGGTCCGCCCCAAGCCAATGACCCCGCAGAAGGGCTAGATTTTGGCACTGCGCATGCTCGAAATCGTTGGGGACACCCAGACGTTGGCCCGCTGCCGCAACGTGCTGGACCAGCGTCGCGTGACGGATGTCTGGCAGCTCACCGGGGCTGTGCATACCCACAACGAAGACGGCGGCGCCCCGCCCGAAGCGGACGACATTCGCCCACCAGATCGCGGTTCACTGCGCGCGTTGATCCAGCAAGGCGACCAACAAGGGATCCTCGATGCCCTCTCGGCGGTTGTCTCCAGTGACGCCAAAGCTCGGATTGTCTTGCTGCCCGTGGACGCAACGGAACCGGAACCAGCCCTGTCCGAGGCTGAGGACTTTCGCCAGCGGATCAGCACCCCGCGCCAGGTGCTCTATTCCACCATCGCCAGCGGCGGCAAACCGACCCTGAGCTATTACGCCTATGTTGTCTTGGCCACGTTGGTCGCGGCTGTGGGTTTGCTGACCGATTCTGTTGCCGTTGTGATCGGCGCGATGGTGATCGCCCCCTTGCTTGGGCCGCTTTTGGCGCTGGCCTTTGGCTCGACATTGGGCGATGCCGCGCTGATCCGGCGTTCCCTGATGTCTGCATCCTCGGGCATCGGTCTGGCCCTTGCCTTGTCGTTTGGCGCCGGTGTTTTGTTTCCATTGGACGTCGAAACACAGGAAATCACCAGCCGGCTGGGCGTAGGCTTGGACGGTTTGTTGGTGGCCATCGCATCGGGTGCCGCCGGTGCGCTGGCCGCGTCTCGGGGCACGCCGGGGGCGCTTGTCGGGGTCATGGTCGCTGTGGCGATCTTACCGCCAACCACCGTGGTTGGGCTCATGCTGGGGCAGGGGCGGATCATGGATGCTTGGGGCGCGTTGCAATTGCTCGGCTTGAACATCGCTGGTTTACAGCTCGCCGCTCAGGCTGTTTTTGTCGCCAATGGCATTCGTCCGGGCCGTTGGTGGGAGAAACGGGGCGCGCGGCAATCGCGCGTCGTTTCAACGCTGGTGTCCGGTACAGTGGTGCTGGTGTTCTTGGTCGTCTTTTTCACGCGCGATTTCAGTTGAACGATCACCGGCGGCGCTGGGGCGCAAAAAACCTTCTGTTTGACTCAGAGGTTCAGCTCGCCTGAACCTCTGCCTGACTGGCGAAGTCTAGGGTGTGATCGGTCAAGGCTGCGCAGCACCGACGCAGTCGGCTTGGCCTTGACCGATCGAGGGGCAAAGCCCCTGATCGTCTTGTGGAAAAAGGGGAGGCGGTAGCCGACCGGCGACACTGTCGCCGACCCCCTTTGTTCCAACACAGATCCTTAAACGGCCATATGAGCCCAGGGCCGGTCAGCGCGGTCTGAGGTCTCAAACGTGGTGATGTCTTCGGCATGTTCGAGCGTCATGCCAACCGGGTCCAAGCCCTCTAGCAAGCGCCGCTGCAAACCCTCGTCCAACGTGAAACGGATCACCTCGCCATTGGGGCGTTCAATGGTCAGGGCTTCAACGTTGACGCTGATGGTGGAGGCTTGGTTGGCGTCTTGCATGAGCTTATCGACCTGCTCTTGGGGCAAGGCGATGGGCAAGATGGAGTTGTTGAAGCAGTTGTTGTAGAAAATGTCAGCGAAGCTTGGCGCGATGATCACGCGAAAGCCCCAGTCCACCAAAGCCCAAGGCGCGTGCTCACGCGATGAGCCACAGCCAAAGTTGTCGCCAGCGACCAAAACGGAGCTGTCTTTATATTGCGGCTGGTTCAGCGCAAATCCTTCAACCACTTCACCGTCGGGCGTGCGACGCATCTCGTCGAACAAGCCTTCTGACAAGCCCGTGCGTTTGATGGTTTTGAGGAACTGCTTGGGGATGATCATGTCGGTATCGACGTTGACCAGATTGAGCGGCGCGGCCACACCGCTGTGCGAACGAAGCTTATCCATGGGGCTTGATCCTTTTTCTTGTGCGGTGGGTTGGCTTAGAAGTCGCGGACGTCGGTCAAGTGACCGGTGATCGCAGCGGCCGCAGCCATGGCGGGGGAGACCAAGTGCGTCCGGCCACCACGGCCCTGCCGGCCTTCAAAGTTGCGGTTTGAGGTCGATGCCGCGCGCTCACCCACGGTGAGTTTGTCGTCATTCATGGCCAGACACATGGAACAGCCCGGCTCGCGCCAATCGAAACCCGCTTCGATGAAGATCGCCGCAAGGCCTTCTTCTTCGGCCTGTGCTTTGACCAGGCCAGAGCCCGGAACCACCATCGCGCGAACGCCGTCTTTGACCTTTTTGCCTTTGGCGATTTCTGCCGCAGCGCGCAAATCTTCGATCCGGCCATTGGTGCAAGAACCCAGAAAAACCGTATCAACCGCGACGTTGCTCATCGGCTCACCAGCGGTCAGGCCCATGTATTCAAGGCTCCGAGCCGCCGCTTCGCGCTTGTTGTCATCGTCGAAATCATCGGGGTGCGGCACGGTGCCGGTAATCGGCGCCACGTCCTCGGGGGAGGTGCCCCAAGTGACCATCGGCGGGATGTCAGCGGTATCGAGCGTAACGGTCTTGTCGTAGTGCGCGCCGGTATCGGTGTGCAGCGTGGACCAGTATGCCACCGCAGCGTCCCATGCTTCGCCTTGGGGGGCGAGTGGGCGGCCTTTGAAGAACTCAAAGGTCTTCTCATCCGGCGCGATCAGCCCGGCGCGTGCGCCGGCTTCGATGGACATGTTGCACATGGTCATCCGACCTTCGACCGACAGCGCACGGACCGCTTCACCGGCGTATTCCATGACATAGCCCGTACCGCCAGCGGTGCCGATTTTGCCGATGATGGCAAGGATCAGGTCTTTTGCGGTCACGCCAAAGCCCAAATCGCCGTTGACTTGGATCAGCATGTTTTTCGACTTCGCCAAAGCGAGGGTTTGCGTGGCCAAGACGTGTTCAACCTGGCTGGTCCCAATCCCAAACGCTAAAGCGCCGAAAGCGCCGTGGGTGGAGGTGTGGGAGTCACCGCAAACAACAGTGGTGCCGGGCAGGGTGAAGCCTTGCTCTGGGCCGATGATGTGAACGATGCCCTGGCGCGGGTCGTTCATGCCGTATACCGGCACATCATTTTTGGCGCAGTTTTCCATCAGGGTCTCGACCTGAATCCGGCTTTCCTTGTTGGCAATGCCACCGGCTCGGTCGGACGTGGGGACGTTGTGATCCGGAACCGCGAGGGTCAGGTCCGGACGACGCACTTTGCGGCCTGCCAGCTCCAGCCCTTCAAAGGCTTGCGGCGAGGTCACTTCGTGGACGAGGTGACGGTCAATGTAGATCAGGTGCGTGCCGTCGTCGTTTTGACGAACAACGTGCTTGTCCCAGATTTTGTCATAAAGGGTTTTGGGGCCAGCCGAAGTGCTCATGCGGTTTGATCCTGCGCTAAAGGTTGTTCTGCTTTTCAATAGCCCAATACAACGCAAACAGGGCTTTGTCATCGCCTCGACATGCAAGCCTTGAGTGCGAAAGGGCGGGCTGTCTCACACCAGCGAATCACAACCAACGCTGGAAGCGCAGCCTTGAGCGCTCAAGCGGAAGCCGCGGCCCGTGGCGGCAGGCGCTAGAGCGCCAACACCGCCCGGCGTGTCATGACGGAAATAAGGTGGGCCCGATATTCGCCGGAGCCGTGGAGGTCTTCGAGCATGTCGTCAGCATCAACGCTCAACCCGTCCAATGCCTGAGCGTCCATGGATCCGGCCAACGCCTTTTCTGCTGCGGTCCACCGGAATACACCGCTGGACCCTGCGCCCGTGACCGCAACGCGAATGGCGCCATCGGCCAATTCAGCCACCATCACCCCAACCATAGCATAGCGTGAAGCGGGGTTCGGAAACTTGGCATAGGCCGCGCGTTTTGGGACGGGAAAGGCAATGGCTGTGACCAGTTCGTCTTCTTCCAGCGCCGTTTCAAACATATCAACAAAGAAATCGTCGGCGAGGATATCACGGCGGTCTGTTCGCACAGTCGCGCCGAGCGCAAGCACAGCAGCGGGATAGTCCGCCGAAGGGTCATTGTTGGCAACCGAGCCGCCCATTGTTCCGCGGTGGCGCACCATGGGGTCGCCAATTTGACCAGCCAGCGCGCTAACACTTGGAATGCGCTGGTTCATTAGCGCATCGGCGTTGACCGCAGCATGGGTCGTGGACGCGCCAACAATCACCACGTCACCGTCTTCGCAAATACCAATCAAATCTTCGATTCTGGAGACATCCACCAGCTCCGAAGGTGCCGCCAAGCGGGCCTTCATGGTGGGGATCAGGGTTTGACCGCCCGCGATATATTTCGGATCATCGCCTTTGGAAAAGGCATCAACCGCCGCAGGCACCGCGTTCACACGCGCATAGGAAACGTCGTACATATCTTATTCCTTCCCCTCGGATCAGGCCGAAGCCGTCTGGGTCTCACCGGATTGAGCCATGGTTTCAGCCGCCGCTTCGATGGCTTTGACGATGTTGTGGTAGCCTGTGCAGCGACACAGATTGCCTTCAAGTTGCTCGCGGATGGTTTTCTCATCCAGCTTGCCTTCGTACCGGCGGATCATATCGGCCGCCGACATAATCATGCCCGGCGTACAAAATCCGCACTGCAAGCCATGGTGCTCACGAAACGCTTCTTGAACGGGGTGAAGCGTATCTGCGCTGGGCGCGAGGCCTTCGATCGTGGTGATTTCCGCCCCTTGAGCCATGACCGCTAACATCGAACAGGACTTCATCGCTTGACCGTCCACGTGCACCGTACACGCACCGCATTGGGAGGTTTCGCAACCAACGTGGGTTCCGGTCAGGCCCAAGTGTTCCCGAATGAAACTGACCAGCAAAGTCCGGTCCTCAACGTCAGCAGAAACGGCTTTTCCGTTCACGGTCATGGAAATCTGAGTCATGTGGTTTGGCTCTCCTCTATTCATGCTTATATTAATCAGTGTGCGCAGGGCCTGTCACCCTGCCTCGTGTCGCAACAGAGCCGGAAACAGGCATGGCCGATGTGTCTCGAACGAGCGAAGGGCTAGATCGGTTGCCCTTGGCGGTTGATCTGGACGGTACTTTGCACCGTGGTGATTTGTCGTGGTGGTCGCTGCGCGTGGCGCTGTGGCTGAACCCATGGAAAGCCGCACGCGCCCTCCGCCTTCCCCGTCCGGCTGCTAAACAGGCGCTGGCCGAGCAGGTGCTCCGGCACTTTGACGCCTATGATCTCAAATGGAACGCTGATTTCGAAAGCTGGTTGGATCAGCAGGGGGCCATGGATCGCAGGTTGGTTTTAGCCAGCGGATCGACGTTTGAGTTCGTGCGCCGGGTCGGGGCAGAATTTGACTACTTCGACAGCGTCATTGCCAGTGATGGCACCACCAACCTCACCGGTGAGGCCAAAGCCCGCCGCTTGTCGACCCTGTTCCCCGATGGCTTTGTCTACGCTGGAAATTCGCAGCAGGATTGGCCCGTGTGGCAAGCCGCGCGCGGGGCCGTTCTGGTCAACTGCTCCCCCGGCCTCGAAGCCCGCGCCCGCAAAGCCTTCGCCATCGAGGCGGTTTTCCCATGAGCGCTCGCCAGCAAAAAAGCCGATAAGCGCGATCAAGGCGCGGATTTCGTGAAGATTTGCCCCTCGGGTTTGCTACAACCCTCAAGCAGAAGATCCATCCAACGGCAGCAAAGGGCGCGGCCACCATGTCACAGAAAATTCTCGTCACCGGCGGCTTGGGCTACATTGGCAGTCACGTGGTGGTTGAGTTGTGCGCGGCTGGTTACGAGCCCGTCATCGTCGATAACCTCTCCAACGCCCGCGCTTCGGTGCTTGATCGGCTGGAGCGTCTGACCCAGCAACCGCTGACGCATTTCGACGTCGATATTCGCAATCGAGCGGCCATGGAAACGGTGCTGACGCAAGCCCCGTGCGACGGCCTCATCCACTTGGCCGCGTTCAAGGCTGTGGGTGAGTCGGTCGAAGAACCACTGAAATATTACGACAACAACGTTGCTGGCTCGGTAGCGCTGTTCGACGTTTTTGAGCGCGCAGGGGGCGGGGGGATCGTGTTTTCCTCCTCCGCTACTGTTTATGGCGACGTCAAGGTTTTCCCGCTGCACGAAGGCATGCCCGTCCAGCCAACAAACCCCTATGGCGCGACAAAGGCGATGATCGAACAGGTGCTTGCTGACGTCGCCAACGCCCCAAAGGCCAAAACCCAAGGCTTATCATTGCGCTACTTTAACCCTGCTGGCGCCCACGATAGCGCGCTGATCGGTGAAGATCCAAAGGACCGTCCCAACAACCTGTTCCCCATCATCGTTCAAGTGGCGGTCGGCAAGCGCGATCACCTGACCATCTTTGGCGAGGATTACGACACGCCAGACGGAACCGGCGTGCGGGATTATATCCACGTGGTCGATCTGGCCAAAGCCCACGTCATGGCGCTGAAATCGCTGTTGGCTGGCGCATTTGAACAGCGTTTCACAGCGCTCAACCTTGGCACCGGCACACCCTATTCCGTCCGGCAGGTGGTAACCGCGTTTGAGGCTGAGTTGGGGCAGGCCGTACCGCAAGAAATGGGTGCGCGACGCGGGGGCGACGTGGCCACTTTGCTCGCCGACCCCCGCGCAGCCGAGCGCGCGATTGGCTGGAAAGCAGAGCGTGAATTGCCCGAAATGGTTCGCGATGCGTGGCGCTGGGCTGGCGCTGCGCGGCAGTGGGGGCTATGGGACGAGGATGACAGTACAGCACCCTGAAACCACCGCTCACCCGATGTCGCAAGCCCCCGCTTTGTCGATCGTCGCGCCGTGCCTGAACGAGGCGGCAGGTCTCGACGCGTTTTTAGCGCGCATGATCGCAGCCGCAGAGACCACGGGCCTGTCGTACGAAATCGTGCTGGTGGATGACGGTTCGACGGACCAGACTTGGGCCCGTATGGTCCAAGCACGCGCCAGCAATCCGCACCTGCGCGCCCTGCGACTTTCCCGGAATTTTGGGCATCAGCGCGCCCTGAGTGCTGGTTTGTCTCGCGCCCGAGGCGCGCGCGTGTTGCTGATCGATGCCGACTTGCAAGATCCCCCCGAAGCCCTTGGCCCCATGCTGGCGCTCATGGACGCCCATCACGCCGATGTCGTCTATGGTCGCCGGTTGGAACGCGCTGGTGAAAGTTGGTTCAAGAAGGCGTCTGCGCGGCTGTTTTACCGCGTGCTGCGCTGGCTTTCTTCGACGGATATTCCCGCTGACACCGGCGATTTTCGCCTGCTGTCGAGTCGGATAGTCGCTCACCTCAATGCCATGCCAGAGCAACAGCGCTATTTGCGTGGGATGATTGCATGGTTGGGCGGAACACAGGTGCCTTACGACTATCGTCGTGAGTCCCGTGGGACCGGGCAAACCGGGTACCCGCTGCGCCGCATGTTCAGTTTCGCCGCCGACGCCATCACCGGTTTTTCCATGGCCCCGCTGCGGCTGTGTCTGGCGCTGGCTGGGCTGTCGATTGGGCTGGCGCTGGGGCTTTTGGTCTACGTGCTGGCAAGCGTGGTGGCCGGGTCCGCGGTGCGCGGTTGGGCCAGTTTGGCGATGATTTTCCTGTTTTTCCAGTCGGTGCAGCTGCTGTGCATTGGTCTGGTTGGCGAATACCTCGGACGGCTGTTTATGGAGCAAAAGCGCCGCCCGTTGTTCATCGTTGCAGATGAACTGGGCGGCGATCCATCACCGGGCGATTAGGCCGTCAGCGGCATGGCCCGCTCAACCAGCGAAATCCAGTAAGAGCAGCCATAGGGAATCGCGTCGTCGTTAAAGTCGTACTCGGGGTGATGCAGCCCCGCCGTGTCGCCGTTGCCGACAAAGATAAAATTGCCGGGCCGTTCGAGCAGCATGAACGAGAAATCTTCCCCGCCCATCATGCCTTCCATATCCCGCTGAACCGCGTTTTCGCCCACAATGTCGGCGGCAACGTCCAGCGCAAAGCCGGTTTGGTCAGCGTGGTTGACGGTTGCCGGATAGTTGCGGGTGTAGGTTGGCGTGATGGTTGCGCCATAAGCCGCCGCGACCCCAGCACAGACTTCCGCGATCCGCCGCTCCGCCATATCACGGGTTTCGGGCAAGAAGGTTCGAACCGTTCCGGCCAGCTCAGCGACTTGTGGAATCACGTTGAACGCATCGCCTGCGTGGATTTGCGTGACCGAGATCACCGCCTGATCCAAGGGATCAACGTTGCGGGCGACGATAGACTGCAACGCCTGCACCACCGCTGAGGCGACAACCACCGTATCAACGCCGTTGTGCGGCATCGCGGCGTGCGCGCCCTTGCCTTCGATGGTGATTTCAATGTGGTCGGCTGCGGCCATCAGGGGGCCAACTTTGCTGGCAAACGTGCCAACCGGCATGCCCGGTACGTTGTGCATGCCGTAGACTTCCTGAATGCCGAAACGCTCCATCATGCCGTCATCAACCATCGCTTTGCCGCCTGCGCCGCCTTCTTCAGCGGGTTGGAAGATCACCACAACGGTGCCGTCAAAATCGCGATTTTCCGCCAAATGCCGCGCTGCGCCGAGCAGCATCGCCGTGTGACCATCATGCCCGCAAGCGTGCATTTTGCCGTCCGTCTGGGATTTGTGCGGCAGGTCGCGGATTTCTTGGATGGGCAGGGCGTCCATGTCCGCCCGCAGGCCAACGGTCTTCCCGCTGCTGTTCCCTTTCCCGCGAATAACACCAACCACGCCGGTGCGACCGATGCCGGTTACAACCTCATCCAGTCCAAATTCCTTGAGCTTGTCGGCGACCAGTCCGGCTGTCCGGTGAACGTCGTATTGAAGCTCTGGGTGGGCGTGGATGTCATGACGCCATTCGCGAATGTCGTCCAAGTGCTCAGCCAGTGAATTGATAAGCGGCATAGGTCCAGTCCTCTGCAAACAAAACTCGGTGTCCGAACAACGCTAACGCGCCGTTCACAAAAGCTCAATCTGTTGCGTGAACGTCGAATGGAGTGATGCACTCGTCGCGCTCTTGCCCTATTTAAAGACCAGATTTGCAAACGAACCCCCAACGACTTGGATACCATGCTGCTTTTTCGATGTCTGACAACTGTGCTTTTTGTGTTGGTAACGACAAAAACGGCCTTTGCCGTGGACGAAGCAGTGGGGCTTGCTGCCGATCGCGAGCAACAGGTTCAGACCGAAAGCACCTACACGTTGCCCAACACGGTCACCTACGAGGGGCAGGTCTATCCGCTGACGGGAAAGCCGCTCAACACCGCCCAAATGAAGCTGATGATGCCGGGTGTGACGTGGGTCTACTACCGTGAAGACGGCACGACACAGTGGGAGTACCACACCTTTGATGGCTACGTTTTGCGGTGGAATGAAAACAGCACCGTGGTGGTCGCCGGGGCGTGGCAGATTATCGACCAGCGGATTTGCTGGACCTACAACGGCCCTTTTTGCCGCCGGATCTGGCCGACGGAGCGTGGGGATTTGTTCGCCGTTCCGCTGGGCCCCGACAAGCCGCTGATGGCGGCGCGGTTCGAGATCGGTGACCCCCTTGGGCTTGCCAACCGCAAGGTCCATTGGCTGGTAACACAGAGTCAGGATTTGAATCAGCGGCGCCCCCTCAACCCGTCCAAACCCGAAGTGGCGCCCAAGGAAAACCCGAACGAAGCCGATCGCGCGATCGACGACAAGGGCGGACCGCAACTCTTCACGCTGGAGTAACACGCAACCATGAAGACGTTTCCTTTCCCCACCACCGCGCACGCTGCGCGTTCATTGGGCGCGGCTGCGCTTGTCCTTGGGGCATCGCTCGGGCTCGCATCCCTTGGACTCGCATCGCTGGGGCTCGCCGCTGGGCAGGATGAAGAAGCCGAAAACCGCTTGTCTGTCGTTTATGAAGGCGAGCGGTACTTTCTGACCCGTCAACTCGATGGTGAGGAACTGCGCGATTTGATCGCCGGCAACACCCTGATCTTCCTGCACCCGCAAGGCGAGGAACAAGAGCTGCATAGGGAAAACGGCGGCACGATCAATGGATGGAAAGGCGAGGAGAGCGCCAACAGTGGCTTCTGGCAAATCGAAGAAGACGAGGTTTGCTGGACCTACCCAGCCGGAACCCATTGCAAGCCGCTGTTCTACACCGAGCGCGAAAATCTCTATGGGCAGGTGCCGGGCTGGTACGACGGCCCCTTGGCCTTTATTTGGGAGCCAGGGGACAGCCGAGGCTTGATGGAACGTCCCCTGCGCGGGAACGCCATCTAGCGACGAAGGCTCTTTGGAAGAAAAGAGGCCGCTGCCCGAGCCCAAAAATCAAAGCAGCGGCCTTCAGTCCGTTACCCCTTTCCAGCACAGAAAGTGCAACGGAATGACAAATTCACAGTCGCACGTCGCGCCGCGAACTTGAGTTTGACGGGGTTCCAGCAGAAACCCGCCGGAACCCAATCACGTTTGTTTGTGAGAACCCTCTCACGTTACTCTGTGAGAATCCTCTCACGTTAGTACTGCGAAAACGCCTGCACACTGCCACCCTGCACAAAGCTCGAAGCAGCCTGTCCCGACGTTGAGTAGCCGTTGGTGACGTAGGTGTTGCTGCCCATGCTAGAGGCGTAATCGTTGTTCAACGTGCCATAGGCGTTCTGGGAAGAAGCAAAAATGCTCTCTTCCAAGTCGCCGGGAACAGGCGTTACCGACACGGTCGTCGTGGTCTTTCCCGCCGCAGAAGCGTTGGTCAGGGCTTGAGACGTGGTTGTCGCGTTGTAAGACGAAGACTGCAGGCTCGATTGCGTCGAAGCACCAGCGCCCTCCGCCGACATCAAATTGGCGAAAGAGCCGGTCGCAGCAGGTTGCTGCACGGCACCATAACGACCAGACGCATGCGCATCATAGTTCATGATGACGCCTGAGTTCGATGCGCCGCCGCTCACAATGGTCCGGTTGCTGTAAAACGATGCTGGCGCTTGTGTCGGGACAACCGATGGCATCATCACGGGCTGAGGTTGAGCGTAGTAACCACCCGCATTCACACAGCCGTAACCGTTCACACAATTCGCGCCCACGTTCACTTGCGTACGAACGACGTTAGCGTGCTGCTGGGTTACGGGAACCACCTGTCGGATAACCTGTGGCTGCTGCTGTAGCACCGGAACCGCTTGGGTCTGCACCACGGCGCGCTGACCCACCACGGGAACCGGCTGAACCTGCACGTGTGCGCGCTGGTTTAGGACGGGAACTGCTTGAGTATGCACTTGCGCCGCTTGCTGGCGGACGGGGACAAACTGCTGCTGGACCTGTGGCACCTGCTGCTGAACGGCGACGCCAGCGGGAACAATCTGCGGCACTTCTTGGACGACTCGCACAGGCACTTTGACCACTTGCGGCACGTAGACCTTTTGGATCACCGGCACCTCAACGCGCTTAATCACGGGAACGCGCTGGATTTGGACTTCCTCAACGCGCTTGATCACTGGAACCTTCTCGATCCGCTGTTCATAGACGCGCTTGACCACTGGCACACGCTCGATGATTGGCACTTCCACGCGCTTAACCACCGGAACTTTCTCGATCCGCTCTTCATAGACGCGCTTCACTACGGGAATTTTTTGGATTTGAACCTCTTCCACGCGCTTGATCACCGGCACTTTTTCGATGCGCTGCTCATAGACGCGCTTCACGACAGGAACCTTCTGGATGCGAATTTCCTGCACCTGCTGTACCTGTTGCTGGATGACGGGGCGCGGGCCTTCTTGGATAATCGGTGCTGCCTGATAGGCCGTTGCACTGCCCTGCGCCGACGCTGCGCCGTAGGTTTGCGCGGTGCCATAGGCCGACGCTGCGCCGTAGGTTTGTGCGGTGCCATAAGCCGAAGCCGCGCCATAGGTCTGCGCGGTGCCATAAGCGCCCGTCGGGGCACAGCTGTCTTTCAAGCTCTGACCGGGGACGATGACGTGACAGCCTTCGCTGTAAGTCGGGGTTCCGTGTGACTTCACATAGCCCTCTGCCCATACGGAATGGGCTGCAACCACGCTTGAAGCGGTTACGGCGAGAGCGGAGAAGATAAGTTTTGGGCTCATCTAACAAGTTCCTCATTGGTTTGGTTTGCACGGTTCGCTGCAACCGCCCTGCCAAGATCCGAAGAAAAAGAAATTTACCTAAAATTTATCTATTAACTAAAAATATGACTTTTGGCAGTGGAAAACACTGAAAATGAGATATTTGGCAGAATAATTGTCACGCTTTGTTCTTGAAGTAGATTGTGAATGTTATCGCGACTGCAAAATGGATGGGCCGAAAAACAGGGAATAGGAGCACCCTAGAAAACCAAGTGAATCAGATAGTTGTGGTCAAAAAACCACACTTTCGCCGAGGAATTGTCGAATCCGAACAATATGCACGAATCCGGTTGAAATGGATTTAGAGGGCGCGTAAGGTCCACGTAATTTCAAAACGAAAATTTTTTCGTTCATATTTCATATTGTCGGAGTTTTTACGATGCGAAAGGTGCTATTTGCCGCCTCTTGCCTCCTCGTGCCAGGCGTAGCCATGGCCGATGTGGACGTCATGTTGGGCGGTTCTGTTACCCTCAACTGGAGCGATAGAGACGCTTCCCCTATCTTTAATACCTTGAACACCACAGGTGGCGTGTTGACTGGCGCAGCCGATCTTGGTGCCGCAGATGCCGTTGTCGGCTCCAGCCGCGCACTCAGTGGTGAGCTGAACACGACAGCATCCGTTGACGTCGCTGGCCTGACATGGCTCGGACAGATGGATATGGCGCTGGACGCAACCGGTGGCATGATTGAATTCGAGCGCGGTTTGCTCGCTATTCAAAGCGATCTGGGAACACTGTTCTACCGCGAAGGCGGCGGACGGTCTGATCTGTACAGCTACGCAGACGGCCTTGCCGCTGGCGGTTCAGGTGTTGCGACCAAGCTGTTCTCAACCGAATTTGCCGACGACTTCGTGGGCGATGAAGTGGGTTACACGCTGAACTTTGGCGATCTGGACGCAGAAGTTGCCTACGATTTGGATCACCGAGGGTTCTCGGGTCAGTTGCGATACAATGTTGGTTTCGCAGGCTACGACTTCACCGTGGGTGTCGAGGGCGTGACCAGCCCCATCGATGACGGCGTTCTCGAATTGCTGGCCGACGACTATTACGGTTTGACCGCAATGGGCGGTGTTGACTTTGGCGACATCGAATTGGGTCTGTCGTTTGGTCAAGAGCGGGTATCCAACTGGATGCTTTCCTCCGTTGACAACGAGACCGACGTGAAGCGTCAGTTTGCTTCCTTGGGTGTGTCCTACACCGCAATCGACGCGATCAAACTGTCGATTGACATGGATCGTGCCGTGACCAGCGCCGAGTGGGGCTGTTCCAGTCTTGAATCCGAGTGTCTCAGCGGTTCCACCATGCCAACCAGCCCAGCTTACTTTGATGCAGGCATTGGCGGCGTGTTCGAAACCTCAGCCGAGGTCAGCACGGCGTTGAGCATCGGCGCAGAGTTCCAAGCGACCAAGAACGTTACCATCGGCGGCTACTTCAAGCACTACAACAACGTCACGACGTTGGCCTTGGATAACGCCACAGCAATTGGCATGAACCGAGGCTTCAAAACCTCTGACGGCCAAGAGTTTGGTTTGATGGCAACCATCACCTTCTAAGCGCGCTCGCCGCCCTTCGACGATATATATGCGAAGATGCCTGCAGACTTTACCGTCTGCGGGCTCTTTTGCGTTCGTCATGCCATGTCATGTCTTGGGGGGGCGGGTGAAGAGGGAGGGCGCTTAGTTGAATTCGGCGCGTTCGTAGCGACCACCGGCCAGTGAATTGACCATAGTCCAGTCAATCAGGTTTTCCACGTACGGCCAAACCAGCGCGCTATCAATACCTTGCTTCACCCGGCGTAAAACAACGCCGAGCAGGAAGGACAGGACCGGCACGGTGAAGGCTGAACTGCTCGCTGGGCCATACATCATCAGGACCGTAAACGCGCTCATGATGCCTGCGACTTTTACTTCCGGCGCTTGCATCAAATAGGTTTGCAGCGATGGCGGCGTCTGCCGCGTTTGCTGCAGGCTCGTGAGCACAATCCGCCGCACTTGCTCCGGCACGCTCGCCTCGACCGAGCGCCAGCCGTCCCGACCGGGAAAACCATCGTAACCCAGCCGATCCTTCACCGCGCGCCCGAACTTATCCGGTGCGATGATCCGTTGGAAAATGGGCCACGTGAACTTATTCTGTTCGTACAGCAGGACTTCTGTGACCAGCGCGCCCGCGCAGAACAGCACCACCGCCGCCGCCGCAGGCCCGACGTCCATGCCGATCAGCCGCATGGCGACAAAGAACAGGCCCAGCAGCCCCGGCAGAAACGAGGCTTGCCAGTACGGCCCCATCAACACCCGCCGTTTCCGACCGCGGACGAGAAAATAGCTGAGGATGCTCAGTTCCCGTTTGAACAGGAAGAGCGCGTATCGTGTCAAAAGGGAGCCGCGAGCGTTCATGATCCAAGATATGCGCGCTTAGGCGTCAGCGTGCAACGGGTACCAACCGGAAAGTTCCCGTCGAACGAGGCTTTCCAGCATTTCCAGATGCGCAGGCTCAGTATTGAGGCAAGGAATGTAGGTGAAATGCGTGCCGCCGGCTTCCATGAAATCCTCATGCGCTTCGTTGCCGATTTCGTCGAGCGTCTCCAGACAGTCCGCAGAGAATCCGGGCGTTATGACCGCAATCTTTTTGCCCTCTTCACCCAATTTATCGATGGTTTCGTCCGTATAGGGCTGAAGCCACTTTTCCGGGCCAAAGCGCGACTGGAACGTGACCTTTAGCTTATCAGCAAGGTGGGGCAGGGCTTCGCCGAGCAAGCGCGTCGTCTTGTGACACTGGCAGTGGTAGGGGTCGCCCTTGCCGGTCAGATAGCGCTGGGGGACGCCGTGGTAAGACGTGACGATCACATCCGGCTCCCATTCCAACCCCTTGAGGTGCTGCTCGACCGATTCAGCCAAGGCCGCGATGTACTTCGGGTCGTCCTGATAGGACGGCATGGTTCGAATGGCGGGTTGCCAGTTGGCTTTCTTGAGGAAATCAAAGGCCTCGTCGTAACCGGTCGCCATGGTCGCCCCCGCATAGTGCGGATAGAGCGCGGCGAGAACAATTTGCTGACACCCCAAGTCCTGCAATTCATGCAACACGTCCGTTGTGCTGGGACTGCCGTAGCGCATGCCGGCGCGGAAAACCACGTGCTCCGCGCTGGGGTCTACACGCTCCTGCATGGCCGCGACTTGATCGCTGAGGATAAGGCGCAGGGGGCTATCACCCCGCTCGTAATCCCAAATTTTCGCGTAGAGCTTGGCCGACTTCGCCGGGCGCGTGCGCAGGATGATCCCGCGCAACAGCGGTTGCCAGAGCCAAGCGGGGTAATCGACGACGCGCTGATCCGACAGAAACTGCGCCAAGTAGCGGCGGAGGCTGGGCGCATCAGGGGCATCTGGCGTGCCAAGATTCATCAGAATCACGCCGATTTTGGGGGATTTGACGGGAGGGTGGTCAGCAGGCAGGGTCATAGGAATCCGTGTCAGTCCGAAAGGGTTGCTGTTCTCCCGTTAAAAGTCGTTCACTGACCGAAAGAAACAAGTCCTCTCGCCGGTATGACAGGCCGCACCGACTTGAGAAATTTTCATCACGATGGTGTCGCCGTCGCAGTCGATGCGCAGATCGTGCACGGTCTGGTGATGGCCGGACGTGTCGCCCTTCCGCCAAAACGCCTGTCGGCTGCGCGACCAGTAGCAGGCCCGCCCGGTTTCAAGGGTTTCTCGCAGTGTTTCTGCGTTCATCCACGCCATCATCAGAACATCGCCGTTTTCAATGTCCTGAGCGATGGCGGCAACCAAACCGTCGCTGTTAAACGTGACTTCGTTGAGCAATGCGTCGATGGCGTCAGGGCGAAGGTCCATGTTTTAAGCCTTTTTCATGGCGGTAAAGGCCTGCTCGACATCGTCGATCAGGTCGTCGGCGTCCTCTAGACCCGCATGAAAGCGCAGCACGTACCCTGCGCCAATGCCCGGTCGCGGCCATTGGCTGCCGGTGCGGACGGTCTTAGGGCTTTGCAGCACACAAAGGCTTTCAAAGCCACCCCAACTGTAGCCCAAGCCATAAAGCTTGAGCGCGCCCAAAAACACGTTGAGTTGCTCCCAGCTGAGATCGCTGCGCATGACCACCGAAAACAGGCCCGAGGCGCCGGTGAAATCGCGTGACCAAATGGCGTAACCGGGGTCTTGCTCCATGGCGGGGTGCAGGACGTTGGACACTTCTTCTCGCCCCGCGAGGTAAGACGCGAGCTTGAGGCCGTTTTGCCAATGAACGGGCAAGCGAACCGCCATGGTGCGCAAGCCGCGCAGGCCAAGATAGGCTTCATCGGGCGGCATGGCCAAACCCAACTGGTCGCGGGTGGCCTCGACGGCGAGGGCGGTTTCTTTGTTGCAGACAATGGCGCCGGAAATCACGTCCGAATGCCCGCACATGTACTTGGTCGCGGCGTGGGTGGAGATATCGATACCGTGATCCAGCGGCTTGAAGTAAAGCCCCGTGGCCCACGTGTTGTCGATGATGGTGCGGATCCCACGATCCTGCGCCCACGCGGCGATGGCGGGGATATCCTGCATCTCAAACGTCAATGAGCCGGGGGTTTCGAGGTACACCACCCGCGTCGTGTCGGTTGTCAGCGCATCCAGCTCGTCCAGCGTTGCAAGCGGGTCGTAGTACGTCACGCTCACCCCCATGCGCGGCAAGTAACCATCGCAG
This sequence comes from uncultured Alphaproteobacteria bacterium, assembly GCA_905479265.1. GTDB lineage: Bacteria > Pseudomonadota > Alphaproteobacteria > UBA7985 > UBA7985 > UBA7985. Next base: position 84,843 of record CAJQLX010000020.1, read on the forward strand.
AACGTGCGGACAGGGCCATAGACGCTATCAACCATCAACAAATGGTCGCCGTGCTGGAGCAAGGCCATCAGCGGGAGCGTGCAGGCCAGCAATCCGGAGTTAACCGCAACCCCGCGAAAGCCGTTCTCAATCGCGCAGAAGGCGTCTTGGAAGTGCAGCGTAATGTCACCGCCGCCGATCCCGTAGGAGGCGATGCCCAAGTCCACGGCCTTGGCTTTGGCCTCGCGCAGGTGATCGATGCTATCGTAGAGATAGGTCGAACCACGCTGGATCGATGGGTTAACGGTGCGGACATCCAGGCGTTCCATTTTTGGACCGCGATGACCGTGAACGAGTTTCGTTTCGTCTTTCAAGAATCGTACCCTACCTGCGAGCGAAAATATCCGTGTGATCCTTCAACCGGCGGGTCAGAGCAAGCTGAATTCTGAGTCGTTTTGCACAATCATGCGACGAACGTATGCCAAAAGTTGCAAAATATCCAAACAAGCCTGAAAAATTTTGGACGGCAAAGAATCGGGCGGATTTAGACGTTTTCACTACTTAGGGCGCGCGGTTTAGAAATAAAAACTCTATTTTAAACAATACTTTGAATAATTTATTTCATGAGCCTTCCGATGCAAACGAATCGTCTTCTGGGGATTATGCGCGGAAAATTGTTAGCCTGTTAAGGAATTTCGCTCAAAGTTGCCTTATCCACAGCAATTCGGAGCGAATGCGCAAAAAAACTGAGCAAATGTTGAAATGAGGCTTGCGTGTCGTAGGGGTGCGACTAAGTTTCCGCCCGTAGCCGATCTGCGTTGCATGTGGCGAATGCCGTTGCTCTGTTTCCAACCGTTAGGGGGGAGGAAGCCGCTGATTGGTCGAACCCTATGTGGAGAGAATCCAAAATGAAAAAGTTGGCATTTGTTGCAGCTGCTGGTGCAGTTGCGTTTGCCGGTGGCGTACAGGCTGATACCCTGTCCGACACCATCGCTCGCGGTGTATTGAACTGTGGCGTAAACATCGGCGTACCTGGTTTTGCTGAGCAAGCAGACGATGGCTCCTGGTCCGGTCTCGACGTTGACGTTTGTCGCTCCGTAGGCGCAGCAATCTTCGGCGACGCTGACAAGGTTGCGTACTTCCCAGTGAACTCTTCCGAGCGCTTCAACAAGCTGAACGCTGGCGAATATGACCTGCTGTCCCGTAACACCACGTGGACCTTCTCCCGTGACGTAGACCTCGGCCTGTCTTTCCAGGGCGTGAACTACTACGATGGTCAGGGCTTCATGGTCCCAACATCCTTGGGCGTTTCTTCTGCTGCTGATCTCGACGGCGCAACTGTTTGTGTACAGACCGGTACAACCACCGAGCTGAACCTCGCAGACTTCTTCGCGGACAACGGCATTTCTTACACGCCATACGTTGTAACCACCGCTGCTGAAACCAACGAAGCTTACCTTGCTGGTCTGTGTGACGTTTACACAACTGACGCTTCCGGTCTCGCTGCTAACCGTACCACGTTCCCAGATCCTTCTGCGCACCTGATCCTGCCAGAAATCGTGTCCAAGGAGCCATTGGGCCCAGTGACCCGTCAGGGCGACGACGTATGGGGCGACATCGTACGTTGGACCCTCAACGCTATGATCATTGCTGAAGAGCTTGGCATCACCTCCGACAACGCTGCTGCTATGGCTGCTGATGCTGATGCATCTGCTGGCGTAAAGCGTCTTCTCGGTGTTGAAGGCGGCTACGGCTCCATGCTCGGTCTCGCTGACGACGCGTTCCTGAACTCTTTGTCTCAGGTTGGTAACTACGGTGAGTCCTTCGCTCGCAACGTAGGCCCAGAAACCGCTGTTGGTCTCGACCGCGGTCTGAACGCTCTGTGGACTGATGGCGGCATCCTGTACGCTCCTCCGTTCCGCTAGGACCGAAGCAAGCAAAGCCTTGCTAACTCGGATCTCCTTTAAAGAGACCTGAGACAGGGCGCCTACCTTATGGCAGGCGCCCTATTTTTTTATCCACGGTGGACAAATTCGCTCCGTCGTTTATGCACCGACACTTGGCCCATACTGGGCATTGAAACCCACTCACAACGTAACTGCCAGCAACATGACAACTTCTAACATGTCCGCTGACGGCAACGCCGTTTCTTCCGGCTCTGGCGGCACGCGAAACATTTTCGCGACCCGGTGGCTGAGGAACATTCTGGTTCAGACGTTTATCGTCGGACTGATCGTTTTTGCCGTCGTCTATTTTGTAAACAACGCGCAGGTGAACCTGCTGCGTCGCTCTGGTAACTTCGGACTTGGCTTCATGGCCACGCCGGGCAGTTACGATCCGTCGCCGTTCTTCCCGATCCCGCTGAAGAACAACGACCTCGTATTCCGTTTCCTCGCGTTGGGGTACATCAACACGATCATCGTATCGCTGATTGGTATCTTCGCGGCGACGGTTTTGGGCTTTGTCATGGGTTTGGCCCGCCTGTCGAACAACTGGCTGATCGCGCGCGCTGCGACGGTTTATGTTGAGATTCTGAGAAACATTCCTTTGGCCGTTTGGCTGCTGTTTGCTTTTGCACTCGCGCTGACGTTGCCCAATATCGTGGCCTCAGCCCCCATTTCGGGCCCGCTGGGATTGTCCATATCGAACGAAAAGATCATCCTGCCCGCTTTGAAGTTTGGCGATGGTATGGGCGCCGGCACCTGGTTGGGCTTTGCGCCGTTTGACTGGCAACCGTTTAAAACGGTCGGCTTGGAAACCAGTGTCATGGGCGCGCCTTTGGTGGGCCTGTTGATTGCGTTTGGGATCGGGGCGGCTGCTCTGATTGTCTTGAACCGCCGCCAGGACATGATGCGCGCGTTCAACGATCGCGAAATCGATACGCTTTATGTGTGGCTGGGCTTGCTGGCTGTGACGGTCGTCGTCCTGCTTCTGTTCGGCGCAAACATGGCCCTTGGTATTGCGAGTTCTGTCGTTTTTGCCGCGACCGCGTTTTACATCCTGATTTGGGTGGCGCTGTTCCTCGCCGCATTTACCATTTCCAACCGCATCGAAGCCCGCGAGCGCGCAACCGACGCGCCGGGTATCAAGTCGATCGGCATCATCTTCCGCACCGTCGCGGGGATTGTTCTGCTGGTTTACGCGCTGATGATCGAAACCTCCATTCCGCCCATGACCTCATGGACCATGTTCTGGGTGTTCTTGATCGGCTTGATGATCGCCAACTGCCTTGCCACGCTGCTCGACATTCGGGCGCAAGATATACAGAACCGCACCGGCGAGCGTCCGGCGACGTTGCTGGCCAAGGCTGCGATTTTCATCGTGGTGGTCAGCGCTATTTTCGTCGTGCTCGGCGGGCCGATTGGCGTTTCCGTGCCGGAGCCGAACAAGTTCGGGCGCTATACGGCGAACTCAGGGGGGTTGCAGATCGTCAACGGCTTCTGGATCCTTGTCGCCGCTTTGGCCATCTACACCTCGGCCTTCATCGCGGAAACAGTGCGCGCCGGTATTCAGGCCGTCGATAAGGGCCAGACGGAAGCAGCGCGGTCGGTGGGCATGAAACAGAGCCACATCACCAACCTGATTGTCATTCCGCAGGCGCTGCGAGTCATCATCCCGCCGCTGAATTCTCAGTACATGAACCTGATGAAGAACAGCTCGCTTGCCGCGATTATCTCGTTCCCGGAGATCACCTCGATTTTCCACGGAACCATCCTGAACCAGAAGGGCCACGCGATCGAGATTACCGCGATCATCATGCTGGCCTATCTCACCAACTCCCTGCTGATCTCCGCCGTGATGAACACCATCAACGAGCGCGTGAAGCTGGTCGAACGCTAAGGCAGGGGAGAGACACGCATGTCAAACGAGACTTTTTTCCGTCGCTTGGACGAGTACCTGCCAGAGCAGGCACCGCCTCCGGGTAACACTGGCCCTGTAAAATGGCTGCGCGAAAACCTGTTTTCCGGTCCGGTCAACAGCGTCGCAACCGTCATTATTGTGGCGTTGTTCGCTTGGGTCATTTGGGCCTTTGTGAGCTGGTTTTTCCTGACCAGCACCGTTCACGGTGAAACCCAGCAAGCCTGCCGCATGGCGACACAGGCAACATTGCTGGAGGAGCGTTTGGGCTCCCTTCGGACCGAGCAGCGTCGTCTGGACCGCATCAGCGGGCAAGAGGGCAGTGCCTTCGAGGATCGCCGCTTCAAGGCCTTCGTCAACAACTTGGCGAATTTGGCGTCCAAGGATATTCCGAAATCTTACGCGGACATTCTGAAGAACGAAGCCAACGTTGCGTTCAACAAGGGTGAAATTGCTAAATTCGACGCCGCACAGGCGGCGCGGAAAGCGGCGATTGTGGAGTGGATTGAAGCCGGTGGCGTTGGGGAAGCACCCGACCGCACCCGCGATGCCCGTCTGAAAAAGGCATTCGAGGGCGATACGGTCCACCCGGACGCCGAGCGTTTCTTCGTGGATGGGCCGGATCAAATCGATTGGGCCGCAGCCGGCGCGATGATTGCCTCGTCGCTGAAAACCGGCAACCTCGATGCGGCGCAACAGGGTGTGGATCAACTCCAGCCGTTTGTGGACTGGGGCAAATCCAACAGCGGCGCCTGTCACGCGGTCTTCAAAAAGAACTACTGGCAGCTGCTGGTCAACGCCTATGACCGAGACCAGCTGTGGCGGCCTATTTTGGTGGCGCTGCTGCTGATCCCTGTGCTGGCCTTTGTGATGGTTCCTCGCTTGCGCGAAGGCTCCATTGGCATGGTTTTGGGCATCTCGACGGGCCTGTTCCCCTTTGTGGCGTTCTTTGTCCTCTCCGGTGCAGCGCTCAAGCTGTCGCACTTCGAACCGATACAGGGGGCCTATCCAAATATTGCCGTCGAAGAGATGACGCAGCAGCAGATGGATGATGCCTTGGCCGAAGTCGGCTTGCGGCTGTCCCGTCGTGATGGCCAGTGGGTCGAAGGGCAGAGCCTTGAGTTTGTGGGCCAGTGGAGTGTCCGTCTGTCCACCGGTGAAGTCGCTGAGATCTTGCCACCGGGCTTTGGCCGCACCTTCTATGGGCTGTCGGCGACCTTCACCAGCATCACGTCATCGGAAACGGGGCGTTTGCTGATTGCGATTGGGGCTTTGGTCCTGCTGATTGTTCTGGGCCTTGTCATTGCGCAAACCCGCTTTGGCCGCGTAGCGCGACCGTTCCTGCGGTTCCTGCAGTTTGTTGCTGGTTTTGCCATCGTGATTGCCATTTGGGGCACGGTTATCAACAACCCGCATTTCGAGCATAAGCGCGGGCTGCTGGATCTGACCGCTGATCCCATCGAAAAGCTGGCGCAAGAGGATCTTGAGGCCAAATACGGCGCACACAACGAGCTTGGGCGCTTGCCGAAAGCGGTCAGGTTCAATGCGCTCATGACCCGTGATCCGGCGTCGATTGGGGTCACCCAAGCGCAGCAGGACGCTGCGTGGGCTGAGATTGCAGACAACCCGATCTATGACATGAACCGCGATGGTGTGGTTGATGCGCAGGACGACTTAAACGCCGATGACCGGATCAACGCGACGGACTTGGCGGAAAGCCGGGGCGATCACGCACCGGGCAACATCGTCTTCCTAACCCATGTCCCTGTTGAGAATACGTGGGGCGGCATTCTGATTACGATGATCCTGGGCCTGGTCGGTTCAGCCTTTGCGATGCGAGCGGGTATTCTGCTGGCGCTGGGGCGTCAATCGACCTTGCCCGTGGTGCGGTATCTGTCCACTGGCTTTATCGAAGGGATGCGCGGCGTGCCGCTCATTACCATTCTGATCATGTCCGTGTTCGTCCTGCCGCTGATCCTGCCCATCCAGTTCCAGCCACAGCCGCTTGTCGCGACTTTGGTGGCTGTGTGTCTGTTTGGGACGGCCTACATGGCCGAGGTGATCCGTGGTGGTCTTCAGGCCATCCCCAAAGGTCAGTACGAGGCGGCGCAGTCGCTGGGTCTGTCCTACTGGCAGGAAACCAACCTGATCATTGTACCGCAAGCAACCCGTACTGTTATTCCGGCGATCGTGAACACGCTGATTGGCTTGTTCAAGGATACGACGTTGGTGATTGTGATTGGCCTGCTCGACGTCCTGACCGTCATGCGGAACAAGATTGTCACCAAGGTTGAGTGGAACCAGACCCTGACTGAGGGTTTGATCTACGTCGCCATTTTCTTCTTCATCTTTATGTTTGGCCTCTCCCGCTACTCCATGTGGCTTGAAGAGCGGTTCGGCATTCTTAAGCAGCGATAGAGAGTTGCATCATGGAAAACATCGTAAGCATCTCCGGCCTGAATAAATGGTACGGCACATTCCACGTTCTCAAGGACATTGACCTGACGGTTAAGCCCAAGGAACGTATCGTGATTGCCGGGCCTTCGGGCTCGGGCAAATCCACCCTCATCCGCTGCATCAACCGGCTGGAAGAACACCAGCGCGGCAAGATTGTCGTGGATGGTGTGGAGCTGACCAACAACCTGGAACAGATCGAAGCCATCCGCCGTGAAGTCGGCATGGTCTTCCAGCACTTCAACCTGTTCCCGCACCTGACCATTCTGGAAAACTGCATCTTGGCGCCCATGTGGGTGCGCAAGATGCCGCGCAAGGAAGCGGTTGACCGGGCCATGTACTACCTGGAGCGTGTCCGCATTCCGGAGCAGGCCAACAAGTACCCGGGCCAGCTTTCCGGTGGCCAGCAGCAGCGTGTGGCCATTGCCCGCTCGCTGTGTATGCAGCCAAAGGTCATGCTGTTCGACGAGCCGACGTCGGCGCTTGATCCTGAGATGATCAAGGAGGTGTTGGACACCATGATCGAACTCGCTGATGAGGGCATGACCATGCTGGTGGTGACCCACGAGATGGGTTTTGCCAAGAAAGTTGCCGACCGGGTGATCTTCATGGACCAAGGCCAGATCGTGGAAGTCGCACCGCCGATCGAGTTCTTCGAAAAGCCGAAGTCTGAACGCTTGAAAGAGTTCCTCGCGGACATCCTCTACGACAAGCAAGATCAGGCGTAAAACCAGCGGAAACGCTGTTGAAAGCCTCTCGCCCGCGAAAAAGGGGCGGGAGGCTTTTCTGTTTCTGGAGGCGAGAGCCGACCGGCGACAGGGTCGCCGACGCGCTCGCGTGAAGCCAAAATTCATCCATGACGAGCGAGCCTGCTTTTCAGCGCCGCCTTGAAACCCCGCTGCCAGCGCCAGCCCGCCAATCGCCCGTCAAGGCACCAAACCGGAGGCGATAGCCGACCGGCGACAGGGTCGCCGAGCCCCTTGCGCGTTGCGGTGTTGAAAGCCGCGAAGCGGGTTGAAACAGCGGGGCGCCACCCTGTGATGAACGGACCATCAAAAAAGGGGAACCCAAGCGCGTCTCTTGGGCTCCTCAGATCAGGTGTTATGGGAGGAACATCATCGATGAAAGTGGTGCCCCCGAAAGTGCCTTGGGGGAGGAAGGGAGGAGAGAGACACACCTCCGGAGACACCCACTTTTCATTTTTCTAAAGCTGCGAATCCAACGAAGAAAACTTCAGGCTCAAAACGGATCGCGCTTTATTCAGCGATAAATTGCATCGCATCAGTCAAATTCGTGTTTTGACATTTGTAATTAAAGGCATTGATTTGAATTAAGGGTATCAAAAACCATTTCTTATGCGAGTTTTCCACACTCTGTTGCAGAAATACCCTTGAAATTGTTGCCTTATTTTGGGCCGGAGTTTCATCGCTGTCATCCCAACAAAAAATCATGAGTAGAAACAACGGGTTGACGTTCTAATTGGCCTCACCTTGTCAGGGCGCAGTGCCAAAGTGCAAGTTGGCTACAGCCGGAGGCTTCGGTTGGCTTTGTTCGGCTAAAGAACTGACGCGGGCTCAACCCGTGATAGAGCCTCGCTCAAAAGCCAGCTCCGCCGCGTGATACCGCCTGCGCTTTCCCGGTTCAGGGACGACTGAGCGTTGAAAGCAGTGTCGCGATGTTATGGTGCATCATGGCGAGGTAGGAGGTTGCCGGGCCGCCTTGGGCCGACAGCGCGTCAGAGTACAGCCGCCCCCCGATGTCCAGGCCGGTTTCCTCAGCGATTTGCGCGACCAAGTCCGGGTTGGTGATGTTTTCGACAAACAAGCCGCCAATGTCTTCCGCTTTGATTTGGCGGATCAGCTGCGCCAGACCGCGCGCAGAGGGTTCAGCGTCTGTGTTCATGCCCACGGGCGCTAAGAACCGCAAGCCGAACTGCGCTTCGAAGTAGCCAAAGGCATCGTGGGCGGTGACCACGCTGCGCTGGTTCTGGGGCAGGGCGGCAAAGCGTGGCTGGACCCGGGCAAGCAGCTCGTTGATTTCCTTGGCGAAAGCGTGCTGGTTGGCCGCGTAAACAGCCGCGTTGTCGGGGTCCAATGCGCTCAAGCCTTCTTTGATTGCGGCCGCATAGGCGACCCCATTGGTCAAATCGTTCCACGCGTGGGGGTCGGCTTCACCGTCGATCAGCAAGGGTTCGATGTCGCGCGTGACCGTGATCACGGGCGCATCGTTGCCTGAGGCGGCGATGAGGTCGCCGATCCAGCCTTCAAACCCCAGGCCGTTGATGAACACAATATCGGCCTTGGCCACAGACCGGGCATCGCCAACGGTTGGGCTGTAGGTGTGTGCATCGCTATCGGGTCCGACGATGCTGGAAACAACGACCCGATCACCCCCAACCCGCTCGACGATATCGGCCAGAATGGAGAAGCTCGCGGTTGCCTTGATCGGGTCTGCAGCAGACAGTGATCCCGTCGTGAGTAAGAGAGCGAGAAGCGGTAAAAGCAGGGGACGCATGGTCGGAAAATCTCCAGTAGGATCAGGCGCGGCGCGCCAACACGTTTAGGCCATTGCGACCAAAGAGCAGGCTGACCACAAACACTGCCCCACAGACCAGGACGATGCTCGGGCCTGAGGGCACGTTTGACAGCCAGTAAGAAAGAGCCAAACCAAGCAAACCGCTGCCCGCCCCAAAGCAGAACGCCAGCCCCAGCATCGGCGTCACGGCATCGACCCAGTAGCGCGCTGCGGTCGCCGGAACGATCATCAAGCCAACCGCCATCAGCGTGCCAAGCGCACGAAAGCCAGCGATCAGATTCAGCACAACCAACACCATAAAGACCGCACTGATCAGCCAGGTGTGCTTAGATTGGGAGCGGGCAAAAACCGGATCGACGGTTTGCAGGATCAGGGGGCGCAGGATCAGGGCCATGACCAGCAGCGTCACCGTCGTGGTCGCACCGATCAGAATCAGCGTGGAGGCCCGCAGCCCCAAAATGTTGCCAAACAGGAAGGATTCGAGGTTCACCGCCGTCCCGCGCACGGAGAGCAAAAAGATCCCCCCCGCCAGCGCCAGCAAATACAGCGTTGCCATGTTCGCGTCTTCACGCAGCAAAGTAACCCGCGCCAAAACCGTCGACAGCAGCGCCACACTCAACCCCGCAATCAAGCCGCCCAAGGTCATGGACAACACCGACAGTCCGGCAATCGAATACGCCACAGCAATACCGGGAATGGCGGCGTGGCTCATGGCTTCCCCCGCCAGCGACAGGCGGCGCAGCACCAGAAAGCAGCCCACGGGCGCCATGCCCAGCGACAGCACAACCACAGCCACAATCGCCTTGCGCATGAAATCGAATTCGAGAAACTCAAGCATCCGCCCCTCCGCCCCCCGTCACGCCGCCCCCCGTCACGCCGCCCCCCGTCACGCCGTCAAGGGAGCCTGTGAGCCAGCGCGCTTGATCGGCGGCAAGGTATCCCATCTCGACCAATGCGCCCGCGTTCAACACCGCGCGAGAGGGGCCAAATCGCCCCGTGCCCCGTCCCAGCAACAGCGTGCGCGCACAGTGGTGGAGGACGGTGGAGAGGTTATGCAGCACCATGATGACCGAACGGCCTTCTGCCACCCAACCCAGCACGTGATCCATCAAGTCTGCTTCCGTGTTCTGATCCACAGCGGCAAAGGGTTCGTCGAGGATGATGACCTGTGCGTCCTGCACCATCGTGCGCGCGAACAGCGCGCGCTGGAGCTGCCCGGCAGAGAGCTTATGCAAAGGCAGGGTGGCGATGTCGTTCAGGCCGACGCGCGCAATGGCCTCACCCGCCCGCAGTCGCGCGCCCGCACCTGCGGCGTCAAAGAACCCCAGCTTGCTCCACCCGCCTGTTTCCACCAAATCGCAAACGCGCATGGGGAAACGGCGGTCAAAGTCGGTAAGTTGACCCAAGTAGCCAATGGGTTGAGGCGGCGTGCCACCGGTCCAGGTCAAGGCGCCCGCCTGCGGGCTTTCAATCCCGAGGATGGTTTTCACCAACGTGGATTTGCCCGAGCCATTATGGCCGATGACCGCGAGGATTTCCCCCGCCTGCACATCAAACGTCAGCGCACGCGCCACGGTTTCGGCACCGTAGCCGACGGCAAGGTCTTTCGCCTGTAGCATCCCCTAGAGCAGGATCAGCGCGGCAAGGCCCAACCAACACAGCACCGACGCCCCGCCAGCGCTGATCAACAGCACGGCTTGCGACGGTCGTGTGACGTCTAAATTAAAGGAACGCGAAGCCGCGCGGGTCGCACGGTCAGAATGGACAATCGTCATGGTCACTCCCAGAGGGTCACCCGCCCTCAAAGATGGTTTCACAATGCCTTGGCAGGTCTTCTGGCTCGCGGGTCATGGCGCTTGTGTGCTCCGGCCTTCCCAAGGCACTCGCGCAGGGCGAGGGCTTCAGTGGCCTGATGGAGCTGCGCTATCCGCTTACAGTTGCGGGGACAGCCTCGGTTTTGGTCCCTAATGGGTACGCCGCACCGAGTTCCCTATTAAGTCTCCAGTCTTGGACTGTAATGAGACACCAAAGGTCCGCGTCGTTCTGCCGCAAGAACGCGAGCCGCGCAAGGGAGCAGGCGGCAATTTCTTGCACGACGGCGACCAGCAGTCTGATTCCCCCCTGTGCGAGGGTGTGCTGCCGTGTTAGCCAAGATGGTGGAGAACGCCTTATGTTGTCAGACAAACGAAACCGGGGCGCACAATGACGACCGATACCTCTAAAACCATTTACACCGCCGCTGATCTGGACGGCTTAGACCATCTGGACAGTGCACCGGGCGAAGCGCCCTTCGTGCGCGGCCCCTATGCCAGCATGTACACGCAGCGGCCTTGGACCATTCGCCAGTACGCCGGCTTTTCCACCGCTGAGGAAAGCAACGCCTTTTACCGGCAAGCACTGGCCGGCGGGCAAAAGGGTCTGTCCGTTGCCTTCGATCTCGCCACCCACCGCGGCTATGACAGCGACCACGAGCGCGTGCGCGGGGACGTTGGCAAGGCGGGTGTCGCCATCGACAGTGTTGAGGACATGCGCCGCCTGTTCAACGGTATTTCGCTGCAAGACGTCTCCGTCTCCATGACCATGAACGGTGCCGTACTGCCCGTTCTCGCCGCTTATATCGTCGCGGGGGAGGAGCAGGGTGCCCGTCAGGCTGAGTTGGCCGGAACCATCCAGAACGACATCCTGAAGGAGTTCATGGTCCGTAACACCTACATCTACCCCCCGCAGCCCAGCATGCGGATCGTCGCGGATATCATCGAATACACCGCGCAGAATATGCCAAAGTTCAACTCAATCTCCATTTCCGGCTATCACATGCAGGAAGCCGGCGCGTCGCTGGTGCAGGAGCTGGCCTTTACCCTCGCTGATGGGCGAGAGTACGTGCGCGCGGCCTTGGCCAAGGGGTTGGACGTGGACGCGTTTGCGCCGCGCCTGTCGTTCTTCTTTGCCATCGGTATGGATTTCTTTGCCGAAGCAGCCAAGCTGCGCGCCGCGCGCTTGCTGTGGTCGCGGATCATGGCTGAGTTTGAGCCGAAGAACCCGAAATCGATGATGCTGCGCACGCACTGCCAGACATCCGGCGTCTCCTTGCAGGAACAAGAGCCCTACAACAACATCGTCCGCACAGCGTTCGAGGCGATGAGTGCGGTTCTGGGCGGCACACAGTCCCTGCACACCAACAGCTTCGATGAAGCCATTGCACTGCCCACAGAAATGAGCTCCCGCATCGCGCGCAACACGCAGCTGATCCTTGCCCACGAAACCGGCGTCACCGACGTTGTCGATCCGCTGGCTGGCTCCTATTATGTGGAGAAGATGACCGCCGACATGGCCGAGCAGGCTTGGGCGTTGATCGAAGAAGTCGAGGCCCGTGGCGGCATGACCGCAGCCATCGAAACCGGTTGGCCCAAAGCGCAAATCGAAACCGCAGCCATCCAGCGCCAGGCCGCCATCGACAGCGCCCGTCAGGTGATTGTTGGCGTCAACAAGTACCAGCGGGATGAAAGCGACCCCATTGAGGTGCTCGACATTGACAACAACGCGGTACGCGAGGCTCAGGTGGCGCAGCTGCGGTCCTTGCGGGACACCCGTTCAACCGACCGCGTTGACGCCGCTTTAGCGGCCTTGGAAGCGGCGGCGCGCAGCGACGGCAATTTGCTCGCAGCCACCGTTGAGGCCATGCGCGTGCGGGCCACCGTGGGGGAAGTCAGCGACTGCCTGCGTGCGGTGTTCGCTGAGTATGACGGCAACCCGTCCTTGGTGCGCGGCGTCTACGGTGCTGAACTGGCGGACGACCCTCAAGTGAAAACCCTGATCGCCCGCATCACGGCGATGGACAGCGCACCGCGCCTCTATATGGCCAAGCTCGGGCAGGACGGCCATGACCGTGGCAGCCGCGTGATTGCCTCGGCCTTCCTCGATTTCGGGTACGATGTCCAGACCTCGCCCTTGTTCCAAACCCCTGAAGAAGCCGCCCAACAAGCCATCGCCGCCAACGCGCAAGTGGTCGGCGTGTCCTCCTTGGCAGCAGGGCACAAGACCTTGCTCCCGGCCCTGATTGAAGCCCTGCGGGCGGGTGGGCGCGACGATATGATCGTCATTTGCGGCGGGGTGATTCCAAGCCAAGATTACGACATCCTCAAAGCAGCCGGTGTCGCCGCTATCTTTGGCCCCGGCACCAACGTGATCGATGCTGGCGCGGCTGTGCTGGATCTGGTGACCGGCAAAATCCGCAACACCTAGGGAACGGACATGCAGCGTCCAATCGACAGCCGCAGCACCGGCGCAGCGGTCCTGCAGGACTATGCGCAGCGCTGGTCGCTGCAGCCGCGTGGAGCTGGGTTTGAGACCAACTCTTCGTGGCTGCAACGGGTGCATGCGCCCGAGCCTGCGGTGCTGAAAGTCGCCAAACCCGGCAGTGACGAGCGTCCGGGAATGGCGCTGTTGGCGTGGTGGAAAGGGCAAGGTGCAGTCTCGGTACTAAACCGCGACACAGACGCCATATTGATGGTGGAAGCAGCCGAAGACCCGGCGCTATCCGACGCCAGCGCCTTTGACGACCCCGCAGCGTTCGCCATACTGGTCCAGACCGCAGACGCCTTGCACCATGGCAAAGCCCCCTCAGCCGCTCAACCGCCCGCGGGGTTGGTGCCGCTCACGGCTGTGCGAGACCATGTTTTCACCCTCGACGCGATTGGGCAGGGGTGCTTTGACCGCTGGCGACCCTTCGCGCAGGCTTTGGACCTGATGGGCGCCGCGCCGCAACCCCTGCACGGGGACATTCATCACGGCAATGTCTTGCGCGTGGCCGACAGCGGCGAATGGGTGGTGATTGATCCAAAAGGCTTGTTTGGACACGTGGCCTACGACTTCGCCAACCTGTTCTTCAACCCCATGGATCAGCCGGATCGCGTGACGCAGATGGCGCGCATGAGTGGGCTGGCCGATCTTATTGCTGCGCGCGCAAACGGGGTTGCGGGGCGGCGTGAAGTGCTGGAATTTGCCGTGCTTTACGGCGGCATGTCTTTGCTTTGGGGGTGGAACGACGATTGGGCGCCCCAGCGTTTGAAGCAGTTTCAGATGCTGGAAACCCTGCTGGAGTCCGCCTAAGCAAGCCTGTTTTCAAAGATGGCAATCGAAC
>CAJQLX010000021.1 GCA_905479265.1 uncultured Alphaproteobacteria bacterium
AAACAGCTCAGCGCGCGCGCTTGATGCTCGTCGGACATGATCACCAGCATGTTTTCAGGACTGCTCATTGTCGCAATCCTTCGGCTCTAATTCGCGATCGAGGAATTCGTGCAAGACTTCTGTGTATTGCAGCAATTCAGCGGTTTGTTCCTCGCCCAAAGCTTGCGCCAATCGCTTGCGTCGTTCGGCCATGGCCAGACGCGCGGGCTTGGCAACATCGTGACCTTTTGCCGTCATCGCAAGCAAGCGATTCCGCTGATCTTTGGCGGACGTGCTTGATTTGACCAAGCCCTTGCCCACCAACTCTTTGATTGCGCGACTCAGCTGACCGGCATCAATACCGCTGAAACGACGCAACTCGGTCATCGTCGCCTCGCTCATCTCAGTCAGCATATAAAGCACCCGCCACTCCATCAGTGTCAGGTCAAAAGGTTTAAGGATTTCAGCAGCATGGCGGTTGAGTTTGACGTTCAGCAACGACAGCTTGAACGGCAGCATGAGCTGACCTTGGCCCTGCGTACTCTTCGAAACTCTATCGTCGCGTTTCTTATTCATATTAACGCCTTGCACGATTTTGGTTGTCGAATCAAACAGAAATGTTTGACACATCAATTAATTTCCTGCAGCCGAATATGACGAGTTTTTGAATCGCAATCCGCCGGAGCCCCTGTCGATGAGCCAAACAGCAAAACGCCCAAACATCATTTTGATAACCGCTGACCAGCAGCGCGGCGATTGCCTGGGCGTGGAGGGGCGGAAGATAAAAACCCCGCATTTGGACAGGCTTGCGAACACCGGCACGCGGATGACCGGATGCATCACGTCTTGCGTTGTCTGCCAGCCTGCGCGGGCCTCGATCTTAACGGGTCAATTGTGCAGAACTCACGGTGTCCACGACAACGGCATCGATCTAGGCGAGGACACGGGCGCAAAGGGTTTTGCGGGCTCGCTGAGCCAAGCGGGTTACAACAGCGCCCTGTTCGGCAAGGCACACTTTTCGACCTATCAAACGTTTACCCCGACCGGCCGACCGGAGTGCGTGCGCAGTTCCGTGGACTATGGCGACGATTGGTACGGGCCCTATATGGGTTTCGACCACGTCGAAATGATGCTGGTCGGCCATAACTGGTTCTTGCCTGAAAAGCCGCCAGCGGGACAACACTATGAACGTTGGTTTTACGCCGACGGTCAGGGCGACGAGAAGAACGCGCTGTACGCAGAGAACGCGACCGACACCAAGGGCGCAGCGCAGACGTGGTCGAGTAAGCTGCCCGTGGCTTGGCACAACAGCACTTGGACCGCCAATCAGGCGATCAAGTGGATCGAAGAGCAATCCGCCCAGCAGCAGCAAGCGAGCGATGCAGGCGAAGACCCTGCGCCGTTTGTCACCTGGATCAGCTTTCCCGATCCCCACCACCCATTTGATGCGCCCGAACCTTGGGCCCAACTGCATGACCCAGCCGACGTTGATCTGCCCGAGCACCGCACCCGCAGTTTTGAAGGTCGCCCTTGGTGGCACGAGCAGGTTTTGACCGCCGAGCCGACTGGATCAAAAGAGAACGTTGAGACGCGCAAGGCGTACAGCCGAATTGCCGAGCAAACCGACGAGCAGCTTCGTGAAATCATCGCCAACACTTACGGTCAAATCGCGCTGGTTGACCACCAGGTTGGCCGTATCTTGATCGCACTCGAAGAACTTGGCCTGCGTGAAAATACGATCATTTGCTATACCAGTGACCATGGCGATTGGCTGGGCGATCACGGGTTGGTGCTAAAGGGGCCCATGCATTTCGAAGGCTTGCTTCGCGTGCCCATGATCTGGAATGGCCCGAACATAGAAGCCGGACAGGTGATTGATGAACCTGTGAGCACGCTGGATTTGACCGCAACGTTCTGTGAGTTGGCTGGTGCCGAGCCGCAGCTTGATCAACACGGCCAGAGCTTGGTTGGTGTTTTGAACGGCACCGACACCCGGGACTTTGCCCTCAACGAATGGGAATTGCTGCCAACCCGCACAGGGGTCGCGCTGAGCCTTCGGACTGTGCGCACCAAAACGCACAAGTTGACAGTGGACCTGCAAAGCGGTGCCGGAGAGATGTACGATTTAAGCGCCGATCCGCATGAGCTGGTGAACTTATGGGACTCGGACGACGAAGATCACGTGGCACGAAAGGCGGAAATGCTGTCCTACATCGCCTCACGTCCCGACGACGCCGTGGGAAATCAAGTCCAAGTCGGCATGGCTTAGGCACGCTAGCGCGGAAGCTCTTTGGAACCTTGACGAACGCAGTGGCGGGGTTAGCGTGAATTGGTAACGTCCTGCCACCATTCACGTTGGGGTTCCGCCACCATGACCACGCCAGAAGACCGCATCACCGCCTTGGGACTTAAGCTGCCTGAGCCCATCAAGCTGCCTCCGGGGATGACGCTACCGTTTTCTTTCATCAATGTCCGAGGCAACCGCGCGCTCATTTCTGGCCACCCGCGGCAAAGCAGCGACGGTGCCATCAACGGGCCTTACGCCATGCTGGGCGCGGATATGACCACGCAGGAAGGCTATGACGCGGCGCGCGACATTGCCTTGTCCGCCTTGGCCAATCTCAAGGCTGAAATCGGTGAGCTTTCGCGGGTCAGCGGCTGGGTTCGCGTGTTCGGAATGGTCGCCTCGACGCCGCAGTTCACCGAGCAGCATCTGGTGGTCAACGGCTTTAGCGACCTCATCCTTGACGTTTTCGGACCGGACATTGGCCGCCATGCGCGTTCGGCGATTGGGGTCGCCTCTCTGCCCATGGGTTTTGCGATCGAAGTCGAGGGCGAAGTCCTGCTCGACGGCTAAGGCGCCGAGCAGCTTGGGCGGTGTTCAGCCTGCGGTCAAAGCTCTGAAAACTGAGAAATGACAGGCCCCTGAACTTCCTCAACCATCTTCACCTTTACGGTTTCAACGTCTTTTTGACGGTTGGACTCCAACTGCGCCCGCTCTGCCTTTGCCGTTTCCTCGTCCGGGTAAACCAGCACGGATTGATGATGGTTTTCGTCCACTTGCCACCATAGAATTTCCACCGCTGCCGTCTTCCCTTTGAGCGTGCTCATATGGTCGCGCATGGCCTGGTGGTCATTGATGCCGTCGTGATGATGCCATTTCGTGTAAATCGCCCACTTTTTCATCTCATTCTCCGGGTTTGGTTTGCATAGGCAAGAAAGCCTGCGCTGTTCGAGACATGAAGACAATAACCACTGTCGCTGTTGGCCGTTTTACAAGACGAGAACCTTCATTCCGTGAACGTTCAACCATCTAGACGCAGCAAAAATCTCAGAAATAGACAAGTAATGCTTAAAGCGGGCCCGGCACTGCTCCACGCTATATTAGGCGTCATGGATCCGTGCGCGGGACTGCTTTGGGACGGGTGGAGACCAGCACACCGGCTCCCGTTAAAATCATCATGCCCAGCACACTGAAACCATCCAAAACCTCGCCTAAGAACAGGAAGCCAATCACCCCGGCAAAGATCAGGTACGAGTACTCCAGCGTTGCGATGACGACTGTCTGCCCAATTTGATAAGCGAGCGTCAGCAATACCGTGATGCCGCATGTGAGTGCGGCCATAATGACGATGATTCCCCATTCGGGCCGGCTCATCGGCGCCCACGCTCGAAGCATAAACGGAAACTGCTCCACCCACGCCTCAGGCGGCGGTGCGAATGTTAAGGCCAGCACGAGCACACCGCTGAACATCATAAGAATAGCATTGAGCGACAGCGCCACGCCGATGGTGTTCACCTGCTGTAGCTTCGCCCGTGTGAGGACCGCTGTCACCGAGTAACACAGCCCCGCAATGACCGGCAGCACGATGGCGGGTTGAAAGACATCGCTTCCCGGGCGCGAGATCACAAGCACACCGATAAAGCCCATAGCGACACCAATCCAGCCCCGCACGCCAACGCGGTCCCGCAGCAAAAGCGCGGACATCAGAGCCGTGAAGATCGGCGCGATAAGGACAGCCGCCCCCATAACGGCGAGGTGGAGATAGGGAAAGCTCATGTACATGAACAGGTACATCAGGATCACGATGAACGAACGCAGCAGCACCCAAGGGTCTCGCATGGCGGCAAGAGCCGAACCGATACCCCGCCCCGGCAACACCGCCGCAATGGCCAGCAACAGCACCAAGGCAAAGGGTGAGCGGGTCAGAAACAACTGCCAAAGGCTCACGTCGCCCATAAACACTTTGATCAGTGCATCGGTGATCGCCATCAGCAGCACTGTCGTGAGAATGGCGAAAACGCCGGCCAAATCCTTGGTCATTTCGCCCCGCTCCCCCGTTGGCGATTTTCCGTTTGTACACCGCGATCGTGCGCCCGGGCACGGGAGGGTGCGAAGGCAAAATTCTCGATGCCCGCGACCCAAGCATAGAGTTGCCCCGCCTTCGTTAACGGGTGCGGCACGGAACGCGAAAAACGGCGTTTTCTGACTAATAACAGCCCATAGAATCTCACGCGTCGTTACGACTGGATTTGAAGAAGGCTTGAACCCCGTCTAGTCTCGCGCCGAACAAGAAGGAGGG
This sequence comes from uncultured Alphaproteobacteria bacterium, assembly GCA_905479265.1. Taxonomy (GTDB): domain Bacteria; phylum Pseudomonadota; class Alphaproteobacteria; order UBA7985; family UBA7985; genus UBA7985. The sequence goes on from CAJQLX010000021.1 coordinate 4,563, forward strand.
GGCGAACCAGATGCGCACAGCGTTAATCACAGGGGGTGCAAGTGGCTTGGGCCGGCTGCATGCTTTACGGCTGGCAGACGAGGGCTATGCCGTGGCCCTTATGGACATCGATGCGCAGGGTTTGGAAGAGGTATCCAGTCACGCCGGCTCTATTCATCCCTATCCGTGCGATGTGACTGACCTCGACGGGGTCCGCAAGACGGTGCAGGCCATCATAGAAACCCACGGGCCGATCGATCGACTTGTTTGCTGTGCTGGAATAATGCCCGGTGGCCTGCTGCTCGACACGCCCGCGGAACGGGCGGGCTTTATCATGCAGGTGAACTATGGCGGCATGGTCAACATTTGCCATACCGTCATTCCGGCGATGGTGGCACGAGACCGTGGCGAGGTCATCCTCTATGGGTCTTCTGCTGGAATTATGCCGATGGCGCGCTTAGGGGCTTATGGTGCTTCGAAAGCCGCCAACAACTTCTACGCCAAACTGCTGATCGCGGAAAATAAGTCCAAGGTGCGCATGACCGTGGTCTATCCGCCGTCGGTTAACACGCCCTTGCTCGATCAAGCCAAGGACGGCCCACCAATCTTGCACACGGCGTTCGGGCGGCGGTTCCTGACCGTCGAGCCGCACCGGGTGGTCGAGGCAGCTGAGAAGAGCGTGCGACGGGGCAAAGCCGTCTGTTACCCCGGGCTTTTACCCCGGATTATCGCCATGGCGAGTTGGTTCTC
>CAJQLX010000022.1 GCA_905479265.1 uncultured Alphaproteobacteria bacterium
AAAGTGGTGTGCCCTGTAGGATTCGAACCTACGACCCGCTGATTAAAAGTCAGCTGCTCTACCAGCTGAGCTAAGGGCACAACCGTGCTGGAATGCGCCGGAAACTAAGTCGGGTTGGAGTGACAGTCAACCTTCAGATTGACGTTCCTGATGGTCATCGATGCACTGCAACCATGCACGCTTCTCTTGTCCTCAATTTCTGCCGATAGCGCGTGTCCCGCGCAGGTGGCTTGGCGCTCTATTTCTGGCGCAGTGTGTCGTCCAATGCCGCCAGCGCGGTGTCGGGCAGTATGTGTCCGGACCGGTTGGCTTTGGTCTTGAGGTACTCAATGTTCTCTTGGCTCAGGCCGACAATCAGGGGGACTTGCTCGACAACCTCGATGCCAACGCGTTCCAAAGCCGCAATTTTCTGCGGGTTGTTTGTCATCAGCCGGACTTGATCACAGCCGATGCTGCGCAGCATTGCGGCGGCAATCTCGTATTCACGTTCATCGTCGCTGTAGCCCAGGGCTCGATTGGCATCCACCGTGTCCAATCCAGCGTCTTGCAGCAAATAGGCTCTAAGCTTGTTGGTCAGGCCAATGCTGCGGCCCTCTTGCGCGAGGTAGAGCAGAATGCCGTGCCCGTTTTGGCTCATCGCTTCCATGGCTGCATTTAACTGTGGGCCACAATCGCATTTCTTCGAATGGAAGATGTCACCCGTCAAGCAAGCTGAATGCAATCTGACCAGCGGGATGTTTTGCTGGTTCATGGGGGCGGCAAGCTGGGAGGGGCGCTCACCCAGTTCGATAGCCAGATGGTCATCATTACCATCGGCGCTTCTGAAGACGTGAAACTGTGCCGTTCCCATCCCTTCCAGCGGAACGGGCGTTGTTCCCAAACGTTTGAGCGAGATGGCTTGCAAGTGGTGCAACTGGCCCGCATCCGCAGCGCGTACGGTCATAATCCCCGGCATGAACGATTCAGCTTCTGCAAAGGTCATTGTTCGCGCGAGCAGAGCCGGCAGGCACGCTGCTGACTTAGCGAGTTTTAGCGCTGCTGTGTCGAGTTTTGAGGCGTCGCGGAAGGCCGTTGATGGTGCTTCGCGTTCATCCCATCGTGCAAGCGCCACAAACCGCGCCCAATCCAGCGAGGCGCTGGGTGGCAGCGTGATTGAGATGTCTGGTCCGGTCGTGTCATCGGCCAGACCCAGCCGATGAGCGCGCATCGCGGTGAGCAGGAGCTGACCTTGGCCGGTTCCAGCACCCAAAATGGTGTTCAACGCAGCCGACTCGGCGTGGTCCAAGCTGAAGATCAGCAGCCCAGAGGCTGTGGAATCGACCGATTGTGGGTGTAAAGATGATTCGAATCGGCTGTTCGAGTCGAAAAAGAACAATCCTTGGCCCCGCCGCAAATCTCCTGCTGCACGGTCCAAAGAACGAAGGATTCGCTGAGTTTCGGCGTCGAATGTGCCATAATCGTTGTTCATGTCAGCGATTGCCCGACCACGTTGATGATTACCCGCCTAAAAGCTGACCCTTAGTACCGCATAATTCAAGTGTCTCTGGCCGCATTGCCCAAACTCGGCCAAAAACTGCAGCAATAAATTGCGGTAGTGTGTGATTTCAATTTTATTGCCGTGCACGCTACATGGAGACATGTGCATCTGTTGGCGAACGTTCGTGCGCCAAGCGGAAATTTCTAAGGCATGGACGCTATCGAAGTGAGGGATCAAATGAACCAACGCCGGAAAAGGTGGATGGGCTCCAAGGCTGGAGTTGCCATCGGCAGCTTGTTTTGCCTTTCGCTGACGAGCTGTAGTGCTTTTTCCGGAAGCGCAGACAGCGATGGTGGCAACCCGATTTCTGGCGCGCTGAACAGTCTTGGTATTCTGCAGGAAGACAGTGAGCTGGTTCGCGATCTCGATCCGAACGTCACCCCGCAGATGGCACAGGATTACTTGGGTCAGTACCAACTCGATAGCCGTCATAAAGTGTTCGCGATTTCACCGTCCGGCGCTTTTGGCGTGGCTGAAGGATTTTCAAGCGTTGATGACGCGAAAATCCGTGCCGTTGCTGAGTGTGAAAAAGACTTACAGCCGGGCGATCTCGGTTGTGTGGTCTATGACGTCGATGGTGTGGTGGTCTTCCGGCCTCCGCAAAGAGTACCCATTATCCAGGCGAATTAAGTGACTCGTCTGCTCTGGGTGTACCCAGGGGCGCTGAAGTTCTGAGGAACGGAAGCAAAGTCAACTCGTGCTGCTACACACAGAACGGCGCGCTTTGGAAACAAAGCGCGCTTTTTTGTGCGACGATTTTCGATGGATTTGGAAGAGTTGGGAGGCAGGTCGGGGATCCTGCCTCCCTTTGAGCAACCGACGGCTGAGCTTACGGGGGAACGACGCCGCCAGTTCCTTAAAACTTTATATATCTAGGTTTTATATAAAATTCTAGCAAAAAAGATGCTCTTTCGCATTTTGTGCGCTGCCGTCCGTCAGCGCCTCTTTTCGAAAACTAGAATTTTCTCGGTAACATTCTCAAAAAAAGACATTTACGCCACGAATCACTTATGATAGTTAGATTCGGTAAGTCGCATAAACTGGCGATTATCCTAATTTTTCATCTGCTCAATTTGAGTGGAAATTTTTTATTTTTGTGATTTGAGGTCTTACAGGCGCATGTTTCCTAGCGCGTTCCCCTCCCTGACGATGAAGACTCTGCTGTGCGCCGCCACATGCTTTGTGCTGCCGTCATGGGCGAGCGCGCAGAGCATGGCCGGGAGCACGACTTCACCGCAAACACCCGTTGTCTTTCTCTCCACCAACGAACTGGCGCAGAGCAGCAACTACACGGTTCAGCCTGTATTCGTAAACGACGCTTCGGCTTCGGTCGGTGGGGGAGATTTGGCGCGTCCGGTCTACACCTCGATCCAAGCCAGTGATTCCAGTCAAACAACGGACCTAAGCGATCCAAACTTCGCGCCCATGCCGGCCAACGCCAACGTTGTGGGGCCGGGTTCGGTCCAGACCGCCCAATCGGCGTCCGACGATGGTTCTTTGGACCCAAATCATGGTCTTGTTACCGTGCAAATGGTTCCCGTCGGTGAAGTGGTTTCAACAACCATATCCCGCACGACAGAAATTGCGGCCAACCCGGTCGGTTCAACGCAGGCCGATGGCTTTGGCTGGCGTCTGAATGCGCTATCCAAGAACGGTTTCAATGCGCCTGCTGGACTGGTGGGTGATCTCGGTGCTGTGGTTGGCTATCATCCCAATTGGGACGGAAGCGCGGAACACATGTTCCTCGCGCTCCCCTATGCCGATGTTCAGTTGGGCAAGCGGATTTATCTTTCGACCGACCGTGGTTTTGGCGTGAACATACTGGCGTCCAAAAACGCTGCGATGTCTGTTGGCGTTGACTACCGTTTTCCGCGCATGGATCTCGATCTGATCCAGCCGCTGGACCACGTCAGTGGTGCGCTGACCACCGGTGGGCGATTGAACTTGTACATTCGTGAGCTGGAGATGTTCTTGAACGCCGATATTGGCGTTTTCGGGGAAATGTCCGGCTGGGATATGGAGCTTGGCTTATCGTCTGTCCAGCCCATTACAGATCGGCTGGCCATCAAGCTGACCGGCGCCGTTTCTGGCGCGGATGCCGAGCTGCTCAACAATCTTTACAGCGTTTCTGAAGCCGACGCTGTGGCGCTAGACGTGCCTGAATACTCTTTCGACCGCTTCGGTTTGAAAGACATGCGGCTCAAAGCAGAAGGCAAGTTCTTCTTTTCTCATCATCTCGGTATTTACAGTGCCGTGCAGGTCAAAGTTCTGCTCGATCAAGTCGCAGAAAGCCCTTTAGTGGATGACCTGGGCGACGCCGTACAACTCTCTTCAAATCTTGGTCTGATATATCGCTTTTAGTCCGCACGACTAATTAGCTCGTTCCTCAATTCCGAACCTGGACCAAGTACCCCGCCTTCGTGCGGGGTTCTTTTTTTCTGGGATCTGCTCGGTTTATTCCGATGTCAGATCCTCGGTCTGTGTCAGGCTCAGACAAGCATTTTACGATAACAGGGCGTCGCCCGTTTCACGGGTCTAAGGGGGTATTCGCAATGATGGTGCCACAGTTTCAGCACAGTCGCAGAATGCTGCAGATGATTTGTTTGGATTTTACTCAGCGCCCGCGCCGGTAATGATTGGCAGGATTTGCCAAAGACCGTATCCGAGTGCGCCAAGGAAGCCGACCAAGATCGCAATCCGCAAAACACCAGCGAGGCGGCGGATGGCTTGTTCGACCAAGAACCAGCTTACAGCCCCGACAACAAAAGCAAGTCGGCCGTCTAACGTGCTGACTCTGTTGGAAGTTTCAACCATGAAATCAACGCCCCACTGAATGAACATTTCCATTATCAAGCTCCTAGGGCTTTGGTTTTGATGTCGCTGGCGAGATCACTGGCCAGTTGTGCGATGGTGGGTGCGGGCAGCGTTTGGAACGGCATGGGGCGTAAAACTTTGACGGCTGCAACCCCAATACGGGCTGTCATGAGGCCATTTATTGCGCCTTCAGACAGTTTTGCTGAGATTTTTCCGGCCAGACCACCGCCTAAAATATTCTGAAGCAAGCTATCGCCTGCTTCTAAACCGCCGGCAATGAACAAATTTCGGAAAACCAGTCGCAGTAATCGCAGACTTGAGAATGCAGATTGAGGGCCGCCATAGAGCGCCGAGATCTCCCGCAACAGCTTCAGTGACCGCCAGAGTGAAATACTCACGTCCAGAACCGCAAAGGGCGAAATCGTGGTGAGCCATGCGGAGGAAAAACTGGCGCTGCGGATGGCGGTCAAGGCGCGCTTATCCAACTCGGCGAGAACGGTTTGCTCATAGATCGTGAGTGCTTCGGCGTCGGTGTAGGTGTTCTGCTGTGTGATGTCGAAGCGTTCGTGGGCGTGGGCCAAGTCTGGACGATCGCCCAGTTTGGCTCGCATCCGCTTGAGCCCTTTGGCGCTGGCCGTTGCATCGCCCTTGGCCAGTCCTAAATCCAGTGTCCTGCGCGCCTGCTGATGCTGACGCAGCGCACGGGCAAGCCACCATTCCCGGCCAATCATCATTCCAAAGAACAGCAGTCCCAGAACGAGCAGGCTGACGCCAACCCAACCCAGCCAAGGGGTCACGGCTGAAATCGCCCGCAGGGTGAAAAACGCGTCAGCGGCGAGCGCGACGATGAAAAACAGGAACAGGAAAAAACCGCCCCAAGCTGCCAGAGACCACCCGTTTTTCTTCGGCAGCAAAATTTCAGCTTGTGCCGGGTCGGACCCGCCAACGGCGTCTTCTAACCGTTGCATGGCGACCTTTGCATGATCCGCGTCAAGGCGGGTTGGCTTGGGCGGAGTCCGTCGCTGTGGCTGATCTTCGCGGGGTTCCAGCGATATTCGCGCCGGTTTTGGCGGCCTGTTTTCGGTCATTGCAGCAAATCTCCCAGCAGCTCTTCCAAAGCGCGATCCAAGTTGATGTGCGGAAAGGGCCGGATTTCTTCCATGGATGCGGGCGGTTTGAAGGACAGGATTTCCAAGTCTCCCGGCGCAAGGTTCTTCAGGTCAACCAAGTCGCGTGGCAATTTCCCCGGATAAACCGCTTCGACGGTATCGCTGTCCGTCGGAATCCCGCTGACGCAATCAACGGTGTGTCCGTCAAGGGTTGCGGTGGCGGGTGCCGTGGTGCGCAACCCGGCGAGGGCCATAACAGATGTCCGCGCCCCGGCCACCGCTGAACGACTTTGGGCTTCGTTCAACAGGCTGGTGAGCAAGCGTTTGAGCTCGTCATGTTGCGAGGTTGGCAGGTGGTCCGCTTTGGTCGCTGCAAACAAAATCCGCTCGACCCGCTTGCCGTGCAGCAAAGGTCCAAGCCATGAATTTTGCCCCGGTTTGAAGGCCTTGAGCACCGAGATCATGGCCTCCTGAAGCTCAGTGATGGCGATGTTGCCGCCCTCGGCTGCGCCCAGCAAATCGACCAAAACCAGTTGCCGGTCAATGCGCGAGAAGTGCTCCTTGAAAAACCGCCAAACGATCAAGTGTTTATAGTCTTCAAACCGCTTCGCCATGCCAGCCGCGAGGCTGCCGTTTTTAAGCGCCTGACCGGGCCGCAGGGGCAGTGGTGCGAAGGTGAGCGCAGGGGATCCAGCGAGATCGCCCGGCATCAAGAACCGCCCCGGCTGAAGCATGGATAGCTTCACGCGCGTCGCGTAGCGGCATTGTCGCAGATATTCGGCGTAGGTTTGGTGCAGCCGCTGAGCGTCGCGCTCGTCCCATTTGGCGTTCAAATCGGCTTCACGGGTGGCGGCCAGCCAATCCTGCGCCAATCCGCGCCTTGGCTCTTGCTCTGTCGCGGCAAAAACCTGACGGGACCATGTTTGAAAATCGAGCGTCATCAGCGGGAGATCCAGCAGCCACTCGCCGGGGTAATCCACGATGTCGATGTGCAACAGGCTATCACCACCCATGGCGCGCTTGACCCAAGCCGCGGAGCGATACCGCAACGTCAGGCGGAATTGCGAGATGGACGATGTGCTTTCTGGCCAACGGCTGGGATCACCCAAAAGCGCGTCACGATGATCTTCGAAGGCAAAGCGCGGCAGAGTCAGGTCCGGTTGTTCGCTCAAGTGCGCGCCAAGAATCCGACCGCTGCCCATTGCCGACAAAAGCGGCAATCCGCCCTGATTCAGCAGGTTTTGGATGATGGACGTAATGGCCACCGTCTTTCCCGCGCGCGCCAGCCCCGTAACACCCAATCGGACCACAGGCTCAGCAAAGGGCGCGGCAAGGGTTTCCACCAAATCTGCTGTTCGGTCTGATACGTCGGCAAGCAGTTTTTCAGTCTGTCGGCGGATGTCGTTGTTCAAGGCGCTTCCGTTGATGCGTTCAGGTGGTTCAATCAATATTTAGGTATTCGCTTGGGTAAACGCTAGCGACAGGTTTTGCGAGGGCCAAGGTCGAAGTGCAGGTGGTCTTTGTGTGCAGCGTTGTAATTCGGTGAGAGGACCACATTAAACCGATCGCAGGCGGTTGATGCCAATTCCTGCAAAATCGGCTGACTGTGCCAGTCCTTATTGATGGTTAGGCGCTCGCCATCTTTGAAAATCAAGCCCTCCACATCGATGGCGTTGGCGAAGGAATGCTGCGACCAAGAGGAGGAGCCGGCGATTTTCCGGCAGTTGTAGCTGCCCATGTGGTTGATCTGAACCAACTCTGCCTTTTTGTGTGTTCGGACCAGATGCTTCACGTCCTTTTTCACCCATTGCGCCAACCGTTCAGCCATGGGGCAAGAAAGCGTCAGGCCTTTGCCTTCGAGGTCGATGCCGGCAATCGACTGCACCAAAACAGGGAAGCGAGCGCCGCAGCCGCGGTCATTGCTGAAGCCGTCTAGCGCGACATAGTCGAGGTCTTTTTGGCGCTGCAATCGTTTCAGGCACTGTGGGCCATCATTGAAGAATGCCGGTGGGCCATCGCGGTCGGCCATGCGCTCTGGCTCACCCCAAAAATCGCGGATCCAGTCGTACAGACGAACCACGGTTCCGCGCCGGTGTTCTACCGCAAGCAAAGCGATCAGAACGGCCAATGCGGTGAGCAGGAGAGCAATGGTTTTCATCGATACCGTGTGCCGTTTCGCTCAGGCTGTTAGATGCCCAAATTGTGCAAAAACCAATCAAAATCAGACAGGGACTGGGCGGGGATCTCTTCCATGGGCATATGGCCAACCCCCGGATAAGTCCGCACGCGCAAGTCGCGAACGCGCGAGGTGAAGCCGATCATGTTTTCTCGCATTGTCAGCAAGGAATCGTCCTCGCCCCATTGCAAAAACACGGGGCATTCGATGGCGCTGAGCATGCTTGGATCCGGGCTTTCCAACAGACGCAGATTATCCTGCACAGCCGTCCGTGTTCCTTCGCGCATGATCAGGTCGTGGATCCGGTCGAGGGCGCTGACGTCGATGCGCTTTGGGTCGCCAAACATGGACAATTGCGCGGCAAGAATAGCGGCCTTTGGGGTCAGCGATTGATAGGCTTGCCCCACCAGAGGGACTTTGAACGCTTGGATGGCGAGTGGCATTTTCGCGGTTCCGCCAGCGGGGTCGAGCAGGCCAACCGCTTGAACGCGATCCGGCACTTCCACCGCCAAGCGCCACGCCAAAAAACCACCCAAGGAATTACCCACGGGAATGAAGCTCTCCAAGCCAACCTTATCGGCGAATTCCAACAGCAGCGCCATATAGGTCGTCTCGTCCAACCGTCCCTTGGGGTACGGCCCCGTGATGGCAAACGGCGGCACGTCTAGCGCAACCACGCGGCGATCAGCGGACAGATGCGGCACCCAACCTTCCCAACAATGCAAGGAGGACATGAGCCCATGGATCAGCAGCAACGGGGCTTTGTCCGAGTCCGCCGGTCCGAGATCCTGATAATGCACGTTCAGGCCGTCAACCTCGACGAACCTGGACTGCTCATCGCAATAGCGGTCTTTCAGGGTTTGGACGGGGATGTCCTCTAGGCCCGGATTAAACCATTCGCTGAGGTTTTGGGCGCGGGCCGAAGCTTCTTCAGCCAAGGACGCCCAACGATTTGTAAGATCGGACAAAGGAGCTCCACTTCATAAATTTACAATGTCTAGATAATCGATAAAATGCGAGTTAGCAAGGGGGTTTGGTGTGGATCTGGAGACGCGCGCAAGGCGGGGCTGGCGGTTTTGATGATGGACTTTTCAACCTGCTATCGGGTATCGGCTGAACACGGGTTTATCGGCGGGAGCCACGTTTGTTCCCGCAACACGAGAAACCATTTTCCAACGAGCGGGTAGTGTTGATGAGTGATAAACCGAATTGGCGACCAAATTCGGACGAGCTTGCGCCGAAATTTTGGGTAGACCGCCGTTTAAAGGACTTTAACGATGCGGAGTGGGAAGCGCTGTGTGATGGCTGCGGTCAGTGCTGTCTCGTCAAGTTAATCGATGAAGACGATGAGCGCATGTATGTCACTGACGTTGCCTGTCGCGGCTATGACTGCAAGAACGGCGGCTGTGCGGTCTATGATCGCCGGAAAAGCGTGGTGCCTGAGTGCATTTTTCTGACGCCAGAAATCATCGCCGAATCACCCCATCTGTTCCCATCCAGTTGCGCGTATAAGCGGCTGAACTGGGGTTTGGATATTCCCGATTGGCACCCGCTCAAACACAACGGTGACCGGCAGCCGATGATCGATGCCGGTGTAACAATCGCGGGAAAAGTGGCTTCGGAGAGTGAGGTCAAAGATGCCGACCTCGAAGACCGCATTCGTCCGTGGTTCAGCGATCAGGCCTGATCGAGCAATTGAAGCCGGCCAATCAGGGTGGCGCGGGCTTCGCTGAGCAGGCTTTCGGCCAGCTCGTCAGAAATGTTGGCCGCAGGGTTAAAGATCCGGGCAAAAATGAACCAGTACGAGATCAGGCCAATGTAGTTTTCGGCCATGGCGGTGAACGAAACGGGCGCCAGTAGACCCCGTTCCGCGCGCTTTTGCAGGTAGGCGATGAGACGGGCGCGAAAGGGGTTGCGGCCCAGCGTGTAAATCTTGTCTTTCAGCTCCGGAAAACGGCTGACTTCGCTGATGATCACGCGGAACATATCCAGCGTGTTATCGTCCCGCATCAACTCGACAAAACTTGCCGAAACCTGCTTCAGGCCTTCGTCCAGCGGCAGGGTTGGGTCGATGTCGTCGGGCGGTGAAGCGATGTCGAATTCCTGAATGCGGTCGGCAACCACAGCGTCGAACAAGGTCTCTTTATTGGCAAAGTGCTTGTAGAGGGTTGCGGTCGAAACATCGGCGTCCTTGGCAATGGCCGCCATCGCCGCGCCTTGGTAGCCGCGTTCCAAAAAAACACGTTGGGCCGATTGAACAATCGCCTCGCGCTTTCCTTCGCGGATTGCTTTTCTGTAGGTTTCTAAGCTCACGCCGCCGCCTCTGGACACTGACAGTTCGCAGGGTTTAGCGCGTTGAATCGCTAAAGTAAAACCATGAGTTTAGGATAGGCCAGCGGCGACTAGGCGCGGTATTTGTTGGCCAGCGGCTTGTACCGAGACGGCCAAGACCGTTCTGGACCGGTATCAATATGGATGAAGTTGGAGCTGGGGTAATATCCAACGCCGCCATCACTGGATTTCAGCGCAGCAACGTGGACATCCTTTATTTGCGCGCCATCGACGAACATATCCATTGCCCGTCCCCGGACATGGTATGAATTCTTCGCCACGCCGCCAGATTTGGATCGCAGCATCTTGTTGGTCTCTGGGGAGCGATAGCCCGAAACCAGATGCAGAATGGCGCGGTCATGTCCTCGCGTCCGCATGGCAATTTCATGCGCGGTATCAAACAGCGCGCGGTCAATGTCGCGCACCTGGTCATTTCGGTGATCGCGGAGCAGGTGGTTCAACTCTGCCAAAGCGCCTTCGTCATAGCGCCCGTTGGAGACAAACTTGGCCCGCAGACGCTCGCCTGTATGAGTGCTTTGAATGGTGACTGTCTTGGCGTCAGCATCGGCAATGCGCACAGTCGAGCTTTGACCCGGCAGGCTGGATCGGTTGGCTGACGAGCCGCTGACCACCGAGCGATTGGTGGCTGTCGCGACCTGTGTTGATCGATCTGTGCCGTTGTCGGGAACCAGATTGGGGACCGTGCGGTGCGCGGGAATGTCGAGCGAGGCGCGCATGCCGGGCAGGGGGGCCAGTTGTCGGCTGGGGGTGTTTTCTGGGATCAACCGAGGCGCAGGTTCCGGTATCGGCTGGCCGATTTTGGGAATGATGGGCGCGATGGGCTCAATCAGATTTTCCTGCCGCACGTCCAGCAGGGCCGCGAGCATGGCGTCCAAGTCTTCGCCGGTTTCCTTGTCCACGTAGCGCAACGTTTCGTCGCTGACTTGCAGGTTCAGATCAATGTCAGCGTATTCGATAAGCTCAACCGGCAGAACGTCGTGCAGGTTAGCGCGCTGCAGCATGAGATCATTCATGGGGAGCTTGTCGAGGCCAAGATCCGAAAACGCCATACGGTCAGCAACGCCCACGCGGGTTCCGCGATATAGGCCATAGGCTGCGCCAGCGGTGCCAAGGGCAAGAAATGACTGTAAAACCGCCCGTCGGCTTGGGCTTTCCGCAGCTGAGCGGGCTGCTAACCGGCCATTGCCGATTGCCTCCGCCAAACTGTCCAAAAGACCGTGCATTTTATGTTGGTTGCCCCACATCGACCTATAATTCCGCCGCGTATCAAACTTAAATAGTCAAAAGGCGCGTAATCACACCCAAAATATCGCCAGTTTATACGTGCAAAAATTGTGCTAAGCAACGCAAAAAGTCGCTCATTTGAAGCAGAATGCCATATCAAAGCGTTGGAATTACGGCATTCCTTGGCGGTTGCCGGCTTCGCTAAAGCAGGCGGGTGATGAGGTCTTTATCCAAGTCGTAAATATCGTTCGCGAGTTGCAAGCGCCCGTCTTTGCCGACAAAGGCCGTCATGTAAGACAGAAAAACCTGCACAGACTTTGCCGGACGCGCGACTTCAATTTGACCTGCGTTCATGGCTTGCCGAATGCGGCGACTGTCCCAAACCGTGTCTTTGAGCATGTATTCCGCGAGCGCTTTGGGCTGGGACACTCGAACACAGCCGGATGAATGCGCGCGATCCTGTCGGCTGAATAGGTTGCGGGTGGGGGTATCGTGGAGGTAAATCGCCTGATCGTTCGTCAGCGAAAACCGAACAGCGCCGAGCGGGCCATGCGTGCTGGGTGGCTTACGCAGCGTGATTTTCGATGAAATGTTCTCGTCGAACCAATCCACCCGGTAAGGGTTTACAATCTGACCGCCGAGGTAGACTTCGAAGCCTTGCGCGATGGCGTAGGCGGGGTCTGCTTGGATGCTCTCCAGATAATCTTTTTCCAAAATCGAGCGCGGAACCGTCCAATCGGGTGAGAATTTCAGGGACGTGATGCGATCAGACAAAATGGGCGTTTGGCGCGTTTGCCGCCCCACGACGACGGCCATGTTGAGCACGTCTTTGTCACCGTCACGAGCGACCAGCGAGAAGTCTGCAATGTTCACGCGTACGTGCCGCGGCGTTTCCAACCGGTCTTCCCACCGCAAACGCTCCAGATTAGCGAGGACGACGCCGAGGCGCTGGGTGGGCGAGGTGTTCATCCGCTTTTTGGTGTTGGAGCCGATGATGCCATCAACAGACAAACCGTTGCGCCGTTGGTAGCTTTTCACCGCTTCAAACAAGCCGTCATCGAAGAACGCAGGGTCGGCTACTGCAGCGGTGCTGCTGTAGTCGCCTGCTGCGGTCAAGTGCTGGCGCAATTGGGCGACGGTGGGGTGCGAAATGCCGCGCTTGAGCAATGGTCCCGCGTCGATCTGTGACGGCGCTTGGGACGACAGGTTGCGAATTCGGGACAGATAGCCTTGGAGCGCGATGTACTCCGGTTTTTGGGGGGCCAGTCCCTTGAGAAACGCGTCGAGCCCTGTGTTCTCGTCGAAGTCCAGCAGGATTTCTGAGGGCTGCTTCTTCAGTGATTGGGGATAGCGCCCGTTATAGATGTCTGACGCATAGCGAAGTGTTGCCGCAGTTAGAACCAAATCTCGCCGCGCAATGTTGGTCAGGTCATAGGACTGGGACAGGTCATCCATCCCCAGCGCCCAATAGTTCGCAGGCTTCAAACCATGATCACCAGAGGCCTGCATCACCTTGAGCGCATCGACGGTATCTGCGCGCCAATTGAAGTCTTGATAGAACAGCGGTTGGTAGTTGCGGCGTGCGTAATAGTCCAACAGGTCGGTCCGGCTGAGGCCAAAGGTGCGCACGTCTCGGGGGATTGCCCCGGTCAGCATCTCCCGCATGATACCGTCAGAGCTGAACCCATCGGTTGCTGCGTCTTGAGCCGGTATCGCAAGCGGCTGAGAAGCGACAGCGAGACCACACAGGACGAGAGAACTGGCCGCTAGAATTCGGAAAGCGCGAAGCATCAGGAGACCTTATCGACGGATTAGCAGAAACAGTGATATGCATTACTCGTTTAGGCGAGTGAATCGCCATCACATGTTGTGTATATCAAATTTGTACAATGCGTGAAAAGGGAGCGGCGCATATGGGGCTAGACATGAGTATTCACAATTTGAAGATTTCGACCATTTTTGCGGGAACTGTGGCGCTTGCCTTGGTCATGTCCGGATGCGCGTCGACTGATGACCCAAACGCGGCGGTCATTGCTGCGGCGAATTCAGGCCTCAGCACGCAATTGCTGCAAAAGAGCCTGACGGTCGAAGCCGGGACGGAGCAGTCTGCGCTGGAAGCTGCGGTGAGCACGGCGGTCTGGTCGCCCAGTGACAAACTCAAGGCTGACGTATCGGAATATTTCGGGCAACTTGGCCCCAAAGCCTTTGCTGTGACGCCGCCAACGGACACGGGCGCTCAGTCGTGGGGCAGCATCCACGGCGCGGATTCAACGCAGGAAGCACAGCAGGACGCCCTGCAGATTTGCAGCAACGTCGCCAGTCAGCGCGGCATCAATTTGCCGTGCTCGCTCTTGTTCATCGAAAATTCGCAGCAGCCACTGGGGTGGTAGGTGGCGTTCTTGGGCGCGCGGTGATTTAGGGCGCCAACCAAGCCGCTCGTCTTTGCCCAGCAAGGCCATAATCAAACAGCAACCGCCGGTGACTGCCTTTGAGCGACAGGACTTCCATGCGGTCCGCCGTCAGGTGCAGCACCCGAAAATTCTTCCGCGCCCGGCTGAGATCGTCGGCGGTCATGTCATCGACAGCAATGGTGGTGTTTTCAGGCTCCAACATCGCCGTGCCGGGTTCCACGGTGTTGGCGTAGATGGTCTTGGTGGCAAGGGTCAGCTTGGCCCACGCAAGCTCCGTATATTCCTTGCGGGTATCGAGCATCTCGATCCGCCCCATGACCGTCACCTGCAGTGATTTGCGTGGGTCGTAAAATGACAGGCTGGCGTGCTTGGCTTTGGGGATCACAGCGGCCTTGCGAGAGCGCGCGTCGGTGTGCATTTCAAACCGCTTGGCCGGACGGTCCAACCCCCGGAGCACCACAGTGCGCGGAACGGGCGTAAAGCCGTCCAGATAGCAAAGCGTTGGCCAATGAAAAGCATGGCGTGGTTTTTGGACACCTTCCCTGAGTTCATTCCAAACCACGTCGTGGCCCAGCTTCAGATCATCAAAGGGCGAAGGTTCGTTTGACATCAGCCCGCCAACCGTGCGGCTTGGGCTAAGTCCGCCCAATTGTGCTTGGAGGCAAGATGCGCATACAGCGGCGCGAGCCATCCTTTTTCCCGCCAAGCGAGGAAGACGCCTTCGCTGACTTCGCTGAGGCGCTGTTCGTCTACAATCAGAAACCCGCCTAGTTTAAGCGACTGCGTTTCGCCTAATTCAATTTCACGATCATCTTCGACCAGGATTCCTGCGTCCTGAAAGGCTCGTAACATCGCAAGGCTGTCTTCCCATTGGCGATTGAAATCGGCGCAGAACGTGAGGGCTTCGTTGAGAAATGGCGTGGGTTGGCGGTTTTCAAACAGCTTGTCGCCCCGATCTTCGGACAACCGCCCGCTCGATTCCTCGACCCCCAATACCATGCGTTTGCTTTCCGGGTCAGACATCAGCAAGAACGGATACCGCCGAATATAGGCCGGGATATACGCGCTGGGACGCCACTGCCCAGCCTGATCAATGAACAGGTTCCCGCTGTCTTTTATGCCAACAATGCACACCGGAGACATGGGTGCTTGGGGCGTAAAAACGATTGGATAACAGCGGCTTGCGGTCTGAAACTCAACAGCGGTTAGCGGCAGGGATGTAACCTCACGCGCATATCCAAAGCTGTAGGCGGGCAACAAGCGCATGCTGTTGTGCCGCCCAGCCGTCACGGGGGCTGGATTGGAGTATAGCGGTGGTTGGCGCTTGGCGCTCATAGGGGGAGTCTCATGCAGTCTTTTATAACTTCAGACGTTTAACTGCGGTTCTGACGCAACGCGGTCAAGTCTTTGCTTTGTGGATCATATCTGTGGGCATCGCTGAGAACTAGATTCAGTTTTACCTAACTTATTCCACCTTGGCCCCCGAATTGCACCACTCCCTGTACCGCTCAGCGCTGACCGCATAACCCGGCATGCGCAACAAGGGTCGAAAAGGCTCATGGGCAAAAATAATAAAAATGAATTTAAAGAATTGAATTGAGGAACAGGCGATGGCTGAGAAGCCTAAAAGCCCGAACGAGCTGCTTCAGATAAGGGAGCTGCTGTTCGGAGACGAGAAACGTGACATAGATGAGCGCGTTGGCGGTCTGGAAAAGGATGTGGTCGCAGTCCGCGATAACCTTGCCGACGTCAGCACCACGTTGACCCAGAAAATTGAAACGGCGAATTCTGGCGTCAGTGATGATGTCCGAGCGCTGAACGAGGAAATGCTTTCTCGGCTCAATGGGATGGATCAAACCATCGCGGACAACAGTGCCGCAGCCTCTGAATCCCTGTCCCTGGCCGTTGGCAATTTGACCTCTGAGTTAAAAAGCCTTGGCACGCAGTTGAACGAGACCACGCGAAAACTCGACGAAGAGCGCGAGCGGCGTGAGATGTTGTCCAACGGGCTGCGGGCTTTAGCTGACGCTATGATGTCGCCAACAACGTCCTAGCCAGCCTTTTGGCCTGTGCTTTGAACCGATTTTGCTTTTTTGTGACGGAGGCTCCCACGCGTGAGCACCGATGACCAGTTTCCGGTGAATGACCTGGACGCCCTGCGTGCGTTGATCCTTGGGGAGGATGATGCTGCGGTGCGTTCGGTCAGTAAGCTGGCCCGACGAATTGATACTGTTGAAGAGATGCTGCGCGATGATCCTGCGTCGGTCGAGCGGCTGCAGGCTGTGTTGGGCGATGTCCTGCATGGGCTGGAGGGCGACAAGCGGAGATTGGTGCAGGAACGGCTGACGGCTTTACTGCTGACCAACATCCAAAACGAGATCAAAGCCGCAAAGCCCAGCTTTGTGCAGGCGATTTACCCGGTTGCGGGCGGCTTGGTTCGCAAGGGTATACAGCAAGCCATTTCTGAGCTGCTGGAAGTGATCGAAGAGCGCCTCTCCGAGCCGGCCACAATCTACAAACGCGCACAAATCCGGTTTCAGGCACTGATCACGGGCAAGCCCGAGGCTGAAATCTGGTTGCGTCAGACCGGGCTGTTTCATGTCGATCGGATCCTGATGGTGGATCGGGCTTCGGGCGCTGTTATTACGGGCTTGCGTCAGGATCGAGACGGAACGGCGACGGACACCATCCATTCGACGGATTCCATTCAGGGCGAAGATCAAATCGTCTCCGGCATGCTGACGGCGATTATGTCGTTCAGTCAGGAAGCCTTTGGCGAGGGTGGCGGTGGCGAGCTATCGACGTTGGAGTTTGAAAACAGCCAATTGCATGTCAAGGCGACGCCGCTGGTGCTGCTGGTCATTCGCACCATCGGCACGCCGCCAGCAAAGATCGACAGCATCATCGAAAACCGCTTCGACCGCATGGTGACGGACAACGCCGACGCTCTGGGCTCGTTTGATGGCAGTCTGCCCAATGGGGCGCGATTGGAGATTCAGTCACAACTCCGTCGCTTGCTGCGAGAGCTGCGCAAGGCGGAAAGCGAGGGCCTTCCTTCGCGCAAATCGGGCGCACGGCGGCCTATTATGACCTTTGTGATGGCATTGGGCGGCGTTCTGCTGGTGGCGCTGGTGCTGATCGCAATCCTCAACGCCATTCGCATCAACGGGAACGTTGCGCGGGTTCAGAACACCATTGATGATGTTGAGCAATTGCAGGCCTATCCCATCGACGCCGACTATGATCGCTCGAAGGCCAGCGTGGTTGTGCGCGGTTTGGTGCCAGATGCTGCCTCAGCCGGGCGGCTGGAGACCCACTTGCGAGAAGACCACCCACGCTTGGCGCTGAGCTTTGCGCTGTCCAACATTTCCACCGATGCCGTGCGGCCCATCTTGCGCGGGCCAAGGATCGAGCGGGAGGCCAATTCTGCCGGCGTGAACCAACTGCGGGACGAAGCGTTTATACGCGACACGATTATCTTGGATCTGGAGCAGCAAATCGGCGACTTGCGCTTGGCGATGGCGGGCACCGAAGCGGTGGATGCCGCGCAATCCTATCCGACGCTGACCTATGATCTCGACCCAGATTTGGGCGCGCTGAGGAATCAGATTGGCGGAACGCTGCTCACAGCGTTGAAGGCCAAGCGGCGTTTGGCGGGGCAAGCGGATGGCGCGGGCGATCTCTTCGGTCTGGGCGGCGGGGGGCTGTATTCCCTTGAGGCCGCGCAGCTGGATGAGCAAACCGTTGCGGGGACGTTGATTGGCTTCAACGCTGCGGGCAGCTTTACAGACGTTGAGCTGGCGCTTGAAGCGACACGGTTGGTGGCGGAATTGCTCGCAACGAAACCCCAGGGCGTAAAGCTGGAGATTCTGTCGGTTGTCAGGCCTGTCGCCGGGCGAGAATTGCCGGAGAACATGGATCGCTTCATCGCGTCCAAAGCCCGCGCGCTGCTGATCGCCCAAGGCGTGAAACCCGACATGATGCAGATCCGTACCGGCGGTAACGCGGCTGTGGTCGCGGAAATTGATCCTGCGTCATGGCGTAAGTCACATTATGTTGGTTTCCGGCTTGCATATTAGCCAAAATTATCGTCCTTGAAGATGCAATCTTTAAGGGGATAAGCATGGCCAATCTCGCCCAAAAAGTATGCATTGTGGGGGAGTTTTCCGTTGGCAAAACGTCGCTCATACGGCGGTATGTGCGCGGATTGTTTTCCGAGGACTACAAGGCCACCTTGGGTGTGAACTGCTATAATCACGCCGGGCAGTTCCAGCACCCGACCACGGGCGAAACCCATTCGATCAACCTGATCCTGTGGGACATCGAAGGTGGGCAGCAAAAATCGTCGATGCTGAACACGTATTTGATCGGCGCGTCCGGTGCGTTGTTGATTGCTGATTTGACCCGTCCAGAGACGATCCAAGCGGTTGATCACTATTTCAACCTGCTCGAAAGCGTAATTCCCGGACGGCCAAAAGTGCTGGCGTTGAACAAAGTCGATTTGATGGATGGCAGCCCAACGATGACCCAAACGCTCGCGATGGCAAAAGCCAAGGCGAAGGCGTTGGGGCTTCGGTTGGTGCAGACATCGGCGTCAAAAGGCAATCAGGTGCCAGAGCTTTTCGCTGGCCTCGCCTCCGACATTCTGCGCTTGCGGGACTAGCCCCATGCAGCCATCGAACCCCATCCAATTGGCACAAGAATCCCTGCTCAATGCCGGCATCATTAACGTCGTCATCATCGATCGTGGAGCGATGATTCAGGCTGTGCAGGGTGCCTTGGTCGCTGACTGGGATGTGGGACAACCCGTTACAGACCAGCTTTATGTTCTCGCCGGGATGGAAGCGTTGATCATGGCAATGGCGGATCAGGGTACGGCCATAGATCCCATCGAGCTTCCAGCCGTTTTTCTTGGCGGCAATCACGAAGACGGTGACTTGGGCGTTTCCGTGCGGATGTCCGCCTTGGACGGGGCCGGCGTCCTTTTGCTTTTGCGCCCGCTAGAGGCTGACGGCGCGGTTGATCAACAGGCGGTCCAGCAGCACAATGACTTGGCCTTGCTGGGGGGGCAGGTGGCAAAGTCTCAGACTCAGGCCGAACTGAACATGACGGCCCGAGAAACGCTGTTTGACACGCTAAGGTGGGGGTTCAGGGCGCCCTTGAGCAAGCTTGCGCAGGCGGCAGAAGGGCAGGAAGCCTTGGCGTCGCTCGCCCATGATGCCCTGCACGCGGTCGATGATTGGCTCGACTTGCTCAGCCTGCGCACACAGCTCGAAGATGAAGACGGTTTGCCGACTGAACCCATTGCTTTGGCGTCTCTCATGGACGGCTTTCGGGCGTCTTTTGATGGCCAGATCAGCGCGTCAGACGACAGTATCGCGGCGGCGAGCGGGCGTGTGCTGGGTTCCGCAGCGATCCTGTCCAAAGGAATATCTAGCATTTTGCGGGCCGCAGAAGGCTCGCTCAGCCTCGTCTTCACTGTCGAAAACGCCAGCGCGGTTTGGACGATTCGTGGGGTTGAGAACGGTTCTGCCTTAGTGGCCGATTATCGCTTGGAACTGGCCCGCTCTGCGCTCATGTCTTTGGCGGGGTCGGTCAGCGTCGGTGACGACAGAGTCGTTTTCAGCGTTCCACTCAAGGCTGACGCTTAGGCTGGCGCTAGGCCAAATCCAGCTCAACAATCACCCGCAACCCCCCGCTGGGCGAGTCGGTCAGTGTCATGCGAGCACCGTGGCGGTCCATGACCTTTTTGACGATTGCCAAACCCAGCCCTGTTCCACCCGTTTTACGGTTGCGCGAGTCCTCCAAGCGCACAAAGGGCTGGAACACGGCGTCACGCTGCTCAGGGGCAATGCCGGGGCCGTCGTCGTCAATGATGACGCGTGCGGCTGTACCGTCTTCGGTGCGTTCGGTGGAAACACGCGAGCGCAAGCCGTACTTCGTGCCATTTTCGATCAGATTGAGGAACCCGCGCTTCAATGAGGTTCGGTCACCAATGATCGTCATGCGGCCACCGCTTTCGAATGCTGCGTCCTTCCCTTGATCTTCAAGATTATCGCAAATGGATGTCAGCAAAGACGGCAAGGATAGCTTTTCGAACCCAATATCGTTCTGGTCCGAACGGGCAAATGTCAGCATATCGTCGAGGATCGCTGCCATTTCGTCCGCATCTTCAAGCGCCTTTGCGCGCTCTGTGGGGTCTTCGAGCTTTTCCGACCGCATGCGCAGACGAAACAGGCCGGTGCGTATGTCGTGTGAAATGGCTGCCAGCATGGTTGTCCGCTCGGCGAGATAGTCTTTGACCCGCTGCTGCATGGCGTTGAGCGTCTTTGACACAGCGCGCACTTCAGCCACGCCGCGTTTTTCATCCAGTGGTGGGGCTTCAATGTCGTCAGCCAACCGCAGCGTCGCTTCCTTGAATGTCCCCAAGGGGTTCCCGAGCCGATAGACGAGGATCATGGAAAGGGTAATGATCGTTGAGCCGATGACGAACAGATAGAACAATTGGCGCAGCAAATCATCGCGTCGTTTGAAGGGCTTGCGCAGCACAAAGGCGACCAAAGTTCCGTCAGACAGCAGGACTTCGAGCCCGTCGATCTCTGGTCCCGGACGTTGCAAGCCGGCAAGGATCGACAACACCTCCATCGCCCCCGGCCCCCGTCGCGTATCTTGGCTGAAGGTGTTTTGCGTCAAAAAGCGAAAGGTGAGCATGGAGGCTTGGAAATTGTCAGCAGAGGGTTCCGTCGCATCCGGTTGCAAGGCCACGTCGAAGTAATTTGACGTGACGGCGCGCAAAACTTCTGGGCGCAGCGAGGCGGGGGTTCGTTCCAGCACTTCGGCCACCGCCATCGCTTGATCGGCAAAAGGCGGGCCTTTGCCGACTTCTTCGCCATAGGTCTGAACGATCAGAAATCCGCCGACCGAAATCACAATGGACCAACTCAGGCCGATCACGACCAGCAGGAAAGCGCGGGCGATGTCCAGTGGGGTGCTTTGTTCAAGCAGGGGCCGAAGCACAGATCCTAGCCAATCTCAGCGGAGAAAATGTAACCCTTGCCGCGCACCGTTTTGATGAACTGAGGGTTCTTCGGGTCGTCTTCGATCTTTTGGCGCAGCCGTGAAATGGTGATGTCGATGGAACGGTCAAAAACGTCTGCTTGCCGTCCCTTGGTAATGTCGAGCAACAAGTCGCGGGTCATCAAGCGGTTGGGCCGATCGATCAGCGCGGCGAGCAGGTCAAATTCGCCCGACGTGAGATCAACCAAGACATCCTCGGGGTCACGCAGCTCGCGCCGCACAACATCCAGTTTCCATCCCTCAAAGGTCGCCACGCGCTTCCGGTCTTCGGATTGCGTCGCAACCATGCCTTGCCGACGCAGCGTCGCTTTGATCCGCGCCACCAATTCGCGAGGGGAGAAGGGCTTGGTCAGGTAGTCATCTGCGCCCATTTCCAGGCCAATGATGCGATCGGCTTCGTGGGTCATGGCCGTCAGCATGATAATCGGAATATTTGAGTCCGCCCGCAGCGTGCGGCAGATGGTCAGGCCGTCTTCACCGGGCAGCATCAAATCAAGAACCACCAGATCGATGGTCTGGTGCTCCAGAATGGTTTTCAGATCACGCCCGGTCGAAGCGGTGGACACTTCGAACCCGGAACTGCGCAGGTTTTGTTCCAACAGGCTCCTGATTTCTGGGTCGTCGTCCAGAATTGCGATATGGTTTGCGTCGCTCATGGTGTCTTCCGCCATTGGGGTGATGGGCTAAAAGTATCGTATTTCCCGATTTGTACCATGCGGCTGAAATATTCTGAAACAAACCGAGCGTCCTTGTTTCAATATTCCGAGCATTTCGACAAACATCTGCGGCTCAAATCGCCTATATTCAATCCACCAAAGCAAACACCAAGGGGTGCCGCACTCGTTCTCGACGTCAGCCGTTCATGCGCTGGCAATCCCCCACCGGGAGCGAGATTGGTACCCGACAAAGGAGTAACCCATGCTGAAGGCTATGGCCCACGCACTGACACAGCGCCCTGCCGTCCGCGGCCCTCTTGTGCCGCTCGTGATCTCGCTGGTCGCTCAAATCGCCGCGCTGGTGCTGCCACTCAACGCACAGGCCGCTGGGACAACCTTTGCCATTGCGACGCGCTACGGTGAGATCGTTTGTACCTCGCAACTGGCCGAAGATCGCAAGGGGCTGGATGTCCAGTGTGTTGGCAAGCAGGGGCAGGTCGTGTCCGCCTATCGCCAGTTCCTCGACGGCTCAATCACTGTGCTGCTCGAAGAAGGCAAAGTGGGTAAGGCCGTGACCAAGGCAATTCTAGACTCCCAGGGCAAGGGCTAGCGGTTAACCGCGCCGACCTCTCTGTATCCACACAATCTGAAATTTCCCATGCTGCCGGACGTATGTTGGCAAGCGCTACTGCCGTGCGTCATGGGAAATCAGAGGGGTGATGTCTTTTTCCCCTGCAATACATCACCCCTCGACCCCTTTGGCGGTCAAGTTTTTTTGGGTTTTACATTGGAAAACGGCTGCAACGATGACGCGGATCGTCTGTCACCCATTGAATCCAGCCGTGGCGCAACTTATTTCACGCTAACCAACGCACCGACCAAACCGCTGATGCGTCCCTCAAATGAGGTTGTCTGCGGACAGTTTTAACATCTGAGGTCAGTCTTGCTGTTTGAATGCTAAACATTATCGAGTCTTCCACGATGAAACTCGTCCAGATGGTCATTCAGGCATTAACAGGCGGCCAAAGTCGTTTCATATTGAGTTAACTCACGCGTGAACACCAACACGGATCAAGACACTATGTCGCTGGACATCCTTGCTTCAGACCCACCGTCCAAACCACCGCACAAAGGGGATGAACCCAACGTGCCCGGTGGCTCTACGGTGCTAGAGGCTAAGCCTAAGACTAAAAAACCGAGTATGTACAAGGTGTTACTGCTCAACGACGACTACACACCGATGGAATTTGTTGTGGACGTGCTGGAGCGGTTTTTCAGCATGAACGCGCAGGCCGCAACGCAAGTCATGCTGCATGTGCATCAGCAAGGCGTGGGCGTTTGCGGTGTTTACACCTTCGAAGTTGCCGAGACCAAGGTGACGCAGGTTGTCGATTACGCTCGCAAACACCAACATCCCTTACAGTGCACGCTAGAAAAAGACGACTAAAGGTTAGGACAGCTGATGCTCTCGACAGAGCTTGAAGAAACCCTCCGCCGCGCACTTGCTGCGGCTGCCGAACTGAACCACGAGTTTTGTACGCTCGAACACCTGTTGCTCGCGCTCATTTCTGACCCCGACGCTCAAAAGGTGATGCGGGCTTGTGATGTTGATATCGAAGAACTGACCGAAGCGGTCGAAACCTTCCTCCGGAACGAGCTCGATGACTTGGTTCGCGAAGACGGTGTTGACCCGCGCCCAACCATGTCGTTCCAGCGCGCTTTTGAGCGGGCAATTCTGCACGTACAGGGCTCAGGGCGCGGTCAGGCGACAGGCGCGAACGTTGTCATTTCCCTGTTTCAGGAGCGTGAGAGCTTTGCCGTGTATTTCCTGCAAGAGCGCGGCATGTCGCGCTTGGATGCGGTGCAGTTTGTTTCTCACGGCATTGCCAAGAATAAGGATCTCTCAGAATCGCGCAGCATTCGCGGCGCTGATGAGGGTGAGGACGAAGGCGAGGGCGAGTCTGGCACCAAGGCGCTGGATCAGTACTGCCGAAATCTGAACGAGCGCGCGCGCGAAGGCAAAATTGATCCGCTGATTGGCCGCGATCTTGAGGTCGAACGGACCATTCAGGTGCTGTGCCGCCGCACCAAAAACAATCCGCTTTACGTGGGTGATCCCGGTGTTGGCAAAACGGCCATCGCAGAAGGTCTGGCGAAGAAGATCGTTGACGGCGACGTGCCAGAAGTCCTGAACGACGCAACCATCTTTTCCCTCGACATGGGGGCGTTGCTGGCTGGCACGCGCTATCGCGGTGATTTCGAAGAGCGGTTGAAGGCCGTTATTGACGAAATCAACGCTTTTGACGGTGCAATTTTGTTCATCGATGAGATCCATACGGTCATCGGCGCTGGCG
Source organism: uncultured Alphaproteobacteria bacterium (assembly GCA_905479265.1). GTDB lineage: Bacteria > Pseudomonadota > Alphaproteobacteria > UBA7985 > UBA7985 > UBA7985. The sequence continues at coordinate 23,711 of CAJQLX010000022.1, forward strand.
CAACATCCGGCGGGGCGATGGACGCTTCAAACCTGCTGAAGCCAGCTTTGGCTGCGGGTGAGCTGCGCACCATCGGTTCAACGACCTACAAAGAATACCGCTCGTACTTCGAAAAAGACCGTGCGCTGGTTCGTCGTTTCCAGAAAATCGATGTCAATGAGCCGTCGGTTGAGGATGCGGTCAAGATCCTGCGCGGGCTCAAGCCGAGCTATGAAGAACACCACGGCATTCGCTACACCAGCGAGGCCATTCGGACGGCGGTTGAGCTGTCGAACCGGTACATTGGCGATCGTAAGCTGCCGGATAAGGCAATCGACGTGTTGGATGAGGCGGGTGCCGCGACCAAGCTCGCAGCACCGTCAAAGCGCAAGAAAACCGTCGGCGTCAAGGAAATCGAGGCCATTGTCGCCAAAATCGCGCGGATCCCGCCGAAGACGGTGAACAAGGACGACAAGGAAATGCTGATGACGCTTGAGCGTGACCTCAAGCGGCTGGTTTATGGCCAAGACGATGCGATCGACGCCTTGTCCACGGCGATGAAACTGTCTCGTGCCGGTCTGCGCGAACCAGAAAAGCCCATTGGCGCGTTCCTGTTCTCGGGTCCAACCGGCGTTGGTAAAACTGAGGTGGCCAAGCAGTTGGCGCACACCATGGGTGTTGAGCTTATTCGCTTTGACATGTCGGAATACATGGAGCGGCACACGGTTTCCCGTTTGATTGGCGCACCACCGGGCTATGTGGGTTTTGATCAGGGCGGTTTGCTCACGGACGCGGTTGATCAGCAGCCGCACTGTGTTCTGCTGCTCGACGAGATCGAAAAAGCGCACCCGGACCTGTTCAATATCCTGCTGCAGGTCATGGACCACGGCAAACTGACCGACGCCAACGGCAAATCCGTCAACTTCCGCAATGTTGTGGTTATCATGACCACCAACGCTGGCGCTTCGGAGATGTCCAAGGCAGCGATTGGCTTTGGATCGGCGGTCAAGGAAGGGGAAGATACAGAAGCGATCAAGCGTCTGTTCACCCCAGAGTTCCGCAACCGCTTGGACGCTGTGATTCCGTTTGCTGCGTTGGCCAAGGAAACCATTGGTCGGGTTGTTGAGAAGTTCATTCTGCAGCTCGAAAACCAGCTTTCAGATCGTTCTGTCACCATCCGTCTGACCGACAAGGCGCGGAACGAGTTGGGCGAGCAGGGCTATGACCGTCTGATGGGCGCGCGTCCTTTGGCGCGGGTCATTCAGGACAAGATCAAGAAAATGCTTGCGGACGAGCTTCTGTTTGGTCGCTTGCAGAGTGGCGGTTCTGTTCTCATTGACTGGGATGGCACGGAGTTTGTGTTTACCTTCCCGTCAGCGGCGATCGAAGAAGTTGCCAAGCTGCCTGCACCCGACGACGCAGACAGCGAGGAGTCGGTGCGCTAAGCATCGACCAAGCACCACTCTAACGTTTTTTAACGGCCACGAAGGGCACCTTTCGTGGCCGTTTTGCTTGTCAGTTTGCTGCTCTGTGCGGTCTGCCATAGACAAAATAGATAAAATTTGTACTAATAGTGCTTCCGAATAGCGCCCCATCGGGCGACCGAGACAGGAGATCCACCACCATGACCGAACGTAAATCCAATTATGCTGAGTTCTGGCCCTACTACCTGCAGGAGCACGGCAAATCCAACACCCGCTTTCTCCACTTTGTGGGAACGGGCGGCGCGATCATTTTCTTGTTTAACTTTTTGTTGAACACCCACTGGCTGTCGCTGCCTATCGCGTTGATTTGTGGGTATTTATTCGCTTGGGTTGGCCACTATTTCGTCGAGAAAAACCGCCCCGCGACTTTCACTCATCCGATCTGGTCCCTGATCAGCGATTTCCGGATGTTCTTCCTGTGGCTTGGCCGCGGGTTGGATGATGAGTTGGCAAAGGCGGGTGTTTCGCAAGAAGAAACCAGCGAGCCAGACGCAGCCTAAACACCGCCATCCATTTTGGATGAAAAAGCGAAGTCGGACAGGCTATTTTTCAGCTTTGCGGTAGGGGTTATCGTGCTCCAGCATGCCTGCAATTTGATGTTCGACTTGTTCCCGTTCGTGACGAACAAAATCCGCAACGGGACTTCTGAGCGCTGGGTCTGCGATCCAGTGCAGTGAGAACGTCGCACTCGGTAAGTATCCCCGCTGAACCTTGTGCGACCCTTGCGCACCCGCCTCGACCCGCTGCAGGCCGTGTTTGATGGCGTAATCGATGGCTTGGTAGTAGCAGGCCTCGAAATGCAGGAATTTGTGATCTTCCGAGCAGCCCCAATTCCGCCCGTAAAGGGTATCCCCGCCCCGTAAGTTCAGCGCACCGGCGACGGGTTGGTCGTTCTCGAAGCACATGACCATCACCACATCATCGGCGCAGCGTTCGCCCAAGAGCGAAAAGAACGCGCGGGTGAGATAGGCTTGGCCCCACTTCCGGTCGGCGGTGTTCATATAGAAGTCGTAGAAAGCGTCCCAGAGCGCTTCGGTCATATCGTGGCCCGACAGCACGCGGACATCGATGTCCGATTCCGCCACTTCACGCCGCTCTTTCTTCACTGCTTTACGCTTGCGACTGTTGAGCTGCATCAGGAAGTCATCAAAGCTCTGATACCCCTGATTCTCCCAATGATATTGCAGTCCCAGCCGTTGTTCAAAATGGTCTAACTCGCCCAGGGCATCGAATTCGGATTTGTTGGGAAACGTGACGTGCAGACTGGAAAGCTGCAGTTGCTTGGCGACGGACACAATCGCATCGCCCAAAATCTTGTGCGTCTCACTGTCTGAGGCCTCACCCAGCAGCAGGCGCGGGCCCGTTGCTGGGGTAAACGGCACGCAAACTTGCGCTTTGGGGTAATATCGACCACCGGCGCGCTCATAGGCATCGGCCCAGCCCCAATCGAAAACATACTCGCCATAGGAATGGCTTTTGACGTAAAGCGGCACCGCGCCAAGAATGGCGCCGGTTTCGCTGTCTTCCAACACCACATGCTGTGCCGCCCAGCCGGACGCCGCATTTGCCGATCCACTGTCCTCCAAAGCAGACAGAAAACCGTGCTTTACGAACGGGTTAGACTGTCCTGCGCAGGCGTCCCACGCCTCGGCTGAGACTTCAGAGAGGCTACCAATCGTTCGAACGTGCAGGCGCGCTTCAGGGTCAGTCATGGGGGCGAAGTAATCCTCGCTGGTGCGGTTATGAAAGGGGAATATTACCCCCTGTAACCTGTACTGCCAGCGGCAGATAGCAAGGCAAAAAGCGGGGTTTTCGGGCCTAGTCTTTCTTCTTTTTCGCCGCAGGTTCTGGCGTCTTTTCCTTGAAGCAACACCAGTCACGCACAGGACAGCGCCAGCACTCCGGCTTTCGCGCTTTACAAAGGTATCGTCCGTGCAGAATCAGCCAATGGTGCGCGTGGTTCTTAAAGGCCGCTGGCACGCGCCGGTTCAGGCCGTCTTCGACCTGGTCAGGATTATTTCCCGCAGCCATTCCCATGCGATTTGAGACGCGGAAGACATGGGTGTCGACGGCGATGGTCGGATGCCCCCAATACATCTGCAGCACGACGTTTGCGGTTTTGCGACCCACACCGGGCAGACTTTCGAGCGCGGCGCGATCCTCAGGCACTTCGCCGTCATAGGCATCAACCAGTATCCGCGCAGCCTTCATCACGTTCGCGGCTTTGGCGTTGTAGAGGCCGATGGTCTTGATGTGGTCTTTCAAGGCGTCTTCGCCCAAGTCCAGCATTTGCTGGGGCGTCGTTACCTTGGCAAACAAGGCTTTGGTCGCGGCATTGACGGAAATGTCGGTGGCTTGCGCAGAAAGCGCCACGGCGACAACCAACGTATAAGCGTTGACGTAATCAAGCTCGCCCTTAGGCTCCGGCTCGATCCCTTGGAAGACTTCAAAAATAGCCTGAATTTGCTCAGGCTTCAGCACCCGCTGGCGCGGTGTCACAGAGGGCGCTGAATTCTGAAAACCCATTTAGGCGACTTCCACGATCGCTTCGATCTCTACGGCAACGCCAAGCGGCAGCGCGGCTGCGGAAACCGCTGCGCGTGAATGACGGCCTTTGTCGCCAAAGACTTCAACCATGAGGTCAGACGCACCGTTGATGACTTTTGGCTGTTCCGTGAAGTCACCGGTGGAGTTCACGAAGCCGGTCAGCTTGACGATTTGAACCACGCGGTCGAGGTCGCCATCGAGTGCCTTTTGCACTTGCGCGATGATCGCGAGCGCGCATTTCTCTGCGGCGACAGCACCCTGTGCGACATCCATATTCTCGCCGAGTTTGCCCACGATTGGCGCGCCATCGGCCAAGGAAACCTGACCCGAGACAAACAGCAGGTTCCCTGTCCGCGTTACAGGAACATAATTCGCCACAGGAGCAGTTGCTGGGGGCAGGGTGATGTTCAATTCGGTGAGGCGAGCGTCAATGGTTCCGGTCATTACTGAATCCAGTTTGATTGGAGGTGAATCGTTCTGAAAGTGGTAATGCGGACCGAAGCGATGCGCAAAAAAAAAGGAGACGCGAAGTTTCGCGTCCCCCAGGTGGCTGCAAGAAGAGCTATCAAACAATCTGAGGCTCGCACTGAAAACTGCACGGCACCAAAGATAGTGAGTACATACGCAACAGTGATGCCAACTTATGCGACTCGGCCCAAAAAAATTATGCGTCAAAGGGGTAGGTTATTGATATTCCGCATTTCTTTATTTTTGGCCCCGAATCGACACTAAATCATTATAAGATTCTCCCATTTTCTCTTCGCCAAATAGCGTACGTGGCCCATTCCCATTTTGGGTCTGGTCTGGCCAATCAAGGTTACGCGCTGCAAATCACAGCTCCGCGTGAAGTGACTTGCCACACTGAAAACGCCGCTTTAGCAAGTCATCGGATCTGCAGAAAATCGACGCTCTCTGGCTGATTCGCGCCTCGCTGAATTTTTCATTCAAGACTCGAGGGCTCCAGAAGAGCAGTACTTAAACAGGGCGCGGTACACCGCTGTGCGCTGGTCAAGAAAGGACTTAGGAATGGCTCGAAACAAGATTGCACTCGTCGGTGCTGGCAATATTGGTGGCACTTTGGCGTTGCTCGCGGGCATGAAAGACTTGGGCGACGTCGTTTTGCTCGATCTCGCTGACGGTGTAGCCAAGGGTAAGGCGTTGGACATCGCAGAAGCAGCCCCCGTCGAAGGTTTCGACGCACGCATGACGGGCACGGCTGATTATGCCGATATCGCAGGCGCAGACGTCGTCATCGTAACGGCTGGCGTTGCACGGAAGCCGGGCATGAGCCGGGACGACCTGTTGGGGATCAACGTCAAGGTCATGAACGCCGTTGGCGCCGGTATTAAAGAGCACGCGCCAGACGCTTTCGTGATTTGTATCACCAACCCGTTGGACGCGATGGTTAAAGTGCTGCAGGAAGCCTCCGGCTGTCCGGCGCACAAGGTTGTTGGTATGGCCGGTGTTCTGGATGCCGCGCGCTTCCGTCACTTCTTGGCCGACGAGATGAATGTTTCCGTCGAAGACGTCTCCGCCTTCGTTCTTGGTGGTCACGGCGATACGATGGTTCCCGTGGTCAACTACACCACAGTCGCCGGAATCGACCTGCCAACACTGACCAAAATGGGTTGGATCACCGAAGAGCGTGTAGACGCGATTGTTGACCGCACGCGCAAGGGCGGCGGTGAGATTGTTGCGTTGCTGGGCACGGGCTCAGCCTTCTACGCGCCAGCTTCTTCCGCGATTTCGATGGCCGAATCCTACTTGAAGGACAAAAAGCGTCTGTTGCCGTGCGCGGCGATGCTGTCTGGACAGTATGGGGTCAGCGACATGTACGTGGGTGTTCCTGTGATTATCGGGTCGGAAGGCGTTGAGCGGATTGTTGAGTTGCCGCTGACGGACAAAGAAACCGACATGTTCAACCAATCGGTTGATGCCGTTAAGGGCTTGAACGACGCCGTGGCAGCCCTGTCGTAAGGCATTTTCTGCGCGATGGTCAAAGGGGCTAACGAGTGCCCCTTTGACCTTGTAGACAACTGAACCGTATTCGTTTCGCGCGCCACCGCTAAGCACTGTGTGCGCATTGACCCACGCATCCGCGGGCGTATTGTGCTGGCGACTTCTGTTGCTCAAGACGCGACGCCTGTTCCTGGGTGCCCCTGTCTTGAGATTGTCCGATGATAGGGCAAAGCACAAAAAGATAGGGAGCCTTCCTTTCCATGAATATCCACGAGTATCAGGGCAAAGAACTGCTGAAAAAGTACGGCGTAGCTGTGCTGGACGGCGGCGTTGCGTTTACGCCTGATGAGGCCGTTGCCGCAGCTGAGAAGCTGGGCGGTCCGGTTTACGTTGTTAAATCGCAAATCCACGCAGGTGGACGCGGCGCGGGCCACTTCGAAAACGATCCAAAGCGGGAAACCGGCGGCGGCGTTCGTGTTGTTAAGTCCGTTGAGGACGTTCGGGCGGCGGCTTCGTTTATGCTGGCAAACACCCTGATCACCAAACAAACCGGTCCTGAAGGCAAAGAGGTCAAGCGCCTCTACATCGAAGATGGCTGCGATATCGCGCGTGAGCTGTATCTCTCCTTCCTCGTGGATCGCGTAAGCTCTCGTGTGACCATCGTTGCTTCGACTGAAGGTGGGATGGACATCGAGACTGTCGCGGAAGAAACACCGGAAAAAATCATGCAGGTCGATATCGACCCTGCCTCCGGCATCCAAGGCCACCACGCCCGTTCGATCGCGTTTGGTTTGGGTTTGGAAGGGGCGCAGGTTAAGTCGGCGACCAAGTTCCTTTTTGCAATGTACAAGGCCTTCACAGAACTCGACTGTGCGATGGTTGAGGTCAACCCGCTGGTGGTGACTGGCGCTGGTGATTTGGTCGCGCTGGACGCTAAAGTCGGCTTTGACGACAACGCGCTGTACCGTCACAAAGACATCGAAGCGCTGCGGGATGAAGACGAGGAAGATGCCTCTGAGCTGGAAGCAGCACAGTGGGATCTGAACTACGTCAAGCTGGACGGTGAAATTGGCTGTATGGTCAATGGTGCCGGGCTTGCGATGGCAACGATGGACATCATCAAGCTCTATGGCTCCGAGCCTGCAAACTTCCTCGACGTCGGTGGGGGCGCAACCGAAGAGCGTGTCACGGCCGCCTTCAAAATCATTCTCTCTGACCCGAATGTAAAAGGCATTCTGGTCAACATTTTCGGCGGCATCATGAAGTGCGATATCATCGCCAGTGGTGTGGTTGCGGCGGCGCGGGAAACCAGCCTGTCCGTGCCTTTGGTCGTGCGTCTCGAAGGGACGAATGTGGAAAAGGGTAAGGAAATCATGGCGAATTCCGGCCTGACCATCATCCCCGCTGACAACCTCGCTGATGCAGCTGACAAGATTACCAAAGCCGTGAAGGAGGCTGCGTAACATGGCCGTTCTCGTAGACAAAAATACGCGCGTCATCACGCAAGGTTTCACGGGTTCGCAGGGGACTTTCCACTCCGAACAAGCGCTGGCCTATGGCACCAAAGTTGTGGGTGGCGTAACGCCGGGCAAGGGCGGTCAGGCGCACTTGGACCTGCCGGTTTTCAACACGGTGGCGGAAGCCAAGCACGTCACGGAAGCCAACGCCTCGGTGATCTATGTCCCGCCTCCGTTCGCGGCAGATTCCATCCTTGAAGCCATCGACGCGGAAATTGAGCTGGTGGTTTGTATCACCGAGGGCATTCCGGTGTTGGACATGGTGAAGGTAAAGCGCGCGTTGTCGGGCTCAAAAACCCGCCTGATCGGTCCAAACTGTCCGGGTGTGATTACGCCTGACGAATGTAAAATCGGCATCATGCCGGGGCACATTCACCGTCGTGGCAAAATCGGGATCGTTTCTCGCTCTGGCACGCTGACTTACGAAGCCGTTGCGCAAACAACGGCGGCTGGTTTGGGTCAGTCCACGTGTATTGGTATTGGTGGTGATCCGGTCAACGGCACCAACTTCATCGATTGTCTTGAGTTGTTCCTGCAAGACGACGAAACCGCCGGCATCATCATGATCGGCGAGATCGGCGGTTCAGCAGAAGAAGAAGCGGCTGAGTTCTTTGCTGCACAGAAAGTCAAGAAGCCGATCGTTGGCTTCATTGCGGGTGTTTCCGCGCCTCCGGGCAAGCGCATGGGGCACGCTGGTGCCATCATCGCAGGGGGGCAGGGTGACGCTGGCTCAAAGATTGAAGCGATGAAATCTGCGGGCTACGTGGTTTCTGACAGCCCGGCCGGGCTGGGCGAAGCGATGCTGAAGGCGATGGGCTAAGTCAGCCTCGTTTCCTGATTGCAGGCAAAAAAAAGAGGCGGCCTCCCATTCGGGAGAGCCGCCTTTTTAAGTTAGAGAAGTGTAAGGTTTCCGCAAAAGGGGATCAGTACTTTTGCTTCAACCCTCCTGATTGAGTGCGTGCTCCAATACCGACTGGAAAAACGCAGCCCGACCGCCGTGAGGAGGTATTTGTGCCATTACAGCAATCGTCATGTCGTACGCCGGTACGTTCAAGACGGTTTGGCCTCCAAAGCCGATAGATCCGTAACCCGCGACGAGTTTGCCGTTCAGCGGGAATTTAACGAACCATGTACCAAAACCGTAACCCCAGTTCTCGGAAAGAAGACGGGATTCGGTACGTCTGAAAAAGCGGCCTTTGCCGGCCACTGGGCCTTGCATTTCTGCAAGGAATTCTGGATCCACTTGATGCTTCACGTCCGTGGCGAGGAAGCGTCCCAGACGCCACATGTCGCGGGATGTCATGTACAGCCCATAGCCGGCACGCGCCTGCTTATCCTCACCTTCGGTTACAGCCCACTTGGCGGCCAGCTCGGCGCGCATGGGGAACCAAACTTCGTTGGTGATGATCCGCTCGATGGGCGCGTCGTAAACCGCTTCCAAGGCTTCCGCCATGATTTGCGCCGTCAGGGAGCTGTATTGAAATTCATCGCCCGGCTGGGATTCCGGATTGAAGTCCGGCTGATGCACCAAATCGGAGAAGTCGTCGTCCGTGAACAGGCGCGCCGTCTGCGAAACCGGTGAGAATGGTGTTTCCCGGTAGCGGATGTTCGGGGTCATGGTCAGCAGGTGCCGCCACGTCAAACCCGAGCCGCCATATTCCGGCAAATGAAGGGAAATGTACTCATCGGGCGACTGAATCTTGCCGTCCTTAATCGCCGCGCCAACAGCCGTTGAGATCATCGTCGTGCTGATGCCGTGCATGTTCCACAGCGTCGTTTCGTCGTGTTCCCCGGTGTAGGATTCGAAAACAACGTCATTGCCCTGCGAAACAATCAACGCGCGAACGTTGTTGTCCCAGAGGAACTCTTTCATTGCATCCGTGGTGGGGGCCAACGGTCGGCTGAAACTGCGCTCAGCCGTAGAGGCCGCCAGTTCAACGTATTCGCCCTCGCCATGAAAGGCGTGGCCCTTTAACAGGCGTTGTGAAGCGACTTCTCCGTTCTCCACGGCTTCGCAGCCGAACAGAAAAGTCGCGGAAGCCATGGCGATAATCGCCGTTCCATGCTGTAGCAAACGTCGCATTGCGTCGTCCCTCAAATCCCGGTGAGACGTGTTGTCAAATACCCCGATGTCCGTTGCAGAATGCGACCCCAACAATATTGGGTAAGTGAAAAGCAGACTGTTCAGACTTAGAAATTTGCATCGATAAGGTGTTAATCCGCCGGCCAAGTCTATGAAAACCAGTGGTTTTTGCTGATTAAGGCGTGTAATCCGTGATTATCCCGCCGATGGCAGCGATTAAGTCTCATAATGCAAATTGGGAGTCGGGAATCGATTCGCTGGAGTCCTTGCGCCAAAGACCTCAGCAACCAGCCAAGCCATGCAGGTTTGGTTGTGCAGCGGTCGCAGATACGGCAGGAAGGGGCGCTTTTAATTCTCTGCGGACCGGCGTAAAGCTAAGGCGCAGGATTACTTTGCTTTCTCGTGACCAGCTTATTTCGGCTGGTACGCACCATTGTAGAGACAGGAAACCAATGGCACCGCTGGATCAGGCTGGTGACGCAGCCTCTTACGACGACCCGCTCTCCGCGCTGACTGGCGCTAACGCTTCTTATATTGCTGACCTTTTTGCGCTGTACACGCAAAACCCGTCGGCGGTTGATTCCAATTGGCAAGAATTCTTCGCGGCGCTGAGCGACGATGAAGCTGCTCTGTTTGGCGATTTCAACGGTCCAAGCTGGAAGTCCCGAAGCACTCGAATTGTTGGCGCGATCAGCGCTGAGGAAGAAGCCGACCGTGCGGCTGCGGCAAAGAAGAAGCCAGCAGCGGCCGTTGGACTGGATTCCGAAGCTGCGAAGCTGGCAACGCAGGATTCCGTAGCGGCGCTGATGATGATCCGCGCCTACAGAATTCGCGGACATCTCAAGGCGGATCTCGACCCCTTAGGCTTGAAAAAGCAGGAAGAGCACGAAGAGCTGGAGCCAGCGACCTACGGCTTTACCGATGCAGACATGAGCCGCGAAGTTTACATCAACAACGTCCTTGGCCTTGGCGAGTACGCGACGGTCGGACAAATCCTCGACCGGTGTCGCGCCACGTACTGCGGTAAAATCGGCGTTGAGTTCACGCACATCACCGATCCGCGTCAGAAGGCGTGGGTGCAAGAGCGGATCGAGGGCATCGAGAACAAGACCGACTTCACCGAAATGGGCAAGCGGACGATCTTGGAGCGCCTGACCCACGCTGAAGGTTTCGAAAACTTCCTCGACAAGAAATTCCCCGGCACCAAGCGGTTTGGCTTGGATGGCGGTGAGACGATGATTCCCGCTTTGGAGCAAATCCTGAAGCGTGGCTCGCAACTGGGCTTGAAAGAAGTTGTGCTTGGCATGGCGCACCGTGGGCGGTTGAACGTGCTGGCGAACTTCATGAACAAGCCGTACCGGGCGATTCTGAACGAGTTCCTTGGCGGCTTTGCCTTCCCCGACGACATCAACGCGTCCGGCGACGTGAAATATCACTTGGGCTCATCCGCCGATCGTGAGTTTGATGGCGAGACGGTTCACCTGTCGCTCAACCCCAATCCATCGCACCTTGAGGCCGTAAACCCGGTTGTGGTGGGTAAGACGCGGGCTAAGCAAGACCAGCATGGCGATACGGAACGGACCAAGGTCATGCCGATCTTGATCCATGGTGATGCGGCCTTTGCGGGTCAGGGCTTGGTGCCTGAGGTTCTGGATCTGACCGGCTTGAAGGGCTACCGCACAGGCGGCGTGATTAACTTCGTGATTAACAACCAGATTGGCTTCACCACCAATCCGGTCAATGCGCGTCCCGGTCCGTACTGTACGGACATCGCAAAGGCGATCGAGGCACCGATTTTCCATGTGAATGGCGACGATCCAGAAGCCGTGATTCACGTGGCGCGGATTGCGACGGAGTTTCGGCAGGAATTCAAGCAGGACGTTGTCATCGACATGTTCTGCTACCGTCGCTTTGGTCATAACGAAGGCGACGAGCCCGCGTTCACCCAGCCGCTCATGTACAAGCAAATCAAGCAGCAACGCCCGACGCGTGCGCTCTATGCGGAAAAGCTGGCCGCCGAAAACGTGGTTTCTGCGGAAGAGTCGCAGCGCTTGCACGACGATTTCCAAGCGCTGATGGCCGAGGAATTCGAGGCTGCACAATCGTACAAGCCAAACAGCGCCGATTGGCTGGGTGGGTCTTGGCAAGGATTGAAGCGCGCCGAAGACGGCCCGCGTCGCGGCAAAACCGGCCTGTCCGTCGAGCAGTGGATGGTCTTGGCGGAACAGCTGCCATCCATGCCGGAGGACTTTGTACCGAACAAGAAAGTTGTCCGTCTGATGGACAACAAGCGCGAGATGTTTGAGTCTGGCGAGGGCTTCGATTGGGCAACGGCGGAGGCTATGGCCTTTGGCTCGCTGCTGATGGAAGGTGCTCCGATCCGGTTTTCAGGTCAGGATGTGCGCCGGGGGACGTTCACGCAGCGTCATGCGGTGCTGACGGACCAAGAAACCGAAGCGACGCACACGCCACTGGCGACTTTGTCAGAGGATCAGGCGCGGTTGGAGATCATCGACTCGCCCCTGTCCGAGTTGGGTGTTTTGGGGTTCGAGTACGGCTATTCTTATACCGAACCCAAGGCGCTGACCCTTTGGGAAGCGCAATTTGGTGATTTCTCTAACGGCGCACAGATCATCATCGACCAGTTCATTTCATCGGCTGAAGCAAAATGGCTGCGGATGTCCGGGTTGGTGATGCTGCTCCCGCACGGCTACGAAGGCCAAGGCCCGGAGCACTCTTCAGCGCGGCTTGAGCGGTATTTGCAGATGTGCGGAGAAGACAACTGGCAGGTGGCGAATTGCACCACGCCAGCAAACTATTTCCACATCCTGCGCCGCCAACTGCGCCGGGATTTCCGGAAGCCGTTGGTGCTGATGACGCCGAAGTCACTGCTGCGTCACAAGCGGTGTGTTTCGTCCAAAGCTGCCTTTATGAACGGTTCGACCTTCCACCGGGTTTTGTTGGAAGATCGCTCGATGGACATGGCGGTGCGCAAAGACGCCAAGCGCGTGGTTCTGTGCACGGGCAAGGTCTATTACGACTTGCTCGAAGAACGCGAACAGCGCGGTTTGGATCACGTCCATCTGGTGCGGGTCGAGCAGCTCTATCCGTTCCCAAGCATCGCCTTGGCCGAAGAGATGGAGAGCTTCAAGCACTGTGAGTTCGTCTGGTGTCAGGAAGAGCCCAAAAACATGGGCGCTTGGACCCACGTTGATCCGTACATCGAAGACGTGCTGGAGCAGGTTGGCGCCCCAGCGGGACGTGCGGGTTACGCGGGCCGCGCGGCTGCGGCTTCACCGGCGACGGGCTCAGGCTCCTTGCATAAAAAACAACAGGCAGCCTTGGTCGAAGCGGCTTTGGTTGGTCCGGTCAAGCGGCGCTAAGTCGCTTTCTACATAGTAAAAGGAAAACAGCGAATGGCTGTAGAAATCGTCGTCCCTGTCTTGGGCGAATCTGTTACCGAAGCGACCGTTGCTCAGTGGCTCAAGCAGCCCGGTGAAGCCGTGGCGCAAGACGAGCCGCTGGTCGAACTGGAAACAGACAAGGTAACGCTCGAAGTTGGTGCACCTGCAAACGGTGTCGTGGCTTCGGTTTTGGCGGAAGAAGGCGCTACCGTAGAGGTTGGTGCTGTTCTTGGGATGATGGAAGCGGGCGCTGCGCCTGTGGCGGCTCCGGCTGCTGCGCCGACGCCTTCGCCTGCCGCGGCGGCTCCGGCTCCGGCTCCGGCTGCACCAGCGCCAAAGCCCTCTGCTGCGCCTGCGGCTGGTGCGCGGGTGATGCCGTCTGATGCGCTGAAGGCTGCAAAAGCTGGTTCCTGGCCGGAGGGTCACGTATCTGGTGCGGTTGCAAGCAAGGCCTCTGGCCTGACCCCAACGGACCAATTACCGCCCCGTCAGCCCGGCGGTGAAGAAGAAATCGTTCGCATGTCGCGACTGCGCCAGACCATCGCGCGACGCTTGAAAGAAGCGCAAGATACCGCTGCGATGCTCACGACGTTCAACGATGTTGATATGTCTGCGGTGATGAATCTGCGCAAATCGCACCAAGATGCGTTTGTGAAGAAGTACGGCATCAAGCTGGGTTTCATGTCCTTCTTTGCGAAGGCTTGTGTGGCCGCGTTGCAAGAGTTGCCAGCGGTCAACGCCGAGATTTACGGCACCGACATCATCTACAAGAACTACTACAACATCGGTGTCGCTGTCGGCACGGAGAACGGCTTGGTGGTTCCAGTGATCCGTGATGCGGATCAGATGGGTTTTGCGGATATCGAGAACAGCATCTCTGATTTCGGGAAGCGCGCGCGGGATGGCAAGCTGTCTATGGCCGAAATGTCCGGCGGGACGTTCACCATTTCCAATGGCGGCATTTACGGCTCCATGCTGTCAACGCCGATTCTGAACCAGCCACAGAGCGCCATTTTGGGCATGCACAAAATCGAAGATCGCCCAATTGCGGTGAACGGTGAAGTTGTCATTCGCCCGATGATGTACCTCGCGCTGTCCTACGATCACCGAATTGTCGACGGTCGGGAAGCGGTGACGTTCTTGGTCAAGGTGAAGGAAAACATCGAAGACCCGAGCCGGTTGCTGTTTGGCGTTTAAGCCCCAAGCACCGGATCGAAGCGTTGAAAGAGGGGGCATTGGCCCCCTTTTTTTGTGGCTCTAGTCGATCATGCGCAGAGCGTTTTCCAAGTCGGTTTTCAAGTCCCCGACGTCTTCGAGGCCAACGCTCAGCCGGATCAGATTGTTGGAAATGCCAACCTCCCACCGCGCCTCTTCACTCAATACGCGGTGCGTGGTGGTCGCCGGGTGGGTGACCAGAGATTTGCTGTCGCCAAGGTTGTTCGAGATACGGATGAGACGCAGGGCGTTCAATACCTTGAAGGCATTGGCCTTTCCTCCTGCCACTTGGAAGGCCACGAGCGTACCACCGTTTCGCATTTGTCTTGAGGCGATCTCTCGTTGAGGGTGGCTTTGGAGACCGGGGTAAGACACGCGATCGATGGCGTCATGACCTTCCAAGTGTTCAGCAATGTTTAGGGCGTTATCGGCCATGCGCGACACCCGCAAATCCAGCGTTTCCAGCGCCTTAGCCAGCGTCCATGCGTTGAATGGGCTGAGCGATGGGCCCGTGTGGCGGACAAAATCTTGCAGGTGGTCGGTGTAGAATTGCTCAGAACAGCAAACAGCACCGCCCATGCAGCGGCCCTGTCCATCGATGTGCTTGGTGGCGGAGTAGGTGATGACGTCCGCCCCGAGCGGGGTGGCGCGTTGGACCACGGGCGAGGCAAAAGCGTTATCGACGACAAACGTGATACCGGCGGCCTTGGCAATCTTTCCCACCGCCGCAACATCGACCAAAGCAAGGGTTGGATTGGCCGGTGTTTCGCAGAAGAAAACTTTCGTGTGCTTCGTAATCGCGGATTCCCAAGCTGCGAGGTCGGTTCCATCCACGAGCGTGTAGGAAATGCCATAGCGTGGGAGCAGGGTGGTGATGACCTGCAGGCACGAACCAAACAGCGCCTTTGACGCGACGAGGTGATCGCCCGCCTGCAGCCGGCAAGCGAGGGCCGCGTGCATCGCCGCCATCCCACTGGATACCGCAACACATCGCTCTGTTCCTTCTAAAGCGGCGAGGCGCTGTTCGAACAGGCTGACGGTTGGATTGCCATAGCGGGAATAGATGTACCCATCATCCTCGCCTTTGAAACGGGCTTCAGCCTGTTCTGCGCTGTCGTAGACGTAGCCTGATGTCAGGTACAGGGCTTCGGCGGTTTCACCGAAACCGGAGCGTTCCATGCCGTTGTGGATCAGTTGGGACTGAACTGACCATTCTGGCGTCTGATCGTCTGAATTTGGGATATGCAGCATGACCTTCGACACTTTGCGTTACGGTTGTGTATGAGTCTGATGCCGCTTTGGGTGAGATTTTCCCAATAAAATCCGTATTTTCCACTAAGATTTTGAAAAGTCATGAATAGGAAGTATAAAGTTGCGGAAATAAGGATTTGAGAAGAACAAATATGCAGTTCGATGACACGGATAGAAAAATCCTCCGCTTGATCCAAGTCGATGCGACCCTTCCGTTGGAAGAAATCGCCCGGCAAATCGGTTCAACCAAGTCTCCGGTGTGGAACCGGATTAAGAAGCTGAAAGCGGCGGGTGTTATTGATCGCGAGGTCGCTATTCTCAACGGCAACAGCATTGGGCTGACCGAGACGTTTTTCATCGCCATTCGGACGGATCAGCATACAAGCGATTGGTTGGGGCGTTTTACGGAGATCGTCAATGAAATGCCGGAGATATTGGAATGTCATCGGCTGGCTGGCGATGTTGATTACATCATGAAAATCCGCGTTGCGAGTACCCGTGATTACGACCTGTTCTACAAGCGGTTTATTGGGCGGATTAACCTGTTCAACGTGACATCCAGCTTGTCGATGGAGGTCATTAAGGAAACCACGGCGCTCAAAGTCTAAGAGGCTGGCTTGGCGCGCCGTGGTTGTCTTGCTGTCCTTCTTAGCCCGCGGCGGCGGGGTTAAAGAAGATAAACGTGACCAGCACGAACAGCGGCATCAGGATGCCGACTGACCATGCCATGTAGCCAAAGAACGACGGCATTTTGATCCCGCGATCTTCGGCGATGGAGCGAACCATGAAGTTCGGCGCATTACCGATATAGGTGACCGCGCCCATAAAGACGGCACCGGCGGAAATGGCCAATAGCGTCTGACTGAGCTCGCCCATCAACTGCTCTGGATCACCGCCTGCGGTATTGAAGAACACGAGGTAGGTTGGCGCGTTATCGAGGAAGCTGGACAGGATGCCGGTTGCCCAGAAGTACGCGGCATTGAACGGTGCGCCATCGGATTGCGTCACCCCGTCGATGACCCAGCCAAGCGCGCCATCGGAACCTGCGCGCAGGATGGCCAGCGCGGGGATGATGGTCATGAAGATACCGGCGAACAAGGTCGCAACTTCGATGATGGGGAACCACGTAAAGCCGTTCAAACGGCGGCTTTCGTTGACGGTGAGCAGCAGCGATAGACCCGCGAGCCCGACCAGTCCGAAATCTCGGATCAAGTTGGCGAGTTTGATGTCTACGTCATAGATCATGAAGTGCGCCGAGGTGCCAAAGGGCGCCGGAAGATCGGCGGCAAAGCCGGAGTAGAGCACAAAGGCGACAACGCCCGCGAGCAGCAGCAGGTTTACGCTGCCTTCGAGCCCAAGCTTTTCGCCCTCTTTACCGGTTTCGATGTTGTTCATCGGCACGGTTTCATCTTCGCGGCGGCTGAGCACTGTATCAACAACGAAGTACAGGACCAGCAGGATCACGGACAGCATCAGCATGGGCAGGAACATAGCCTGTGTGGGCCAGAAGAAGCTGACGCCCTTCAGGAAGCCCAAAAACAGTGGTGGGTCACCCAAGGGCGACAGCGAGCCACCGATATTGGCAACAAGGAAGATGAAGAAAACGATGGTGTGAACGCGGTGCTTGCGGTGGTCATTGGCGCGGCACAGCGGGCGAATGAGCAGCATGGCTGCGCCGGTTGTGCCCATGAAGGAGGCGAGAATGGTGCCAATGGCGAGAATACCGGTATTCAGCACGGGCGTTCCGACCAACGATCCCTTGATCCGCACACCGCCAGAGACGGTAAACAGCGCAAACAGCAGAATGATAAACGGCAGGTATTCATGCATGAACGTTTCCCATGCGAGGAACGTCGTCGTTTGGAAGCCGTAAATCACCAAACACGGGACCAGAAAACACAGCGCCCAAAAGGCGCTGATCTTGCCAAAGTGATGGTGCCACAGCCGTGGAATAAACAGCGGCATCAGGGCAATCGATAGCAACATCCCGGCAAAAGGCAGCACCCAGAGCAGGTTCAGGTCCGTACCTGGCAGATGATAACCGCCATGCCCGGCCTCAGCGCCGTAAGCGGTTCCGGCGGTTCCCAGTCCCGTGACCAAGAAGAGTGCAACTATGCCAAGCAAACGGTTCAGCGGGGCGATATGGCCGATCATTGGTTTTCCTGAAAATCGTGTGAAAGTGTTAAGGGGGAGTTAGGACGCAGAGAGGGATGATTCAACCGCTTTCCAAGTCCCATGTTGGTGAATTTCAACACCAGAGAACCCGATCTTATAGGCCATCGTCTCGGATCCTTTGATCCAATAGCCGAGGTAGAACTTGGGCAGGTGTAGCAATTTCAAATGTTCAACGGTGTCGAGGATGCAGAATGTCCCAAGCGACCGGCGGGTCTCGTCCGGGCAAAAGAAGGAATAAACCGCCGACAGACCGTCTTCCATAGCATCAAACAGCATACAGGCCTTTAACGCACCGTCGCTGTCCCGCCACTCAAGCAGGCCGGATTCGACCGTGGACTGATCAATCATCATGCGCAGGTCGTCCGGCGTCATCAGCGCCATTTCTGACACGCCGTGGCGCGCGCGGATATAGCGATCAAACAACGCCCAATGTTCGGGCGTGCATTCGTTGACCCGAACGGAGCGGGTTAAATCGCGGTTGCGGTTGATGATCTTTCGATGCGTCCGCGAGGTCCGGTGAGAAGCAACGTCGATGCGAGCGGACATGCATGCATTGCACGACGGGCAAGCGGGGCGATAGGCGATCTCGTGGCTGCGGCGAAAGCCCGACCAGCTGAGCGCGTCAAAAGCTTCATCATCACCATGATCCAAAGCCGTTATCAGCTTCCGCTCCGTGCGGTTCGGCAAATACGGGCAGGGCGCCGGAGCGGTCATGTAGAACACGCGCTCAATCTGCGACCAGTCATGGCGAAGGAATGTTTGGTTTTCGTTCGACATGAACTTATCAGTGGCGGTTTGATTGGGTGAGGTCAAGGCTGGGCTGATATTAGCACGCTCAATTGCCAAGCTTGGCAGGGACCACTACAACAAAAGAACGTGAGTTGACGTCTGCTAGGCGTCAGAACCGTTTTTGCTGAGTCATCCAGGGGAGGACGTCCGGAATCATGGGCGCTGACAAAAAGATCGATAAATCGAAACTGCCAAGTCGTCACACCACCGTAGGGCCAGAGCGTGCGCCGCACCGCTCTTACCTGCACGCGATGGGTTTGGGCGACGATGAAATCGCACAGCCGCTGATCGGCGTTGCGACCACATGGAACGAAGCTGCGCCTTGTAACATTTCGCTGTCGCGTCAAGCGCAAGTGGTGAAGCGGGGCGTGGAGCACGCGCACGGGACACCGCGTGAGTTTACCACCATCACCGTCACCGACGGCATCGCCATGGGCCACGAAGGCATGAAGTCTTCACTGGTTTCCCGTGAAGTGATTGCCGACTCCGTTGAGCTGACCATGCGTGGTCATTGTTACGATGGTTTGGTCGGTTTGGCAGGTTGTGACAAATCGCTACCCGGCATGATGATGGCGATGGTTCGTCTGAATGTACCGTCCGTGTTCCTGTATGGCGGTTCCATTCTGCCCGGCACGTTCAAAGGCCGCGATGTAACCGTGCAGGACTTGTTCGAAGCCGTTGGTCAGCATGCTGTTGGTGAAATGTCTGACGAAGACTTGCACCTGTTGGAATGCATGGCGTGTCCTTCTGCGGGCTCCTGTGGCGCACAGTTCACTGCGAACACCATGGCCTGTGTTTCTGAAGCCATCGGTCTGGCGTTACCGCACTCTGCTGGCGCGCCGGCACCGTACGAGATCCGTGACACTTTCGCGCATAAATCGGGTGAAGCGGTCATGTCGCTGATCGAAATGAACCTGCGCCCTCGTGATATCGTGACTCGTAAGTCGCTGGAAAACGCTGCGCGGGTTGTGGCGGCGACGGGGGGTTCGACCAACGCTGGTCTGCACCTGCCTGCGATCGCACACGAATGCGGCATCGACTTTGATCTGCATGATGTCTGTGAC
Organism: uncultured Alphaproteobacteria bacterium; assembly: GCA_905479265.1. Taxonomy (GTDB): domain Bacteria; phylum Pseudomonadota; class Alphaproteobacteria; order UBA7985; family UBA7985; genus UBA7985. Next base: position 43,178 of record CAJQLX010000022.1, read on the forward strand.
ATTTTCCGCGATACCCCTTACATCGCTGACCTCAAGCCCGGCGGTAAGTACGTGGCGAAGGACTTGTTCGAGATTGGCGGCGTGCCGATTGTGATCAAGGCGCTGATTGAAGGCGGCTACATCCACACGGATTGCATCACCACGACCGGCAAGACCATCGGTGAAAACCATGAGAAGATTGCGTTCCCAGAGGGCAACAAGGTCGTTTATCCCGTTTCCAACGCCATCACGCCGACCGGCGGTGTCGTGGGTCTGCGCGGCAATCTGGCTCCAGAAGGCGCAATCGTGAAGGTTGCGGGTATGGAAGTGCAGAACTTCAGCGGTCCAGCACGCGTTTTTGAGTGTGAAGAAGACTGCTTTGCTGCGGTTCAGAAGGGTGACTATCAGGACGGCGAAGTTCTGGTGATCCGCAACGAAGGGCCAAAGGGTGGTCCGGGCATGCGTGAAATGCTCTCCACCACCGCAGCGATCTACGGCCAAGGCCGAGGCGACAAGGTGGCACTGATCACCGACGGTCGCTTCTCGGGCGCGACCCGCGGTTTCTGTGTTGGTCACGTTGGTCCAGAAGCTGCTGTTGGTGGGCCGATTGGCTTGCTGCAGAACGGCGATCTGATCTCAATCGACGCGGTTTCCGGTTTGATGACCGTTGACCTGTCGGACGAGGAATTGGAGCGTCGCCGGGGCGAGTGGAAGCCGCGCACGCACAACTACAATTCCGGTGCGATCTGGCGTTACGCGCAAACAGTCGGTTCGGCTGAGAAGGGCGCGGTCTGTCATCCGGGCGGTAAAGGCGAAACACACGTTTACGCTGACATTTAACAACACGAGAGACGAGCAGGGTCGGCGAGTACCGTTCTGGCCCTGCTCAATCAGATATGAAACAAATCCTGAAATCCCTGTTCGGCTCTAAACGCCAACAGGGTTCTGAAATGGGCGCGGTCTTTGCAGACATCGCCACAACGATCCGCGACGAAGACGAGCCTTTTACCGAAGGCGAAGACGCGGACGCTGAGGAAGTCGAAACCTACGCCCCTTTTTTGCTCGAAACCACCGAGACAGAAGACGGCACGCTGTCCTATCGCATCACCTCAGACCCGGAAATGCTGGAAAGCGATGGGTACTTGCAATCGCGTGATGGTCGGGGCGGGGGAACGTCGTGGACGGAGCTTGTGCGCGGGGCTTTGCACCTGTCGGGGCAGGCTGAAGTGCTCAATGATCTGTGCTTCATGTCCACCGACGAGCAATTTGTCGCTGAAACCCTCAACGCGGGCGATGCGGGGGCTGTGGCTGCTGTGGCTCAGGCCATGCACTGGGATCGCGCAATGATGGATGCAGCGCTGGATTGGGCGCAAAAGCAGGGGTTCTGGGTCTAGGCCGAGACACCCTGCTTTCTTAACCGCGCGCTTTTATAGCCCAGCAATCAGGCTGTTTGGATCCGCCTTCAACCGGTCATACATTCGTCCGGCGCGCTGCTCGATCGCCTCACACGCGTCGAGCACGAGATCTTCGCGGAACCGCTTGCCAATGATCTGCACCGAGACAGGCATCCCGTCCGCAAAGTGAGACCCGATGTTCCCTGCCGGCAGGCCGAGGAAGTTCATCGAGTAGACGTAGACCGCCGAGCCAATCAAATCGAGCATGCCGTCAAGGTCTTCAGCATCGCGGTTCCACGGCTGGGTCGTGACGGGCATGAACGGCGTCAGGACCAGCGGGTATTTCTCCAAAAACAGCAAATAGTCGCGCACGTGCTTGGACCGCCGCGCCAAGCCCTGCATCAGCTCATCGCCCTGATAGAGGGTGAAGTAGTCGAAATAGCTGTCGAAAATCCGGTTAACGGACTCGCTGCCATACTCGCGCACAGCAGGGGTTAGGTGCGCCAGTAGATCGCCAAAGAAGCAGCCTTCGGCGTCCTTGATCATCGCGTCGAAGTTCGGCAATTCGACTTCTTCGAGCACGTAGCCCGCGTCTTTTAGCGCATCAATAGCGGCATCAAGCGCTGCCTCTGTTTCCGTGGACAAACCACGTCGGGGCATATAGCGGGTGAAGCCAACCTTCTTGGGGCCGTCGATCGCAGGACCGTCAAACGCAACCGGGGCCATCCACGGATCATGCGGGTTGTAGCGTGTGAGCGCGCGCATCCCCAGCCGGACATCTTCGACATCGCGGGTGATGACACCCTGCACGGACATCAGCTGGGCCAAGATCGAACGTTCCGCCGGGGCGGAGGGGTTGTAAGCGGGGGTGCGGCCCAAACCGGGCTTGACGGTTGCCGCGCCAACCGCTGCGGCCGGATAGCGCACGGATCCCGCGATATCGTTGCCGTGCGCAATCGCGCCCATGCCGCCCATAACAGCAGACGATGCGCCACCGGATGATCCGCCAGAGGTTGCCCAGTCGTTCCACGGGTTAAACGTGCGACCATGCAGATCGTTTACCGTGGTTGCACGCATGGAGAATTCCGGGGTGTTGGTCCGGCCAATAATCACCGCGCCAGCAGCCTCAAGGTTCTGCACAACCGGCGCATCACCCGGCGAGATCAAGTCCTTGAACGCTTCGACACCGTTTGTGTTCGCCCAGCCTTTCTGGTCGATGTTGACCTTAACCGTCACGGGAACGCCATGCATCTCACCGCGTCCGTCTTTCTGCGCATCCAGCGCTTTTGCGCGCTCCAGTGCTGGTTCACTGAGGTCTTGCACGACAGCATTCAGCGTCGGGTTTGTGACGTGCATCCTGTCGATGCTGGCTTGCGCTGCATCAACACAGGAAATGTCGCCCTTGCGGATCAACGCAGCAGTTTCGGTTCCAGAAAGTTCCCAAAGTTCAGTCACGGTATCGGCCTCCCACCATCGTTACTTGGGGTAGCAAATCACAGAAACTGTTGGGAGTCTTGGGGCTAAAAGCTGGGGATACCGCTTTGGTTAGGAAAACTCGGCCCAAACCGGCGTGTGGTCTGAGGCTTTTTCCTTGGGTCGAGGCGTGCGGTCGATGCCGGCGTTCACCAATCGGTCCGCAGCTTGCGGCGAGGCAAGGATGAAATCGATCCGCCAGCCGTGGTCCTTGTCATAGGCTCCGCGTTGATAATCCCAGTAAGAAAACTGGCCGGGTCGTTCTTCGAATACCCGAAACGTGTCGGTCAAACCCATGTTGAGCAGGGTGTAGAGACGGTCCTTGCTCTCTGGTCGCCCGAGGGCGTCGTCTTTCATCGCCGTTGGGCTGTAAACGTCGGCATCGGTTGGAATGACGTTGTAGTCACCGCACAGCACAAAGGGCTGCTCCGTCGCCAGCAGACTTTCCGCATGGCGGATCAGTCGGTCCATCCAGCTGAGTTTGTAATCAAACTTTGGCCCCGGTGCCGGGTTGCCGTTGGGCAGGTACAGGCCGCCGACGATGAAGCCGTCGCGGGTCTCGACCTCAATATAACGGGCGTGATCGTCCTCGTCGTCACCGGGCAGGGCGCGCAAGCGGGTTTCGACCGGTTCCCGAGACAGGATCGCCACGCCATTGTAGCTCTTTTGGCCAACGATGGTTGCGTGATAGCCAGCGGCTTCGAGGTCGGCGAAGGGGAAGTTTTCGTCCTGCGCTTTGATTTCTTGCAAGCACACAATGTCAGGCTTAAACGCGTCCAGCCACTCAGTGACGTTCGCGAGCCGGGCACGGACGGAATTTACGTTAAAGCTGGCAACCTTCACGTGATCAGAACACGCTGAAAGACGTGCCGCAGCCGCACGAGGCCGTTGCGTTTGGATTGTTGATCTTGAACGCCGCGCCAATCAGCTCGTCCACAAAATCAACTTCCGCGCCTTCCATGAACTCCATGGACGTTTCATCGACCAGCAGTTTAACGCCATCGGTTTCGAAGATGCTGTCGTCTGTCTTCACAGCTTCGTCAAAGTCGATTTTGTATTGAAAGCCGGAGCACCCGCCCCCCAACACCGACACACGCAGATGCAAGGCGGCGTTCCCCTCCATCTCGCGCAAAGTCTTGACACGAGCGGCGGCAGAAGCGGTTAGGATGACAGTCGAGCTGTCTTCTGGTCTATCCAAAGGCATAGATTGAGAGTAGGGAGTGCCTGCGCATCCTTCAAGAGAGAACTCCGCCGATTGGGGTCAAAATGTCATGTCCACCCTCGCTTCTTACGCCATAAACCCTACAAAGACCCGTGGACGGGCACATTTAGAGCCGGGAAGTGACGGCGGAGAGCGGTTGCCGCACCAGCGCGATCGCGACCGAATCATTCACAGCCGAGCGTTTCGCAAGCTGCTTTACAAAACCCAAGTCTTTGTCAGCGATGAAAACGACACGCTGCGAACGCGCCTGACGCACTCGATGGAAGTCGCGCAAATCACCCGTGATATGTGCCGGGCGCTTTCGCTGAACGAAGACTTGGGCGAAACCGTTGCGCTGGCTCACGATCTGGGCCACAGCCCCTTTGGCCATGCGGGCGAAGATGCGCTGTCGGATTGCTTGCATCAACGGGGCTTGCCGTCGTTCAATCACAACCTGCATACGGCCAAGATCGTCACGGTGCTTGAGCGTCGCTATGCCGCTTATGACGGACTGAACTTGTGTTGGGAAACGCTGGAGGGCATCGCCAAGCACAATGGCCCCGTTCACGGTGATTTGGCCGCAGATATGGAACGCCTGTTTGCTGGCTTTGATCTTGAGCTGCACACCCACGCCTCAGCCGAGGCACAGGTTGCCGCGCTGTCGGATGATATCGCCTACAACACGCATGACGTTGACGACGGCTTGCGTGCCGGTTTGCTGGACTTTGCCGCGTTGGCCGATGTTGCGTTGCCCGCTCGGGCGCTTCGGGACATTGACGCGACTTTTCCGGGCCTGCCTGCAGACAAGCGCGCTTTTGAAGTCGCACGGCGGATGATTTCCGAGCTGATCGGTGACGTGCTGTCGAACAGCCGGGGTTTGCTGGCTGCGTTCGCGGGGCGGGGACCGGAAGACATTCGCGCGCATGAGACGCACGTTATCGCGTTCTCTCCGGCGATGTACGAAGATCTGCAGGAACTGCGCGCCTTTCTGTTTACCAATCTCTACCGCCACCCACAGGTGAATCGCCGCCGTCATAAGACGACAAAGATCATTCGCGACCTCTTCGACCTTTACGACGCTCGCCCTGATCTGCTGTTGAGCGAGAAGGGTATGGCAGAGGCGATGGATGACCCTGTTGTCCGAGCTGGCATCGTCACCGACACTATTGCATCCATGACTGATAAATCGGCAATCGAAGAGCATCGGCGCCAGTTCGATCTCTATGCCATCGACTGACCCCCACCAAAGGCCACGCTTTCCATGAATCTGTTTGCCAACCTCGAAATCCGGTTGAAAGCCCACCTCGCTTCTATGGTCGCCGATGGCCGCTTGCCCGATGGACTGCCGATTGACCGCATTACGGTGGAGCCGCCGCGCGATGCGAGCCACGGTGATTTCGCAACGAACGCCGCGATGGTGTTGGCAAAACCGGCGAAGACCAACCCTCGCGCGCTGGCGGAAGAGTTGGTGGCCGAGATTGCTGGCTGGGCGGAAATTGATACAGCCGAGATTGCAGGGCCGGGCTTCATCAACATGCGCGCTAAAGACGAAGCATGGCATGGGCTGCTCAAGGGCATTTTGACCGATGGGGACGGCTTCGGAAGCTCTGACTTGGGGCAGGGCAATCCGGTGAATGTCGAGTACGTTTCGGCCAACCCCACTGGCCCTTTGCACCTGGGCCACGCACGCGGCGCGGTTGTGGGTGATGTCATGGCGGCGTTGCTGGCCAAAGTCGGCTTTGGCGTCACGCGGGAATACTACATCAACGACGCAGGCGCGCAGGTAGACGTTCTGGGCCGGACCGCTTTTGCCCGTTATCGCGAAGTGCTGGGCGAGACCATCACGCTGGAGGATGGCCAATACCCCGGCGAATACATGATCGACATCGCGCAAGCCCTTGCGGACCGGGATGGCGACAAATGGTTGACCGCCAACGAAGACGAGTGGCTGCCTGAGTTCCGCGCCTTTGCGATTGACTACAACATGAACGAAGTGCGCAGCACGCTGGCGCTGATGGACATCGACCAGCTCTATGTCAGCGAGCGCAGCATTGTCGATACGGGCGGGGTCGAGCGCGCGATTGGCAAGCTGACCGATCTGGGTTTGATGTATTGGGGCGTTCTTGAGCCACCAAAGGGCAAGAAGCCGGATGATTGGGAAGAGCGCGAGCAGCTGCTGTTCCGCTCGACCGCCTTTGGCGACGACGTGGATCGCCCGCTGAAGAAGTCCGACGGCTCCTACACCTATTTCGCCAACGACATCGCCTATCATTACGACAAGCACATGCGTGGCTTTGCAGAGCAGATTGACGTCTGGGGTGAAGATCACAAGGGCTACATCAAGCGGATGCAAGCCGCTGTCGCGGGCGTGACCGACAAGCAGGCCGCGCTAGAGATCATCATTTGTAACATTGTAAAGGTGTTCAAAAACGGTGAGCCGGTGAAGCTGTCCAAGCGCGCCGGTAACATCGTCACCTTGGAAAGTATGGTCCGCGAGATTGGCGCTTCAGCGCTGCGGTTCATCATGCTGACGCGGCGCAACAATGAAGTGCTGGAGTTCGATATCGCGGAAGTAACATCCGCCACCAAAGATAATCCCGTCTTTTATGTCCAATATGCACATGCACGTATTTCCAGTGCTTTACGGAAAGCAGTTGAGGTCTTTACGGATTCGCGAATCGATGATAAATCTTTATGCGATGCTGAATTTGCTCACCTGCGGACACGCGAAGAACAGCGACTTATATCGGTCGTTGCGCAGTTCCCTCGTATTGTAGAGAGCGCTGCTCTCGCTCGGGAACCTCATCGTGTGGCGTTTTATTTGAGTGACCTTGCCGGAGCCATTCATGGGCTTTGGGCTGCAGGGAATGTAGATCCAGCGCAAAGAATTGTTGTCGACGACGATCTGCCGCTCACGCAAGCTCGCCTTGCGCTTATTAGAGCGGCTCAGATTACATTAGCGACCGGGTTGCGTCTTTTGGGCGTAGTGCCGGTTCAGGAGCTGCGCCGTAATGAGCAAGAGCTATTTTGAACGCCGTATTTTTGGTGAAGGTGATAACGCCGACGCCAATCAGGAAAACGCCCCAACGCTGGGGTCGTTGAAATCCGAAAATCTGACTGCGCCCTCGCAGCCGTATCGCTTTGGTGCGAGCCGAAAAGGCATTCGCCCTGCGATCACAGCGCCGGAGCCTGAACAGGCTCAGGTCCAGCCAGAATTCGAACAGCCGGGTTTTGGCTGGGAAGCATCCAACGAATTACGCAGTCGCTTAGGCATGACCGCAGAAGCGCCGATGGAAGAAACGGCTGCGCCCGTTTGGGACGCGCAGACCGCAGCGCCAGAAGAAATCCAACAGCATGTCGCGGAACAAGAGCGTCTGATGGACGACTTAACCGGCTACCAGAGCAGCGAAGAGCCTTATCCGCTCGGCGCGCCACAGCCGTCGCTGGCGACCGAGCCGGACGAGCCGTCTTTTGGCTTCCACGGTGGTCGTGACTTCGACGAACCGCAGCATACGCCGCCCAGCACGCCGTCTTTCCAAGCTGCGCCTGTCGCGACAACAGCAACCCATGCTGTCAGCCCAGCTGCTGCGCCGCAAAGTGCGGTGACAGAGCCTCGCATGGCTTCTGCTTCTGCCATCCGTGCGGGTGAGCGAGTGAACCTCAGCGATCAGCGCGCCGGTCCGTCCGTGCAGCCTAATCATTACGTTTCCACCGACGCGCAAGCAGCCGAGCGCCGTCCATCCGGTCCGCTGGGGCCAGCTGGTCGAAAGGCCACGGCAAATCCCTTGGCCGGTGCTGCGGCATCCCGTGAAACGCAACGGCGCAAGCCTGCGCCAATTCGGACCGAGCGGCGTGGAAATTCTGCTTTGCCATCGCGACCACCAAAGCGTGATCGCAAAAAGGGTGGCGGCGCGTTCATGTTTATCCGCAATGGCATGATGGCCGTGGTGATGCTGCTCGGGCTTGGGCTGCTCATGTCCGTCAGTTACGCCGCGTTTAAAGGCATTGGCCAATCGCAGAATGACGATGCGCTGGTTCTGCTGGCGCCAGAAGGTCCGATCAAATTGCGCCCGGACGAAGCCGGCATTGACCCCAATGTTGCCGCCGGACGCTCGTTTGAGACTGATTTATCGGTGCTGACCAACCCACGCGGTGTTCTGGAGCCATCCGACGACCGCTACGCCAGTGATGCGGGTGACGCGCCAACCATGACGATGAACTTTGGTGGTCAGTCCCTGATTGTTCCGCAAATTGACAGCGCGCGAGCGCCGGTGACCCTTGAGCCCATCACAGAAGTTGCCGTGGCAGCGCCGGCGGAAAGTGCGACACCAGCCGCCCTCACGCCTGCTCCAGCAGCTGAAGTGGCACCACTGACAGCGCCTGCGGATGAAGAGCCTTTGGCCGACGCTTCACCACTGGCAAACGGCTTGATTGACGTGATTCCCAAAACACGCGGCACCGTGCCTTTGACCTATGAAGGCTTCGCCCGAACCGTTCAGGCAAGCGCTCAGGTGACAACGATGACGCCAACGCTGTTGGCTTCAACGGCGGTGCTGACGCCATCAAACACGGCGTCTGCGCAAACCGTTCAGTTGACGGGGCAGCGCGGCAGCGTTTCCCAAACAGCGTCCATTGATCCCGCTTCTGGCCTGCCAACCACGCCGCAATCACCGGGTTTGTCGGGTGCAGCCGTCATTGCGCCCTTTGGCATTCAGCTTGCCTCCCTGCGGACCGAGCAACAGGCAAAAGTGCTTTGGGAGCGGTTGCAGGACAAGTATCCATCGCTGCTCGGTGGCCTATCGAGCCGCGTTGTTAAATACGACTCGACCTCTCGTGGGATCTTCTATCGCCTGCAAGCCGGTCCAATGCCGACGAAAATCACCGCTGTCGATTTCTGTGTGAAGCTTAAGGTCGCCGGTCAGGAATGTTTTTTCGTCCGCGGCTAGGGGCTGCGCTGTGAATTTTGGCGTCTAGGCTGGGGAAGTTTCACTTATCCCCAGCCGCCTGAATTCCCAATTCAAGGGCTTTCGCCTATAGCGGAAGCATGGATAAATCCTCGCATAATGCTGAAAATGATCCGGACTTTGAGGACGACGGTGGTGCGCCGCGTTCCAATGGTGGTCTGTTTTTAAAGCTCGAAGGCTATGAGGGGCCGATCGACCTGTTGCTTGATTTGGCACGGGATCAGAAGGTCGATCTTACTCAGATTTCCATCCTCGCTTTGGTCGATCAGTATTTGCGCTTCATGCATATGGCAAAGAAGCAGCGCTTGGACCTGGCTGCTGAATACCTCGTAATGGCGGCATGGCTGGTTTATCTGAAATCCAAAATCCTCCTGCCCTCAACGGCGGAAGAAGCGATTGCGGCGGCAGAGTCTGCTGAGGCGATTGCGTTCCGGTTGCAGCGGCTCGCAGCGATGCAAAAGGCGGCTGAAGAGGTCTTTAACCTGCCGCAACGTGGCGATCAGCGGTTCGAGCGTGGGCCGGTTTTCAAGATCAAAAACCGGGTTGAAACCCGTCTGGATGTCGAGCTTTACCACCTGCTCCGCGCCTATGCGCTGGTGCAGAATCGCCATACGGCGGTGGATCGCGCCGTACGCAAGATCCCGGTTTATTCGCTGGAAGAAGCCGTCAAGAACCTGTCGCGCTTGGTTGGACGGCCCATCCCCAGTTGGCGCACACTTTCTTCGTTCATGCCGATCAACATCAGCTCCCCCAACAAGCGCCGCTCCGCACGCGCCTCGTTTTTCGCGGCCAGTCTGGAATTGGCCCGCCGGGGTGAGATTTCGCTGCGGCAAGAGGGTGCGTTTGGTGACATCTACTTGAAAACGCCCGAGGGCCGGGAATTCGACCTTGATGATGCGGGCGAGTGGGAGCGTGGTGAATGACCGATTTCAACACCCTGAGACTGATTGAAGCCCTGCTGTTTGCCTCCAAGGATCCAGTGCCGGCGACCGTGCTTGCTGCGCAAATCCCAGAAGGGGAAGACGTTGGCGAGATTCTGGAAACGCTGCAATCACACTATTCCAACCGCGGAATTGTGCTGGAGAACGCGGGCAATGCTTGGGCGTTTCGGACAGCATCAGACTTGGCCGGCGACCTCGCCATCCAGCGTGTTGCCAGTCGCCGGTTGAGCCGTGCCGCGATGGAGACGATGGCGATCATCGCCTACCACCAGCCCGTCACCCGCGCTGAGATTGAAGACATCCGCGGTGTGGCTGTTGCAAAGGGCACCGTGGATACGCTGCTTGAAGCCGGCTGGATCAAGCCGCGCGGACGAAAGCAGACGCCGGGTCGCCCGCTGATGTGGGGCACCACAGACGCTTTTCTGGATCATTTCGGCCTGTCGACGGTGAAAGAATTGCCCGGCATGGACGAACTCAAGGCCGCCGGCTTGCTCGACAAGCGCGAAGGCCTCGCATCTCTCCCAACGTCTGAGGAAGACAATGAAGATGAAACCGAAACCGAGCTGGAAATGGAAGACGGCGAAGAAGCGGTCGACGCAGGCACGTCGGCGGACGTCATCCAACTGGATCAAGCCCGCTGAAAAGCGTTCTGGCCAATAATATAATTTTCGCGAAAAAAGTTGTCCGTTTGCGGCTTCATTGCTAGTGCAGAAGATGCAAATTCGTTCTGAATGGCTTGACCCTTACCAAGGGTGAGGCCGGAACGGGAATAACAACATTGTTGCTGTTGCGCGTTGTGGTTTGATGCCCCATATCAAATCAAACAGTTCAGCCTCGCGCGCACCTGAGGCGACATTAATCCACTTTTGGAGGAAATATCATGGGTCTCGGTGGTCTCGGTAATCCTATCGTTCTTCTCATTCTGCTGGCTATTGTACTGCTGATTTTCGGTGGTCGCGGTCGTATCCCAAATCTCATGGGTGACATGGCCAAGGGCATCAACGCGTTTCGTTCGGGTCTGAAAGACGACAAGAAGGGCGAAGAAGCCGAAGCAGAAGCTGACGAGCCTGCGAAGACAATCGATCACGATCAAACTGCTGAAACGGTTAAGACTGAGACCGGCAGCAAAGAGAGCGCTTAAGCGCCAATCTTCGCCGTTGACGTGTTGCTTTTTCTAGCCTGAGGAACCGCTGTGTTTGGCCTGGGAATGACCGAAATGATCGTGATTGGCGGCATAGCGCTGCTGGTCGTTGGTCCCAAAGATCTGCCCAAGGTCTTTAAGGGCATCGCTGCGGTTATGAAGCAGATCCGCAAGCTGACGCGTGAATTCCAAGGCGTGGTCAACGACATGATCCGCGAAAGCGATCTCGATGATCTGCGCAAAGAAGCCCAAGATCTTCGTAAAAGCATCGACCCAACCTCCGAAATTCGCGAAGCGATGCAGGAGGTTGAGGACGATGTGCGGGAGACCTCGAAGTCTGTAAATCCCAAAGACCTTTGGCAGCCTGATCCCGCGCCCATCAAACCGGCTGCGGAAAGCAAACCCGCACCAGCCCCCAAGTCTGAGGCATCGTCCTAACCCATGAGTGACGACAAAAAGCCCGGCGGCATTTCCCGTGTCGCTTCGCAAATGCAGTCCATGTTCCGGAAGAAAGCTGAAGAAACCAAGCTGGAAACAGAAGCGGGGCAGGGGCCGAAGTACCTTTATTCGGACGTGAAAGATACGGTGATCGGGACAGAAGAAGACCCGAGCCAAGCGCCGTTGATGGAGCACCTCAAGGAACTGCGACAGCGCTTGTTCGTCTTTGTCGCTGTGTTCTTTGCGCTGACCATCGGCGCGTTCTTTCTCGCGAAGCCAATTTACCTGTGGCTGGCACGCCCGATTATTGCGGTTTTTGAGCGCAATGGTTTACCGACTGTGTTCATCGTCACCAGTCCTTTCGAGAAATTCTTCGCTGACTTCACGCTGGCACTGTTTGTCGGATTGACGCTTACACTGCCTGTGTTGCTGTACCAAATTTGGCGGTTTATCGCGCCGGGGCTGTACAACAATGAAAAGGGCGCGATGCGGCCTTTCTTGGTGGCATCCCCAATCCTGTATTGGGTTGGTATCAGCTTCGTTTACTTCGTTGTGATGCCGATGGCGTTCAACTTCCTTATCGGCTACGCGCTGGACGGCGGCGAGTTTAACCTGTCTCGCAACGCGACTGAGTTTAACGCGGTGCTGGAAACATTCCGGACCGTGTCCGAAACCTTCTTTGCGATGAATCCGGCCGAAGTTGCCAAAGAGGAGTTCATCAAAGCCGGTGAGGACTATCGAGCCGCGCTGCGTGATATGGCCCAACTGCGCCCGCTGGATAAAGTAACCATCGACCCACAGACCAAGATTGCCGATTACCTGCGTGATTCCATGCGGATGCTGATCGGCGGCGGCCTCGGCTTCCAGCTGCCTGTGGCGCTTACGCTCATGGTGCGCTCGGGGCTGGTGTCTACGGATTTCCTCAAACGGAACCGCAAGTTTGCGGTGCTTATTCTGTTTATCCTCTCCGGTGTGCTGACCCCACCCGACATCATCTCCCAAGCCATGCTCGGCGGTCCCATGTACCTGCTGTATGAAGTAGCGATTTTGATCGGTGGCCGTATCGAAAAGCATCAGCGGGCCAACAACCCCTATTGGGATGGCGGCGAGCCGGATTCTGACGCAGACGAAGATGACGACGGGGAAGAAAACTCGATTGGTGGCGATCAGCCAGGTCCGGACATGGACGATGACGAGCTGTTTGCGCCTTTGGATGATGAAGAGCCTCGCATCCTGAAATCGACGCCTGAACCCTCGGGTGATGAGGGCTTTGTGAAGCCCGATCCCAACGACGACTAGCGCTCCATCGTGTGCCCCTGACAATTGGACACACCAGATCATCCGCATGAAAGTGTGTATGACGGTTGAAAGCTGCGTCTTGCGCTTCTATTTTGGGAATAGGACTAACGCGGTCCGATTCCTGAAATGATGGAAGCGATCAAAGCTCATGAAGCTGTCACGTCTAACAGATTATGCCGTGATTTTGCTGACCAAACTGTCGTTTGGTGATGGCGAGCCCGCTTCGGCTGCTCGGCTTTCTGAAGATTTGATGCTGCCACAGCCGACCGTGTCTAAGTTGCTGAAGATGCTGACAAAGGCGAACTTGGTTGCCTCACAGCGCGGTGCGGCGGGTGGTTACTCGCTCACGCGGAACGCTGGCAAGATCAGCATCGGCGACGTGATCGCCGCCATCGAGGGGCCGGTCGCACTGACGGCCTGCATCGATGAAAGCGAAGAAGATGTTTGCGGCGTTCAGTCGTTTTGCGGCATGCGCGGGAATTGGGTGCTGGTCAACGCTGCGGTGAATGAGGCGTTGAATAAGGTTACACTGTCGGACATGGCGCCGGCTTGGATGAACATGTTTGGACCGGTCGATCCGGTCGTTGAGAAGGCTTAACCGACCATGGTTGCAGAAGTAGAAACCATCGAAAAGGTCTCCGCGCTGGCGGAGAAGTACAAGTACGGTTTTGTCACGGACATCGAGACAGAGTCTGCGCCAAAAGGGTTGAGCGAAGATATTGTCCGCTTTATCTCCGCCAAGAAGAACGAACCTGAATGGCTGCTGGAATGGCGCTTGAAGGCCTATCGCTATTGGCTGGATATGGAAGCGCCGGATTGGGCCAAGCTCAACATTCCGCCAATCGACTACCAGGATGCGTATTACTACTCAGCGCCAAAGTCGGCTGAAAGCCGTCCGGAGACCATTGATGATGTCGATCCCGCGCTGATCGAGACGTACAACAAGCTGGGCATCCCACTGCACGAGCAGGAAATGCTTGCGGGTGTGCAGACGCGCTCTGTGGCGGTTGATGTGGTGTTTGACTCCGTATCGGTTGCAACAACCTTCCGTGACAAGCTGGCTGAGGCTGGCGTGATTTTCATGCCGATTTCTGAAGCCGTGGAAAAGCATCCGGCGTTGGTTCAGAAATACCTTGGTTCTGTGGTGCCGCACACGGACAACTACTTCGCAGCGCTGAATTCGGCTGTGTTCACCGATGGCTCGTTTGTTTACGTGCCAGAGGGCGTGACCTGTCCCATGGAGCTGTCCACCTATTTTCGCATCAATGCTGAGAACACGGGCCAGTTTGAGCGCACCCTGATTATCGTCGAAGACCGCGCCTATGTTTCCTACCTCGAAGGCTGCACCGCGCCACAGCGCGATGAAAACCAGCTGCACGCCGCAGTGGTTGAGCTGGTGGCAATGGAAGAGGCGGAGATCAAATATTCGACGGTCCAGAACTGGTACCCCGGCGACGAAAACGGTAAGGGCGGCATCTACAACTTCGTGACCAAGCGCGCGAAATGTCAGGGTGCGCGGTCCAAGGTGTCATGGACGCAGGTTGAGACCGGTTCGGCGATCACTTGGAAGTATCCGTCGTGCGTGTTGCTGGGTGAAGAAAGCCAAGGCGAGTTTTACTCGGTGGCGATTACCAACAACATGCAGCAAGCCGATACGGGCACCAAGATGGTGCACGTCGGCAAGAATTCCCGCTCTCGCATCATCGCGAAGGGCATTTCGGCCGGACGCTCTGACCAGACCTATCGCGGATTGGTCAAGTCTACGCGCACCGCCAAGGGCGCGCGGAACTTTACCCAGTGTGACAGCCTGCTGATCGGCGATCGCTGTGGGGCGCATACGGTGCCGTATATTGAGGCGGGCAATGCTTCTTCTATGTTTGAGCATGAAGCAACCACGTCCAAAGTCTCGGATGACCAGTTGTTCTACTGCCGCCAGCGGGGCATGGACGAAGAAGAAGCATTGGCTTTGATCGTCAACGGTTTCGTCAAAGACGTGCTGCAGGAACTGCCGATGGAATTTGCGGTTGAAGCTCAAAAGCTGGTCGCGATTTCGCTCGAAGGGTCCGTTGGATGACGTTGCTGTCCGTCAACATCAACAAAATTGCTCTGCTGCGGAATTCACGCGGGACAGGAACGCCGGATCTTGTCGACGGCGCCAGACTCGCGATTGCGGGTGGCGCGCAGGGGATCACGGTGCACCCCCGTGAAGACCAGCGGCACATCACGCTGGATGATGTCATCAGCATCGCGACGTTGCCGGAAATCAAATCTGGTGCCGTCGAGTACAACGTCGAAGGCGATATTCGCGACGACCTGTTCAACATGGTCCGCGTGGTAAAGCCCACGCAGTTCACCGTCGTTCCCGTGATTGCGGGTGAGGTGACATCCTCGCGCGGTTGGCGCGCGTACGACGATCACGACGGCTTGGAATACTGGGCGGCGGAAATGCGCGAAGCGGGCATTCGGACGGCGGTGTTTGTCGATCCCGACCCGGTTTCGGTCGAGCTGGCTGCGGCGTGTACCATTGAGGCTGTTGAAATCTACACCGGCGATTATGCCGCGGCGCACGAGCGGGGCGACTACGCCGAAGCGCTCGATGCCATCGAACAAGCTGCTGAAACCGCGCGAGCGCTGGGTTTGCGGCTCAACGGGGGTCACGACCTGACCATCCGAAACCTGGGGCCGCTGTGCTCACGGGTTGAATTTGACGAGTTTTCCATTGGTCATCACATCGCGACGGACGCCCTGTTTCGCGGGCTTTCTGATGCCGTGACTGACTTTAAATCTGCAGTTCCTGAAAGGGTCTGAACGAACAAATGTTGGACATCAAAGGCCTTCAAGCCGGTCTCGAAGACGGCACTGAAATCCTCAAAGGCATCAACCTGAGCATTGGCGCGGGTGAAGTGCATGCGATCATGGGCCCGAACGGTTCGGGTAAATCCACCACGGCGAACATCCTGTCTGGCAAGTCCGGGTATGACGTGACCGCAGGCAGCGCGACGCTGGACGGCGCAGACTTGTTCGAGATGGAGCCAGAAGAGCGCGCCCACGCCGGTTTGTTTCAGGCGTTCCAGTACCCGGTCGAGATTCCGGGTGTACAGGCGTCTACATTCTTGCAAACGGCGGTGAACGCCAAGCGCAAGGTGGCGGGCTTGCCAGAGCTGGACGCGCTTGCCTTCGTTCGCGAGCTGCGTGCCAAGGCCAAGCAGTTGGGCATCGGCAATGACATGCTGAAGCGGGCTGTTAATGTTGGCTTTTCGGGCGGCGAGAAAAAGCGGTTCGAGACCCTGCAAATGGCGCTGCTGGAGCCACGGCTCGCCGTGCTGGATGAGACTGATTCCGGCTTGGATGTGGACGCGTTGCGGGTCGTGGCCGAGGGCGTAAACGCCCTGCGGTCGCCGGATCGTTCCTTCCTGGTTATCACGCACTACCAGCGTTTGCTGGACTATATTGTGCCGGATTACGTGCACATTCTCAGCGATGGCAAGATCGTCAAATCTGGCGATAAATCACTGGCGCTTGAGGTTGAGCAGTCGGGCTATGCGGAGTTTGAAGCGGCATGACAGACGTCTTTGGCGCAGAATTTCTAGACCGGTTGCACAGCTCTGGCGCGGTGAAAAACCCCGCGCCGTTTGAGGCTTTGCGCACCACGGGCTTTCCCAATCGCCGGGTCGAGGCTTGGCGCTACACCGATTTGGCCAGCCAGCTCTCTCAGTCGCTGACCCCTGCGGGCTTGCGAATCAATCAGGAGCAGAGCGGCCTGTTTGGGCCTAACCCATCCGCTGACGCGGTTGAAGGTGACGCCCTGAGCTTGCTGAACGCGGCTGTGGGCGGTGAGGGTTTTCTGTTTGAGGTGCCTGCGGGCGCCAAGCTCAAGCCGGTTTTCGCCCGGTTTGGCCCGATGGCGCCAAACGCGCTGGTCAACGCCACAAACCGGATTTCGGTTGGTGAAGGCGCGCAGGCTGTTTTGGTCGAGCGCTGGGGTCAAACAGACGACAGTTGGATGAACAGCGACACGGCGATTGACGTGGCCGATGGTGGGCATCTGATCCGAGTCATCTTGGTCGAAGATGGTGGAAACGGAACGCAGACGCACCGCACATTTACCGCGCTGGGCGAAAACGCCCGCTATGATGCGCTGGTGGTGACGCTGGGCGGTGGTTTGCACCGGATTGAGCAGCACGCTGACATCAACAAGCCCGGTGCGCACGCGGGACTGTCGGCCATTGTCCTGAAAAAGGGCAAGGAGCACAGCGATTTCGTGACAAACGTCCGTCACTTGGCCGAAGACACAACGTCGGACCAGCAAGTGCGCACGGTGGTCGATGACGAAGCAACAGCGGTGTTCCAAGGCGGGATCAAGGTGGCGCAGGACAGTCAGCGGATTGAGGGCGACCAGCTTTCACGCGCGCTGATGCTGTCCGATCGCGCGCAGGCGTTTACCAAGCCCGAACTTGAGATTTACGCCGATGACGTAAAGTGCAGTCACGGGGCAACGGTTGGCGATTTGGACGCGGAAGCGCTGTTCTACATGCGGGCGCGCGGCATCGATGATGCGGCAGCGCGGGCGCTGCTGATCTTGGCGTTTGCCCGGGAACCGTTTGATGCGCTGGATCTGCCAGAGCAGGTTCAGACCATGCTGGATGGCAAAATTCAGGAATGGCTGGGCGTCGCCGGTCGATTTGACGAGATGGTGCTGTAATGGCTTACGACGTTGCCGCCATACGCGCGCAGTTCCCCACGCTGGAGCGGAAGGTGTACGGCAACAAGCCGCTGATCTTTCTCGACTCAGCCGCTTCTGCGCAAAAGCCATTGGCGGTGACGGACGCCATGACAGAGTTCATGGCAACGACCTATTCCAACGTGCATCGCGGGGTTCACGCGCTGTCCCAAGAGGCAACAGATGCGTTCGAAGCTGCGCGGGGCAAAGTCGCAACCTTCATGAATGCCGATGAGCGCGAGGTGGTGTTCACCAAAAACACGACCGAAGCGATCAACCTTGTCGCGCAATCGTGGGGCCGGAAAAACCTCACGCGGGGGGATGAGATCCTGCTCACCGAGCTGGAACACCACGCAAATATCGTCCCTTGGCAGCTGATCGCAGAAGCGACGGGTGCGACGGTAAAGGCGGTAAGGGTTCTCGACGACGGCGCGCTGGATATGGACGACTTCCACGCTAAGCTTGGGCCACGGACCAAGATGGTCGCGGTGGCCTATGTCTCCAACGTGCTGGGTACGGTTTTACCCGTGCATGAGATCATCGCCGCCGCGCATGCGCAAGGCGCGCTGGTGCTGCTGGACGCCTCGCAAGCCGTGACCCACAAGCGGGTGGATGTGAAGGGCCTGGACGTCGATTTCCTCGCATGGACCGGGCACAAGCTCTATGGCCCGACCGGGATCGGTGTGTTGTTCGGCAAGTACGAACATTTGGACGCCATGCCACCGTTTTTGGGTGGGGGCGACATGATCGATACGGTCAGTTTTGAAGGCTCAACCTACCGCGAGCCGCCCTATCGTTTTGAGGCCGGTACGCCGGCGATTGTTGAAACCATCGGGTTGGGCGCAGCGATTGATTGGGTGGAGGCTGTCGGCATCGACAACATTGCCGCCCACGAAGACGATTTGCTCGACTATGCGATGGAGCAACTGAGCGCCACCAATGACGTGCGAATTTTCGGCACGACGGAGAGCAAAATTTCGGTTCTGGCGTTCTTGCTGGGTGATCACCACGCGCATGATGTCGGGACGATTTTGGACCGGACGGGTGTGGCGTTGCGCGTTGGCCAGCACTGTGCGGAACCGCTGCACAACCGCTTGGGCGTGCATTCTACGGCGCGTGCGTCCTTTGCCGCCTATAACTCGCGCGACGACGTCGATGGCCTGCTCGAAGGCTTGGCGGTCTGTCGGGAGCTGCTGGGGTAATGGACGAGGAGACCCGCATCCTGTTTGAGAGCGATTTGCTTTCACTGGCCAAAGCGCGGGTAAGAGAAGGCCGGTTGGCGCACCGTTCCGGCACCGGCAAGGCCAAGAACCCATTTTGCGGGGACGAAATCGCGGTCGATCTGGATGTGGTCGATGGCGCGATGAAGACGGTGGGCTATGAGGCGAAGGCCTGTAGCCTGTGTGTCGCTTCGGCAGAAATGCTCAGTGCGTGGGTCGAGCAGCACGGCGGATCGACTAAGGATTTGGTTGCCCTCGCGGAGGCCGTGAACGGCGTTCTGCAGGGGCAAGACGCGCCGGCTGGATTTGAGGCGCTGGCATCAGTTGCGCCGTTTCGGGCGCGGCATAAATGCGTAACCTTGCCCTTTGATGCGGCGCAAAAGGCTGCAGCGGCGACGGCGGCGGAGGAGATCGAGACGTGATCAAAGACGGGAAGACACTGGCTGACTTCATGCCCAACCCCGGCGTCACCATGGACCCCGCGAAGGGTGTCCGCGTGCGCCGCGAAGGGACGACATTTGTGGCTGAGGCTGGCGCATCTTTGGCACCGGGTGCAGCGCAGGCGTCCGAAGCCGCGATGATCGAGGCGATGCAGACCGTCCACGACCCCGAAATTCCGATTAATATCTATGACCTCGGCCTGATTTACCGGCTGGACCAAAATACAGACAATGGCGATGTTGACGTGGACATGACACTGACGGCGCCCGGTTGTCCGGTTGCGGGGGAAATGCCCGGCCATGTCGCGGCTGCTTTAGCGGGTGTTGATGGGGTTGGTGTGGCCACCGTTCGGCTGGTTTGGGAGCCGACTTGGACCCCGGATAAGGCCAGCGAAGACGCGCAATTGGTCCTTGGGCTGTAGCAGGGGCTTTGCGAAGTCCAGAATTCGTGCCTATATTTGATAACTGACGACCACTGAACGAATTGAGTTCCCGCCATGATGCAGAACGTTCTGAACCTGACCGATACAGCCGCAAACCGCGTGAAGTCGCTCATCGCCAAATCTGGAGATGACTCGGTGCAAGGGCTGCGTGTGGGTGTGAAGCAGGGGGGATGCTCGGGGATGGAGTACTTTGTTGAGTACGCATCCGAGAAGTCAGCGATGGAAGAAGAAGTGCTGGACAAGGGTGTCCGCATCTTCATCGAACCCGCAGCGTTTATGTTCCTGCTGGGTTCGACGATGGACTATCACGAAGACCGTCTTACGTCGGGATTCACGTTTGAGAATCCCAACGAAAAAGCCAAGTGTGGCTGTGGTCAGTCGGTCGCCTTCTGACTTTCTGCCAGCTGAAGCGCGGCGAGTAGCTTATCCAAATCAGTTTCTAGCGTATCCAACTGCTTGTTGATGGTTGGCAGTTGCTGCACCAGACGGGCGCGCTGTGCGATTGCATCGCTGTCTGATGTGCTGGAGCTGTTCTGGATGAACTTGGTCACGGTCGTTTGGCGACGGCGGACTTTCTCGATCTTCCGTGCCGTTAGTTCGAGGCGTTTGGCGAGAAGATTGATCGTCGCGGTATTAACCTCAATCGCTTCTGCCAACTTCGCTTCGATCGAAACAATTTCTTCCTTGAGCAGATCAGCCTGAACTTTTTGGCTCGCGACCTGCAAGTGGTAGGATTCCAATTGCTCTTTGAACTTTGCACAGCTGACGGATGTAAAGCTGCTTGCGGAGCACAGACGCTCGTACTTTTGGTTCTGTGCAGCAAGGACGGCAACGTTACGGGCAATCTGCTCGTCGTAAGCGATACTGGTTTCGCTCAAGCGCAGATGCTCTTCCTTGATCGCTTTTGGGTTCGCGGTGGCCATGTTGGCTGTGCCAAGAGAGACACAGATGGAAATACCCAACAGCGCAATATGCTTTTTCATTTCTCTCGTTCCAACAGTAATACTAGGGTAACATTCCCTTAAAGATAGGCATAAATCGGGCCGTTTCTCGTCTGACACGCTTATTGGCTGCCTTTTTTCGTATTCCTCTCAAATTGGTAATACATACGGGCGTATTCAGCATTTCTCATCGCAAAATCGAACCCGATGCCCACATTATTGTTAGCTTTTTCATCGCTTTAAGGTTTTGGTGATCGAAGCGGTCGCTCAATCGCGCTTTGCTGCCCAACAATATATTCGCAAGCCGCTTCTAGACCATTTCCATTCTGCTTTAGAAACGTTTGCGGATTGCAGTTTCGCTTAGAAATCGGACATGACAGAAAATACGCCAAATGCAGCGGCTCAGACCGCCCGCCTTGTTTTCACGCCCTCTGGTAAGCGTGGAGATTTCCCCGTTGGTACGCCTGTACTGCAGGCCGCGCGTAAGCTCGGCGTTGATATCGACAGCCTGTGCGGTGGTAACGGCATGTGTGGGCGCTGTCAGATTACCCTTGGTGAGGGCGATTTCGCCAAACATGGCATTACATCGTCGGCAAGCCATGCCTCGGAGCCCAATGCGGTCGAAACACGCTATGCCACCAAGCGAAATATGAAGGCAGAGCGGCGGCTGTCCTGTCAGACCATGCTGACGGGTGATTTGGTCGTAGACGTGCCGCCAGATGCGCAGGTTCACAAGCAGGTTGTTCGTAAATCCGCCGATGACCGCGTGATCGCCATTGATCCCACGGTGCGCCTGCACTTTATCACGGTCCGCGAACCGGACATGCACGAGCCAAGCTCTGATCTGGGCCGGATCCATGAAGCGCTGGAGCAGCAATGGGATCTCAAAGACCTCATCACTGATTTCAGCATCATGCGGACCATGCAGCCGATTTTGCGCAAGGGGAAGTGGCAGGTGACAGCAGCGGTGCGGGACGGTCAGGAATTGATCGCGCTGTGGCCGGGGCTGAAGGAGCAGGTGTTTGGCCTTGCGGTTGATCTCGGCTCCACGACCATTGCCGCGCACTTGTGCGATTTGGCGACGGGCGAGGTGATGGCATCCAGCGGGCTGATGAACCCGCAAATCCGCTTTGGCGAAGATGTCATGTCGCGCGTTTCATACTCGATGATGAACCCCGGCGGTGACGCCGAAATGACGGCAACGGTGCGCGAGGCGCTGAACGACCTGGCAAAGGCGACGACGGAGGCGGCGGGCGTGGACGTCACGGATATTCTTGATATCGCGCTGGTGTCGAACCCGATCATGCATCACTTGCTGCTGGGTATGGATCCGCTGGAGCTGGGCGGTGCGCCGTTTGCGCTGGCGACGGACTTTGGGACACGCTTGAAAGCGCGGGAGCTAGATTTGACGTTCCACCCCGGCGCGCTGGCCTATGTGTTGCCGTGCATCGCGGGGCATGTTGGTGCGGATACGGCGGGCGTTGCGTTGGCTGAGCGGCCTGATCTGACTGAGAAACTGACGTTCATCGTGGACGTGGGTACGAATGCGGAAATGCTGCTGGGGGACAAAGACCGCGTTTTGGCGGCCTCGTCGCCGACCGGTCCAGCGTTCGAGGGCGCACAGATTTCCAGCGGTCAGCGTGCTGCGCCGGGTGCGATTGAGCGCGTGAAAATTGACCGCGACTCGCTGGAACCTGCGTTTAAGATCATTGGCTCGGATTTGTGGTCTGACGAGGAAGGCTTCAACGAAGCTGCGGAGAAATCCGGCATTACAGGTATTTGTGGTTCTGGCATCATCGAAGCGCTTTCGGAGATGTTCCTCGCCGGATTGATGAACGAAGACGGCATGATCGACGGCAACAAGCAGGCTGAGACGCCGCGTATCATCGCGGATGGCCGCACCTTTGCCTACACGCTGTTCGACGCCAGTGCCGAAGATGGCCCGACCATCACAGTCACGCAGAACGATGTGCGGGCCATTCAGATGGCAAAGGCCGCGCTTTACGCGGGTTATCGGTTGTTGAAGGACAAGCTCGAAGCGGACGGTGATACGCGGCCCGTGGAAAAGGTTTATCTCGCCGGTGCTTTCGGCTCCCACATTGATGTGAAGCACGCGATGGTGCTGGGGATGATTCCAGACTGTGATTTGGCGCACGTGGCTTCGGTTGGAAACGCGGCAGGGACCGGCGCGCGGATTGCGCTGCTCAACGCACAATCGCGGCATGATATTGAGCAAGTGGTGCGGGATGTTGAGAAGATCGAAACGGCGGTAGAGCCGATGTTCCAGCAGCACTTCGTTGAAGCCATGGCGATTCCCCACAAAACGGCGGATTTCCTGAACCTCGGCCAAGTCGTGCCGTTGCCCGTCAAAATGGCCGTGGCAGCAGCCGGTGAAGATGGGGGCAGTGGTCGTCGGCGGGGTGGGCGCCGTCGGCGCGACTAGGCCGACGTTGGTTCTGCATCGCTGGTTGCTTGCTTCAGTCTTGGGAACAAGCGGACCAGCGTCAGCTCGATCGCGAAGTAGAGCGCCAATTCGATTGCGACGAAACCTGCGAGCCAGATTGATAAGTTCCAGCCCTCAATCAAGGGCAGGGCAAAGGTCGCCAAGCGGCCAATGCCCAATGACCCCAAAAACCAACCGCCAATGGTCAGCAGCCGCAAGAAGCGTCCCGGCTGCACTTGCAACGGAAGCCCAATGTGGCAGAGAAAAGTCCGCGTTGCTTCCATCGCGCCCCACATCAAGCCACCAAGGATGGCCAAGGATACCATTTGAGCCGGGATCCAAAGCACGGGCGTTGCCGTAACATTGCCGGGCAAGCCAAAGGTCGTGGTCCACAGAAAGCCGAGCGCCAGCAAGATCAGCGCGATGATGGGACTGAAAATGATATTCAGCACCACGCGCACCCCAATAAACCGCAGAAACCGCCCGACGTTCAGCAGGGCTTCGCGGGGCGTTAGCGGGGTGGGTTCGACGGATTTCGCGTCGGATGGGTCGGCTTCAGAGGCCTGATCGTTCTCATTCATCGCCGTTGTTTTGCCAGAGTTTCAAACGCCGTTCGAGAAAATTTGTATCGAACACGGTGCGGGACGGGGTGACACGCCGGGGTTTTATCGCCATGTACCAAGCACAGAGGGGCGGCAATGCCCTTCGTTGCGCGAGGAAATACCAGCAACCATGGCACTTGGTTTTCAATCACTCTATGACCGCGCCGAAAAAGCAGCCGGATCGCGCTCGGCGCTGTGGCTCCTCGGTGGGGTGAGCTTTGCGGAGAGCGCCTTTTTACCCGTTCCGGTGGATGCTGTTTCAATCCCAATTATGCTGTCCGACAAGCGGCGCATTCCTGCGGTGATCCTGATCGGCACGCTGACCAGTGTTCTGGGGGGCTTGCTGGGGTACGTGCTGGGATGGGGGTTCTATGAGACCCTGGCTCAACCCATGCTGGGCGCATTGGGGGTTGCCGAGGAAATTGAAGGCTTCACCGCGCGCATGCAGACCAATCAGGCCGCTGGAGCGTGGCTGATCTTTCTGGGGGCAGTGACGCCGGTTCCGTTCAAGGTGGTGTGCATCGGGGCAGGACTGATCAAGTTCAACCTGCCGCTGTTTCTCGCGGCTGCCATGGCCGGGCGTGTTCTGCGATTCTTGGCCTTTGGGGTGCTGTTTTGGTACTTCGGCGACGCGGCCAAGCGCTTCATGAAGCAG
This sequence comes from uncultured Alphaproteobacteria bacterium, assembly GCA_905479265.1. GTDB lineage: Bacteria > Pseudomonadota > Alphaproteobacteria > UBA7985 > UBA7985 > UBA7985. The sequence continues at coordinate 67,472 of CAJQLX010000022.1, forward strand.
AGCAGCGGTCTGGTGACGCTGCTGCTGCTTGTGGTGCTGATCGGTGGATTCGTGGCGGCAGGCTACTTGCTCTAAGCCGCTTCATCCTCGTAAGCCGCTTCTTCTTCGTAGTTGGTCTCGTCATCGTCATGGAAGCCAAGATCGCCCGCGTCCACCGTGCCAGAGCGTTCCTGTCGCGGTGTTTTGCCAAAGAAGTCGCGGTAACATTTTGAAAAGTGCGATGCAGAGACAAAGCCACACGCCAGCGCAACGTCAATCACTGGCATTGGGGTTTGCAGCAGCAGCAAGCGGGACTTGTTCAGACGCAGCTCAAGGTAATACCGCGCCGGGGAGCGGTTCATGTACTTCCGGAACAAGCGCTCCAGCTGACGGGTCGACAGGCACGCCATTTCCGCCAATTCACTGCGGGTTAAGGGCTCTTCCAAGTTTTCTTCCATCGCCTTGATCGCGGCAAGCAGCTTTGGATGACGGACGCCCAAGCGCGCAGGCAGGGCGACGCGCTGCTGATCGCGGTGATCGCGGATCCGCTCGTGCAACAGTTGGTCCGCAACCGCAGCGGCCAGTTCGTGACCATGCTGGATCGCAACCAAGTTGAGCATCAGATCCAAAGCCGCCGTCCCGCCGGAACAGGAGTAGCGCTTGCGGTCGATCTCGAAGACTTCGGTGGTGACTTCGATGTTGGGGAACAGCTCGGTAAACGCAGCAAGGTTTTCCCAGTGGATCGTGCAGGTGTGGCCGTCAAGCAGCCCAGATTTGGCGAGGATAAACGCCCCGGTACAAATCGCCCCAATCTCCAACCCCTTAGAAGCCGCTTTTCGCAAGAAAGGAATCACCAGAGCCGTGTCGACTTTATGCACGTCCAAACCAGAACAAATCGTCACGGAAACGCAATCTAATGCGGTTTCCAATGGCCCGTCCACGGGCACGGTAATCCCGTTCGAACACGCCACACCATGGCCCGTGTCAGACACGAGAACCCAGTCGTAAAGCTGTTTATCGCTCAACCGGTTTGCCATCCGCAGTGTTTCCACAGCGCTGGCAAAAGCCATCATTGAGAACTGATCAGTCAGGATAAAACCCAACTTTTGTGGATAGTCTGAGGGGCGGGAACCAAACATAGATACCTATGTCTCCACAGGGGTGCGAACACATTGAAGTCAGACGCAAAACGCGCGCTCTAATTTTTGAGCTTTGCTTCGAAATAAATCGGCGCGCAAGCGCAAAGTTGCACCGCTTATAGAATATCCTGAAAAATTGGAGGGGCCGTGTAACAGCCGTTTCAATTCGGCGGCGGTTTGGGCCCATGAGCAGCAGGTGCGACAGCTTTGCGACACTGCGGCGCGGGCAGGCAGGTTTGCGACGCCTTCTAACGGTTGTAGGATGCAAGTTCGGCGCAAGCCATCCTCTGAAAACCCCAACTTTCATCGTGGACCCTGCAATGGTTGCTCAACCCGCTAAAAAGCAGCGTTTCAATGCCTTGGCATTGTTCCGTAACGCGCTTTCCTACCATCAAAACTGGGAGCAGCAGTGGCGTAGCCCTGAACCGCTGGAGGCCTATGATGTCGTCATCATCGGTGGCGGTGGGCATGGTCTTGCGACGGCGTATTATCTGGCCAAAGAGCATGGCATCACGAACATTGCGGTGCTGGAAAAAGGTTGGATTGGCGGCGGCAATACGGGCCGCAACACGACCATCGTTCGTTCCAACTATTTGTGGGACGAATCTGCGGCGATGTACGAGCACGCGATGAAGCTGTGGGAAGGGCTGACCCAAGAGCTGAACTATAACGTGATGTTCAGCCAGCGCGGTGTTCTGAACCTCGCGCACAACCTGACCGACGTTCGCGACACACAGCGGCGGGTCAACGCCAACCGGCTCAATGGTATTGATTCGATCTACCTCGATGCTGCTGGAGTGAAAAAGGTCGTGCCGGGGATCGATCTGCGGGGCGGCGGTCGCTACCCGGTGATGGGCGCGTCCTATCAGCCGCGTGGGGGCACGGCACGTCACGACGCGGTCGCTTGGGGCTACGCGCGAAAGTGCGATGAAATGGGCGTCCACATCATCCAGAACTGCAAAGTCACGGGCTTCGATATCGAAGGCGGCGTGGTCAAAGGTGTTCAGACCACCAAGGGCCGGATTGGCGCAAAGAAAGTGGGTATGGTCCCAGCCGGGCATTCGTCCGTTCTGGCCTCCATGGCCGGGTTCCGCTTGCCTGTCGAGAGCCACCCGCTGCAAGCGCTGGTGTCTGAGCCGATCAAGCCGACCATCGACACAGTCGTCATGTCCAACGCGGTCCATGCTTATATTTCTCAGTCTGACAAAGGCGAGTTGGTGATTGGCGCGGGCGTGGATCAGTACATTTCCTACGGTCAGCGTGGGTCGCAGCACCTGGCTGAAGAAACGCTGGTCGCGATCTGTGAGCTGTTCCCGCAATACAAGCGGATGAAGATGCTGCGGCAGTGGGGCGGAATTGTTGATGTTTGCCCGGATGCAAGCCCAATCCTGACCTCGACACCGGTTGACGGCATGTACTTGAACTGCGGTTGGGGCACGGGCGGGTTCAAGGCGACACCGGGCTCCGGCCACGCTTTCGCCGCGCATATCGCCAAAGGCGAGCCGACTGAATTGACCGCACCGTTTGCGCTGTCGCGCTTTGAGACGGGCTTCCTGATTGACGAGCACGGCGCTGCCGCTGTTGCGCACTAAGACGAGACAACAACCATGCTACTGATCCGTTGCCCTTACTGCGAGCAGGAACGCCCCGAAGTGGAGTTCTCCTTCGCCCATCAAGCCCACAAGCCTCGGCCCGAAGCCGCGGGGGAGCCCTTGGACGACCATAACTGGGCGCGCTGGGTGTATTATCAAAAGAACATCAAAGGCGTGGCGCACGAGCGCTGGAACCACGCCGCGGGTTGCCGCAAGTTCTTTAACGCCGCGCGCGACACCGTTTCCTCGGAAATCGTTGCGACGTACAAGTCTGGTGAAACCCCGCCGGTGCCTGAAAGCCGGATTGAGGGGGAAGACCTGTCCTTTGATTACGAAAATGCGGAGGGCGGGGCATGAGCCAAGACTTTCGTCTGCCAGCGGGCGGTCGCATTGACCGGTCTGAACGGCTGAACTTTACCTTCGACGGCCAGACTTTCACCGGGTATCGCGGCGATACGGTCGCGTCGGCTTTGCTGGCCAATGGCGTGCATCTGGTGGGTCGCTCGTTCAAATATCACCGACCTCGGGGGATTGTTACCGCTGGGGTGGAGGAGCCGAACGCGCTCATCGATTGCAACATCACAGCGCAGGAAAAGGGCACGCGGGAGGCCAACAACCGCGCAACCTTCACCGAGCTGCGGCACGGCCTGACCACTAAGTCGGTCAACGCTTTCCCGAACCTGAACTTTGATATCGGCGAGATCAACTCGCTGATGGCGCGCTTTATTCCGGCGGGGTTTTACTACAAATCCCTGCTGGTCAGCACCGGCATGTGGCATCGCGTTGTTGAGCCTGTAATCCGCCGTGCAGCGGGTTTGGGTGTGACTGACGAGGTCGCCGATGTTTCCCGCTATGACGGGCATTATCTGCACGCTGACATCGTGATCGTCGGCGCAGGCCCAACCGGGCTGCAGGCTGCGCGTGTGGCGGCGAAATCAGGTGCGCGGGTGGTGTTGGTCGAACAGGATACCGAATGCGGCGGTTCGCTGCTGCGGGATCCGGTTGAGATCGACGGCATGGATGCGGACCTGTGGGTCGCGACGGTCGAAGCTGAGTTGGCTGCTGCGCCCAATGTCCGCGTGCTGACTCGAACCACGCTTTCCGGCATTTTTGACCACAACATGCTGACAGCGCTGGAGCGTGTGACCGATCATTTGGACGTGCAAGACGCGGCGGACGACCATCGCCCGCGCATGCGCTGGCACCGCGTTCGCGCCAAGCAAGTCGTGCTGGCCACGGGTTCCTTTGAGCGACCGCTGGTGTTCCGAAACAACGACCTGCCCGGTATCATGTTCGCTGGTGCCGTGGAAACTTATCTGCAGCGCTACGGCGTCAAAACCGGCAATACGGGGCTGTTCCTCGTCAATAACGACATGGCGCTTTCGGCAGCAATCAAAGCCAAGGACGCCGGGATCGATGTCACGGTTGTTGATGTTCGCTCGGAAAGCACGGGGCCGAACACGGAACGGCTGATGGCTATGGGCGTGCCATTCTTGACCAACCATACACTGGTTGAAGCCAAGGGCGGCAAACGGGTGAAAGCCGCCGTTGTTGCGCCGATGAATGGTGATGGTACGGCCATTTCGGGTGAGATGCGCACAATCGAGTGCGACTTTATCGGCTCATCCAGTGGCTATAACCCCATTGTGCACCTGCACTGTCAGTCCGGGGCGAAGCTCGACTTTGACCCAACGACAGCATGCTTTGTCCCCGGCGCGCCCATGGGGGCGACGCCGACAATTTCTGCGGGCGGGTGCAAGGGCTTGTTCAGCCTGAATGACGCGCTGGCCAGCGGGGCGAGTGCCGCGCAAGAGGCGATGGACGCGCTCGGCCTGCAAGCCGCCGAAGCAACCGTTGTTTCAGCCAGTGAAGAAGCCCATCCCGGCAGCCTGCACATTCGCCATCTGTGGCTCTTGCCGACGGACAAGCCGACCAGCAAAGGCGGCAAGTTCTGGGTCGATTTCCAGAATGATGTGACGGCGGCGGACTTACAGCTCGCGGTGCGGGAAAACTTCCGCTCTGTTGAGCATATCAAGCGCTATACGACGCTTGGCATGGCGACCGATCAGGGCAAGACCTCCAACATCAACGCGCTGGGCATTTTGTCCGACGTGCTGGGTGTGACCATTCCAGACATCGGCACCACCACCTTCCGCCCGCCCTACACGCCAACAACTTTTGGCGCGATCGCAGGGCGTGAGCCGGGCGATTTCCTCGACGTTGCGCGCGTTACGCCAATGCACGATTGGCACGCAGAACATGGCGCGCTGTTCGAAGATGTGGGGCAGTGGAAGCGGGCTTGGTACTACCCCAAGGCGGGTGAGAACATGCACGCTGCTGTGGACCGCGAATGTCGGGCCGTGCGGGAAAGCGTGGGCATCCTGGACGCGTCAACGCTGGGCAAAATCATCGTCAAAGGCCCGGACGCCGCTGAATTCCTCAACCGTGTCTACACGAACAAGTGGATGAAGCTCGGCGTGGGCCGCTGCCGCTATGGTTTGATGCTCGGCGAAGACGGTATGATCATGGACGACGGCGTTTCCTCCCGCGTGGCCGAGGATGAATTCCTCATGACCACGACCACGGGCGGCGCTGCGAACGTGCTGAGCCATCTTGAAGATTACCTGCAGACCGAATGGACGGACTTGAAGGTCTATCTGACGTCTGTGACCGAGCAGTGGGCCGTTGCCTCGCTGAACGGGCCCAAGGCGCGGGCGCTGCTCTCTGAGCTGTGTGATGACGTGGATCTGTCGCCTGAATCCTTCAAGTTCATGGAATGGAAAGAAGCGACCGTTGCCGGCATTCCTGCGCGGATTTTCCGGATTTCCTTCACGGGCGATTTGGCGTTCGAGATCAATGTTCCAGCGGACAAGGGCATGGCGCTTTGGACGGCGCTGATGACAGCAGGGGCCAAGTACGGCATCACGCCTTATGGGACGGAAGCCATGCACGTGCTGCGCGCGGAAAAGGGCTTTATCATCGTCGGCCAAGACACAGACGGCTCGCTCAATCCGCACGATATGGACATGAGCTGGATCATCGGGAAGGACAAGGACGACTTCATCGGCAAGCGCTCCCTGACCCGCAAAGACATGAGCGACCCCATGCGTAAGCAGTACGTGGGCATTCTGACCGACGACCCCAAGGAGGTGCTGCCCGAGGGTGCGCAGTTGGTCAATGTTGCCGATGCGCCGGCGAGTGCGGCGCCGAAGTCACCTGTGCCGATGCAGGGACACGTGTCGTCGTCCTATTGGTCGTCGGCTGCGGGGCGTTCGATTGCGCTGGGTATCGTCAAGGGCGGTATCGCGCGGAAAGGCGAAACGCTGATTGTGCCTATGCCGGATGGTCGGAACGTCAAAGTAACCCTCACTGACACTGTCTTTGTCGATGCAGAAGGAGCGCGCCAGCATGGTTGAGCTTAACTACCGCCCTTTGAGCGCGCTGGCGCTGAACGCACGCGCCAGCCAATCGCCAAAGTCCGCCCCGGTTCACGTGTGGGAGCTGCCGAAGCGCCGCATGCTGACGCTGCGGCTGGATATGGCAAACACGGCCTTGGTCGAAAAGGCTGAAGCCGCGATGGGGATGAGCTTGCCCACCAAGCCCAACACCCTGAACGCCTACGACAACGATTCCTACGTGCTGTGGACCTCCCCGGACGAGTTCATGATCGACATGCCCCATTCTGTTGGTGCCAGTGGCGCCGATGTTGCGGTCATGCAGGCTTTGACCGACGCGCTCGCAGGCGAGTTTGCGTTGGTGGCAGACGTTTCTGACCAAATGGCCGGGATCGGTCTGGGCGGGGATATGTGGCGCGAAGTTTGGTCAAAGGTGTGCGCGCTGGACGTCCATGAAAGCGTATTTAAGCCCGGCGAGTGCGGGCAAACTGTCGCAGCGAAGTCGAACATTGTGTTTTACGGACCGGATGCGACGGCGGCTCGGGTCGAGCATTTGCGCCTGTACACGCGGCGGAGCTTCTCGCAATACCTGTTCGCGCGGTTGGAAGATGGCGCTTTGGAGTATGGTTTGTCGTTGCAGGCGCTCTGATTTTATCTGTTCAGGCTCACCAGTCTTTGTTAAGGGTAAAACCACCATTTTACCTTAGAAGGAAGGAGCCTCTTATGTCAGTAGAAGCGATCCAATCCAAACTCACAGAACTTCTCGGCAGTGGCGCCGGTCTTGACGGTTCATTGAAGATGAACTTTGGCGATGACGGCGTTGTCCGTATCGAAGGAACCGAGGTCACAACCGATGACACCGATGCTGATGCAACCATCACCATCACGCTCGAAGACGCTGTTGCGATGATGGAAGGCGACTTGAACCCCACCATGGCCTTTATGCAAGGCAAGCTGTCAGTCGACGGCAACATGGGTATGGCGATGAAGCTGTCCAACCTGCTCGACGACTAAGCGTTTCGGCACTGCATTTTGAAAGCCCGCTGGGTGTCTCTGTGAAACGAGGCACGGCGGGCTTTTTTGTGGATGTTCACAAGACCCTGACCACGGCTTGCCGTGCCTTGGATTGAGTGTATTTTTGAACCATGACAACGCTAATTTCCCGCCTCCTCCGCCCGCTCCTCAACCGCGCATTGACCGCGCCGATCTTGCTGCTGTTGGCGGCGAGCGCCGCATTTGCGATCAATGCACCGGATGAGGAGGTGAAGGTGCGAAAGCTGACGGCAGAAGAAATCCTTGAGATCACCGTCAACAAAACGTGGGTCGTGGATTTCGACAACATGGCCTTGACCGCGACCACCTTTTACAAAGACACGGGCGAGCGGTTTACCGAGCGTCAGGGCGATGTTGAGCGGATGCAATGGTTTGTGGACGAAGCCAACAACCGTCGCTGCGTGCAATCATCCTTTGGCACCCGTTGCGGCTTTATCGTCAGCTTTGATGAAACGGTGAAGATTTGCATGCGGTTGGAGCCGTTGGGCGACTGCAGCTATACCGTCGTGCGGATTGAGGACGGGGATTACTTTGATCTGGAAAGCCGCGCTGGGTTCATGCTCTAGGGGCTGAAACCTTCGCGCCATTCACGTCCGCCCGCCCACTCACCCGCCCGAAAACAAAAAAGGGCGCTGACTGTGCAGCACCCTTTCTCGTTGGATCAAACGGATGATCAGTACATGGCGTCGGGCATAGAGCCCTTACGCTGTGCGATGAACGACGTCAGAGCCTCGTCAACGCCGGGGTCTATCGCCGGGGCCAGAGCGTCGTATTCGCTGATCATGCGCTTCCAGCGGGTGTTAGCGCGCTGGTACATGTCCTGCGAGCCTTCGATTTCCCATTGCTCGTAAGAGGCGGAATTGGCCAGTTTGGATTCATAAAACGCGGTCTGGAAATTTCGGTTGGTGTGGTCGCAACCCAAGTAGTGACCGCCCGGTCCCACTTCGCGGATCGCATCCATCGCCTGACCGTTCTCTGACAGATCGACACCGCCTTGCATGATGTGAACCATCGCGAGTTGGTCAGCGTCCATCACCAGCTTTTCCGGGGAAGACACCAAACCGCCTTCGAGCCAGCCTGCGGCGTGCAGCATGAAGTTCACGCCTGCGCCAACCGAGGGTAGGATCGACATCATGGTCTCGTACGCCGCCTGCGCATCGGGAACCTTGGACGCATTCAGGGAGCCGCCGGACCGGAACGGCAGGTTCATCCGCCGCGCCAACTGTGCCATCCCCATGATGATCAGCGTGGGTTCTGGTGTCCCGAATGTTGGCGCGCCAGAGGCCATGGACATGGACGCGGCAAACGTGCCGAAAATCACCGGTGAGCCGGGGCGCAGCATCTGCCCGTAAGCAATACCCATCATCGCCTCAGCCAACGCTTGCGCCATCACACCAGCGGGTGACACGGGTGCCATTGCGCCAGAAATGATGAAGGGGGAGACGATGCACGCCTGATTGTTTTCCGCGTAAACCCGCAGCGCGCCGTTCATGATGCCGTCGTAGGTCAGCGGTGAGTTGACGTTGATCAGGCTGGTGGTGACACAGTTTTGATCAACGAAGTCTGCACCGAAAACCAGCTTGCACATGTCCACGGTATCTTGCGCACGCTCTGGCGCGGTAACCGAACCCATGATTGGCTTATCGCTGTATTTCAGGTGCGCGTAGATCATGTCGAAGTGACGCTTGTTCACGGGAATATCGACCGGTTCACAGACGGTGCCGCCCGAATGATGCAAAGCCGGCGACATGTACGTCAGCTTCACCAGCGTCTCGAAATCGGCCAGCGTCGCGTAGCGGCGGCCTTCGTCATAGGAGCGATAGAACGGCGGGCCATAGACCGGGGCGAAGACGGTTTTCTTGCCGCCAATCTCAACATTGCGCGCAGGATTTCGCGCATGCTGGATAAAGGAACTCGGCGCGGTCTTGCACAGCGCACGCAGCATGCCCTTGGGGAAACGGATCCGCGCGGTATCGTCCTTGCCGTTGAGAAACTCAACGTCAGCGCCGTGCTCTTTCCACTTTTGGATGGCAAAGGCGTCTTCGGAAATATTCAGTCCGATTTCCTGACAGATGGTCTCAGCATTCGCTTCGATCAGCGCCAAGCCCTCTTCGGACAGCACGTTAACATCCCCAAGTTTGCGATCGATGACGGCGAGTTGTTCGATACTGGTCGGCGCACTCGTGCGCTGCGCGCGACGATCCGTACGGTTGCGGCGACCTCGACCCGTTTCTGCGGCATCGGCCATAAACATATTCCCTTGTTTGATACGATGGTTCTTGTATTGGGTCTGTCGGCCACGCGGTACTATTCAACCTCCGCCCCCGTCTGCCGCTTACCCGCCGTGAACGGTTTAACGGATGAGCTTGAGCAGAGATTTCAGCGTATTCGCGTCTTGCCATGCCGTGTCGGGGGCGAGTTGCACCGCTTTTGGCGCTTTCAGCCGCAGCCCGGATTTACGACGGGCGGAGGATTCTATGCCGTCACAGGCGATGTCAATCACCAGCCCCGCCCGGATGGAGCGCACGGGGCCAAAGCGCTCAATCGTGTTTTCACGCGCATAGGCCTGAATGGTCGCCAAGTCTTCCGCCGTCATGCCTGCGGGCGAGACCTTGCCAATGGGGACAAGCGTGGAACCATCCTCTGCGTCATCAATGACGGCCCCAAGCGTGAACTCGGTCAAGGCTGCGTTCGCGCCACCGCCGGCGCGTTGGATATAGAGCAGAACGGCTTGGAACCGCAGCGCCGAACGGGGCCATTTGAGCCAATCATCGGCATGGGTTCCAGCACGGTAAGGCCGATCGGGTCGTTTGAGGATGATCCCCTCGGCACCGGCTACGGCATCAAGATTTTCATGCAGCGCGGCGCACGCGTCCGTTGGTAAAAGTGGGGAGAGCAGCAGGCCGTGTTCATCCGCAAAAGATTCGAGCTTGGCCCGTCGCTCCGATAGCGCAAAATCGCGCATGTCTTGGTCCTTATGCTCCAACATGTCGAAAAAGCGCACAGCAGCGGGAATCTCACGCAACAAAGCGGCGTTGACGGTTTTTCGGCGCAGTCGCCGTTGTAGGTCTTCTGCCGTTCCCGGTTTACCGTCGCGCTGCACCATCAATTGCCCATCGAGAACCGCATCCTGCGCCAAGGGCGCGGTCAGGTCGGGAAAGGCGGCGGATAGGTCGTCACCGTCGCTGGAAAACAGCCGAACGCGGCCTTGGTCCTGCACCCACAAGACCCGTGCGCCGGTCCACAGATATTCGGCGATCATGGGCGCAGGGTCAGGCGTTGGGCTGGCGATTGCTGTGCCATGCATCAGCGGGGTGAACGTGGGAATGCCGCGGGTATCAGGACGCGGTCCGCGCCCGTCGATCCAATCCAGCAACGCGGCGTAGGGCGGGGAAAGGGCGTGCCAAACGTCTTCGACATCAGCCAGCGACGCACCATCGCTGAGCGCCGCGATCCCGGCTTTGATCCGGCGCGTGGGCAACCCCGTCCGAACACCGCCGGTGAGCAGCCGCAGCAGGACATATCGTGCCGCCGGCTCGCAAGCGTCCAACCAACTCGCCACTACAGCCTCGATTTCTGGTTTTGGGGTGTCTGAAAGCGTCTGCACGATTTCTGACAGGCTGGGCGGCGGGCTGTTTGTTTGCGAAGGGGGCCACAGCAAAGCAACCGTTTCCGCCAAATCCCCCACATAATCCAGCGACATATCCAACAGCACCGGATCCGCGCGCTGTGCCATCATGGCGCGCAACTGCGCAGGCCGAACAGCGCGCAGGGTCAAACCGCCGGTCAAGGCTGCCAGCGCGTACCCTCGATCCGGGTCAGGGGTTTGCTGTAAGTAGGTCCGGATCAGTGCGATTTGGTGCGTGGGTTGTGGCGTCACGGCGAGGCGATCGACCAAGGCGGTAAAGGGCTTCATTCGCCTTCGCCCTCGCGCCCAATCAGCGCCAACGCCCGCCCGCGTAGCCCTTGGGTTTCGCAAAAGTAAACAAGCGCGTCTTCTCGCCCATGCGTGACCCAGATTTCTTCGGCGCCCGTATCCATGATGGTGCGCTGCAGGTCGGGCCAGTCAGCGTGGTCGGAGATGACCAACGGAAGTTCCGCGCCAGACTGCTGCGCCCGTTTCCGCACCCGCATCCAGCCCGAAGCCGCACAGGGCAGCGGATCGGTCAACGTGTCCGCCCAGCCTTCGCGGGACGACGATGGCGGGGCGAGGATGATACTGCCGCGCAAATCATCCTGTGACGCGTGTTCCGCCCGATGCAAAACACCCAGATTGACGCCCCAATCCTGATACAGCCGACACAGCCGCTCATGCGCGCTGTGCAGGTAAATCGGCGCATCGTAGCCAGCTGCGCGCAGCTCCGCGATCAGCCGTTGCGCTTTGCCCAGTGAATAGGCGCTCATAAGGTGCGAGCGTTCGGGAAAGGTGTCCAGCGATCCAATCAGCTTGGCAATTTCATCCGGTGCATGCTCGTGGACAAAAACCGGCAGGCCAAAGGTTGCTTCGGTGATGAAGACGTCGCACGCGACAACCTCGAAATTGGCACTGGTGGGGTCCGAAGCGCGCTTGTAATCGCCCGACGCGACAACCCGCCAGCCTGCGTAGTCCAACACGATTTGGCAGGAGCCAAGGACGTGGCCAGCAGGAACCAACTGCACCCGAACACCAAAGTGGTCGATCCCCGTTCCCGGCACCAGTTCCTGAAACGCGCCAGCACAGTTTTTGCCATAGCGCACGCGCATGATGGCGGCGGTTTCCGGTGAGGTCAGCACGTGGCCATGACCGGCGCGAGCGTGGTCGGCGTGGCCGTGGGTGATGACGGCGCGGTCAACCTTGCCGTGGGGGTCGATATAGAAGTCGCCCGGCACGCAATACAGGCCTTTGGGCCGCACCTGCAGCCACTGGTCGGGATGGTTTTCAAGAGCGCGCAAACGTGGTGTCATACCCCCAATCTAATCCGGAGGGCTTCCGTGTCACTGATTCAATCCGACGTGGTTCGGGTTTTTGAGAAATGGGCGCTGGGAATCCACCACGGGCCAGCGGGATCCGTGCTGGTCACCGGCATGAACGGCGAGGTTGCTGTGCTGGATTCTGGCTTGGTCGAGCAGCGGCGCTGGGTCGCGCATGAAGGGGCGGTCAACGCCCTGCGCGTGGTGGGTGGTCAGGTTTGGACCGGTGGCGGTGATGGCGTGGTCCGGCGCTGGGATTGGACGACGGAAGAGGCCGCCGCAACCTTTGTCGGGCCAAAAAAACCCATTACCAGCTTGTTCTTTGAAGGGACGCGCGTGATTGCGCAAAGCTATGATCGGGCCGTGTTCATCTGGGATCAAAGCGCGCCCAGTATGCAGCCGCGCAAGGTCGCTAACGTCGCGGCTTTGGCGCAGACCGAAGCGGGGTGGTTTGGCTGTCCCAAAACAGGCACCAAAGCCGGTGACATTGGCGCTTTGGCGTCCTTCGATTTGGCAAGCGGGCGCTTTGGTGCGCCGCTCTTCGATGACGGCTTTGGCGCTTGGTCGTTACAGGCCGCAGCAGGGCGCGGGATGCTGGCCTTTGGCTTGGACCTTTCCGCCTACTGGGTCGATGTTCACAGCGCAGGCCGAACGCCGATTTCGTGGCATTCTCACTCTGGTCCCCCGCGCCTGCTGACCCTCAACGATGGCGCGGATGTCTTTTATGGTGATGGCAAAATTGTTCACGATGGACAGGTGAAGACCGGCCCGATCAAGGGCTTATACGGCGCGATCCAGCTCCGCGATGGGCGGATTGCGATGTCGGGCGCGGACGGTCAGGTCTGGGTGTTTCAAAAGCCGTAAGGCAGAAACGACACAGCCGCCTTTGAGGGGACAAAGGCGGCTGCACCAGCGGTATTATAGCGGCCTGATTAAGCCTCGTAGTGATCCTGCACCAGCTTATCCAGCGATCGCACGGCAAAGCCAGTCGCCCCGGTGCCAACCATAGGCTTTGGCTTGTCGGTCCAGACCACGCCTGCGATGTCCATGTGCGCCCACTTCTGACCTTTTTGGATAAAGCGCTCAAGGAAGCAAGCTGCGGTGATTGAACCGCCCCAGCGACCACCACCGATGTTGCGCATGTCGGCTTCTTTGCAGTCGAGCGACTTGTTGTATTCCTGCCCCAAAGGCATCCGCCAGACATACTCGCCGGTTGCTTCAGACGCCGCAAACAGCTGGTTTGCCAGTTCGTCGTCGTTAGAGAACACACCGGCCTTTTCATGACCCAACGCCACCAGCATTGCGCCGGTCAAAGTTGCCAGATCGACGATGAAGCGAGGACGGTATTTTTCCTGTGCGTGCCAGAGAACGTCCGCAAGCACCAAACGGCCTTCGGCGTCGGTGTTCAGCACTTGGATGGTTTGACCGGACAGCGAGGTCACAATGTCACCCGGACGCTGCGCGTTTGCATCGGGCATGTTCTCGACCAAACCGACCAAGCCGACCACGTTGGCCTTTGCCTTGCGCAGGGCGAGGGTTTTCATCAGGCCCGAGACCGCAGCCGCGCCGCCCATGTCCCATTTCATGTCTTCCATCCCGCCAGCGGGTTTGATGGAAATACCGCCGGTGTCGAAACAGACGCCTTTGCCCACGAAACACACAGGATCGTCGTGAACACCACCGCTTGCGCCTTTCCAGTGCATGACGACAACAGCGCTGTCTCGGACGGAGCCTTGGCCGACACCGAGCAGGGCGCCCCAGCCTTCTTTCTCCATCTGCGCTTCATCGATAATGGTGACTTCGACGCCCAAGGGCTCCAACTCATCCTTGAGGCGTTGAGCGAAGGCAACGGGGTAGAGGATGTTAGCGGGCTCGTGCTTGAGGTCGCGGGCGAGGAAGTTGCCGGATACCCGGCTGGACACGTCCGCCAACAGATCCGCGCCAGAGGCGGGATCGCTGCATGCGCCCACAATGGTAGAAACGGACTGCTTTTGATCGTCTTTGAGCCGTGTGCGGTAGGCGTCAAAGCGGTAGGCCCGCATCGCTGCGCCCTCCAGCAGTGCCGCCGCAGAGGCTGCGGAGCCATCGTGCGGAACCAGCGTGAGGGATGCATCCCCCCGTGTCGCAACTTCGGCCATCAGGCTCGCGCCCGCTTTGTTCAATTCCAGCGCGGTTGGGGCATCAGCGCCCAATCCGGTCAGCACCACACGCGCCGGCGCTGCTGCACCTGCGCCCAGCACCAGCAGGGTCTTGCCCTTGGAGCCATCAAAGCCCGCAGCATCAGCGGTCCGTCGGATGGCGCCGTCACAGGCCGCATCCATCGCCGCAAGCGCGCCGGTCCAGTCACTGCCCCCCGCGACGGTGAAGCCAACGGCTCCATCAAACTGTTCTGGGACAGACGCGAGTGATATCGCAGGCATCTTTGCAGGGGTCATGGAAAGTCCTTCCTATTGGGCGCGGGGACGAGGTCGGCGCGCGATTGGTCATACACGTTGATCAACAAACTAAGCTCGACGACGCAAAGCGCAAGCGTGCAGGGCTGAAATCCAAGAATACCGTTTGGGTTTTTTAGGGTCTGACCGGACGTTGGCGGCATGGATCCTATGTTTGTTGTCGTCTTAGCATCGCTATTTGTTGCGGCCTTTATTCAGCGGTTGGCTGGTTTTGGCTATGGTCTGGTCGCGGCCCCTGTGGCGCTGACGATGTTCACGCCGTTCGAAGTTTCCTTCCTGATGGCGTTTTGGGGGACGATGAATTCCATCCCGACTTTGTACCTGACCCGGCATTCGATCCCGTGGCGCGTCTTCCAGTCCTTTGCGCTCTGGCTGGTGCTGGGCTTGGTGGTTGGTTATGCGGGTTTGCTGCTGCTGCCCGTAAACGCGTTCAAAATCCTAGCGATTGTCCTGTGTGCGCAAGCCATGGTTTCGGTGTTCTATCCGGAACGAGCCGCACGCGGCATCGAGTGGAGCGCAGATTTGCGGCTGGCGGGTCTGTTGGCTGGGGCGCTGCAGTCGTCGATCAGCATTCCCGGTCCACCGCTGGTCGTTGCCTTCAACCGATTGAAGCTGCAGGGCGATGCCTTTGTCTCGCTTTTTGCGCTTTGCTTTGCCGGCATCGGGGTGGTTCGGATTGTGGTCAGTCTGGGCTTCGTGGTCATTGCGCTGTCATCCGAGGCAATGGCGCAGCGGTTGCCTGACGCCATGATCCTTCACGCCGCAACGGGGTCCGCGATGTCGGTTTTGGGTGTTTTGCTGGCTCAACCTTTCGTCGGTCATGTCAGCGCCGCACTTTTCAAGAAAATCGCCGCCGTCCTGATCGCGGTGTCAGTCCTCACATTGATCATTGATGTTCTCGGATGGGGACCAAAGATCGCGGCTTTGTTTGCCTAACATTCAGCAGGCAGCCACCGTTAAGGGTCAATCTGAATCAGGATACTGCGGCAGGTCGTCCGTGATGTCGTAATACGAGGCTTTGTGGCTCACGTAGATATGGCGGTCGAGCGTAAGAACGTCTTTGTTGTCAAAACTGCCCGCCATCAACGACGCTGACGACCGCACCGCCGGATCAGACAATCGCCACGCCAGCGGCGAGCCGCATGCGCCGCAAAAGCCGCGTTCGGCGAAGTCAGAGCTTTGGTACCACGTCAGCGTATCTGTTTTAGGCCAGCTGATGCCGGATTCGAGGACGTTTACCGCGGCAAGGACGTGACTGGTTGACCGGTTGCACTGACCACAGTGACAGGCAACCACCGGTCCCATCGGCGTTTTCTCAGCAACTTCCCATCGAACACCGCCGCATTCACAGCCGCCTTCAAGCTTTGTCGGTGCTGCGCCCGCGTCGGTTGTCCGGTCTGCTGTTGTTGGGGCGGTGTTTTCCGCTGCCGCTGCCGCTGTTGCCGCTGTTGTTGTCTCGCTCATCATCCTGAACCCTTCCACCCAGCGCACTGAACAGCGTGTTCAGCTCGCTGATTTCGTATTCCAAATCTGTTCGATCGGTCGATCCTGCGCGCGTCCGGCGCTTGGCGATCTTCAAGTCTCGGAGGACAGAGTCAAGCACGCGGCGCAGCTCAATCTTGTTTGGTGCCGACAAATGCACGTTGGTGTGCATCATCAAATGGGAATAGGCGTCAAAATCAGATTGCGCCAAACCGCCCAAGGCTTCGTCCAGTTCCGTCCAAGAGTCTTGGTTCGCGGCGAGCAGGCGGGAGTTGGGGCGCTTTTCGCAAGCGACCATGATACGCACAAATTGCCAGACAGGGATTTCCATAACACCGCGTTCTCAAATGGATCAGTTCGTGGAGCTAGGCATAGAGCAGGGCGTGGGGAAATACTAATGCGTCTGAAACGGGGGCGGCACGCTCAGGCTTGGGGCTGCGCCTCAAAACCCAGCCGATCCAACATGGAACCCGCCCATTGCTGTACCGTAGCCTGGTGCTTGACATACCCATCCAAGTGCGTTTCGCGCGGCTGCGTGCCGGGTTCCTTATCGCGGTCTGCGGGGGCGTGGGCGCTCCATAGCCGGATCATGGCGTCGGTGATTTCCGGGTGGAACTGCGTACCAAGCGCCGTTTCGGAGATGCTAAAGGCTTGATTGGGGAAGTAGTCGCTGGATGCCAGCGTATCGACACCGCTGGGAAGGCGAATCCCCTCCCTGTGCCAATGGTAAACCAGCATCGGGCTTTTGCTGAAGTACCCTGATGCGATCCCCGCTTGGGTCGGGTGCAGGTCGTAGTACCCGACCTCCCGCACGCCATCTTCGCGCTGATAAACATCACCGCCATAGGCCATCGACAGCAGCTGACCGCCCAAACACAGCCCAAGATACCGCCCGCCAGCATCCACAAATGCGCGGATCCATGCCAATTCGTCGTGCAGGTAGGGGTCTTTATCGATCTCAGAAAGCAACTGTGGCCCGCCATAGAACACAGCCCCCGCGTAAGCGTCTGGATCAGGCGCGGGGAGGGGTTGGCCCAGGAACGGACGCACCCAGTGGGTCGCGTAGCCCCGCGCACGCAGCGTCGTCGAGATGAAATCTCGTGGGACGCGCATTGAATGTGTCACCAGTAGGACCGGTTTGTCGAGCACGGGCGTGGTTTCCAAAATCCAAGAAAAGTAGCGGTTAGTCGTCGAAAGCCGTTCGGAAACGACTTTGGTGGTATTTTGCTTGATCTTTCGGGAGTTGCCAACTCTGCCCATAGGGGCAAGCGCCTCTCGCGTCGCATCCGCCTGAAAAACAGGCAGGATTTGTCTTTAAATGGGCTGCACATGCGAGATAATCGTATGGTTTTGAGGCAGAGAATGCACCAACGGGGCAGGCGTGCAGGCACGGCTTGGCCTCGCATGATTCGCAGGGCGAGAATTTGGGCGATTGTTCGAACTTGAAAAACGCTTGGGGCAGGATCACGTGCGCCCGCGCGGCCATCCATAATCCGTACTCCGGATGGATCATCGGCCCCAGTTGAGAGGGGGCAAGTTTTGGAAACGTCGCAGGCCAAAGGCGCACGAAATTGGGGGCGTCGGCGTCAAAGGGGTAAATCGCTTCTTCCCCTTGCTCAGCAATCAGCAGGCTATTGATGACCCGAGCGGTATACCGGTCGATGGGGTCTTCATAGCCCTCGACCCATTCCCGAGCGGTGCTAACGGCATTCCAGAACGCGTCGCCTGCGCTGCCAACGGCGATGTCGGTGCGCTTGCCAGCGGAAATGGCGTCGAGGATGACAAATCCAGCCGCCTCCAAGCCCTGTTTGAGTGTGTCAAAGCGGTGGGTTGGATCAGGGGCACGCATGGTCTCAGGTCTCGACTGTTATTTCCATACCGTCATAGGCAGGTTGAACAAAGTCAGGGCACGCAGCCAGTGTGTCCGCGTAGTCCAAACCTTCAGACATGTGCGTCAGCAAGCCCTGCTCAGGCTTTACCCTTTGCATCCAATCGAGCGTCATGTCCAGATGGGCGTGAGCCGGGTGGGGCTTGATCCGGGCGGCGTCGGCCATCCAGAGTTTCAATTTCCATTGCCGCAGTTGCGCGAGAATGGCGTCGCTGAGATCGACGCAATCGGTGGAATAGGCAAACGGGCCAAAGCGCATGCCAATGGTATCCAAGCGCCCATGATTTTGCCGCCAGATATCAACGGCCACGCCATCAACATCAATGCCAAGCACCCCGGTTCCCGGCTCGACAGGGCGGATATCAATCAGGGGTGGATACCAGGCAAAGCCTTTGACCACGTAATTGAAGTGCGCGCGCAGGTGGTCGCCGACTTCGGGCAGGACATAGACGGGGATGGTCTGGTTCTGCTTGCCGACAAAATGCCGGATGTCGTCGATGCCGTTCAGATGGTCAGCGTGATAGTGCGTCAGGATGACAGCGTCGATCCGCTCGGGCGGTCCCCACGTCAAAAACTGCTCCCGCATATCAGGGCCAGTGTCGACCAGTATGGTTTTTCCGTTGGTCTCGACCAGCACCGAGGGCCGTCGCCGACGGTTGCGGGAATCCTGCGGGTCACAGCGCCCCCAGTCGCCGGTAATCAGCGGAACGCCGCCCGATGATCCGCAGCCAAGAACCGTGACTTTCACGGTTTGATGTTGGGACGTTGGCTTGCTCATTCGTCTGTAAACGTGCGCTCGCCCGGCACCTTGGAGAACAGCGTCAGAAAGTTCTGACCCGTTTGTGCGCGGAAAGCTTCCGTTTCCATTCCTTTGCGGACTGCCCAGTAATCTGCCGTGTGAGCGACAAAAGCCGGTTCGTTGGTTTTGCCCCGATGCGGGGTCGGCGCAAGGTAAGGGGCGTCTGTTTCGACCAAAAGACGATTGTTCGGGACCGTATCGATGACAGCGCGCAAGTCCTCAGCGCTTTTGAAGGTCGTGATACCGGACAGGCTGATAAATCCGTCCATCTCAACCACCGCATCGGCCAGCGCCTGCCCCCCGGTAAAGCAGTGGATCAGGATGGGAAAGGCGCCGTCCTGCCAGTGTTCGCGCAGGATCGAGATCGTATCGTCATCGGCGTCCCGCGTGTGAATGATCAGCGGCAGCGCAAGATGCCGCGCGGCGAGGATGTGCGCCTCAAACGAGGTGCGCTGCTGCGCCTTGGGTGCGAAGTCGTAGAAGTAGTCCAAGCCGGTCTCGCCGACGCCAACCATCTTGGGGTCAGCAGCCGCCAGGTCGATCAGCGCATCGGGGCGATCGATGCCCGCGTCTCCGACTTCGTGCGGGTGAACGCCGACGCCCATGTAGACGTCATCGAATTGCACGGCGATCTCCCGGACCAGTTCATAGCGATCCAGCCGGGTGCAGATCGTCACAATCCGCTCAACCCCCGCCAAACGAGCGCGGCGAACGGCTTCTTCGGGGGTGACTTCCATTTTACTGTGATCGAGGTGACAATGGCTGTCCACGAGCATAGGGCGGCTTCTTCCAATAAGCGTCGTAATCGGACCAGAACCTAAGCTGTGATCGTGGCTTTTGCCAGTGACATTACAGGCAAGCTGGACCGCCCTGAAACCATACGAGGTCGTTATGAACTACGAGGTCTTTATCACCGCAGCTGTAACGGGCTCGGGTGACACCGCGGGAAAATCGGACAAAGTGCCGGTAACGCCGAAGGAAATTGCCGACGCTGCGATTGAATCGGCCAAAGCGGGCGCGGCCATTGCGCATTGTCACGTGCGCAATCCGGAAACCGGCGCACCGGCACGCGATGTCGCGCTGTACCGCGAAGTGGTTGACCGCATTCGCTCGGCGGACACAGACGTGGTGATTAACCTGACCGCCGGTATGGGCGGCGATTTGACGCTGGGTCATGTCGAGCAGCCTTTGCCGCCAAGCGCGGTCGGCACCGATATGGCCGGCGCGACTGAGCGGATGGAACACGTCAAAGAATTGCTGCCGGAAATCTGCACGCTGGATTGCGGCACGCTGAACTTTGGCCACGGCGATTACATCATGACCAACACGCCGTCGATGCTGCGGGCAATGGGCCAGCAAATGACGGATTTGGGCGTTCGTCCGGAAATCGAGGCCTTTGATACCGGTCACTTGTGGTTTGCCAAGCAATTGGCGGAAGAGGGGATCATCGAAAACCCCGTCATGGTGCAGCTGTGTATGGGCATTCCATGGGGCGCGCCGAACGATATGAATACGTATATGGCGATGGTGAACAACATTCCCGATGATTGGGTTTGGTCCGCGTTTTCCATTGGCCGGATGCAGATGCCTTACGTGTCGGCGGCTATGCTGGCCGGCGGGAATATTCGCGTCGGGTTGGAGGATAATCTCTACCTTGACCGCGGCGTCATGGCGACCAACGGCCAACTGGTCGAGCGGGCGGCTTCCATTGCCACCAGCATGGGCGCCAAAATCATCGGCCCGGACGAGGTTCGCGCCAAGCTGAAACTGCGCAAGCCGTGAGCGCGGCGGAGACCACAGGCCCGGGCAAGGCCAGCGTCGCGACCGTTGCCATCGTTGGTGGTGGTGTGATCGGCGCAGGCTGGATTGGCCGTTACCTGCATCGCGGCGCAGACGTTCGCGTCTTTGACCCCGACCCGGAAGCCGAGCGCAAGATCAACGACGTGCTCGCCAACGCCGAAAGCGCGTTTGAGATGCTGTACGGCGTCGCACCGGTGAAGGGCGCGCTGAGCTATCACAGCGCATTGGCCGATGCCGTCGCAGGCGCGGAAATCGTGCACGAATCCGTGCCGGAGCGCTTGGACCTGAAACAGCGCGTTCATGCTGACATCACGGCAGCAGCGGGCGGGGATACGATTGTTTGCACATCGACCAGTGGCCTGCTGCCGACCAAGATCCAAGAAGGGCTGGCATTGCCCGGAAACCTGATCGTCGCGCACCCGTTCAACCCTGTCTATCTGCTGCCATTGGTGGAGTTGGTGGCAGGTCAGCAGACAGCGGCGGGCATCGTCGACCGGGCGGCCACCATCTTTGACAGCGTGGGCATGAAGCCGTTGAAGGTGCGCAAGGAAATCGACGCTTTCATCGCAGATCGCTTGCTCGAAGCTGTTTGGCGGGAATCGCTTTGGCTGGTGAAAGACGGCATTGCGACCACCGAAGAAATCGACGACGCCATCCGCTATGGCTTTGGCCTGCGCTGGGCGCAAATGGGGCTGTTCCAGACCTATCACACGGCGGGCGGCGAAGTCGGCATGCGGGCCTTTATCGAGATGTTCAAGCCGTCCTTGCACTGGCCGTGGACCAAGCTGATGGACGTGCCTGAGCTGGATGACGACCTCATCGACGCCATCGCGGACGGGGTTGAGGAGCAGGCGCGGGGCCTGACCGCGCGGGATCTGGAGCGGCAGCGGGATAAGAACCTTGTCGGCATCCTGCATGCTCTGAAAGCCAATAACTGGGGCGCTGGTACGCTCGTCTAAACGGGGAACCGAACGATGCACTTTGGTCTAACACCTGAACAGGAAATGGTCGCTGAGACCGTGCGCACGTTTGTCGAGGCGGAGATTTATCCGCATGAGGACGAGGTCGAGCGCCTTGGCTATGTGCCGCACGAATTGGGCGAGAGCATCAAGCAAAAGGTCATCGATATGGGCTTTTACGCCCCGAACTTCCCCGAGGAAGTCGGCGGCGGCGGCTTGGATCACCTGACCTTTACGCTGCTGGAGCGGGAGTTGGGGCGCGGTTCCATGGCGCTGACTCACTTTTGGGGTCGGCCGCAAAATATCCTGATGGCTTGCGAAGGCGAGCAGCGGGACGAGTACCTCTTTCCCGCCGTGCGCGGTGAGCGGACCGACGCACTGGCCATGACGGAGCCGGACGCAGGGTCGGACGTGCGCGGGATGAAGGCAACGGCGGTGCAGCAGCCTGACGGCGACTGGATCCTCAACGGCACCAAGCACTTCATTTCGGGCGCAGAGCACGCGGACTTTGTCATCGTGTTCATGGCGTCCGGCGTCGAAGACACCCCGCGCGGGCCAAAGAAAAAGATCACGTGCTTCCTCGTTGACCGCGGCATGCCGGGTTTTGAGATCAAAGACGGCTATAAATCCGTCTCTCATACCGGCTACAAGAATTCCATCCTGACCTTCGATGATTGCCGCTTGCCGAACGCCAAAGTGCTGGGTGAGGTTCACGGCGGTTTTAAAGTGATGAACGAATGGCTGTACGCCACGCGCCTGACGGTTGCTGCGTTCTGTGTCGGTCGTGCGCGGCGGGTGTTTGATCTGGCGACACAATGGTCGGCAGAGCGCCACCAATTCGGCCAGCCGATTGGCAAGTTTCAGGGTGTGTCGTTCAAGCTTGCGGATATGATTACTGAGATTGATGCGGCGGAGTGGCTGACGCTGGCCGGCGCTTGGCGCTTGGATGAGGGGTTGGAGGCGAATCGTGAGATTGCGTCGGCCAAGCTCTACGCTTCAGAAATGCTCGCACGGGTTACGGACGAAGCCATCTCGATTTTTGGCGGCATGGGCCTGATGAGCGACTTGCCGATCGAACGGTTCTGGCGCGATGCGCGGGTGGAGCGGATCTGGGACGGAACGTCGGAAATCCAGCGTCACATCATTTCCCGCGATATCCTGCGCAAGTTGGGCGCTTAAGCTACGCGGAAAAATCAAAGCGCTTTCTTGCCAAGCCTTCTATACTCGGGGCCACTGACAACCGCTCCTTGCTCATAGAAGGGAAAAGCGATGTACGATCTACGTGCTATTCGAGACAATCCAGCTTGGTTTGATGCTGCGCTTCGGCGGCGGGGCTTGGACTCTCTGTCCTCTCAAGTCCTTGAGATGGACGAGGCGCGGCGATCCTCTCAGACCCAATTGGGTGAGCTTCAGGCGCGGCGGAATGCAGCATCCAAGGAAATTGGCGCTGCGATGAAGGACCGAGACACCGCGCGCGCCGATGCGCTCAAGGCGGAAGTCGCTGAGATCAAAGACCGGATGACCGCGCTCGAAGACGCTGAGGCCGTTGCAGAAGGTAAGCTGCACCAGTTGCTCGCCGGTTTGCCAAACCGCCCGGATGACTCTGTGCCGGACGGGGCGGACGAAGACGACAACGAACAGGTCAAGACGTGGGGCACGCCCACCGAGCTAGGGTTCGAGGCGAAGCAGCACTTCGAGCTGGGGGAAGACCTCGGCATGATGGACTTTGAAACGGCGGCTGGCATGTCCGGCTCTCGCTTTGTGATTCTGCGCGGGCAGCTTGCGCGGCTTGAGCGGGCTTTGGCGCAGTACATGCTGAATTTCCAGATCGAGCAAAACGGCCTGACCGAGACGCAGGTGCCGTATCTCGTCCACGCCGATGCGCTCTATGGCACCGGGCAACTGCCAAAGTTTGAAGAAGACCTCTATAAAACCAACTCCGATCACTACCTGATCCCAACCTCCGAAGTGCCGCTGACGAACGTGGTTGCGAACAAGATCACGGACACCGAAGACCTGCCGATGCGCATGGTGGCCTACTCCCCGTGTTTCCGGTCCGAAGCCGGGTCTGCGGGCCGGGACACGCGCGGGATGATCCGTCAGCATCAGTTTAACAAGGTGGAGATGGTCACGATTTGCGCGCCCGATACGTCATGGGACGAGCTGGAGCGGATGCGCGGTTGCGCTGAAGCTGTGCTCGAAGCGCTGAATCTGCCTTACCGCACCGTTGCGCTGTGTACGGGCGATCTTGGGTTCTCAGCGGCGAAAACCTACGACCTCGAAGTCTGGTTGCCGGGGCAGGGGGCTTACCGTGAGATTTCCTCCTGTTCCAACACCCTCGATTTTCAGGCGCGCCGCATGAAAGCGCGCTGCAAGGCGAAGGGCGATAAGCAAACGCAGTTCCTGCACTCGTTGAACGGGTCCGGCTTAGCCGTGGGCCGCACGCTGATTGCGATCATGGAGAATTACCAGCAAGCCGACGGCTCCATCGCGGTGCCTGAACCCCTGCAGCCTTACATGGGCGGCGTAAAGGTGATTGCGGCATGACGGTAAATCCAGACGTTGCGGCGCAGCTCACGGGCCGCCGAATTCTCGTCACCAATGACGATGGCATTGATGCTGACGGCTTGGGCCTGCTGGAGCGGGTTGCGCGGAAATACAGCGATGACGTTTGGGTCATTGCCCCCGCGACGCACCAATCGGCGCGGTCACGAGGGATTTCCTTGCGTACGCCGCTGCGGGTTGTTGATCTGGGGGACAAGCGTGCTGCGGTGACGGGAACGCCTGTGGATACGTTTATGGTCGCTCTGGCGCACTTTTTCCGCGATCACCGGCCCGACATCGTGCTGTCCGGTGTGAACCACGGCGGCAATACCGGTGCTGATATTGGCTATTCCGGGACGTGCGGGATCGTGATGGAAGCGGCGATGCACGGCATCCGCGGGATCGCGTTCTCCCAACACATCGCTGACGGTGTGATGGATTGGACCGTTGCCGACGCCCACATCGATCAAGTGTTTGAGAAGGTGATGCAGGTTTCCGTTCCGGACAACATCCCGCTTTCTGTGAATTTCCCCATCCGCCTGAAGGACGGCAACGATTCTTTGATGGTTGTCCCCCAAGGCTTCCGGTTGGAGAAAGTTGGCTTGTCGCAGGATCAGGACGAAGAAGGCCCATTTTATATGTTTGGCCACACCCGCGACGACCGGCCCGGCAATCCAGTTTCCGACGTGGCTGCGGTCGTTGGCGGTCGGATTTCCGTTACGCCGCTTCGCTTCAAGTGCGATCACACGGACTTTCTTGAGTCTGTCGGAACGCAGCTCGACCTGATCGAGCGCATGAACGAGGACTAGCGCGCTTGGCGGCGGGCTGGTTACGGCGGTTGTTTGCGCAAGGGTCTCGGCCAGAGAGCCAGCACGACGCCGCTGCACGGGATGAGGCGGCGGCGGCGGCGGTTACGCTGGTTTCTGACGACCCTCTGAGCAGCCTGCTGTCGCATGCAAAATTGACTTTGGGGATGCAGCTGCGGGCCAAGGGGATCACCAACCCAAAAGTTCTGCACGCCATGCTGGATGAAGTGCCAAGAGAGCGCTTCGTCATTGGATCGATGGTGGATCGTTCCTATGAGGACGTAACGCTGCCCATCGGATCAGGGCAAACCATCTCCCGACCCTATATCGTCGCACTGATGACGCAGCTTTTGGAGCCCGATTCGACCAAGACGGTGCTGGAGATCGGGACAGGGTGCGGCTATCAGGCCGCGGTTTTGTCGAAGCTGTTTAGTCATGTTTACTCAATTGAAAGGCATTCCGACCTCGCAGAAACCGCTGAAGAGCGCTTGCGGCAGTTGGATTACACTAATGTCTCAGTGCATTTTGGCGATGGCTTCCTCGGATTACCCGACTTAGCGCCCTTTGATGCAATCATTTTGACTGCGGTGCCGCGAACGGTGCCCAATGCGCTGCTCAACCAACTGGCCATTGGAGGGCGTTTGGTGATGCCTTTGGAGCTGGAAAACGGCGATCAATTCCTTATGCGATATACAAATTCCAAGGCTGGCTTGTTCGAAGAAAGACTGCTCCAAGTCCGATTTGTGCCTATGATTCAAGGACTCCCGTCGAGAAATGGTGCACAAGCTACGGAAATATCACATGATTCTACGCCGATAGAATCGCCCAAAGTTGATTCGATCATCTGATTCGGTGTAGAAGTTGCAAATCCTCGGTTTCGTCGGGGTCAATTCAGGGCCAGGCGAAAATCAAAAAAAATGCGTTTTTATAAAAAAAGCATATTTCTCGGGATTGAGGCGACAACGATGACCCACATTTCAAGGGTCCCTATGGGCAACGGTTTGAAGTTGGTTTCGCAGATGCGAAAATCAGCGATAGTTCGAAGACACATCTTGAGCGGCCTTGGCGCTGTTCTTTGCATTGCGGCTGTGACCAGCGGCATGATTGTCCCTGCGACCCTTGCGGGCGCACAGAACTTTGACGCGTCTGCCAGTGACTGGAACACACTTTACCCACCCCACAAAACAGCCAAAGGACTGCTCAGCAGCGATGGCTCTTACGTGGTCCAGAAGGGCGATAGTCTTTACGGCATCGCCAAGCGTTTCCGGGTCGGTCAGCGGACGCTGATCCAGCGAAATGCTTTGGGTGAAAGCGGTCGGATCGTCACTGGACAAACTCTCTTCATCCCGATGCGCAGCATCGACGACGGTTTGACCACCGTGAGCCGCGCCGTGACCTCGGTTGCTGTATCGGTGCCAACGGCCGCGGCCAATGTTCGGCTGCATGCCGTTCAGCGCGGTGAAACGGCCTATCGCATTGCCAAAAAATACGGTGTGAAGCTGGATGCGCTCGCGATGGCCAATGGCTTGGACGCAAACTATACCCTGCGCTTAGGGCAGCAGTTGACGATCCCCGGCGGCGACGTTGTCAGCGTCAGCGCGACACCGTACGTCGCACCGCCAACGTCGGTCTTGAGCACTGAATTACCGCCCGTACCCTCGAAGCGACCACCAGCACCGCACCATGCGCCGCTGCGTTTGACGGAAAGCCTCGAGACCGCAAATCCAGAGCCGCTGGCGGCCATGACGCCGCAAGTCACGCACGTGCGCGTGTCCGGCCCCCGCTTGCTCAACCCCCTGCCGGCTGTGCGCCAAGACGAGACCGTTTTGCTGCCAGAGCGGATTTCACGCATTGATGCCAGCAAGTTCAGCTGGCCGGTTCGTGGTCGTCTGCTCATGACGTTCGGCCCCAAAGAAGGCGGTTTGGTCAACGACGGCATCAACATCTCAGCACGCTCGGGCGAGCGTGTGACGGTATCGAAGCCGGGCGTGGTGATCTTCGCCTCTGACGAGCTGGCAAACTATGGCAACATGGTTTTGGTGCGCCACGACGCGCATTGGGTCACGGCTTACTCTCACCTCGATACCCTAGAGGTCAAAGTGGGTCAGTCGATCGCAGCAGGCGAGGCGCTTGGCTTGGTTGGAACATCCGGAAACGTCACCCGCCCACAATTGCACTTTGAGGTGCGACGCGACGGTCAGCCCATAGACCCGCTGAAGGTTCTCGGCTTTTAGGACGGCGCAGACAGTGCGGTTCTCGGGCGCTTGTGTATCAGACCTTGCGCCCGATGAAATCCTGCGAAAATTGCCACGCAACGCGCCCTGAGCGCCCACCACGGGTCGTGGCCCATTCCAGAGCGGCAGCCCGCAGTTCATCGTTGGGCGCCGTAACCCCGGCTTCATCAAGGTAGCCCTTCACCATCGCCAAGTAGGTATCTTGGTCACAGCGATGGAAACCCAGCCACAAGCCAAAACGATCAGAGAGCGAAACTTTTTCGTCGATGGCTTCTTGGGAGTGAATCGCAGCGCGTTGTTCGTTTTCCATCATGTCACGCGGCAACAGATGGCGGCGGTTTGATGTGGCGTAAAACAGCACGTTCTCAGGCCGCCCGGCCAAGCCACCGTCCAGCACGGTTTTGAGCGACTTGTAGGCGGCGTCGTCGTAGTCAAAAGACAGGTCGTCACAGAACAGAATGCTGTTCGCAGGCAGGGCGGACAGATGGGTCAGCAGGCGTCCCACGGTTGCAATGTCTTCCCGCGCCAATTCGATCAGCAGAAGCGGCTTTTCAAGGGCGTCTTCGGTTTGGATGGTGGCGTGTACCGCCTTGACCAAACTGGATTTTCCCATCCCCCGTGCGCCCCACAGCAGGGCATTGTTCGCGGGCTTGCCGTGCGCAAAACGGCGGGTGTTCTCCAACAGCGTATTGCGCGAACGGTCAACGCCCAGCAGCAGCTCCAGATCCACGCGAGCGACCTTGTGGACAGGCTCCAACCGGTGCTGTTCCGGGCGCCAGACAAAAGCGGTCGCCGCTTGGATATCGGTGGGTTCAATTGCAGCCGTATCGGGAGAAAAACGGGCTGCCAAAGCCTCTAAAGCACGGCGCATTGCGCGCAATTCTGTGTCCATTGCTTCAGTGCTCATGTTCGTTCTCCATCGAGCGAAAATTCCAATTCTCTCGCCTTGGTGAGTGGCGGAGCGGGTCTTGATGACCCATATACGCCGCAAAGCCTTGCAATCGCCGCATAAATCAGCGGCGGTGCGGGCGTGGCTTTATGGGTTCTGACCTGTATAGTCCGCTCAAATCAACAGACCAGTGGGACGGCGTAAAGCCTGTTTAATGCATAGGGCCATGACGCACCCCGCTTTTAGGACCAAAACCATGAAACCATTCAACACCCTGATCCGTACCATCGCCGCTTCTACCGCGCTCGTGTCCCTGCCGAGCCTCGCTCAGGCACAGGCCGCCGCTGCTGGTGGTGGCATGGTCCAGATGCTCATCATGTTCGGTGGCATCGGTCTCGTCATGTACATGTTCATGATCCGCCCACAGCAGCGCCGGGCGCGCGAACAGCGGGAGATGATCGAGAGCAGCCAGTCCGGTGATTACCTGCTGCTGAACTCGGGTTTCAAGGTGAAGCTGAAGCACAAGGACGACCGTTTCTTCCGTGTTGAGCTGGCCGAAGGTGTAACCGCTGAAGTTGACCCTTCTGCTGTAACCATGAACACCACGGCCATGGAAACACGCGCGAACGAAGCGGCGGAAAAGGCTGCAGCGAAGAAAGCGGGCAAGAACCGCAACAACTAAGTTCGTCGCTTAAGCAAATGAAGTCAGGGGCCAGCGCACTGCGTGGTGCCCCTGCAACCCAAGAATAAAGGCCTTAAGGCATGAGTTATACCCGGTGGTGGCAACCCGTTGTTGTCGTGTTCGTGGTGCTAGCTGGCATGTACTTCGCGGCGCCGAATTTGTTCCCGCGCGCGACGTACGATGACACCAACACGGCACAAAACTACGTGCCTGCTCCCTTTTTACCGTTCCAAGTCAATCTGGGACTGGATCTGCAGGGTGGGTCTTACCGGCTGGTGCGGGTTGATCTGGAAGATGCGCGAGCGTCTTACATGCAAGACATCCAGCGCATCGGCTCAAACGCGCTGCGCGACCAAGGCATTGCCCTGCGCGCAACCGCCTCGGACACCAACGTGCGTTTCCAGTTCCGCGATGAAACCGCGATGCTGGGTGCGCGGGAAATCCTGCGCGGTCAGTTTCCAAACGGCAATTTCACCGACGAAGGTGCCGTGCTGACGGTTGGCATCGATGACGAGGCCTTTGAAGTGGTGAAAAGCGAGACGGTTCAATCCGTCCGAGACACCATTGAGCGCCGTATTGACGCCTTCGGCCTGACCGAGCCGAGCATTCGGATTCAAGGTCAGGACCGCATCCTGATCGAAGTTCCCGGTGTTTCGAATATCGACGAGTACCTGCAGAAGCTCGAATTGACGATCCACATCGTCAGCCGGGCAAACGCCACACGGAACCCGAACGAGACGCTGTTCATGCTGTTGCCAGACGCCGAGCGGATGTTGCAGCCGGGGCAGGAGCCGATCAGCTACTTGATCGAGCGCGAGGCCTGCGTCGATGGTGCTGACATCCAAGGGACGGGCGTGAGCTCGGAATACGGCGTGGCCGTGACCTTCACCCTCAACAACCGCGGCACCAAGGACTTTGCGTCCTGTACCCGGAATAACGTGGGCGAGCGGTTGGCGATTGTGTTGGATGGCGAAGTGATCTCTGCGCCAAACGTGAACGAGGCCATCACCACAGGCGCGGTTCAGATTTCTGGCGGTTTTGCCTTCGAAGAAGCCCGCAACCTTTCGACGTTGCTCGGGACCGGTTCGCTGGCGGCTGAGGTTGAAAGCATTGAGGAACGCGTGGTCGGGCCGGGTTTGGGGGCTGAGTCCATCAACAAAGGCGCAATCGCATGCTTGGTCGCGATGGCTTTGGTGCTGGTGTTCATGGCCTTTGCTTACGGCTTGTTCGGCTTGATGGCGACCGTTGCGCTGGTGGTCAACCTTGTGATGCTGCTGGGCTTGCTGTCGCTGTTCGGTGCGACGCTGACGCTGCCGGGTATCGCCGGTATCGTTCTGACGGTTGGTATGGCCGTCGATGCCAACGTGCTGGTGTTCGAGCGTATCCGAGAAGAGGCAAGGGCGGGACTGGACCCGGGCGATTCAGTCGCCAGTGGTTACGGTGCTGCGTTCTCCACCATTCTTGATGCGAACCTGACGACCGTGATTGCTGCGGTTTTGCTCGCGGCTTTCGGAACCGGGCCGATTCAGGGTTTTGCCATCACGCTTACGATGGGCATCCTAACGTCCATGTTCACGGCGCTGCTGCTGACGCGTCTTCTCATCAACCTGTGGCTCGACGGCTTTAAGCCCTCGAAGCTGCCGATTTAAGCGGAGGAGTAGCGAGCATGTTTCCCCTGATCCGACTCTTCCCGAGCAACAGCAACATCAACCTTCTCGGCTTCCGCCGCATAACGCTGATCGCGTCGGTGCTGCTGGTCGCTGTGTCGCTGGGTATGTTTTTCAGCCGCGGCTTGAACCTGGGCATCGATTTCAAGGGCGGGCTGTTATTCGACCTGCGCTTCAGTGAAACGGTGACGATTGACGACATCAAAGCCGAGCTTTCCGACTTGGGCTACGGCACCCCCGAAGTGCAAGCGTTTGGCTCCGACCGTGACGTGAAGGCCGTCTTTGCCATTCCCAGTGCCAGCTCTGAAGACGAAGAAATCGCCATTGTGCGCGATATCAAATCTGCGGTGCGCGAGCTCTATCCGCCGCTCTTGGACAGCGATGATCTGGAGCTTGCCGAGCAAGCGGCGACCGAGGGCGGCTATGCCTTCGTCAACGGTGCGGTAGAATACCGCCGCGTCGAAAACGTCGGCTCGAAGATTTCGGGTGAGCTGGCGCAGAAGGGAGCCTTGGCGACGGCTTTGGCTTTGCTGGCCATTGCGGCCTACATTTGGTTCCGGTTCGAGTGGCAGTTCGCCATCGCGGCCCTGCTGGCCCTGACGCACGACGTTCTGACGACCATCGGACTGTTCGCGATTTTCCAATTCACCTTTGACCTGCCAACGGTTGCGGCAATTCTGACGATTGCGGGGTATTCGATCAACGATACCGTGGTGGTCTTTGACCGCGCGCGTGAGGAGATGCGGCGGTACAACGAGCGTCCGGTGATCGAAGTTCTGAACATTGCGCTGAACCGCACGCTGTCGCGGACGTTGATGACGTCCCTGACGACGCTGTTGGCGCTGTTGGCTTTGTTCCTCTTTGGCCCGCTTGTGATCCGCGACTTTACCATCGCGCTCATGTGGGGTGTGGTGATCGGAACCTATTCATCCCTGTTCTTTGCAACGCCAATGTTGGTGGTCATGGGACTGTCAGCCCGTGCCTTTGATAAAAAGATCGTGGATGACGACGAGGACGACTATGCCGCCCAACTCGCAGCCTCGGTCACACAAGTGGACGATGATGAGATCCGCGCGCGGGTTCGCGGCAAGGATGGGGTCGAGCGCACGGTCGAAGCGGAAATGATCCTGCCCGAAGACGACGGGCCGATCGTCTCGTCTCGCACCAAGCGGAAGAAGAAAAAGCGAAACTTGGGTCGCAAATAACAGCCGTTTTCACCGCCGCCGTTGCTCCTAGCTTCGGCGGCGAATTTTTTCGTAAACGAAACTGCCAACGACGAGCATCACGCTCCACGTCACACTGGCAAAGAACATCTCCAAGCCAACGATCGTGCCCAGTTGCAGCCCCGTGAGCCCCGGGTGACTGATCTGGATGCAGATGACCAGCATAATGGGAACGACCAGCAGACCGTTGACCATATAGATGATGCACCGTGTCAGGCTGGATGGACGCTTGAACTGTGCTTCAATGGTCAGGCCAGCGATCAGCGCGATACCAAACGTTAGAACAAAGATAAAAGCAGCCTGCGTCAGGCCGAAAGCATAAACCAAGCCATCGTACCATGTGCCAAACAGCCACTGGAACACGAGGTGAGTGATAACGCCAACCAGCCACGTACATAGACTTGCGACGATCATCATCGTGCCAAGGGGCATACTGTTCGCTCCGCTGCTCTTTGTCGTCATGTCCATAGTACCTGTTCGGAACCCAAGGTAGCGTTGCCACGATGAACGAGACTATTGGCAAGCAACCTTACCCAAAATCCTTTTTACCGTTCTGGCAAGGCAGAAAAATAGGCAGAAGTGCAGGAAGCTCGGCATAGTAATTAAAGGCACACACTTCGATTTTTTCTACCGTAAAAAACCAGAATTTCTCCATGCATTAGAAATCAAAATCGATAGCAATATCTTAGCCGCCAATTACTAGAATCGTCGCTGTCTTTACTGGAATTGAACCGATCGTTCAGGGCGGTGCAGACCGGGCCGCCGACAGAGCCCCCGGATTTCCTCAGCGGCGATGCGCCCCGGGGGACTTTTCAACAGTGGGTTAAAGGCTCATATCCCCCCTATGGACATTACACCTCACATCCGGGAAAGCCGGGTCATCATCGATGGGTACGGCGACGGTGGGTTTCGCGTGAATGGCGAGCGCAGAGATGGCGCGCTGATCGTGCTCGAAGACCACGCGGTATCGATCCCCGCAACCGACCTGCAAAGCCTCACCCCCGCGATGCTCCAACCGCTGTTTGATGCAGCCGATGAGCTGGACGTGGTGATCTTTGGCATGGGTGAGCGCATGGCGTTTATCCCCGCTGACATCATGAAACAGCTGCAAGCACTCAATATCGGCTCGGACCCGATGGATACCGGCGCGGCCTGTCGTTGCTTTAACGTGCTGGTGACCGAAGACCGGCGCGCTGCAGCGGTGTTGTTGCCGGTTTGAGCATGAACCCGTTTCTCGACCTGTTGCTCCGCGCCCACCCGCAAGCCGAACCCGCGCTGCGCCCGTGGTACGACTTTGCGCAAGAAGTGGCGCTCGCGCCCAAGAAAGTCACTGAACCAACCATTGGGCACATTCGGCTCCAGTGGTGGTCTGATGCCGCTGACGAGGCCTTGGATGCCGCAGCAAAGCCGCGCGCGCACCCGGCGGTGACGGCGTGGTCAGCGTCGCTTGACGCCTTGGACACGCGCCCGGCACCCGGTCTGGTCCATGCGATGATTGATGCGCATGCTTTGGACTTGGAAAAGCAGCCCTATGCGGACCTCGAAGCCCTGCGCGCCGATGCGACGGCCCGTTGGGGGAACATGTTGCGGGTGGGTTTGCAGCTGCTGCAGATCCGCGACGACAGCTATCATCATGCTGCCAACCATCTGGGCGCGGCTTTTGGATTGGCGGTGAGCCTCTACAACGTGGGGCCAGAGGCCGCACAGGGCCGTCAGGCTCATCCAGACTTCGACATGCCCCTTGACCGGCTGGAGCCTGCGCAACGGGCCGAAGCGGGCCGTCGCACCTTGGGTCAGGCGCAATACCACATCGACCGCGCCAAAGAGCTGGTGCCAAAACCTGACCCACGCGCGCTCCCGGTGTTGCGCTTGGGGTTGGCCGCTTCCGCGTTGATCGCCGCAGCAGACCGGGTTGGCAGCGATCCCGTGACCCTGCCAGCAATGTCCTTTGTCGCGCAAACTTTTGCGCTGCGAATGGCGTGGGCGAAGCTGCGCGGTGCCTATGCCTAAGGACCGCTTTTCCGAGTTTCGCAAAGAGTCTCGGTTTATCGGCGATTGCCCCCTTTGCAGCCGGCCTCTGCTCAAAGGGCCAAGCATCGACAAGCACCATTTTTTGCCAAAATCAGAGGGCGGCGGGCCAGCAGATGCGCTGTGGGTTCACCGCATCTGTCACAAGCAGATTCACGCGCTTTTCACGGCCAAGGAGTTGGCCCGCGATCCGGAATTGCAACGACCAAGCGCGCTGGCCGCTCGGCCAGAATTCGAGGGGTTCATCGACTGGATACGAAAACAGCCGCCTGAGTTTAACGCACGAATGCGGAAAACCCGGCGGCTGCGAAACTGATCTGAGATCAGAGCCCGAAGGCTGGCTTAGAGCGCTTCTTCCAGACGCTCGCCCACCCAAGACCAGTTCACCAGCTTGGTGAGAACGTCTTTGATGTGATCAGGACGGCGGTTTTGGTAATCGAGGTAGTACGCGTGCTCCCAAACGTCGATGCCACACAGCGCAGTTGCACCGTGCGCGACAGGGTTTTCGCCGCCCGGTACGCCTTGCGTGACCAGCTTGCCGTTTTCCAGCGCCAGCCATGACCAGCCAGAGCCAAAGACGCCAGCGCCCGTGTTCACGATTGCATCCATCATGCCGTCAACGGAACCAAAGTCGCGCTCGGCCATTTCTTTTAACCGGCCGGAAACCTCAGACGAACCGCCTGCGAACTGGTTCCAGTAAAA
The DNA here is from genome assembly GCA_905479265.1 of uncultured Alphaproteobacteria bacterium. GTDB lineage: Bacteria > Pseudomonadota > Alphaproteobacteria > UBA7985 > UBA7985 > UBA7985. Next base: position 101,736 of record CAJQLX010000022.1, read on the forward strand.
GATGTGGTTCCACGCCTGACCAGCGTTGTTGAAAACACCCTTCATGTCCGCCTTACCGAAGGACGCCTTAACAACGTCTTCCAAGGACATGTCGGCCATTTCTGTGCCTTCGACCAGCGGGTTCAGCTTGGCGAAGTAGGTCGCGTGGTGCTTGCCGTGGTGCAGTTGAACGGTCTCCTGACCGATCACAGGCGCAAGGTAAGTGTCGTCATAGGGAAGGGCGGGAAGCTCAAAAGGTGCAGCCATTGTTCTCTCTCCAAAGGTTCAGCGCCGTCATCCGGCGTTAGAAATCTTCCTAGATGTAAGTCGTCGCAGCGACTTCGCCAAGGGACTAGGTGTGGCGTCGGGGCAGGGTTGAAGCGCAGCGCCCAACCCGCCGTCGTCGCGTTAAGCGGCCTGCGGTGTATCGAGGCTGCTTTTGTACTGTGCTTCATAGTCGGGATAGGCTTTCAACGCGCCCGCTGCGAGCAACATTTTCCGATCCCGCCCTTTGATCTTCCGCTTTTTGCCGTTCGCGGTGATCTCAAACGGGGGTGGCGGTGGGAACAGGCCGAAGTTCACGTTCATCGGCTGGAACGTGTCGGGGTTCGCATTCCGCGTCAGATGCCCCAGCAGTGCGCCCATGGCCGTTTCTGGCGCCGGGATCGGTGCCGCGCGCCCGGCGATTTCTGCCGCTGCGAACCGACCCGCAAGCATGCCAATCGAGGCACTCTCGATATAGCCTTCAACGCCCGTAATCTGACCCGCGAACCGAACGCGAGGGTCGTGCTTGAACCGCAGTTGCTCATCCAGCAGCACGGGCGAGCGAATAAAGCTGTTCCGGTGAATGCCGCCCAAACGCGCAAACTCAGCCTTTTCCAGGCCCGGAATCATGCGCAGCACGTCCGCTTGCGCGCCGTAACGCATTTTGGTCTGGAAACCGACAATGTTGCGCAGTGTGCCCAGCTTGTTGTCTTGACGCAGTTGTACCACTGCGTGCGCAGCCTTGCCGGTGCGGGGGTTGGTCAGGCCAACGGGCTTCATCGGCCCAAACCGCAGGGTTTCACGGCCCCGTGCAGCCATCACTTCAATCGGCAAGCAGGCTTCGAAATAGGGCGTGTTGGCTTCCCATTCCTTAAACTCCGTCTTGTCGCTTTCCAGCAGGGCATCGATAAACGCCTCGTACTGGTCTTCGGTCATGGGGCAGTTGAGGTAGTCGGTCGCGTCGCCCTTGTCGTAACGGGATTGCGCCCAGACCACATCCATATCGATGGAATCGGTATGAATAATGGGTGCAATGGCGTCAAAAAAGGCCAGATGCTCTTCGCCCGTCCGCTCCAAAATCGCTTGGCTGAGCGCGTCGGAGGTCAGCGGCCCAGTCGCGATGATCACGCTCGACCACTCTTCCGGCGGCCAGCCATCGATCTCGGCGCGGTCAACGTCAATCAGGGGATGTTGCGAAATGGCGTTGGTCACCGCTTCGCTGAAACCGTGCCGATCAACCGCCAGCGCGCCACCGGCGGGAACCGAATGCGCGTCGCCCTTGGCCATAATCAGTGAGTCTGATAGCCGCAGCTCGGCATGGATAACGCCCACGGCGTTGGATTCAGCGTCGTCTGACCGGAAGGAGTTGGAGCACACCAGCTCAGCCAAATGATCGGTTTGATGCGCCTGTGTGGCGCGCACGCCGTCTTGGCGCATCTCATGCAAGATGACGCGCTGTCCGGCTTGAGCGGCCTGCCACGCGGCTTCAGAGCCTGCGAGACCGCCGCCGATGACGTGAAGGATGTTATCTTTTTTCATACTTCCCAGTCTAATCGCTATGGCGGTGCAGGTCACGGCGGTTCGTCGTCACAGCTGCTGCGTGGTTTCGGCGAGTTTCTTCGATTGTCCGCCGTCCGAGGCCCCCACCGCTGGATCGCACAGCAACAGCGTCTGAAACCCATAAAAACAACGCGATCAATTCCCGCATCGCGCGTCTGTCCTGCGCAGGATACTATGCAGGCGACATTGGTTAATTTTTTGTATGGACAAGCGTTCGCGTGGGGTCTAATTACCCCCTCACAAACGGAGCGGGAGTAGCTCAGTTGGTTAGAGTACCGGCCTGTCACGCCGGGGGTCGCGGGTTCGAGCCCCGTCTCTCGCGCCATTTGTAAAAAGCTTAAAGAGCCTCGGCATTTGCCGGGGCTTTTTGCTTTCTGGGCCAAGTTTGGTAGCAGGCCGCCCCAAACCGCCCCACCATCCCCGCCGCGCCCTGCTGTTTTCGTCGATTCCTAATGGGGTACTCTCGTCTGAAAGATGGATGTTTGTCTATTTGACCAACAGGGCATCGCCGCCTGACGATGGTCGCGATGACCTCTGTATGATCCGCGCCTAACGCTCTGATAAATCGCGCAAAAATATCTTGGCATTGTGTTTGCGGACAACGCTTGGGCATGTCCTGCATAGGACTCCTTGAGCAAATCGGTTGGAACGTTCCAAAAGAGAGCAAACCGAAGGGGCGGGGTGGGCGAGAGGAGATCGAACGTCGGTTGGGCGCCAAGTAAAGCGCGCTGCTGCCGTTTGATCTTCTTTTTTCACTGCCACGGCTGCACAGCCGCAGCCCCCTGATTCCCCGCTCCGCCAATGCCGTCTCTCGCCGCATCGCATCGCCTATAATTTTAGGCGAATTTTGTCATGAAACGAGAGAATGAAACTTTTTTCTCAATTCAACATACGGTGGTAGTGGCTCGCTTTGACAAGCCGCATAAATATAAGTTTCAATCAGACAGCGAAAAATTGTCTGAGAGACAAGGATCCATTCTTTTTGAGTAGAGTTTCAATGAACATAAATTCAAAATTCAATAAAATCAGTGACTTAAGTTTTGGCCTCTCACTTGCGTTCAGCATACAAAGGTCGAAAGAAGCAATTTTTACATCGCTTAAAAAGACCGATTGGGTGTCACATAATGTTTTTGAGGGACCAGCGCATCCGGGCGCGAATCCCTCAGTCTATCAACCGAAGGAGGTTGCCTGTGTTTAGTGTGGTTTCGAAGGACGATACCCCTGTTTTGCCCTTCATCGCGCAAGCGGACTCTGTCGCGCCTGAGATGGATGTCCGGCGTGTGATTGCACAGTGCGCCGGTTTTCAGCTGCCACGGTTCTTTAGCAACGAACCCGCGCAGTCGGTTCGTTTGGCGATTGCTCTGACGACGGCGATTTTGGCACAGCAACAGAGCACGCAGGCGGTGATCGTGCAGGCGACGGCGCAGCAATTCACCAACCACGGCGCAAGTCTGGCGGAGGCGTTGCAGCGCGGGGTTCAATTGGCGCGGACGGGTAAAGTGGTGGAACTTGCCGCCAGCCGGCCCGCTTCAGCGTCGAGCGCACGAGAAATTCGGGGCGTAACGGGGGGCTATCACCTGGGTGAATATCGCGAGCAGGCTGGTTCGGCGTATCAGGGCACGGGAATATTTGTCTTCCGCGCCGACAGCTTTCTGGTCGAGGCGGAAATCTTGTGTGGCGATATGCTGGCGCTCTGCCGCGAAGCGCTAAGCCGCGGCCAGATCAGTGCGCCCGTCTCTGATGGCTCGCTCGACAGTCTAGCGACGCTCAGTTTTTGGAACGGTTTTTGGACCCGGACGGACAACCGTGCCGCGATCGTAATCGGCGAACAGCCGGAAACTGTCAGCATTCCGGCGACGGGTTTGGCCACGGTCGAGCGGCGTCGCGTGCAGCGATAGCGGAGACGGGCGGTTTAGCATGTTTGGACCGCCTCGCTCTGTTGTGCATTCAGCGCCAAAGCCGTTGGGTCGATGTCTTTGGCCAAGGGCATAAAGCTATCGCCCTCATCGACACTGAGCCAAAACGTTGAAAGACGCTCTTCTGCTGGTGTGTCGGCAACGATGCAGCCCGCCGGCAACACACTCATTGCCAAGACCTGACGGGTGTTAACCTTGCTGCCATCGCGCCAACCCTGAATTTGGTCCTGAAGGCTGGCGTAGCGCTCCAGTTCGTCAGGTGCGATTTTGTAAAGAAACAGGTTCTCGCCCTCCGCCGGCTTGATGCCCTTTAACCCTGATGAGCCGATCGCCAGACGATCCAAGGCAAAGAGCTCTTCCACCCGCTGTCCCGTTTCGCTGCGCGTTGCGGACAAGCGCAGGACTTGGCCCGCAGGATCGAGCTGAACGCCTTGCGGGGTCGAGGACACAATCTGAAACGACGACGGTTCAGCGCTCAGCGCGTCCGGTCCTCGAAAGGCAGCATAGGCACCCACAGAAATGGTGCTGCAAGCGGCTGCGGACAAAAGCAGGAAGGGTGCAAGCAAGTGACGCATGGTGAAAATCGCCTGTTGTTAACTGGCAACACTTTGCGCGTGGTATTGAGGCGAAAACAGGCCCGATTATGTGGGAGTCTGTGACACGTGATGACACTGGCGCGGCAATGGCCGTCAATCATGACGCATAACCCCGCCAGTACCCCCAAAAAAAGCCACGCATTTCCAATGAAACGGTGGCTTTAAGTGGCGTCATTTTAGAGTAAAAGCGCAACTTAAATTGGGGTGGTAGGCGCTGTCTCAAAATCCGAGGACTGGTGCAGGCGCTATGGGGCCAATGTTACTGTTTTCTGACGGCGATGATTTGGGGTGTGGCTTAAATAAAAAGAGCGTTGAATCGCCTGGCAGTTCTTCAGAGACGCTATCAAAAATGATAAAACTTGCTGGCTATTCCCGATTCTTGCGCTCTAGGCGGCAACCAAAGGCCCAAATGAGGTTCAGTTTGTGTGGCTGCTGCGCCGATTCTGGTGGGGCGTCGTGGTTGTCTTGGGGTAAGATTTACCGAGCACAGCAGCGTTTCTCAGGGGATCAGTCGCAATGGCAGGCTTATGGTTTGAAGAATTTTCTGAAGGCATGACTTTTGAGCATGAAACACGTCGGACAGTCACCACCTACGACAACATGCATTTCTCGCTCATGACCATGAACCCGCAACCGCTCCACATTGATCATGAATTTGCCGCGCAATCCGAGTGGGGAAAACCACTGGTCAACAGCTTGTTTACGCTGGGTTTGCTGATTGGGATGACGGTCGGGGACACCACCCAAGGGACGACATTGGGCAATTTGGGGATGACGGATGTGCGATTCCCCAAGCCCGTTTTCGAAGGCGATACGTTGCACGCCAAAACCAGCGTGATTGCTGTTCGTCCAAGCCAATCCAGACCGGGGCAGGGCATCGTCACGCTGCGGCATGAAATGCTTAATCAGAACGCAGAGATGGTGGCGACCTGTGACCGAGCTGCACTGATGCTGGGGCGTCCCGATGCGTAGTTTGCTGTTTATCCCCGGTGATGACGCGCGAAAGCTGGAAAAGGGGCTGGGCACGGATGCCGATGCCCTGATTTTCGATCTTGAAGATTCTGTTGCCGAAGCCAGAAAGGACCAAGCGCGCCACATCACCGCTCAAGCCTTGCACGCGGAAACCAGTAAGCAGCGGTTTGTTCGCCTGAATCCCTTTGATACGGGCCGACTCCCCGCCGATCTCGACGCAGCGCTCGCCGGACGTCCTGATGGGGTGATTCTGCCCAAGGCGAACAGCGCACGCGCCGTGCAGCGCTTGGCCCGGTTGATGGATCGGGCGGGCGCAGACCCCGCGTGTTCCATCATCGCCATTGCCAGCGAAACACCCGCCGCCGTTCAGGCGCTGAGCCGCGATGATTGGCACCACCCCCGATTGCTGGGGTTGATGTGGGGCGCGGAGGATCTGGCGGCCGAGCTTGGCGCGTCGAGGAACCGGGCTGACGACGGTCAACCCACGCAACCGTTTCGCTTGGCGCGCAATTTGGCGCTGATGGCAGCAAAGGCGGCAGGCGTGCTGGCGATTGATACGGTCTATGCCGATTTTCGGGATGCCGCCGGGTTGCAGCGGGAGGCCGAAGAAGCGGCCGCAGACGGCTTTGACGCGCAAGCCGCCATCCATCCCGCCCAATTGGCCATCATCAACACTGCGCATACGCCGACAGCAGAAGCCGTGGCTTGGGCGGAGCGCGTTGTGGCGATTATGTCGGAGGCGACCACGGGCGTGGCGTCCTTAAACGGTCAAATGCTGGATCAACCCCACCTGAAGCAAGCCAAGCGTATTTTGGGGCGCGTGGGCTAGAGGAACGAGTAGGGATCAATATCGACCGACAGGCGCAGCGCGCCGGGTGTTTTGATGCCACGCAGCCATTTGCTGATAAACGGTTGCAGCCGCACCCCCGGCGCACCCCGGACCAGAAAACGCCGGCGGTGGCGTCCGCGAATCACGGAAATTGGCGCAGCGGCGGGGCCGAAAACCTTGATGCCTTCGAGATCCGCGTCTTCCCGAGGCTGCTTCTGCACCAATTCCCGACAAAAATTGTCGAGTCTGTCTTCTTCAGGATCGCTCAAGACAATGGCAGCTAAGCGGCCATAGGGCGGCAGCGCCATCATTTCACGCTGGGCCAGCTCGGTTTCATAAAAGGCGTCTCGATCGTCAGAAATCAGCGCTTGCATGACCGGATGATCGGGTTCGTGGGTTTGCAGCATCACCTCGCCGCGCACATCACCACGACCGGCGCGCCCCGAGACTTGGTGCAGCAATTGGAACGTCTTTTCGCCCGCTCTGACATCGCCACCATATAAAGAGAGATCGGCATCCACCACACCGACCAGTGTGAGATTCGGGAAATGGTAGCCTTTGGCCAGAATCTGGGTGCCTACGAGAATATCAACATCACCCCGCTCGACCGCTTCGATCATCTCCCGCACCGAGGTGCGTTGCATGGTGTCAGAGGAGCCGATGGCGATGCGGGCGTGAGGGAAGCGACGGACGGCTTCTTCGCCGACGCGCTCCACGCCGGGGCCACAGGCGACAAGGCTTTCTTCTTCGCCGCAAACGGTGCAACTGCTGCTGGCTTTTGTTTGGAACCCGCAGTGATGGCACATGAGGCGCTTGGCCAGCCGATGTTCCGTCAGCCAAGCCTCGCACGAGGGACATTTATAACGGTGACCGCAAGCGTTGCAGAGCGTCAGCGGCGCATAGCCCCGACGGTTGAGGAACAGCAGCGACTGCTGCCCCGCCTCCAACCGTCGTTCGACGGCTGCGATCAACGTCGGTGAAAGCCAGCTGCCGCGCTCGGGCTTGTCTTCGCGCAAGTTGATCAGGCTGACATCCGGCATGACCGCGCCACCGTGACGGCTGGGCAGGATCATCCGCTTGTATCGCCCTTCAACCGTGTTCAAGACGGTTTCAAGCGACGGCGTCGCGCTGGCCAGCACAATGGGGCATTGGGCGATGTGGGCGCGAACGACGGCCATATCGCGCGCTTGATAGACGACGCCTTCGTCCTGTTTGAAGCTGCCATCGTGCTCTTCATCCAGAACAATAAGGTCCAGCTCGCGAAAGGGGAGGAACAGGGCGGAACGCGCACCAACGACGATCCGGGCTTCACCATCGGATACGGCGCGCCAGGTGTCGGCGCGCATTTTGGGGGTGAGGTCGGAATGCCACAGCGCCGGGGCGCAGCCGAACCGCTGCTTAAACCGGCTGAGCCATTGCCCCGTGAGCGCGATTTCTGGCAGCATAACGAGGACTTGGCCGGTTTGCTTAGGATCGCCTAGTAACCTGTCAATGACATCGAAATAAACTTCCGTTTTTCCGGATCCGGTGACGCCGTCTATTAAAGAGACAGAAAACCCGTCCGGCAGACTCTCGACCAGCTGATCCGCTGCATCCTGCTGTTTATCGTTAAGAGAGAAGGTTTCGCGGCGCAGCCTTGGCACGGGCCAGCGCCCCTTTGGCTTGCGTTCGAAGGTTTCCACCAAACCGGTTTTGACCAAACCATCGAGCACGGATGTTGACGTGCCGGCGGCTTCCACCACGGCTTTGCGGTGCATGGCGTGTTCTGGGGCAGCGCGCAAGGCTTCGAGGATTTTTGTGCGTGCCGGGGTGGCGCGATAGCCTTTGGACGGCGTTTGATCCGAGCCAAGCCGGACCCATCGTTCAGAGGCCGGGGGCAATAATCCGTCAGGTGCTGTGAGCGACATCCGCAAAACAGCACCGGGCGCACTCAGGTTATAGCGCGCGACCCAATCGATGAATTTGCGGTGAAACTCAGGTAGCGGACGAGTGGGTAAGACCTGATTAATGGGTTTTAACTTGGATGCATCGACGGTGTTGGCCGAATCAGAAGCATCCCAAACCACGCCAAGGGCGGTTCGGGGCCCAAGGGGGACTCGCACCACAGTTCCGGGTTCAACAAATGTTCCCTCCGGAACCGCATAATCAAACGGACCGGGGAACGGAAGGGGTAAAAGAATCGGGACTCGTGTGTCGTTCATGCAACGGAAACGTTATATCGCAGTAATTTACAGGGTGAACTTGAAGTTATATGATTTCATTATCCCGCTGATTTGTTATGTGTGCACGCATATTTCAGGCGCTCAATTTTGGCGCATATTTAAATATCACATTTTCGAGGCATCAAATGCGCTTTTTCGTAGATACGGCTGACGTATCAGAACTAGAGAAGCTGCTCGTAACCGGAATGGTTGACGGCGTAACAACAAACCCTTCTCTGATCGCCAAATCTGGCCGCAACATTTTGGAAGTGACCAAAGAGATCGCTTCCATGGTGGACGGGCCTGTTTCGGCTGAAGTTACGGCAACCGATTACGACACCATGATGCTGGAAGGCGAGAAGCTGGCTGCGATTGCGAGCAACATCGCCGTTAAGGTTCCACTGACCGTGGATGGCCTTCGCACCTGTAAGACGCTTTCCGATCAGGGCACGATGGTCAACGTCACCCTCTGTTTCTCCGCTGCACAAGCGCTGCTGGCTGCGAAAGCCGGCGCGACCTTTATCTCGCCGTTCGTTGGGCGTCTGGATGATATGGGCATGGACGGTATGGAACTGATCGAGAGCATTCGGGACGTCTATGACGCTTACCCGACGCTGAATACTGACATTCTGGTCGCGTCCATTCGCAATCCACGCCACGTTGAGCGGGCTGCGGAAGTGGGTGCTGACGTAGGAACTTTGCCGCCACGGGTGATTTGGGACATGTACCAGCACCCGCTGACATCAAAGGGCTTGGATGATTTCATGGCCGATTGGGCCGGAGCGGGACAGTCCATCCTCTAGGTCTAGAGAGACGGACAAAAGGCATCCTCGGGGGAGGATACGCGACGTCAGGCGTAAAATGTTTACAAATGACGTGGTGATTACGCGGGTACGGCACAGCGGTTGCAATGGATCATTTTATCCAAGGCAATTGCCAAGTTGATACTCAAAGTGGGAACTGCCCCTATTTTTAGCGGTTTCTACGATGCAATTAATAAGACAGGCTTTTCGCCCGTCGTATTTATAAAGTGATGGGATATTTCACCCATGATGAATAACCGAGGGAATATAACCGACGGCTCGTCCGTAGGGCTGCCCTCCGCGTCAACAGTAAGCTCGTCTATTTCGCCGAGTGCTGTCCGGGATTTCCTGAAGGAAAATCCTGCGTTTTTGACCGAAAACCCTGAATTGCTGGAAACAGCAGATGGGGCAGAGGATGCAAAGACGAACGTGGTGGACTTTGCGTCTGCGCAGGCGAATTCCTTTCGTCGTCGTTATGAATCCTTAAAAAGCAACCATCTCAGCCTGATTCGGGCTGGGCGGGAAAACCAAAGTCACTTGGACGAGCTGCGTTCCGTTTTGATGCAGTTGATCCGCGTGTCTTCTATTCCTGCGGTTGTTTCCACGATTCTCGAAACCTATGGGCAGAAATTTCAAGTGCCTTTTGTTGTTTTGGGGATCGAGGCGAACCGGAATGAGACTGGCGAATTTCACGTCGATCAATTCCGCCGACTGACCCCCGGGTCTGTCGAACGCCTCATGGGCGACTACGACCGAGTTCTTTCCCCTATTGCGGGGCAGGAAGCCATCATTTTTGTCGATAACGCGGACGAGGTGCAATCGTGTGCCCTCTATCGTTTGAGTATTGGCATGCAACGACGACCTGGTGTCCTTGCCTTTGGCACCACGGAAACAGGCGCATTTTCGCCTGACCAGGCCGACGACCTTATTTCAATCTTGTGCAGCGCGGCCGGTGCTGCACTTAGCCGGGAATTTGACAGACTATGAGCACCCCAGAGCAGCGGCGTTTGGCCGACACCCTTTCCCGCGTTGATAACGAAACCAATTCCAAGGTTATGGAATGGGTCTCGTGGCTCGAAAGCGAGCGACGCGCCTCCCGCCACACCATGGACGCGTACCAGCGCGACATGCGGGCGTTTATCGAATTCTTGGGCGAGCACGTCGGTGCAACGCTCACGCGTGACCACTTCGAAAGCCTGTCTGCCCGCGATATGCGCGCTTGGCTGAGCCATGAGAACGAAGACGGCAAGTCGCCTGCGTCCATCGCACGCGCACTGTCTGTTGTCCGCTCATACTTCCGTTGGACCGCACGCCAAGGCTACATGGAGAACGACGCTGTTCTCTCGATCCGCAATCCCAAGCAGCCGACCGTCGTTCCAAAGGCGCTGACGATTTCCGAGGTTACGGACCTGTTCAAGGCGTTTGACAGCCTCGCAGACGACAAAACACGCCGCCCGGGTGATCGTTGGATCGACCTGCGGGACCGCGCTATTCTGATGCTGCTTTATGGTTGCGGCCTGCGTATTTCCGAAGCGCTGGAGCTGAACACCGACGATATCGCACGGGCCCAAGAAACGGGCGCGCTGACCATCATTGGTAAGGGCAACAAAGCGCGTCAGGTGCCATTCCTGAACACGGTCGCAGATGCGATCCAGCAATACCGCGACGCCTGTCCGTTTGCTGAAGACCCCACCATGCAGCTGTTCCGCGGCGCACGCGGTGGTCGCTTGTCCCCACGGATGATTCAAAAGCGTTTGCAGGAACTGCGCGTTCGTTTGAACCTGCCAGAAGGCACCACGCCACACGCGCTGCGCCATTCCTACGCGACGCATTTGCTGGGCAATGGTGCGGATCTCCGCGCGATCCAGGAACTGTTGGGTCATTCCGCTTTGTCCACGACACAGCGTTACACGGACGTTGATACCGAGCGCCTGCTCCAGACCTACCGTGATGCGCACCCACGGGCG
>CAJQLX010000023.1 GCA_905479265.1 uncultured Alphaproteobacteria bacterium
ACGGTGGAATAGGACACCCACCGCCACTGCCGCTGGTTCCAAGGGCGATGAGGCGCTAAGAAGACGGGTCTTCTGCTTGAACTGGATTGCCCCGCCGTGTTGCGACCCGAAACCCCGGAAAGCCTGAAACTCGCCCAAACGCTGCTGCGCGATGGTGCGCTCGTGGCGTTTGCGACGGAGACCGTCTACGGCTTGGGCGCGGATGCCACCAAGGGCGAGGCTGTCGCCGGGATCTATGCCGCCAAAGGTCGGCCAAGCTTTAACCCTCTGATCGCGCATTTTGCCGATGCCCAAAGCGCCTTTGCCGTCGTCCAAGCGGACGAACGCGCCGCGCGACTGGCCGCTGCATTCTGGCCAGGCCCGCTGACACTGGTTTTGCGCCGGGCTGCGTACTGCCCCATCGCGTCGCTGGCTGGCGCCGGGTTGCCAACACAGGCCGTTCGCGTGCCACAGGTTAGCGACGGCTTCCGCAGCGTGCTGCGTGCCTTTCCCGGCGGCATCGTCGCACCCAGCGCCAACCCATCCGGCAAACTCTCCCCCACCACCGCCCAGCACGTGCAAGCGGGTTTGGGGGAAGCGGTCGATTTGATCATCGACGGCGGACCCTGCGCAGCCGGTCTGGAAAGCGCCGTTGTCGACCTGAGCGGGCCACAGCCCAAGCTGCTGCGACACGGCGCGCTGGCTCAAGCGGATATCGAGGCCGTCATGGGGCAAAAGCTGGCGCTGGACGTGGATCCGGCGGTGAAAGCCTCGCCGGGTCAAATGGTACAGCACTACGCCCCCAGCAAGCCGCTGTTCCTGAACGCCAGCACGGCGAAGGCCGATCAAGCGGCCTTGGTGTTTAGCGACTCTAACGGCTTTGAACAGGCTTGCGCGCTGGAAGTGCTCAGCCCAAGCGGCTCAGACGTGGAAGCGGCCGCCCGCCTGTTCTCCGCCCTGCATCGCCTTGACGCGTCATCCGCACGCGCTATCGTCGTCGGGAAAATGCCGGTCGGCGGTCTGGGGGCCGCCATTGTTGACCGACTGCGGCGCGCTGCTGCAGGGCGCGGGGAATAAAATGAACAACGAATCCTTTTTGGCCAACTTGCAATCCATCGTTGGTCCAAGCGGGGTTGTGACAGACGACGAGACCCTGGACCGATACACCCGTGAATGGCGTGGAAAGTACCTCAGCGGCGCCATCGCTGCGGTGCGCCCGGCGACCACGGAGCAAGTCTCCGCAGTGATCAAAGCCTGCGCTGAGAGCGGGATTTCAATCACGCCCCAAGGCGGCAATACCGGTTTGGTCGGGGGGTCGGTACCGATCGAGCCAACCCGCGAAATCGTGCTCTCCCTCGACCGCATGAACGCCATCGAAGATGTCGATACTCAGGGCAACACCATGATTGTCCAAGCCGGTTGCATTCTCGCTGATGCGCAACAGGCGGCCGCCAAAGTTGATCGTGTTTTTCCCCTGTCTTTGGGTGCCGAAGGGTCGTGCCGCATCGGGGGGAACCTCTCGACGAACGCGGGCGGCATCAACGTTATTCGCTACGGGAACATGCGCGACTTGGTGTTGGGGCTCGAAGTTGTCCTTGCCGACGGTCGGATCTGGAATGGCATGAACCGGCTGCGCAAGGACAACACCGGCTATGACCTCAAACACCTGTTTATCGGCGCAGAAGGCACGCTTGGCATCATCACCCGCGCCGTCCTCAAGACCTTTCCCCGGCCAAAAGATCGACTGACCACGTGGTTGGCCTGTCACAAACCGGCTGAGTGTCTGGTGGCGTTGAACATGCTTCGTGACCGGCTTGGCGATGCCATCGTTGCCGCCGAGATCATCCCGGCCATCGCACTGGATCAAACGCTGGAACAAATCAGCGGGACAAAGCCGCCCATGAAGCCATCCCCGGCATGGTCGCTGCTGGTTGACGTTGGCGTGTTTGACGAGGCTGGGGCCGTTCGCGACACGCTGGATGCGGTGCTGCAGGAAGCGGTTATGAACGACGTCATTTACGACGGCGTGATCGCGCAAAATCTGGAACAAACGGGTCAGTTCTGGCGGATCCGCGAAGCCATTCCAGAAGCCGAAACAAAGGCCGGCCCGTCGATCAAACACGACGTATCTGTTCCCGTTCATCGCGTTCCCGAATTGATTGAGCGCGGCTCACGGCTGCTTCAAGAGCTCTACCCCGGCGCCCGCCCTGTCCCCTTTGGCCACCTCGGTGACGGCAATCTGCATTTCAACCTGTGCGCACCACTGAGCGCACTTGGGGACAAAGCCGCTGAGACTGAGTTTCTTGCTGCTTGGGGTACCATCAATCGGGCCTTCCATGACCTTGTGCAGGAAATGGGCGGTTCAATTTCTGCCGAACACGGCATTGGGCAGCTTAAAAAAGACGAGTTAGCGCGCACAGCCGATGGTGTGGGGCTGGATTTAATGCGGACGATCAAGACCGCATTGGACCCTGAAAATCGGCTCAACCCCGGCAAGATTTTCTAACGCCGCGCGGGTAACACACTCGCCGTTGTGTAGGCCAGCTCCCGCCTCATCTCCGGCGCGAGCGCGATCTGCTGATATTCCTTGGGCATGACCAGCGACGCCGTTGGCAGCCTGACAAGGCGCGAAGAACGCGGCGGGCGCGCTGCCCCTCGCAAGACCGAACGATGCGTCGCTGCGGCCATCCGACGGGCCACTTCCGTACCGCCCATGGGAACCACGGACTGCCGCAGGCGCTTAACCAGCGTGAGCGGATCAATCGCATTGCCATCGCTGCGCGCGCGATGGGATTTCGAGGGCCCCGTCAGATGCACGGAATAGTGCAAGTGCGTGCGACTGCCCCAAGGGACCAAACGGCCAACCGAATAGCCCGCTTCAATCCAATCGCCGCGACGCAGCCCCGCTTTCGGGGTCGTGTGCCAGAATGTGTGCTGGCGCTCACCATCGGTAATCACCACGCCGCTGTCCGTTCCCGCATGTTTGACGTACAGCACTTCGCCAGCGACCGGGGTGTAAATGGTGGTTCCAGCCGCAGCGGCGAGGTCGATGCCGGAGTGAAAATCGCGCTTGCCGTACAGTCTTCGCCAGCCAAAATCACTGGTAAACACCGCATCAACTTTGGGCGAAATCAAGGGCAGCTCTCGCCCCCAAGGACGCTGGGAAAAATTCTCAGGCACGCGCGCCGGGCGTCGCTGTGGGTCAAAGGACTGGTTCGACGCCATCGCCTGTTCTCGCCAGGCGAGTTGCAGCTCCAGCGAAGGCAGCCGCTGAACGGGCTCGCGGATTTCTGCGACGTGGGACACGTGCACCGATCGTTTGTACAATCGGCCGCTGTCTTCGAGGTGGACGGATCCACAGGCGGATAAAGTCAGACCGATCAATGTTATTGGAATTAATCGGCTAAGGGTTTTGGTGACTACTGCAATCAAACCGGCACTCTCAAGATGCGCATTTCTAGGGAACTTCCCTAGAGATTTGCAACTAGAATGCCATTGGACGATTTACCCGTGATTATGCGACTGGGAGGTCTTTTGGTCAGTCCAGCGTATCAACATCACTATATTGGGCTTGAACCTCCAAATACTGTTGCAAACCGCGATGCTGCGGCGCAACCAAACCAGCACGCAAGGCCGATTCCTTATCCAACAGCGCCAAGGCTGGATGCATTGATTTGAAGAACTCAAAGTCGGAATAGGCTGACTGCAACAGCTCAATCACACGACCATGGGGAACATCTTCACGCGTGACCAGTGTGATCGCCAAGCCAATGGTTTCAACGGGGTTGCTCATATTATAGGCCTCCGCCGGAATGACGATTGGCTCGAAGAAGGGGTTGGAATCCACCAAAACCTCGATCCCATCACTGGCCAAAGGCGCAAGACGCGCGCCGCAGTCCCACAGGGCGATTTCCACCGATTGCGACGGTAAAACCGTTGGAAAAATGACCGCATCGAGGCGACTGTTACACAGTCCATCGATCTGAACCGGCAACCGACCTTCTTCCACGTACTCCATCGTTGAAATGCCCACTTCAGAAGCAAACAAGGCCGCTTGCGCCAGTGTGCGTTGCGAGCTGCCAATGGGCCCCAGCCCCACGCGGGCGTTCTCAAGGTCTTTCAACGTGGTTGCGGTGGACGTTGGGCTGAGCAGAACGTGCAGCGGCAAAATTCCAAAGGAGAATACACCGCGCAAATCTTCAATCGCGTCCTCGCCTTCGTAGTCCGCCTGCCCATTGAACGCAAAATACTGACGATCCGACTGCACCACAGCAAAATCGACAAACTGGTCCGCCATCAGCGCCAAGTTTTCTTCTGACCCTGTCGTCGCTCGGACCAAGCATGCCGGAGAATCCGGGTCGGCCAGCACGTTGTAAGCCGTGCACATGGCGCCCGCCATCGCGTACCCCAATCCACTCGCCGGGCCTGCGGCAATCACAAAGGCATTCCCGCTTGATCCCGAAGACGCTGCCGGGGCAAGCGTCAGCGATGGCTGGCCCGAAAGGCTGTTGGCTGCCTCGTCAGAATCCAACTGGGCCGTCGCAGTTGTGCCTGCGAAAACGGTAGAAACAATAATTGTCAGCAAAGCGAGCTGGCGGCCTGCGTTCATGGATTACGACTCCGGATATCCTTATGAGGTTTATACGCCCAGACGCACTAGAAAACCAAGCCACGACCATCGCGTTGAATGGCCTCCATTTCAGGTGTGATCGCATCGTGATCGTCGCGGACCGTAATTCCAGGCGCCAAGGTCAAGCCAGCCCGCGCTTCTCTTCGGCCTTGGACCAGCACTCGGTTGGCATTCCGGCCCTGTTTTGGCCAAACGGGGCACACCCGAATGTCCCCAACACGGGGAACCAGCAGATCGATGATTTCGTGCAGGCGATCGGCGCGGTGGATGATGGAGATGTTGCCCCGCTCCTTAACCCAGTACAGCATCGCCTCCACCCATTCGGCGAGCGTAACTTCCCGCTCCCGCTTGGACAGGTCCGCATGCCGTGTCTCGGACCGGCGTCCGCTGGTTTCGGCGATATAGGGGGGATTGCTGATGACATGGTCGAAGCGGCGCGCCGGGAGCACCCGGCCCTTGGTCCGCACGTCACCGCATACAAACGCCACACGGTCGGCCAAACCATTATTTTCCGCGTTTTGCGTGGCGAGCGCGTGAAGCTCTGGCTGCAGCTCGATGCCCGTGACCTGCGCCCCCGGCACCCGTGACGCCAAACACAGCCCCGCTGTGCCAACCCCGCAGCCAACATCCAGAACCTGCTGGCCGGCCTCGGCCCGGATTGACGCGCCCAGCAGGACAGCATCCATTCCGGCGCGATAGCCCGTGCGAGGCTGAATCACGTCCAACGCACCACCCAAAAAGCGATCGCGCGTGGTCTCGAGTTGCCCCATAAGATGGCTCCCGCCTCTCACCTCACGCTGATCAGCATGAGGCTTTGAGGCCGATGGCTCAGGCCTTTTGGAAGGCGTCGGTGGTGTCGATCAGGCCGTCACACAACGACTCATCCGCCCGAACCTTCAGGTGGTTGTTGCCCAAAGCACGGTCCACCAGAACGATGAAGACATTCCACTTCATCTGTTCCATTTGCGCGTCTGTGAGCTTTGCGAGACCCAGTTTCACACCGCGCTGCAAGGTCTTCTCGGTTTTGCGGAGAATGGCCTTCCGGTGGTTGGACTTGATATCACACTGATCAACCATTTCGGTTTTGATCAACGACCGCCAAACATCGATGGAAATGGTTTGGCCCATGACCGTATGCGCGACAGTCCAGACGGGTTCATCCGTTGGGGCGTCGGGGAACAGACGCTGCTGTTCCTCGGGGGCATTGGGGTCGACTGCATTTTCTTCGGTCATGGACTCTAAGCTTTCGTTGATCTCAGGCGGTGCGCCAGTTGGGACCAGCTTTAATGGCTAAAGCCGCGCTTTTCAAAGTATCGCTGATGGTAGTCTTCTGCAGGGTAGAATTCGCAGGCCTCTGTGACCTCCGTGGCGACCGTCCCCCGCTTGGACGCAACCGCCTCTTTTGCCGTTTCAGCAGCATTGCGCTGGTCTTCGTCTCTGTAAAACACGCCTGAGCGATACTGCGTCCCGACGTCCGGACCTTGGCGGTTCACTTGGGTTGGATCGTGCATCTCGAAAAACGCGTTGAGCAACGTATTGTAATCGATCTTCGCGTCATCAAACACCACACGAACCGCTTCCGCGTGTCCGGTACGGCCCGTGCAAACTTGCTGGTACGTGGGGTTTACGGTTTCGCCACCCGTGTAACCACTGATCGCGTCTTTAACACCGGGCATCTTTCGAAACGTGTCTTCGATGCTCCAAAAGCAACCAGCGGCAAAAATAGCTTCTTTCTCGGCCATGATAACAGACCCCTTTTCTATCTCGATCTAGGGTTTGAAATGGGCGTTTCTTGTCACGAGGACAAGCGGCGACCGGCCGACGCAGGGTTAAAGTCGGTCGATATGCGCGTTGGCAACAAACTCCGTCTCATAACCATCCACGGCAGGATGGCTGGAGAGTTGGGTCTTGAGCAAATCAGAAATAGAGCTCACGGACTGTCCCAAAACCTTCATGCGCAGCTTGGGCTGCCCTGCGATCTCAGCCACTTCCAAAACTTGCTGATTGGCGGACAGCTTCGTAATCAAATCCCCAAGATCCGCCTTATCGCTGCCCTTCACCGTAATGGTGGCGTAAGCGGTTTGGCGAAAACCAAGGACACCACGATCAACACGCGCGTGGTAGCCCAGCACAACGCCCGTCCGCTCCAACTTGCGCACGCGCTCGTAACAAGGTGTTGGCGACAGGTTCACGCGCTTTGCTAACTCGACGTTAGAAATACGAGCGTTTTCCTGCAGCTCAGCAACGATCATGCGATCCGTTTCATCAAGGCCTTCTTCGCGGCGGCGGGCTTGTACCATCTTGCTTTCCCTTGCATTGAGCCGATTAGGCGAAAGACTATTGTTAGCTCTATTGCATTACGTTAGTCTTTGTTCGATCTATTTTTGTTTCTAATTTTGTATAACTTTTGTCTAACATGCGAATTTCTGTCTGTCACCAATGACTTGAACGGTTTCGGTGGAGAAATCCCTTCCGCGAACGTAAGCTGCAACGGCATTCGCTGCTTTCACGCAGTATCCACCGTGTTTCAACTGGTCTCGGTTAAGCCCCTCACCGCCCTTACCTAAGGGAGAAATCGTGTTACAAACGCGCGTATTATGGTCACTTACAAGATATTTCGGCCTTTTGACACTGCTTTTTACGGCAGTTTTACTAATTCCGGGTATTGGTGAAGGCATTTTCGCCACACCGGGGCAATTTGTCGAACGGCTCATCCGGCTGGTAAAACCACTTCCAGAGCTCTGGCGGGTCATCTTGCCAACCGTATTCATGCTGACCGTCCTCGTCGCCTTATCTCGATTGGGCTTTAGCGGTGACGTCAAAATCTGGCGGGCGGCAGGGACATCCAGCTGGCCTTTTGCCGGAGCAACAGCGGTGTTTGGAGCCTGCTTGGGGGCTATGATGATGGGGCCACTGTGGACCTTCTCACAACCTGAGGCGGCAAATTTGTCCAGTACCGCTCAAAGTCACTACCTTGCATCCGACGGGCACACGTGGTCCGCAGTACCAAATGTGGGATCGACAATGCAAGCGGGATACATGGTGCTACACGGCACGGAAAACGCTGTCCTCCGCGCCCAAGTCACCGACCCATTGGACAAAGGCGGCGCGCTTAGCCTCGGGCCGGGTTGGATCGCTCGCGGTGACGTCGTTACACCCTTCTCAACCCTTGAGCTTACCCGCAGCCACGGCGAAACTCCGCGCCAATGGATCCAAGGGACCGGCTGGGACAACCTTGCCTACCGTCTCTCCTATCCGGTGTTACTGGTTGGCCTCGGGTTGCTCATGCTTCCAATCGCCCTGAGCATCGACGGTCAAAGGCTCACGGTGATCAAAATTGTCGGGGCCAGCCTGCTTGCGCTCAACACCTTGTTTGTCTTGCTGATGACAGACGCCATGGCGAAGGCCGGACTGTGGAGCGAAGTGCTGTTCTACCCCGTGCGCGCTGCCATCGTCCTCGTGATTGGATTGCTGGCTTTGTTGCTGGTTGAAGAGCGCACAGCCTGAGCGCGTCGTTCCGGTGCCCAGCACCGAGCGAGTGCGCCCCACGGCCTGAGACAATTTATCGCATAACTTAAGCTTTTTGCGGTATTATGAGTTTTTTGTCTTTGTAGAGGTACTCACACTATGCCCATCGTTTCTATCTTGATTGGCGGCATCGCGGCCTACGCGCTTGGTGTCGTCTGGTACATGGTGCTTTCAGGGCCATGGATGAAAGCCGCCAAACTCACGCGTGAAGACATTGGTGGGGGATCCGGCAGTGGGATGAGCACCAGCATGGTGCTGACTTACGGACTGACCCTGGTGATGTGGATGGTTACATCCTTTGTGCTGCAGGTCCATTTGCTCCCCATGGCTGTCGCCGCTGGTTCAAATCCGTTTCAGGCCGTGGTCGGAATGTGGCTGGCCTTTGCTTTGCTCTCGACACTGCTGTCTACGCTTTACGGCATGCGCGGTAAGAATCTGATTTGGATTGATGCGGGCTATGTTTTGGGCGGCGCGCTGCTGATTACTGCCGCCTTTGTTTTTGTCGATTCTTAAACCAACCCGCCTTCCCCGTTTTGGCCTTTGGCTCCAACAAAAAAGCCTCCCTGCACGCGACAGGGAGGCTTTTTTTATGATTGGCGCTCTCAACAAAGGCCAACCTGAAACGATTGCGGCTTAGTAGTCAGGCTGATCGCCCGTACCCGGCAGCAGTTCTTCGGTGATCGACATGGGCCGACGCTCTGGCTGTGGTTCTTCCGCCGGTGCATCACCGAAGGAAAGATCACCCGGCAGCGCTGGCTGCTCACCATCACCAAAGGTCAGATCTGGACCACGGCCCTTCGCACGCTTGGCGGCGTCGAGCGCTTCCATCTCGCGATCTTTCTCCTTGGCAACCTGACGCATGCGGTTGACGTAAGCGCCCGTACCAGCAGGGATCAAGCGACCCACAATCACGTTTTCTTTCAGACCAGAGAGACCGTCCGTTTTACCGGATACAGCCGCTTCGGTCAGAACGCGCGTGGTCTCCTGGAACGATGCCGCGGAGATGAAGGAACGGGTCTGCAAGGACGCCTTGGTAATGCCCAGCAGGACCGGCTTTGCGGACGCAAGCTTGAGGCTTTCGCGCATTGCCTTTTCGTTTTCTTCCTCGAACTCTTCGCGGTCGATTTGCTCGCCCGCCAACAGTGTCGTTTCGCCCGGATCAACGATTTCGACTTTCTGCAGCATCTGGCGAACCATCACCTCGATGTGCTTGTCGTTAATCTTCACACCCTGCAGCCGGTAAACGTCCTGAATCTCGTTGATCAGGTAGTTTGCCAAGGCTTCGATGCCCAAGACCTCAAGGATATCGTGTGGGACCGGGTTACCTTCGAGCAGAAGATCGCCCTTGCGGATGAAGTCACCCTCTTGCACGGCAAGGTGCTTGCCCTTCGGGATCATGTATTCCGCTGGATCCGCACCTTCTGCCTCTGGACGGATCACCACGCGACGCTTGGCCTTGTAATCACGACCAAACTCAACGCGCCCATCGATCTCAGCGATAACGGCGTGATCCTTTGGACGGCGTGCCTCAAAGAGTTCCGCCACCCGTGGCAAACCACCGGTAATATCGCGCGTCTTCGAGCCTTCCTTTGGAATACGGGCAAGCACGTCACCCGCTTTGACTTCCTGACCCGGGTCAACCGAGAGGATCGCGTCCACGGACAGGAAGTAACGCGCTTCCATGCCATTGGTGAGCTGAATGACCTCACCGTCGTCATCGCGCAAGGTCACGCGTGGACGCAGGTTTTCGCCCCGTGGCTGCTGCTTCCAATCCGTCACAACGCGGCTTGAGATACCCGTGGTTTCGTCGGTAACTTCCTTCATCGACAGGCCTTCGACCAAGTCCATGAAGTTCACTTTACCCGGCTTCTCGGTAATGATCGGAACGGTGTATGGATCCCACTCAGCGAGCTTGTCGCCAGCGCGTACCATGTGACCTTCTTTGACCACGATTCGAGAGCCGTAGACCAGACGGAAGTTAGCGCGCTCGCGGCCATCTTCGTCGACCAATGAAAGCTCTGTGTTCCGGCCCATCGCAACCAAACGACCATCACGGTCGGTGACCACGTTCGGGTTGCGGATGACGATTTTCGCGTCAACAGGCGCTTCGATGGTCGATTGCTCAGAACCACCCTGTGCCGCGCCACCGATGTGGAACGTCCGCATGGTCAACTGAGTGCCCGGCTCACCAATCGACTGCGCCGCGATAACGCCAACAGCCTCGCCCATGTTCACCGCTTCACCGCGCGCAAGGTCACGTCCGTAACACTTGGCACAGATGCCGTTGCGGGTCTCACAGGTCAGAACGGAGCGGATGACCACTTCGTCGATCTTGGAGTTATCGATGGCGTAGACGTCAGCCTCGACCACCATCTCACCATCGCGGACAATAACGTCACCGGTTGCTGGAACGGTGATGTCACCAATGGCCGTACGACCAAGGATCTGCTCGCCCAAGGAAACCTTGACGTCACCACCCTCAACGAAGGCACGCTTGGCCAGACCATTGGCGGTGCCACAGTCGTCTTCGATGATTACGGCATCCTGTGCCACGTCCACCAGACGGCGGGTCAAGTAACCAGAGTTTGCCGTTTTCAGAGCGGTATCGGTAAGACCCTTACGCGCGCCGTTTGCAGAGTTGAAATACTCCAGCGCGGTCAGACCCTCTTTAAAGTTCGAGATAATCGGCGTTTCAATGATGGTACCGTCAGACTTCGACAGCAGGCCACGCATTGCCGCGGACTGTCGCATCTGAGTGATGGAACCACGGGCACCGGAGTGCGCCATCATGTAGACCGAGTTCATCTCCTTACCTTTTTTACGGGAGATGCCTTCCATCATGGCTTCGGTTACGCGCTCCGTACACTGGGACCAAACGTCGACCACTTTGTTGTACTTCTCACCGGAGGTGATCAGACCGTCCTGATACTGCTGCTCGAAGTCCTTGATCTGGTCCTGAGCTTCACCAACGATATCCCACTTGTTGTCGGGAATAACGAGGTCGTCTTTACCAAAGGAAATCCCCGCCGCCGCAGCATGGTGGAAACCAAGCGTCATCAGAGCATCGGCAAAGAGTACGGTGTCTTTCTGACCGGTCGCACGGTAGATGCCGTTGATCAGCTTGGAGGTCTCTTTCTTGGTGAGAATCTTGTTCACCAGATCAAAAGGAATCGCCATCGGCTTCGGCAAAACGTCCGCCAGCAGAACCCGACCCGGCGTGGTTTCACGCACGCGGTAACAAGGCTCGCCGTTTTCATCCAGATCCGGGACACGCGCACGAATTTGGGCGTGCATGGATACGGCATCAGCGGCCAGCGCGTGCTGAACCTCTTGCGCGGATCCAAAGATGGAACCGGTGCCAACTTCGTCTTCTTCACCCTCGATCGATAGGTAGTAAATACCCAAGACGATATCCTGCGACGGTACGATGATCGGCTCGCCGTTGGATGGGGAGAGAATGTTGTTGGTGGACATCATCAAGCAACGCGCTTCGAGCTGGGCTTCCAGCGACAGCGGCACGTGTACCGCCATCTGGTCACCATCGAAGTCAGCGTTAAACGCGGTACAAACCAGCGGGTGCAGGTTGATCGCCTTACCCTCGACCAATACCGGCTCGAACGCTTGGATACCAAGACGGTGCAGCGTTGGGGCACGGTTCAGCATGACCGGGTGCTCGCGGATAACTTCTTCCAAGATATCCCAAACCTCTGGGCGCTCTTTCTCCACCATCCGCTTGGCCGCTTTGATGGTTGAGGCGAGACCGTAGAGCTCAAGCTTGGCGTAGATGAACGGCTTGAACAATTCCAACGCCATCTTCTTTGGCAAACCACACTGGTGCAGCTTGAGCGTTGGGCCAACCACGATCACCGAACGACCGGAGTAGTCAACGCGCTTACCCAGCAGGTTCTGACGGAAGCGACCCTGCTTACCCTTGAGCATGTCGGACAAGGACTTCAGCGGGCGCTTGTTCGCACCGGTAATCACACGACCACGGCGGCCGTTATCAAACAGCGCATCAACCGACTCTTGCAGCATCCGCTTCTCGTTGCGGATGATGATGTCAGGCGCGCGCAGCTCGATCAGACGCTTCAGGCGGTTGTTCCGGTTGATCACACGGCGGTAGAGGTCGTTCAGATCAGACGTCGCAAACCGGCCACCGTCCAGTGGAACCAGCGGGCGAAGCTCTGGCGGGATCACCGGCAGAACGTCCAGCACCATCCACTCCGGCTTTGAACCGGACTCAACGAGGCTTTCGATCAGCTTCAGACGCTTAACCAGCTTCTTACGCTTGGCCTCAGAGTTGGTCTCGCGCAGTTCGTGACGCAGCGTTTCCTTCTCAAACGGCAAATCGAGTTCCATCAGCAGATGCTTCATGGCCTCAGCACCGATTTTCGCGGTGAAGCTGTCTTCACCAAAATCGTCCTGAGCCTGGTAGTACTGCTCTTCGGACAGCAACTGGTGCAGGGTCATGTTGGTGACACCCGGGTCCACAACCACGAAGCTTTCGAAGTAGAGCACACGCTCCAGATCTTTAAGCGTCATGTCGAGGATCAGGCCGATGCGCGATGGCAGCGACTTCAGGAACCAAATGTGAGCGACAGGTGCCGCGAGGTCGATGTGCCCCATGCGCTCACGACGCACTTTGGACAGCGTGACTTCAACGCCGCATTTCTCACAGATGACGCCTTTGTACTTCATCCGCTTGTACTTGCCACACAAGCACTCGTAGTCCTTTACCGGGCCAAAGATCTTGGCACAAAACAGGCCGTCACGCTCAGGCTTGAAGGTACGATAGTTGATGGTCTCAGGCTTCTTGACCTCACCAAAAGACCAAGAGCGAATGCGCTCTGGGCTTGCGATGCTGATCTTCAGGCTATCAAAGGACTCCAGACCGGATTCCTGGCCAAAGATTTTGCTGATTTCGTTCATGTCAGGCTCCCATAGAGGGGTGAATTCTGCTGGCTTTGCGGGGTGATGGGGGAGCGCGTCTTACGCTCCCCTACCCCTTGGCGACTGTGATGCCGCGGCTTTACTCGAACGGATTAACGTCTTCAGGTGGACGTTGGCTTGGGGCGCGTGCGCCTTCGCCAAAGACAGACTGGAGCGTAGGCTCTTCGGCCGAACCACCGTTTTCGATCACGTTGCTCTGGCGCAGGTCTACGTTCAGACACAGCGCGCGAAGCTCTTTGATCAATACGTTGAAGGACTCAGGGATACCGGCTTCGAAATTGTCGTCACCGCGAACGATGGATTCGTACACTTTGGTACGACCCGCCACGTCATCCGACTTCACCGTCAGCATCTCCTGCAGCGTGTAGGCTGCGCCGTATGCCTGCAACGCCCATACTTCCATCTCACCGAAGCGCTGGCCGCCGAATTGAGCCTTACCGCCCAATGGCTGCTGCGTCACAAGCGAGTATGGACCGATGGAACGCGCGTGGATTTTGTCGTCCACGAGGTGATGCAGCTTGAGCAGGTATTTGTACCCCACGGTCACTGGACGATCGAACGGATCACCGGTGCGACCATCGTACAATTGCACCTGACCGGAGCCATCAAGACCCGCGTACTCAAGCATCTTCACGATGTCGGTTTCCTTGGCGCCGTCGAACACAGGCGTTGCGAACGGTACACCAGAGGTCACGTTGCCTGCGATTTCCAGCTTGTCGCTGTCTTCCAGACCTTCCAACTCTTCCGGATCATAGACATCCGACAGACGCTGGTTGATCTCAGCCATCGCCCCTTCGCGACCCATCTTGTAGGCCCGAAGCGCGTCACCAATCTGGCGACCAATGCCCCGTGCAGCCCAACCAAGGTGGGTTTCAAGGATCTGACCGATGTTCATCCGCGATGGTACGCCCAACGGGTTGAGCACGATGTCAACCGGCGTGCCGTCCTCAAGGAATGGCATGTCTTCAGACGGGTTGATTTTGGAAATCACACCCTTGTTGCCGTGACGACCAGCCATTTTATCACCGGGCTGGAGCTTGCGCTTCACCGCGACGTAGACTTTGACCATCTTCAGAACACCCGGCGGCAATTCGTCACCACGCTGGATTTTCTCGACCTTGTCTTCGAACCAGCGCTGGATCACGTCCACCTTGTCGTCGAACTCCTGACGCAGGTTTTCGAGAACCTTCATCGCTTCGTCGTTCTCAACAGCAATCTGACGCCACTGACCCGGGGTGAACTGACCGAGAATGCTCTCGTCAATCGCCACGCCTTTCTGGATCCCTTCTGGACCGTCTTGAACCATCTGCCCCATCAGGACATCTTTCAAACGGGAATAGAAGGACCGCTCGATAATCGCGCGTTCGTCATCACGGTCTTTTGCGAGCGTTTCGATTTCCTGACGTTCAATCGCCAGCGCACGTTCGTCCTTGTCCACACCACGGCGGGAGAAGACGCGAACGTCGACGATGGTACCAACGGCACCCGGCGGCAGCTTCAGCGAGCTATCGCGCACGTCAGAGGCTTTTTCACCAAAGATCGCACGGAGGAGCTTCTCTTCCGGCGTCATTGGGCTCTCACCCTTTGGCGTCACTTTACCAATCAGGATATCGCCCGGCTGCACTTCCGCACCGACGTACACAATGCCAGCCTCATCGAGGTTGCGCAGCGCGTCTTCGCCAACGTTTGGAATGTCGCGGGTGATTTCTTCTGGGCCGAGCTTGGTATCTCGCGCCATCACTTCGTATTCATCGATGTGGATCGAGGTGAATACGTCGTCACGCACGATACGCTCGTTGATGAGGATGGAATCCTCGAAGTTGTAACCCTGCCACGGCATGAAGGCCACGAGCACGTTACGACCCAGCGCCAATTCGCCCAAGTGCGTCGATGGGCCATCCGCGATGATGTCACCCTTCTGCACCCGGTCGCCAACCTTCACCAGCGGACGCTGGATGATACAGGTGGACTGGTTCGAACGCTGGAACTTAGACAGGCGGTAGATTTCTACGCCGGTTTCAGATTCCGTCGCGAAGTCCATTTCACGAATAACGATACGACCCGCATCAACCTGATCAATCACGCCCGAGCGGCGCGCAATCACGGTTGCACCGGAATCGCGGGCAACCGTTGCTTCCATACCGGTGCCGACGAACGGTGCTTCTGCACGGATCAGCGGAACGGCCTGACGCATCATGTTCGAGCCCATCAGAGCGCGGTTAGCATCGTCATTTTGCAGGAACGGCACCAAGGATGCAGCAACCGATACCAGCTGCTTTGGCGAAACGTCGATCAGGTCCACGTCGGTCGGCAATGCCACGACGAATTCACCGTTCGAGCGCGCCGTGACCAGATCTTCGGTCAGGAAGTTCTTGCCATCGATCGGCGCGTTTGCCTGTGCAACGGTGTAGCGCTGCTCTTCCATCGCAGAGAGGTACACGACCTCGTCCGTTACTTGGCCCTTCTCAACTTTCCGGTAAGGCGACTCAATGAAGCCGTACTGGTTAACGCGCGCGTAGGTCGCCAGCGAGTTGATCAGACCAATGTTCGGGCCTTCCGGCGTTTCAATTGGACAGATGCGGCCATAGTGCGTCGGGTGCACGTCACGCACTTCAAAGCCTGCACGCTCACGCGTCAGACCGCCCGGGCCAAGCGCTGAGAGGCGACGCTTGTGCGTGATCTCAGACAGCGGGTTGGTTTGGTCCATGAACTGTGACAGCTGGGACGAACCAAAGAACTCACGCACCGCAGCCGCAGCTGGCTTGGCGTTGATCACGTCTTGCGGCATGACCGTATCGATATCGACAGACGACATCCGCTCTTTGATCGCGCGCTCCATGCGGAGCAAACCAACGCGGTACTGGTTTTCCATCAATTCGCCCACGGAACGAACACGACGGTTGCCGAGGTTATCAATGTCATCGATATCGCCGCGGCCGTCTTTCATTTCAGACAGGTTGCGAACGATCTCAAGGATGTCTTCTTTTCGCAGAACACGCATGGTGTCTGCGGTCTTGAACAACTCCTGCTCACCTTCGCGAGCGGTAGCGGCCAGACGCATGTTCATCTTCACACGGCCAACGGCGGAAAGATCGAAGCGTTCGTCATCAAAGAACAAGCCCGAGAACAGCGCTTCGGCGGTTTCAAGGGTTGGTGGCTCGCCTGGGCGCATGACGCGGTAAATGTCGATCAGCGCTTCTTCGCGGGTTGCGTTCTTGTCAACCGCCAGCGTGTTGCGGATGTAAGCGCCCCGGTTCAGGTGGTCGATGTCCAAGGTGACAAGCGACGTAATGCCCTTATCCATCAGCTCTTCGAGCAGCGCTTCAGACAGCTCATCGCCCGCTTCGGCCCAAACAAGGCCCGTCTTCTTATCGAAGGCGTCCGCAGCGATGTAGCGACCGATCAGGTCTTCGCGGCTAACCAGCAACTGGGAAACCGTTTCCGCGAGCTTTTTCGCCTTGCGCGGCGTGATCTTGTCGCCTGCTTTCGCAACAACTTCGCCATCGTCGGCGTTGACCAAATCGTCAACCAGCTTCTTACCGGAGTACTGTGACGCATCGAACGCGGTGCGGAATTGACCGTCACCTGCCACGTCAAAGGTGATGCGGCCATAAGCCATCGCCAGAATTTCTTCGCGGCCCATGCCTGTCGCCTGGAACGGCGCGAGGGTCTTGCCCTCTTCCGCTGCCTTTTCACGCTCCAGCGCGGTGAAGGCAGAATCCAAAGCCATCAGCAACGTGGTTGCGGGCAATTTCCGGCGGCGGTCAATCCGCACATAAAGCAGGTCTTTGGCGTCAAATTCGAAATCGAGCCAAGAACCGCGGTACGGGATCACCCGCGCAGAGAACAGCAGCTTGCCCGAGGAGTGCGACTTGCCGCGATCGTGGTCAAAGAACACACCCGGTGAGCGGTGCATCTGAGATACAATCACGCGCTCCGTGCCGTTCACGATAAACGTACCGTGATCCGTCATCAGCGGCATGTCGCCCATGTAGACGTCTTGCTCTTTAATATCGCGGACAGAGCGAGAGCCGGTGTCTTCGTCAACGTCCCAAACAACCAAACGCAATGTCACCTTCAGCGGTGCCGCGTAGGTCAGGCCGCGAGACATACACTCGTCTTCGTCGTACTTCGGAGATTCCAGCTCATAGCGCACAAACTGCAGCTCGGAGCGATCAGAGAAGTCCTTGATCGGGAATACGGACTTGAACACGTCCTCAAGACCGGATGTGCCCGTATCAGGCTTTTGCAGGAAACCATCATAGGAAGCGCGCTGCACTTCAATGAGGTTTGGCATTTGGACCGCTTCGCGAATACGGCCAAAGGATTTCCGGATGCGTTTCCGCTCGGTAAACGACTTACCCATAGATATAGGGCCCCCTTGTTTGGGTCATTTCTGCCAGCGGATATACACTCACAACAACGTGGATGGTCGGGGGCCGTCCCTGCGTTAAAGGGTACCAAAGCCACTTAAGTCCGGGGATGAAAAACCCCACACTTCCTGATTGAAGCAACAGCTTCTTGTTTTTTGTACTGAGTGTGCGCTGACAACCATCACTGTCAGCCTGCAGAAATACGCCGGTGTGACCAATTTCGCAAGACTTTGATGCGTTGCGAATTGTCAAGGCTGCTGTGTGCTGGAGCATGGGAATTCCCGCCCCTGTAGCGCGGGAAACAAACACCCCTATTTGCGCTTGGGCGTGCCTTTTTTACCGGCGCGGCCGGAATGCGGCGATGAATCTGATCCACGCAGCGACTCACCCGACCCGCGATGGCTCGGTCGCTCTGCGCCATGACCCCGGCGGCCTTCGCCCATAAAGGGTGCGCGCGGCTTCATTGATGCCGCTGGTCCGCCCCGTGGACGGAACTTGCCACCTTGGAGATCAAAGCGTCCATGCACTCGGCCCTGCAAGCCATAGAGCCCCGGATCAGACTGACCACTCACGCCCGGCAACCGCACGGGATAGCCATCGACAAACAGCAGATCGTCCTGCTCACCGGGCAGTCCCGTCAGAAACAGCGAACCAACGCGGCTGGCGTCAAAGATTGCAAGCGGGCGAACACTGACAGCCCGCGCAAACATTTGGGGCGGCGAACGGTCGAGCAGCGGTCCCTGCACCGTCGCTCGGGTTCCAGCTTGCAGTCTTTGACCCTCCGACATCAAAACCGAGATACCAGCAACCGTGCCATCACTCGACACAGCGCCCGTGATGACCGCATCCCGCGTGCTCGTTGGCTGAATATTGGCGGCTTGAATATGGCCGCGGTGATCCCGCAGGCCGGTGACGACCACCCAATCACCAATCCCCAGCGCGCTGGAATCTGTCAGACTTGAGACAATGACCTTCTGCCCCAGAATGCTGAGCGCCCATCGTCCACGGCCTTGGTCCATGTGATCGATCGGCCCGACCAAAGCCAAACTCGCGTCAATTCGGCTCGCTTGCAGCGAACCATCTGCCGCTTCAAAGGCCTCGATTGCCACCGTTTGACCCAGCGTAAGGTCTGACTCGCCCGCTGGCTGTCCGTTCAGCGTGATGTGCGCCGAGGAAGGAATTTCGACCTTCACGTCGTTCACCCAAATGGATGAAAAGCCTTCGATAAGACCAAAGATCCCCGTCCCACCAATGCCGGATTCAATCCCGGTGCCACCAATGCCGGCGTCGATACCCGTGCCGCCAATGCCAGACCCCGCTTGCCCCCAGCCAACGCTTGGAAGCGAGAGCGCAGAGCCGGCAAGAAGGGAAAGGGCGGTGCGTCGGGTTAGGCGATTTCGCCTCATGTGTCAGCCTCGTCCTGATAGAAGTAGACCCCAATACGAACCCGCTGCCCGCCAACATCCCCGGAACCGCCCGCCGACTGTCCCGTTTCTGGCGCTGATAAATCCACCATTTCTCTGAGCAAGTTCATGGCTGACACCGATAAAGCCTCCCGCATGACCGTCACTGTTTGGGGTGACAGATCCCCGTTGAACATGGCCCGCTCGAAGAAACGCTCTTCGGCAGGCGCTGAGATGTTGTGCACCGCCGCGCTCAAGTGGTCGCCTACGTTGGCCGAAAGAAACTCGATGCTTTCAGTCGAGTTCGACTCTGGCAAATAAGCGCCCGCTGCCAAACGGTAGGTGCCGTCTTGCAAATCTTCGACCAGACCGGCTGCAATAAGACCTTCCAGCACAGACTTTGCCCGCACCTCCGGACCAATCTCATCCACCAACTGCGCGAAACTCGGCCCATCGCTCCGCTTTGCCATGGGCAGCACCAGCGGGGCTCCCTCTTTGGAGAGGTATGAGCGGTTGGTGGACCATCGGGTCACGACGCGGGCCGACGGGCTGTCATTGGGCGTTCGCACGGTTTGCTCTGGGGCATCCTCGCGCTCTTTCATCCATCGTGAGATTTCCCGGCGGTGGATGCCGGTCGCGACGTGCAACGCGGATGTGGTGATCTTTGCACCCGTGCTCTCAAACTGCGTGAAAGCGGCTTCGAGCGTTGCGTCTCGCAAAGCCGTTTCCAACATCCCGTGCGACAACCCCATGCGAAGACCGCCATCAGCGAGTTCGTGCATCAGCCGACGGGCAGCAGCGAGATAAGCGATTTTTGGGTCTGTTTCAGTCATGGATCGATGTGTTGAAAACGGGTTGGGACACGTGAAGAAAGAAGATGCGCGACGGCGCGCCTTTTCTTAGACCACTTTTTTGCGCAAAAAGCTCACACTTTTTTCATTGACGTGCGCATTTTGCTCACGTATTGCTTTTCTCAGACACCGGATAGCCCACGGAGAACCTGAGCTTGGTTCTTCCCAAGGCGCCACCCCATCGACGATTTTAGGACATAAATAATGAAAACCCTCATTCTCTCCGCCGCCACCGCCTCCCTGCTCTCCCTTGCTGCGTTCACCACCGCGCAAGCCCGCGACTGCACCGGCTTTTCCAACCGTGCCAGCCTTTACACCTCGATTGGCCTGACGGACTCCGCGACGTTCTGGAGCGCGGTTGCCGCAGAGTGTGAAGCCAGCAACTGGGCTGAATTGGATCGCTCCGCGGTGCGCGAAAACATCAGCACCTACGCTGACACCACCGGCTACGAGCGGCCAGAACGCGAAACAGTTCAAGCCGCGGCAACGGCAGCCGGCGTAGAGCTGCCTGCGCGACGGAATGGCCAGAACAAAGGCCGTGGTAAGCGCAAAGGTCAGTAGCGCCGCAACGACCCGAGTCCACCCGATGTCCCCCTCGCCATTGCCCCAAAATTGGCGACGCAGGACCATCGGCGTCAGGGCCATCAGACTGCCATCTGGTGGCCCGCCCTCGCTTCGCCCCCGCCGGTCATGTTGACGATTTTGGCCGCATGGCGCCGGCGAGAAAGCTCATCAGCACGGCCAAGACGATTAAGACGCCAAACGCTGCGCGGATGGATGTCAGTTCAGCCAATCCACCGATAATAGGGGGGCCCAAAAGCATCCCCCCGTATCCGAAAGTCGCCACGCTGGCGATGGCTGTTCCAGCGGACATGCCCTGTTCCGACGCCGCGCGTGAAAAAGCCATTGGGACAATGGTTGCGTAGCCGACCCCCATCAGGGCAAATCCCAGCAAACTGAACCAGAACGTTCCACCAGCCACCGCCAACAAAGCACCCACCGCAGCAACAACTCCGCTGATCCGCGTCATGTTGACGGGTCCAATGGCCTGAATACAGCGATCGCCGAGCAGCCGCGTGATGACCATCATGACGGAGTAGGCCGTGAACCCCAGTGCGGCTTTGGCTTCTGTGACATTGGTGACTTCGATCATGAAGGTTGAACTCCAATCCACCATGCCGCCTTCGCCCACGGTCGTACAAAACGCCACCACACCAACCAGCAGCAACATGCCCTTTGGCAGCGATACCAGCGGAGTACCCTCCCCACGACTTCCAGAAGACGTTTCCGACTGCCACGAGATGGCGCTGAACGGCAGACAAACGGCGGAGAAAAGAGCGGCAGCGAGAAGGAAATGGACCGACGTTACCAGGTCAATTTGCCCCGCAAAGAAACCGCTCAGCGCGCCTAACCCAGTCCCAACAGACCACAAGGCATGGAAGGACGACATGATCGGTCGCCCCGCCGCCTTTTCCACTTCTGTCGCCCACGAGTTCATGGTGACATCCATCGCACCGTGGGTCGCGCCAAAGAAGAACATCGCCACCCCAAGTGCCAGCACTGACACAGGGACGACGGCAATACACACCAATGAAGCCGCGTAGAGAACGGCCAAGATTCGAGTCAGCAGGACAGCCCCAAAGCGGTCAGCGAGACGACCCGCGATGGGAAAACTCAACAGCGCTCCCACTGCCATAACCAGCAGCAGCAGCCCAAACTGGCTCTTATCAAGCCCTTGGGCGTCGCGGATGGTTGGGATGCGGGATGCCCAGATGCCGAGCAAGGCGCCGTTGAGCAGGAACATGGCAGAAACGGCTCGCCAAGGAGTCAGAATAGCAGGCACGAACAGGGCACTCCTCAACAGGTTTGACCCTCAACCTACCGAGACTTTCACCCTTTACCAGCATGGGTTTGGCCAATACCGCACAAAGCCCAAAGAAAAAGGGGCGCGACGCCCTTGGCATCACACCCCTTTTCATAATTTTCCACTGAGAACAGTGGCGCGTCTTACTTGAGTTCGACTTCTGCGCCAGCGTCTTCGAGCTTCTTCTTGAGTTCTTCAGCTTCGTCCTTGGACGCGCCTTCTTTAACAGGCTTCGGAGCACCTTCAACAAGGTCCTTCGCTTCCTTCAGGCCCAGGCCTGTGATCGCGCGAACTTCCTTAATGACGTTGATTTTCTTCTCGCCCGCGGACTTGAGGATCACGTCAAATTCGGTCTGTTCTTCAGCAGCAGCACCGCCAGCGTCAGCGCCAGGTGCCATCATCATCATGCCACCAGCAGGAGCAGCAGCGGATACGCCCCACTCTTCTTCAAGCTTGGTTGCGAGTTCAGCAGCTTCCAGAACGGTGAGCTTGCCCAGTTCGGCTACGAGAGCGTCGAGATCAGCCATTTTTTAATTCCTATCTAAAGAGATATAACAGAGTTGAGTTCAGTGTGAGGGTCGCCGGACTAGGCGTCTTCCTTCGCACCGTAAGCGGAGAACACGCGAGCCAGCTTCGCAGCTGGAGCGTCCACAACGCCAACGATTTTGGATGCAGGTGCATTCAGCAGACCGATGAGCTGAGCGCGGAGCTGATCGAGAGACGGCAGCTTGGCCAGCTTATCGATTTCAGCAGCGGACAGCACTTTGCCGTCCATCGCACCACCGAGGATTTCGATCTTATCGACTTCCTTGGCAAACTCAGACAGCGCCTTTGCTGGACCAACGGGATCATCGGAGTACGAGATCGACGTTGGGCCTGTCAGCATGTCACGAATATCGTCAAACTCGCCGCCTTCAGCAGCGATTTTTACCAGACGGTTTTTCACAACACGGTGCTTTGCACCCGCTTCACGCATCCGCGCGCGCAGGTTCTGAGCTTCGGTAACGGTCATACCGGACTGGCGAGATACCAGCACGATTGCACTTTCTTCGAAGGCCGACTTGAGTTCGGCAACGAGGGCTTCCTTTTCAGAACGATCCAAGGGAACGCCTCCTTCATTGTTGAGCCGACATGCACGCAAGCGCGCAGGCCAACCGGTTCGTGGTTACGACTGAACAACAAGTTTTCGGAGAAAAACGGCTCACCAACTCTTAGGGCGTCTGAAACGCTGAGGCGGTGCGGCAGTGTTCTTACTCGTCTGCGCGGGCGGTGATTAAGAGCCAAGAAGACTCGCCTGCGGTCTTGGACAGTCGAGGGTGGGTATAAGGCCAAGCCCGGGAGACTCAACCGCAAAGTCTCTTATGCGCCTGCATGGCAGGGTGCGCAGGTCCGAAGACCTGCGCCACGACAAACGCTAAGCAAACACCCGCGCGAAAATCGTATCGACGTGCTTGAAGTGATAATCGAGGTTGAAGAAACCGCGCACAGCCTCTTCACCCAGCGCATCCACTACCTGCTTGTCTTCAAGCAGACGGTCGAGCAATTGCCCGCCGTTGTGCCAGGTCTCCATCGCGTTTACCTGAACGATCCGGTAGGCGTCTTCACGGCTCACGCCCGCTTGGGTCAAGGCCAGCAAGATCCGCTGGCTGTGCACCAAACCGCCCATACCGTCGAGGTTGGCCATCATCCGTTCGGGGTAAACGACCAGCTTTTCAATCACCCCGGCCAAGCGGTGCAGAGCGAAATCAAGGGTGATGCTGACATCCGGCGCAATCATGCGTTCGACCGATGAATGGGAGATGTCCCGCTCGTGCCACAGCGCGACGTTTTCCATCGCTGGCAGCGCCTGAGCCCGCACGAAACGCGCGAGGCCGGTCAGGTTTTCCGTCAAAACCGGATTGCGCTTGTGCGGCATCGCAGAAGAGCCCTTTTGCCCTTTGGAGAAGAACTCCTCAGCTTCGCGGACTTCTGAACGCTGCAAGTGACGGATTTCAACCGAGATGTTCTCAATCGCGGACGCCATGAGCGCACAGGCGTTAAAGAAGTTGGCGTGCCGATCGCGGGGAATGACCTGTGTGGAGTGCGGCTCAACAGTCAAACCCAACTCTTTGGCCACGTGCGTCTCAACCGCAGGGTCGATGTTGGCAAAGGTGCCAACCGCGCCGGAAATCGCGCAGGTGGAGACATCGTCGATGGCGTCCGACAGGCGGTTGTGACAGCGCTGAACCATCGCGTAGAAGCCTGCGAGCTTGAGGCCAAAGGTGGTTGGCTCAGCGTGGATCGCATGAGAGCGGCCGATGGTTGGCACGTCTTTGAGCTCGTGCGCGCGGTCTTTCAGAGCTGCGAGCAAGCGCGAAGAACCCGCGAGCAACAGCTCCCCCGCTTCTTTCAGCTGAACGGCCAGCGTGGTGTCGAGCACGTCTGAAGAGGTCATGCCCTGGTGCACAAAACGGCTTTCTTCGCCGACCAAATCAGCAAGGTAGGTCAGGAAAGCAATAACATCGTGCTTCACTTCCGCTTCGATCGCGTCGATCGCTGGAACGTCGATATCACGCGCTTCCATCTGCGCGCGGACTTTCCAAATGGCTGCAGCAGCGCTTTGGGGAACGACGCCAAGGTCGGCTTGGGCTTGGGTGGCGTGGGCTTCGATCAGGTACCAGATGCGGAACTTGTTCGCGGGCTCCCAGATGGAAACCATATCGGGACGGGAATAACGGGGGATCATGGTGGTGGTGGCCTCAGTCCGAAGGAAAACTTAGATCAATCCCCTGCTCTTTAGCGAGACATGCCCAGATTTACCAATGACCAGATGATCATGCACCTTCACGCCCAACGGTTGGCCCGCCTCGATCACGCGGTTGGTGATTTCGATATCTGCGCGCGATGGCGTGGGATCGCCGGAGGGGTGATTGTGCAGCATGATCATGTTCGACGCCCCAAGCTCCAACGCGCGGCGCAGCACTTCACGGACGTAAACCGGCGCCTGATCCACAGTGCCGACGCCTTGCCGCTCATGCTTGAGCAAACGGTTTTTGGTATCGAGAAACAGCACATGAAACTCCTCGATTTTGGCGTGACTGATGTGGATACGGCAATATTCGAGCAAAGCGTCAAAAGAGGACAGCAACGGCTTGTCGGCAATCTGCGTCGCGGCCAACCGTCGAGCGGCCTCTCGCACCACGGCAATCGCTGCAATCGCGGCCTCCCCCACACCATCGACCACGCGCAGCTCATCGACAGAAGCGGACAGCACGTCACCCAGCGTTCCAAAATGCCGGATCAGGGATTTGGCGAGGGGCTTTGTGTCACCACGGGGACGCGCAGCAAACAGCATGACCTCCAGAACTTCATAATCCGCCATAGCGTCTGGCCCGCCATCAATCAGGCGCGCGCGAAGCCGTTGACGATGCCCCAGAGCATCGGGCGGCGGAGAGATGGGTTCGTTCAGGGACATGGGCACCACGGTAAAAAAGCGAATATCTACCTATAGTGCAATTTCATGTTTTGATTGCAATCTTATTCAACCCACAGGGGAAGACTACAAATACGGTGGCTGCTCGAACCCACGAGGCGAGCTGGTGAAAATCTCGAAGCCATCAGCAGTCACGCCCACGGAATGCTCGAACTGTGCCGAAGACTTGCGATCGCGCGTTCGGGCGGTCCAGCCGTCTTCTTCGTCGATATCGACTTTGTACGTGCCGACGTTCAGCATCGGCTCGATGGTGAACAGCATCCCCGGCACCAATTCAACGCCCTTACCGGGCTTGCCAAAGTGGAAAATATTGGGAGACATGTGGAACTGCTCGCCCAGTCCATGTCCGACGAACTGGCGGACAATCGAAAAGCCAGCCTTTTCCCCGTGCTTCTGAATCGCCGCACCAACATCACCCAGCGTTGCCCCCGGCTTGACGGCATGAATGCCCTTCCACAGACACTCATAGGTGACCCGGATCAGCTTCTCCCGCGTTGGAAAGCTGGAGCCACCGACGACGTACATGCGAGAGGTATCGCCATGCCAGCCATCAACGATCACGGTGACATCGATATTCAAGATGTCCTTGTCTTCGAGCGTGGTGCTGTCTGAGGGAATGCCGTGACACACGACTTCGTTGAGCGAGATACAAGATGCATGCTGATAACCGCGATAGCCGATGGTCGCGCTCACGGCCCCGGCGCCTTCGACGAAATCCTGAATGCGCTTGTCGAGCGCAGCGGTAGAAACGCCCTCGACCACGAATTCGGTAATCATGTCCAAGGCCTCAGCCGCCAAGCGCCCAGCAGCGCGCATGCCTTCGAAATCGTCGGCGGTGTGCAGCGTGATCGGTCCGGCGCTATCCGGATGGTTGTAGAGCTGGCGTTGAGCAGGCAGCATGGGCTTGGTCTAGTCCTTGATGGGAATCGAATGCGATAGTTTTATTTCCTGTGGGGAGACATGACACCCATAGGCTAATGCTTCCACCCCTGCGTTTCGCGCACGGCTGAAAGCCTCAGCATAGCCGGGATCAATGTCACCAGCCACGCTGAAGGCATCGCAGTCCGAACGCTGAATGCAGAAGACCATCACGGCGCGATGCCCCTGACGCACCATTTCTGACAGTTCATCCAGGTGCTTTGCGCCGCGCGTGGTGACTGAATCCGGAAATTCAGCCAAGCGCCCATCACGCCGCAAATGGCAATTCTTGACCTCCACGTACGTCGCCGGCTGGCTTTCGTATTCGAGCAGCAGATCAATCCGGCTGTTGGTGCCGTACTTTACTTCCCGGCGGAGTGCGCTGTAGCCCTGCAATTCAGCGATTATTCCGCTGACAATTCCCTCTTCGACAAGGGCATTTGGCCGCCCGGTATTGATGCCGACCCACCCGCCATCATCCTCGATCATCTCCCAGCGATAATCATATTTCCGCGTCGGCGAAGGCGCGTGCACCAAGACTGTCCGGCTCTCAGGCGTCGTGAGCCCCAGCATGGCCCCCGTATTAGGGCACGATGCCGTCACCACGGAGCCGTCAGCCAACCGATGGTCAGACAGGAAGCGTTTATAGCGTTTAACCAGTGTTGCGCTGACCATTTGGGCCTGTTCCAGTAACATTGATTACTCCATCCTTTGCTCATGCATGGCGCATGCGTTTCTGTGAGCGTTGCTCGGCTTCATAAAACATTCATAAATGTCGCAATCGAAACATAGACCGACGACGAGGACCACCACCATGGCCCCACGCCCCATCCGCAAGCTGCTTGTCGCCAATCGTTCCGAAATTGCCATCCGCGTTTTTCGTGGCGCTACAGAATTGGGCATTCAGACCGTAGCTGTCTACGCCCATGAAGATCGCTTTGCTCTGCACCGTTTCAAAGCCGATGAAGCCTATGAAATTGGCGTTGGTATGGAGCCGATTGCTGCTTACCTTTCTGTCGAAGAAATCATCCGCGTTGCCAAGCTTTCAGGCGCCGATGCCATTCACCCCGGCTACGGCTTTTTGTCTGAATCCCCAGAGCTCGCCGCCGCGGCGGAAGAAGCCGGGATCATCTTTGTTGGCCCAAAGACGCAAACGCTGATCGATCTGGGTGACAAAGTCGCCTCTCGGAAACTCGCCGAGGCCGCCGATGTCCCAACAGTCCCCGCAACCGATGCCCTGCCCGACGGCGATGATGCCGCCAATGCAGCGGGCCAGCGGGTTGGCCTGCCGGTCATGGTTAAGGCCAGCTGGGGCGGCGGCGGTCGTGGGATGCGCCGGGTTTATGATGCTGACAAACTCGCCGACGAAGTGGGCGCAGCCAAGCGCGAAGCTGCCGCTGCATTTGGCAAGGACGACGTTTACCTCGAAAAACTGATCGAGCGCGCGCGCCACGTAGAGATTCAGGTCTTTGGCGACACGCACGGCAACGTCACCCATCTGTTCGAGCGCGATTGCTCGGTTCAGCGCCGAAATCAAAAGGTCGTTGAAATGGCGCCCGCAACTTGGTTGGATGAAGAAACGCGCCAGGGCATGTGCCAGGCTGCGGTTCGACTGGCCAAGGAATCCGGTTATCAGAACGCGGGTACGGTCGAATTCCTCTACGACGTGAACGACGGCGCGTTTTACTTCATCGAGGTCAACCCGCGCATTCAGGTGGAGCACACCGTTACCGAAGAAGTCACGTCCGTGGACATCGTCAAAGCGCAGCTGCTGATTGCTGGTGGCGCAACGCTCGAAGAAGCCGGCATTCCAGCGGAAGAGGAAGCGCGGCGCCCTCGCGGGGTTGCGATCCAGTGTCGGGTGACCACCGAAGACCCAGAGAACTCCTTTGTCCCGGACTACGGCAAGATTGTCGCTTACCGCTCACCGGCTGGTTTCGGCGTGCGTTTGGATGGCGGCACCGCCTTTGCCGGAGCCGTGGTGACACCGCACTATGATTCGCTGCTGGCGAAAGTCACCGTCACCGCACCGGATCGAGACCAAGGCATTGCGCGCATGAGCCGGGCGTTGGCGGAATTCCGTATTCGCGGGATCAAGACCAACCTGCCTTTCTTGCAGCGCGTGGTCCGTCACGACGACTTCCGCACCGGTGTACTCACCACGCGATTCATCGACGACACGCCCGAGCTGTTCCACTTTCCAACCCGCCGAGACCGCGCGTCTAAGCTGCTGCGTTTCCTCAGCGAAGTTGTCGTCAATGGGAACCCGGAAATGGAAGGCCGCCCAGCCGTCGCACGCGCGCCGCTGCAGCGTCTGCCCCTGGTCGATGCTGATGTTCAAAACCGCGAAACGGCTAAGATGGTCTTTGACCGCGATGGCGCGAGCGGTTTGGTGGATTGGATCAAGCAGCAAGACCGCTTGCTGGTCACCGATACGACCTTCCGCGATGCGCACCAGTCTTTGCTGGCGACACGCATGCGAACCGCCGATTTGGTCGCGCCAATGACGGCCTATGAAAACGGCCTGCGCGGCCTGTTCAGCCTCGAAGTTTGGGGTGGGGCGACTTTTGACGTGGCGTACCGCTTCCTCAAAGAAGACCCGTGGAAGCGCCTTGCGCAGATGCGTCAGGCGGCCCCAAGCCACCTGTTCCAAATGCTGCTGCGCGGCTCCAACGCTGTCGGCTATACCAACTACCCCGATAACGTGGTCAAAGACTTCGTGACCCGCGCCTATGATGGCGGCCAAGGTGTCGATGTATTCCGCGTGTTTGATAGCCTGAACTGGGTTGAAAACATGCGCGTCGCGATTGATGCCGTGATCGATGCCGGTGCGATTTGTGAAGCAACCATCTGTTACTCCGGCGACGTGCTCAGCCCGTCCGAAGACAAATACACGCTCGGTTACTATGTCGATATGGCCAAGCAGTTCGAAGCCGCTGGCGCTCATACGCTGGCGATCAAAGACATGGCTGGCGTCGCCCGTCCGGCTGCGGTCGCCAAGCTGGTGCAAACGCTGAAAGGCGAAGTGGGCCTGCCGATCCATTTCCACACCCATGACACCTCTGGCGGTCAAGTCGCAGCTGTGCTCGCAGCCAGCGATGCGGGTGTCGATATCATTGACGCGGCCATGGACCCTCTGTCTGGCCTGACCTCCCAACCCAACCTTGGCACCATCGTCGAATCGCTGCGTGGCTTGGATCGTGACACCCAGCTTCCCCGCGATACACTCGACAAAATCAGCCACTACTGGGAAGGCGCACGCCGTCACTATGCGGCTTTCGAAGCGGATATGCGCGCTGGCTCGTCCGACGTGTTCGAACACGCCATGCCCGGCGGGCAATACACCAACCTGCGCCAGCAAGCGCGCAGTCTGGGGATTGAGCACCGCTGGCCCGACGTGGTGAAGCGTTATGCTGAAGTCAATCAACTGTTTGGTAACATCGTCAAGGTCACGCCCTCGTCCAAAGTCGTTGGCGATATGGCGCTGTTCATGGTCTCCCACAACCTGACCCCAGAAGACGTGATTGATCCGGAAAAGGAAGTCGCTTTCCCAGATTCGGTCGTCTCTTTCTTCCGTGGTGATTTGGGCCAGCCGGTGGGCGGCTTCCCTGAGAAGCTGCAAGCCAAAGTGCTGCGCGGCGAGGCACCCTTGTCCGAGCGCCCTGGCGCATCCTTGCCACCGGTTGATTTTGGCAAGATCCGCAAGGAACTGGCTGAAACCTTTGGCCGGGCCGCAGAAGACGTCAGCGACAAGGACATTGCCGCCTACGTTTTATACCCCAAAGTCTTCCTCGACTTCGCCAGCCACCGCCGCGACTTCGGCGATACGTCGCTGCTGTCCACCCCTGTATTCTTCTACGGCCCAGAAGTCGGCGAAGAGCTTTCTGTCGAAATCGATGCGGGTAAGCGGTTGATCATTCGCTTGCTCGCCGTATCCGACCCCGACGCCAAAGGCCGCCGGACGGTGTTCTTTGAGCTGAACGGTCAGCCTCGGAACGTGGTGGTTCAAGACGTTCATGCCGCCGCTGACAGCACCGCGCGCCCCGTTGCAACCGGTGCACCGGGCGAAGTCGCCGCGCCGATGCCGGGCGCGATCGTGACGGTTAACTTCAAAGTTGGCGACGAAGTGCAAAAGGGCGACGTCCTGCTTTCGCTTGAAGCCATGAAGATGGAAACCAGCGTTTATGCCGATCAAGACGGCAAGGTGGAAGAAGTCTTTATCAAAGCAGGCGACCAAGTGGACGCCAAAGACCTGTTGCTGAAGTTCGAAGCATAGTCCATCCCCCGGCCAGCAGCATCGCTCTGGCCGGGGATATTTCGTTGGGC
This sequence comes from uncultured Alphaproteobacteria bacterium, assembly GCA_905479265.1. GTDB lineage: Bacteria > Pseudomonadota > Alphaproteobacteria > UBA7985 > UBA7985 > UBA7985. The sequence continues at coordinate 30,295 of CAJQLX010000023.1, forward strand.
TGGCTTCACACAAGGCACGCATGACTTTGCATTGCGGCAGATTCCGGCTAAAAAGCGCGGGAATTTGGCGAGATCATCGTCCGGGGTTCACGCCGCCCCAATCACAGCTGTAGAGCACGTCTGAATGGACCAACTCCGCATAGCGGTGGCGCAAATTAACCCGGTAGCCGGGGATATTTTGCGCAATCTCGATCTCCACATCGCTGCCTATGAAGAAGCCGCTGAAAACGCCGACTTGGTTGTTTTTTCGGAAGCCTCGCTGACGGGCTACCCGATTGGCGATCTCGCCTTGCACGAGCAGTTCCTGATGGACTGCATGGCGGCAAACGACAAGCTGGTTGAACGCACCAAAGGCGAAGGCCGTCCCGGAATTTTGTTTGGCAGCATCGTAGTTGATGAAACGGTCGACCCGGCTTTCTACGCCTATGCCTCAAAGCACCGCCGGATGAAGGGTAAGACCTTTAACGCAGCGATCATGGCTGAAAACGGCGAAGTGATTGGCAAGCGCTACAAGCGCTCCCTGCCAACCTTTGGCCCGTTTGACGAAGCACGATGGTTCGAACCCGGTCCCTTGCAGGGTCCAGTGATGTTTCGCGGTGCTAAAATCGGCCTGCAAATCTGCGACGATGCATGGCGCGAAGATGGTCCCGAAACGCTGGAAGAAACCGGCGCGGACATGATGATTGCTCTCAATGGCTCAGGCTACACCGCCGACATCATGGACCAGCGCCTTGCGGCCATGAGTCGGCTGAGTCACGTTCACGGCTATCCCATCATTTACACCAACCTTGTGGGTGGACAGGACGGGATGGTGTTCGACGGCGGGGGCTTCTGCATCAATCCCGGCGGCGATTTTGCCGGTTGCTTTCCGCTGGCCGAAACTGGGGTTTTCAACACGCGCTGGATGCGGGTTGAAGGCAAGTGGCGCTGCGTGTCTGCGCCCAAGGATGAGTTGGAAGCAAGCTGGGACGCCGTTGCCAAAGTCATTCGGCTGGGCGTAGCAGATTTCGCCAGCAAGAACCGCCTGTCGGTCGAAGTCGCTGACGTCGCGCACCCGGCGACAGAGATGCTCAAAGCCTTAGTTCCAACCGTTGATTGGAAAGCGGGCAATACGCTAACGCTCCTGCCGTGGTCGAAAACAGATCTTGCCTTGGGCGAGTTCGAGAATCGGCACGGCATTGATGGCCCGCGCATGGCGCCCTTTGGTGACGTTTACAGCTCTGATTTATCGTCACTGGCCGAAGCGATGGGGGAAGACGCCCCGCCCGTGGGCAACACCGAGACCGATCGGCAGCTTCAAGCGCTGATCGAGGACGAATTGTGCCTGAACAGCCTTGAAGACGAGGGCTTTCGCGTGGAAGCCTGCATTGACCTGTGGAAGCGGATTTCGCTATCGGAGTACAAACGCCGGGTTGCCCCCGTTGTTCTTCGCTTGAGCCAGCGTGCGCTGGTGGGTGATCGTGCCTACCCCCTGACCAACCGCTACCGGCTCCCATCTGACCTTTAGGATTACTCCCTTGACCCCTCGCGTTCGTTTTGCCCCCTCCCCGACCGGCTGGCTCCACCTTGGAAACATCCGCACCGCTGTGATCAACTGGATGCACGCACAGCAAGTGGGCGGCGAATTCCTGCTGCGGATTGACGACACCGATCCTGAAAGCAGCACCGAAGAATTCCGCTTGGGCATCGAGGAAGACATGACGTGGTTGGGCTTGGCGTGGGACAGCTACGCCAAGCAGTCCGAGCGTTTCCCCGAATATGACAAAGCGCGCGATGGTTTGATTGCGAGCGGTCGCCTCTATCCCTGCTACGAGACCGGCCCGGAGCTGGAGTTGATGCGCAAAACCGCGCAAATTCAGGGCAAGCCGTTCATTTACAACCGGACGGCCTATCCTTTGTCAGCCGACGACGAAGCCAAGTTCAAAGCCGAAGGCCGCGACGCGCACTGGCGCTTCGCGCTCACGCCTGGCGAAATCAAATGGGATGATCTCGCACGCGGCGAAACCAGCTTCATGGCAGAAAATCTGTCTGATCCGGTGCTGATCCGGGGCGATGGATCTTACCTCTACACGCTGTGTTCAGTGTTGGACGACATCGACCTTGGGATGACCGACATCATCCGTGGCGAAGATCACACCTCCAACACCGCAGCGCAAATCCAGTTGTTCCAAGCCTTGGCCGATCAGGCCGGGCTCAGCGACTTCCAGATGCCTCGATTTGCACACATGCCGCTGGTCAGCGGCGCTGATGGCGCAAAACTATCCAAGTCCAACGGCGCGCTGTCCATTCGCGAGTTACGCGAACATGGCGGGCTGGAGCCACTGACGATCGTCGCCTTTCTCAGCCGCTTGGGGACTCCTGACGGTCCGCAGCCTGTCTCGGATATTACTGAACTGGCGTCATCCTTTAAAATCGAACGGTTTGGCCGCTCCGGCCCGCGCATGGATCCCGAAGAACTGGGGCCATTGAACAGTAAAATCGTCCGCCAGCTGCCTTTTGAGTCCGTCACTGATCGCTTTGAAGGCATGACACAGGCACAGTGGGCCGCCATTCAGCCGAACCTCGAAAAGCTCAGCGACGTCACCGACTGGCTCGCCCTCATCCACGGCCCAGTAACGCCTGAAATCGAAGATCCGTCCTTCGCTGCGAAGGCGGCCGAGCTGCTGCCCGACGGTACGCTGGACGGGGACAGTTGGAAACTTTGGACCGATGCCGTCAAGGACGCGACGGGCGCTAAGGGCAAATCGCTGTTTATGCCACTTCGCCTCGCTCTGACAGGGCAAGCACGCGGCCCCGAAATGGCCGTTCTTTTGCCGCTGATTGATCGTACGAAAATCGTCGCTCGCCTGAGTGGGCAAGCCGCCTAACACCGCCGCCAAAAGGACTCCTGACACATGACCGATATCCGCCTGACCAATACGCTGACGCGGCAGGTTGAAGTTTTTGAACCCCTCGTTGCCGGTCAAGTGGGCGTCTATCTGTGTGGTCCGACGGTTTACGATTTGGCACACCTCGGGAACGCCCGTTCGGCGGTGAACTTTGACATGCTGCACCGCCTGCTCCGTCATGATTTCGGGGTGGAGAACGTCACCTTTGTGCGGAACATCACCGACGTGGATGACAAGATCATCGCCCGGTCGATCGAAAGCGGAAAGCCCATTGGCGAGCTGACCGCCGCCTCGACCCAAGACTACCTCGACGACCTTGATGCGTTGAGCGTGCTTGGCGTGACGAACATGCCGCGCGCGACGGAATACATCGCCGAAATGATTGCGATGATCGAAGTCTTGATCGCCAAGGGTCACGCCTATGTCGCCAGCGATGGCAACGTGCTCTTCCACGTTCCATCGATGCCGGACTACGGACAACTCTCGCGCCGCAGCCAAGATGATATCATCGCCGGCGCTCGGGTTGAAATCAGCGCCTCGAAGCGCGATGCGTCTGATTTTGTCCTCTGGAAGCCCAAGAAAGACGATGAACCAGCCAGTGCTGCGTTCGAAAGCCCGTGGGGGCTGGGTCGACCGGGTTGGCATATCGAATGTTCGGCCATGTCGAAATCGATCCTCGGCGACGTTTTTGATATCCACGCAGGCGGCAACGACCTGATCTTCCCCCACCATGAGAACGAGATTGCCCAAAGCCGGTGCGCGAATGAGTCGGCGCACATGGCCAAGACCTGGCTTCACAATGGCATGCTGATGGTCGAAGGGCAGAAAATGTCCAAGTCGTTGGGCAACTTTTTCACCGTTCGCGATTTGCTGGGCCAAGGCCATCGGGGAGAAACACTGCGCCTCGCCCTGCTTTCCGGCCACTACCGCGCACCACTGGACTTCACCCAAGCCAAGCTCACCGAAGCCAAGAACCGGTTGGACAGCTGGTACCGCGCATGGAACGGCGCAACACCTGCTACCGACGTCCCCGCAGCGGTACTGACCGCCGTTCGAGACGACTTGAACACGCCCCAAGCCTTCGCCGAGATCGACACCCTAAAGGGCAATCCAGCAGAGCTTGCTGCGGCTGCACAGTTCCTTGGCTTGCTGAATTTGTCGCCGGAAGACTGGTTCCAAGGGGGCGGTAGCGCGGACGATTTGACCGCTGACGCCATCGACGCGCTGATTGTTGAGCGTGCCGACGCCAAGAAATCCAAGAACTTTGGCCGTGCCGACGAAATCCGCGATCAGCTGACCGAGGCCGGCGTGGTGCTCGAAGACAGCGCAGGAGGCACAACATGGCGGCGCGGCTAGGCTTCGCCTTGGGCGCGCTTTTGCTGCTCGCACTGTCCGCCTGTGACGCCACTGAGCCGGCTGACGGCGATGGCGAGCAAACGGTGATCGAGGGCCTTCCCGCTGCTGCGGATTTAACCAAAAACGACCCCGTCCGGTTTATCGAAATTAGCGGCCCGACCTTCTATGCTGTCTATAATCCCAAGGTCGTATCGGATGATGGGGTTCTCTGGCACAGTCACAAAAACTGTCCAGGCAGCCCACCAAACTATGCTTTTCCCGTTTCTGAACCGCAGAAACTGAGCGATGGCTTGCAGCGCGTGACAATGGCCTGCCAATATAAGCACAACTGAGGCAGCGCTCGACGGATCTTGTTCCGGCGCGTGCTGTTGCATCACGCCGTGTAGTGGGAGAAGCAAAACATGCGCGCTTTGGTCTGTGAGACCCTAGGTCCAATCAAGAGCCACTCTGTTAAGGAAATTGACGATCCAACACCCGGCAAGGGCCAAGTTGCGCTTCGGGTCAAAGCCTGTGGGGTGAACTTCGCTGACACGCTGATTGTTCAGGGGCTGTATCAGGAAAAGCCTGAGACCCCCTTTGTACCCGGCGCCGAAGTCGCGGGCGAGGTCTTGGCTCTGGGCGAGGGCGTGAAAGGTGTGGAAATTGGACAGCGGGTTATTGCGCTTGTGTCCACCGGCGGCTTTGCGGAAATCGCTTTGGCCAATGCCGCGACGCTGATTCCGCTGCCTGAGGGTATCGCCTTTACCGATGCAGCAGCCTTTACCATCGCTTACGGCACCTCACACGTTGCGCTCGAAACGCGCGCGCAGCTCAAATCTGGCGAAACGCTGATGATCAATGGCGCATCTGGCGGTGTGGGTCTCACGGCGGTTGAAATCGGCAAGCAAATGGGCGCCACCGTCATCGGCCTGGCCAGCACGGAAGCAAAGCGCGAGCTGGTACGCAGCCGGGGCGCGGACCATGTTTTCGACGTGGCCGACCCGGAATTGCGCGACAAAGTGAAAGCGCTTGGTGGGGCCGATGTTGGGTATGATGTTATCGGCGGGGATGCCTTTAACACCATGTTGCGCTGCATGAAGTTTGAAGGGCGCTTGCTGACGGTTGGCTATGCCTCGGGCGACATTCCCAAGGTTCCCGCCAACCTGTTGCTGGTGAAAAACATATCAGTGGTTGGCGTCTACTGGGGCAGCTACGCACGCCACAATCCGGGCGTCATGATGGGCTCGCTGATGAAGCTGATGGGCTGGCTCAAGGAAGGCAAGCTGAACCCCCATGTCTCAGACATTGTTCCCTTGGATCAGGCAACCAAGGGGCTGGAAGCCTTGGCGACCCGAAAGTCCGTCGGCAAAGTCGTCATTCAGCCCTAAGCCCATATCGTCATAAAAAAAGGGGAGCCGGCCGGGCTCCCCTTTTTTCGATACGCAACCTGCGAAGGGTTAGTTCGCTGCGCGCTCTTTGGACGTTGTAACAATCCAATCGCCGATGTCGTCGGAAACGACCTCGCCGGTCTGAAGGTCTTTCAGCTTCTGGATCCGGTCGGCGCGGAAGGTCAAACACGAGTAGCCGTCCGTCGGGAAGCTATCGAGGTTCAAGTTCCCTTTCCGGTGAACCAAGGCGTAGACAAGGATCTCACGCTCGGACGGCTGGCCTTTGGAATCCACGTAATCAATGTGGAAATGGCGCGCCATTGCACCGTCAACGAAGTCGCCACCAAACATGGTGTTCAAGTCCGTCTGGGACTTGCCCCGGAACTCGACACGCTCAGTCGCGTGCATGGTCTGGGCAGTTTCACCAATTTCGTCCTTCAGGCTTGCAACTTCAGCCTTGAGCGCAGCGTTCTCTGCCTCCAATGCCGAGGTGTCACCTGTGTCCTCAGCGGCCATTTGTGCGGTCGCTAAGCGGGCTTCGAGAGCCGCAATTTGCGCGTCGCGTTCGGCCAATTCAGCAGCACCCGTAGCGGCACCGGCGACAGCACCCACGCCACCACCAACAACCGCGCCACCGGCGACGGTGTATGTGGAAGCACTCGCGCTGTTTTCACGCGCGCCCCAGAACCACAGCATGATCGCGCCGATCATACCAAAAATGGTCAGTGGCCAAATCAGCCAAAACGGATATTCAGACAATCCCGCAGCAGAGAAGATGCCCAGCTGGGACAAAATGCTTAACAGCGCCGCGATACCGAGAATGATGGCGACGATACGTCTCCAATTCATTTTCTATTCCTTTCCCTAAAAGTTGGGTCAAAGTTATCCTTTGACCCAATTGTTTCTTTGATAAGCCCTTAGCGGAACTGCAGTTCGATCCGGCGGTTCTGGGCATAGGCTTCTGGTGTTGCTTCATCGATCAAAGGCTGGAATTCACCCATGCCAACCGCCGCTAAGCGCTCAGGTGGCAAGCCGGCGTCAACCAGCGTCCGCACAACCGTTGCGGCACGGAAGGATGAAAGCTCCCAGTTTGATGGCCAGCGGCTGCCCGACGGCGTTGCATCAGCATGTCCAAGGACTTCCAGCTGCCACTCTTCGTCTTCTGGCAAGGTCGAAATCGCCTCTTGCAGATCGGTGGCCATGCCCTGCAACAAGACTTGGCCGTTTTCGCTCAGGCGCGCGCTGCCCGGTTGGAACAGAGATGCACCGCTGGACAGCACCAAGCGATCGCCATTGAGGAACAAGCCATCATCATTGGATGCACGGCTCCGCTCCATCCATTGGCGAAGGGCAGAATTCAGCGTGCCAGAGGATTGATTGTGACCCACATTCCGCAGCGCGGCACGCAGGGTTTCGATTTCCGATTGCGCCGCGGCCAGTTGCGCAGACAGCTCACCGGACTCAGCGCTATTGCTGGACATGCCCGCCAACTGGGCTTCAAGCACCCGAATTCTGTTGGTCGCTGCAGCACGCTCTGTTTCGTGGGACGCATCAAGGCTGGCAATATGGGTTTTCAGCAGCTTGAGCTCAGCTTCCGCCTTCGCCAAAAGCGCTTCAGTGGCGTTCAGGTTCTTGCTGGATTCGTCAAACTGACCTTCAAGCGCTGCCTTTGACGCCAATGCGGCGGTCAGAGATGTTTGCGCACGATCCAGATCGGAACCGCGCTTGCCGATCAAAGCCTGTAGCCCCGCCATGCGGTTGCTGCTGTCACCGGAGCTTGACCGGACGGCTGCCAAATCAGCCTCAAGCCTTGCGATCCGGTTATCACGGCTCTTAACGTCGCCGGTCAGCATTGGAACCTTGCTCGCCGCTTCACTCAGGTCCGACAAACGGTTTTGAAGTGACGCAACATCCGCATCACGCGCAGCCTGTGACTGCGCGACGCGTGCTTGCAGGTCCGCGATCAAGGCGTCACGCTCAGCCAGCGTGGCTTGCGCGTTGGCCAGTTGACCATTGAGAACGTTTTGCGCGGTCTTTGCTGCGTCCTGACGCTGCTCAAGCTCAAGTTTGAGCCCCTCGACGGTCTTTTCAGACGCGGCCAAGGCCGCCGCCGTATCTGGCAGCTGGTTGGCGAGGGCTGCTGAGGTTTCAAGCTCGGTCGAACGCGTTGCCAATTCTGCGCGCAGGGTGGTGTTATCCGCCTGCATCGCCTTTAGCTTGGTTTCGAAGTCCGTTGCATTGGCCTGCGCCAAGGCCAGCTGTCCCTGCAAATCACCCGAGGCGCTCGTCGCCTGCGCAACGTTTGCTTTGTGGGCTTCAAAGTCAGCCCGGCAAGCGGTCAACAGACCGACGGTGTTTTCCAATTCTGTGGCCAAGCGGGTTTTGTCAGCCCGGCTTTGCTCGCCCAAAGCTTCATAGCCAGCCTGCACGCTATCGCGCTCTGTGCGGACGGCCAATGCTTCGGTCTCTGAGGCTTTCAGCGCCGCTGTTAAGCGAACGATCTCAGCTGACATCCCCTCCTCACCGGACATTGCCGAGTCGAGCTGGACTTGCTGGCCATCGATGGTGCCTCGCAGTTGGTCGATTTGCAGATCAAGACCGGCAATCTGTGAGGTCAGGCTGTCCTGTCCATCGAGCAATTCAATGTTCTGACTGCGGGCGGCTTGCAACGCGGCTTGCAGTTCATCTTCGCGGCAAGTGCCAGCGGCGGTAAGCTGCGCTTCGAGTTCGGCGACACGCGCCAAACCCAAATCCCGCTCGCTGCGCATCGCGCCAGCACGAATTTCTGCCTGCTTGGCGGCGTCTTCCTGCGCGGCGAGCTGCTGCTCTACGTCACAAAACTTGTTCTTGGAAACGTAAGAACCGCCCACGAAGCGGAAGAAACGATTACCGTCGCCGCTGCACATGGACCGCTCGGATTGCGCCGAAGCGGTTGGAACAGCCGCTGCCAATACAAACAGCCCACCGGTTACAGCAGCGGTTAAAGCCCGGAGCCCACCACGGGCTCGCGTTCGCATAGGTTTCTGAGAGGTTGGCATCGAATCATGCTCCCTGAGATCTTGTTGTGTCATCATAACCCTAAAGCCTATTTTTGCTCGACAAACCAACGGTCGTTGACCCTGTCATCCAGAAGAATCCTCAGCGCAAAGGCCATTACGGGTTCGGTATTTATCTTATTATATAAAATTTTAAATAAATCAATTATGAGCACGCGGTTTCTCAGCACCCGCTTACCACGACCACGCGAATCACCCAACATTTTTCGCCCATAGGGTGTTTTTCTGTTGAGAATTTTGTCTTTTTCGACGTTTTTTTGTAAATTCGCGATTGTTTTCAGTGGGACTGCCTTTTTCGCAAGCCTCAGCCTGCTGCGCAAAGTACGGCGCACGGAATGGCCCTTACCGGTCTGGCCAGCATCATGTCACGTTGAGAAACCAGAATGTTTGAGGGTGATTTAGCCCCGAGTGCCGCTGCCACGACACTCGGGGTCCGAAAAAAGCCCAAGCGGACAAGACCGCTCGAAAGTACTCTTCACATCCAAAGGGCTACACCAAATGCTATCATTTCTGCAAGCAATTGTTCTGTAAAAGCTGCTTCACGTGCCACCTGTTACTCATTGAGCATCGCTTCGACCCATTCCAAGCGGTCCTGACCCCAAAAAAGCTCTTCACCGAGCCGATACGTGGGCGCGCCAAAGACTCCGGCTTCGATGGCCGCTTCTGTTTTGGCGGCGTAAGCAGCAACCGTGGATTCGGCCTGGGCCAGCGCCAAGACAGCATCCGTGTCGTGCCCTGCTACCTGTAACAGGTCTTTCACCACAGCGGGATCAGACAAATCCCGTTCCTCGGCCCATACGGCCCGGTGTGCCAGCCCAATAAAGTCCCACGGGCGCGCGCCAAGCTCTACCAGAGCAAGCACGCAGCACGCTGCCAGCGTTTCATCCACGGGAAAGTGCTTGGGCTCGAGGTTGAGCGGAATGCCCTTTCTGGCAGACCAGCGACGCAGTTCTTGAAAACGCAACGCCTGACGTTGAGGTGAACGCTTCGCTGGCGGCACACCCCCGGTTGCGGCAAAGACCGCCCCAAATTTGATGGGGTGAAACTCGACGTTAACGTCAGCCCGATCCACAATTTCCATGAATTCATCATGTCCAAGATACGTAAAGGGCGATATCAAACCGAAATAGTAGTGCAGCGTTTTCATCAATGTCGATCTTCCTCATTTCAGTGATAACGATCACTGTGATTTGTACTTATACGCGGAGCGTTTGCCCTTCATGGACATAGTTAGCAGCATTCAAGACCTCCGCGTGAGCCTTTTAGGGCGCCGACAAGCGCATCGAACCGGCTTGGTCCCAACAATGGGCGCCCTTCATGATGGCCACTTGTCCTTGATCGCCGCAGCGCAGCGGGAAGCCGATCGTATTGCAGCGACGATTTTCGTGAATCCAACTCAGTTTGCGGCAGGTGAGGACTTCACCAGCTATCCCAAGACGCTGGACGCCGATCTCGAAGCCCTCGAGCATGCCGGCTGCGATGTCGTCTTTGTTCCTGCTGTTGAGACCATGTACCCAACCGGATCGGCCACAACTGTCACCGTCAATGGCCCCCTCACCCAAACCCTAGAAGGCGCACACCGGCCCCACTTCTTTGGTGGCGTTGCAACGGTCGTAACCAAGCTGTTGGCCGCTGCGCAAGCCGATGTCGCCGTGTTTGGCGAAAAGGATTACCAGCAACTGAAAGTCATCGAGCGGATGGCCGCCGACCTGCTGCTTGGCACTGAAATCATTGGCGCACCAACAGTTCGCGCCAAAGACGGTCTCGCGCTTTCGTCACGCAACACCTACTTGAGCCCCAGTGAACGCGATATCGCACCGCACCTTTATCGCGCGCTTACCAGCGCGACGGACGCGATTGCGGCGGGTGCCGACCCTCGGCTGGTAACCGAGCAAGCCACCAAAGACATTCAGAGCGCCGGTTTTGCGTCCGTGGACTACCTCGACTACCGAGCCGCAAAGGATCTAGCGCAGCCACAGGGGGCTTTGCCCGTTGGTCAAGGACGCTTGCTGGCCGCTGCCTGGCTGGGCACAACCCGGCTGATCGATAACGTCAGCGCCTAGCGCAAGGCGTTGATCGCTGACCCATAGTCGTCAGCCTTGAAGACACTCGTGCCTGCCACAAGGATGCTGGCCCCCGCCTCGACCAAAGCGCGCGCATTGCCTTCACCGACGCCGCCGTCGATCTCAATGTCGATGGCACGGTCACCAATCATGGACTTGAGCGCTGCAACGCGTTCAAAGGTTTCGGGGATAAATTTCTGCCCGCCGAAGCCCGGATTAACCGACATAACAACCACTTGGTCCGCAACGCTCAACAAGGAGAAAACGCTTTCAACGGGTGTCCCGGGATTCAGCGCGATACCGGATTTCAGGCCCATGTCTCGAATAGCCTGCAACGCGCGATGGGGATGGTCGCCTGCCTCGACGTGCACGGCAATCCGCGCCGCGCCTGCATCCCGAAATGCTTCCAGATAGGGTTCGTAGGGCGCGATCATCAGATGAACGTCCAGCGGGATCGAAGCCACCCGGTTCATCGCCTCGACCACCGGCAAACCAAAGGAAAGGTTTGGCACAAAATGGCCGTCCATGATGTCGATGTGCAGCATATCGGCACCCCCGGCCTCAACCGCGCGCACCTCCGCCTCTACGTTTCCGAAGTCACAGGCGAGCATTGAGGGGGCGATTTGAACCATGAGGGAACTCTCTGCGTTTACGGGGTTTTAGGGATCGTCGGAATCGTCGGACTTGCTGTCCTTGCGTTTACCGTACAGCGCTTCGCGTTCCAAGTGCTGGCGCTGAGCCGCATAGAAGTCATTCAGGAAGTCACGGTGGAATTCAGGAGAAATGCTCGAATCCAGCCCAATCTTCAATGAAATCCGCTCCACCACACGCCGAAAGACATCCTCTTGATCAGGGCGATGCTGGTCTCTGAGCAAGCCTTCGAGCACTTGCAGTTCGAAACGGCCATAGGTGTCGAGTTGATCTTGGGTGAACCGAAAGCGCGGCTCGGTGATTTGCGCCTGCATTACGACGTCTGGCAACAGGACCGGTTTCGCCTGTTGCACCACAATGGTTCCCCCAAGCAGATCCCCCAAGCGACGACGGTCCGCATCAAAGCAAATGTACGCAGACAACCCAAACGCCCACGCCAACGACACCAGACTGGTCAGCGCCGACGTGGGACCAACCAGACCCGTACCTGCGACAAGCGGCAAGAACAGCTCGACCTGTCGCATGAAATTGCGCGCAACCAAACCGCTCAGCGCCAAGGGCTGCCCATTCGCCCCAATCACGCGCAGGCCCATGACATGCTTGCCCACGGTTTTGCCCTGCCACATGACTTCCAATGTCAGAAAATAGAAGAACTGGAAGAAAAAGGAGACCAAGCCCAAGGCAACGGAGAAGAACTCGGTTCCATTGATGCCTTCGCCAAACAACAGGCCAGACACGAATAAAATCAGCAGAAACAGAGCAAGACTGGCGAGAACTTGCACCGTGAGATCGATGATAACCGCCACCAACCTTTGTGCGCGGTCAGCCAGCACAAATTCGACCTCGACGCCCTCGGGCGTCATCACACGACGAACGCCGTGAACCGAGCGGCCTTCGCGAATACGTTGCAGGTCAAAGGTCATGGCTCACGGTTCCTGCGCAGCGCTTGCCACCATCCGCCCGTGCCGAAGTAGGCGAAGATCAGCGCGCCAAGCCCCCATCCGATGAACAACCGCCAGCTCAAGACATCGACCGCTTGCCGGAAATAGCCCTCAATCAATCCGGCCAAGATGAGCATCAGCACTGCCCCCATCGCGACTTCACCCGCGCGACGACCATTTTCGCGCAAGCGCGCGCTGCGGCTTTTGCGACCGGGGAAGAGCACGCCGCGACCCACGTGAATGCCAGCAGCACCACCAAGGAAAATCGCCGAAATCTCGGTTACGCCGTGGATCGAGAGCCACGCTATAATATCCAGCCCCAAGCCTTTGTCATGAAAGACGGAATAGAACAGCCCAATCACCAAACCATTGTAAAACAGCAGCCCCAATGTTGGCACAGCCCCCGCCACACCAAGGGCAAAGGCCAGCAGCGCGACACCGACATTGTTGATCATCAAACTGATCGAAAACGCGGCCCAACCTTGGGTCCGCTGCGCCACGCCGCCGGGGTCGTAGATGGTTTCGCGCAGTTCCGCGACGGTGTTCTCAGGCCCGCGACCACCGAAGGAATCTGTGCCCATGATGGCCGTCAGCCAACCGAGATCTTCGTGGTACAGCACAAAGCCGAATATGGCCCCCAGCGCAAACGTGGCCACAGCAACCAGCAGCGAGGGCCACATGGCACAGACGGCAACCGGCAACCCGCGCACAAAGAAATCAATCATCGCCAATCCGGGGCGGTTTGGGCGCGTGTACATCAGGCTGTATGCCCGCGCAGACAGGGCTTCGAGGTAGCTCTGAACCCCGCTGTCGAGCGATATTTCTCGGGCGACGGAAAGCGAAGACAGCGTGCGTCGGTATAACGTCGCGAATGCCAGACTTTCGTCGAAACTCAACCCATCGGGTCCGCGCTGCTCGACCACGGCCATCAGGCGCTCAAGCTCTCGCCATAGTGGTTCGCGTTCCTGCCGGAATTGCACCGACTTCAAGTCCGCACCAAAGCCGCCGTACTGCCCTTGCCGGTTTTCGCTCACAGCAGGCTCCTTTCTTTGACCGAAAGATAGGTGTTGAGCAAAGCCGTCGAGAAGCCCTTGGGCGGAACCTCCAACACTTCCACGCCCAAGCGACGCAAGCGGTCAAACACCACGCGCCGCTCGTTGGCAAAGGTTTCAGCGACCACGGCACGGGTCGCATCGGTTAGGCCGTTGGGTTTGCTGTCGAGGAAGGAGTCGGCGAACGGATCCTTGGGCACGGCAAACACGACCACGTGCTTCCGCGTCAGCGCGGCGATATTTTCCATCAGCAGCTCGGCGGTGATGGTGTCCGTAAAATCGGTAAACAGCACGACCAGACTGCGCCGGCCAATCCGCTGGTTGAGCGCAGACAAGCCGAGCGTGAAATTGGTTTCTTGGCTGGCGTATTCGATGTCCTGTGTCGCCACGCGCAGGGGCGCAAACGCAGACTTGCCGCCGCGCGGCGCCACGAACAGGTTTGGTCGATCCGAAAAGGCGTAGAGGCCCACATTGTCCCCCGTGCTAAACCCGACCCATGCCAGCTTGAGCGCTGCGTTGATCGCATGATCCAGCTTGGGGATGCCATCGATGGGGTCTCGCATGAGGTAGCCGGTGTCGTGCGCCAGAATGATCTGATGATTGCGCTCCACCTGCATATCTTTAACGAGCAACTTGCGATGGCGCGCCGAGTGCTTCCAATCGATATGACGGCTTTCGTGACCGGTTTGGAACTCCATCAGCGCTTCGAATTCGCTGCCACTGCCGATAATGCGCTGAACCTTGGCGCCGAAGTCTTGCGCCAGCTTTCGCAATTGAACCGCTTCGCGTTGAACAGCGCGCACGTTCGGGATAACAGCGACCTCCCACTCTGTTTTGATCAGACGCCGCCGCTCAACCAGACTCATCGGCCCCAACCAGCCCAAATGGATCGCAGGCAGGCTCACCCGGCCCCGCGCGTTGGGACGAACACGGTATTCGAGCCGCAGCGGGCTTTCAGGATCAAACGCATCCGAGAGCGTTGGCAAATCATCCACCGGCCCCCGAACATCCGGCGCGACGCGCAGGAACGTCTTGGCATGGTGGGATTCGGACGCAAATGTCAGCACCAGCGGATCATCTTCGCCAATATATAAGACCGGCGGTGCGTCAATCGTCAGCCAAAGCCCCGCACCCGGAATCGCCCGCGCAGCATCGACGACCATCGCCAAAGCCAGTACCAGCCAGCCCCCCGCGATCACCCACCAAGCCCCCGGCACCAACGCCGCAATAAACAGCGACGCGAGCGTGAGCCACAGGCAAATCCACAGGGAACGCGGGGCGGGTCGGACCATCAGTACTAGCGCGGCGCAGGAACGGCGGCGAGGATGCTGTCGAGCACCTCGTCCGTCGTGCGTCCTTCGATTTCTGCGGTGGGCGAGAGCATGGCTCGATGCCGCAAGGACGGGATCAGCAGATGCTTGATATCATCGGGCAGCACGAAATCCCGCCCATCAAAGGCGGCCCAAACGCGCGCGGCCTGCACCAACGCCGTCGCCGCTCGCGTGGACGCGCCATAGGACAGGGAGGGGTCTTCACGCGTCGCGCGGATCAGCTTGATGACGTATTCGGCGACGTCTTCTTGGATCAGCACAGACTGCAAAGACTCACGCAGCGCGGTTAGGCGTTCGGCTGGGACCACAGCCTCAATCCCCAAGGCGTCGAAACTGGTCATCTGACTGCGTTGACCATGGCTGAGCAGGATTTGGACTTCGTCGTCTTCGGCAGGGAAATCCACCAAAACCTTGAACAGGAACCGATCCAACTGCGCTTCGGGCAAAGGATAGGTGCCTTGGTGTTCCAGCGGGTTTTGCGTGGCGATGGTCATGAAGTTATCGCCCATATGGTAATCAGCACCATCAATGGTCACGGTTCGCTCGTTCATCACCTGTAACAGCGCGGCCTGCGTTTTTGGTGGTGCCCGGTTGATTTCATCGGCGAGCAGAATTTCGGTAAAGACTGGCCCTTTGGTCAGCACAAACTTACCCGTCTGGAAGTCATAAATGTTGGTCCCCAGCGCATCGCCGGGCATCAAATCCGGTGTGAACTGTATCCGTCCAAAATCAAGCGCCAGCGAGGCAGAGAAAGCCCGCGCCAGCAGGGTCTTTGCTGTGCCCGGTGGCCCTTCAAGCAGCACATGCCCCCCTGCCAGCAGGGCAACGATCAGTTGGTCTATGGTTTCAGTTTGACCGATGACGGCCTTGCCAATCTGCTGATGGATGGCGGCCCGCGCTGCGGAAAGGTCGGAAAGATCAAGTGTCATGGATCAACGCTTTTCTAAATGCGTGGATGGTATGGGCGGCGTTCGCAGCTTGATTTTCGCTGAGAATGGAGGAGGGATCGCCCGCGTTCAACAGGTCCGCAATGGGGGAAAGGCGCAAGGCTTTATCGACCCCGCGTCGCTTGGCGATGGCATCCAGCCAAGCGCGCAAGCGCTGCATATCCCCGGTTTTTGGACCGCCGAGCCGGGCAGAGAGTTGGCGGGTTTGACCATTCAGGTAGCGGCGCAGGATTTCTCGATTGTTGCCCTTGCCGGCCAGCATAGAAACCGCGGCTTCGAGTGCGGTCTCCTTACCGGCTTCGAGGTGCCGCACGTCCCGCAGCATCGGACCAAACCGGCCAAAGGAAAACCAGAACAACACCAGCCCAAGGCCGAAAACCGAGCCTGTAAAGATCCCAAGAGGCCAATCAAACAAACGCCCCACAAAGGAAAAGCCTGACGCCCCGCCAACCCGAATGTCGCGATTGTCAAACACGACCGGGCCGCGACGCTTGATTTCTGACAGAAACGCCAGCGTGAAATCAGCATTTTCTGCCTGCGCCAAGCCCGCGTTATTGAGCAAATCGGGGTCAGAGAGAAAATAGACCTCGGTATTTTTGACCCGCTGCGCATGGATCAGCGCGTGCCCATCAATCGCCCACGCCTTTGCGCCACGCCCCCACAGATTGAAGGAGACCAAGTCTGTAATTTGCACTGTGGCGCCCAGCGCGCGGCCTTGAGTCACGCCCTGGTGCTTCTGGATCGTTGTTGGAAAGCCCAGATCGCTGTTCAACTGCCGCCCCAATCCCCCACGGGGCTTTGGCAGCACCTTGTCCAAATGGTTTTGGCGGTTCAGGCGTAAGTTTCTATCAGCACTGTTTCGCAGACGAGGCACCAGCAACACAGGCGCATCGGACTGGGTCAAAAAATCTCTAAACGCCCGTCGTGCGTCTTGGTCTTCGCTGATCAATCGCGGCTCCAGCAGGATACGAAGTCCGACCGAACCCAGGGGACTGTTGCCCTGAATGCTGTTGCCGCCCAACCCCTCTGCGCGAAGCAAGCGGGCAAGCCCCTGATAAGCGTAGGCATGGAGTGATTGGTCGCCAGCGGTTTGGCCACGCACGGGAGACCGGACCGAGTAGGACTGATCACCACCCGAAGAGACAGCCAACCAGACCATCGCCAAGGTCAGAACCCCAAGGCAACCGCCCCAAATCACAAAGCGCAGCCTGTTTGCCTGCTCACCAACACGGCGAGCGACCTTTTTGCCGGTTGGCAGTGTGTTTATCGATTTAGCCACGCGGACCGCTTCTGGTTTTGCTTCTGCTTACATCAAATGCAGCGTAGTTAAGCCAGAACCGCGTGACAAAGGCAAACCAGCGTTCACCCTTGTCTCGCGTCTCGGTCTTAGTCCTCGAAAGGATCACGCACCAGAATGGTGTCTTCCCGCTTTGGCGAGGTAGACAGCAGCGCGATTGGAACGCCAATCAGTTCTTCGACGTGGCGCACGTATTTGACGCAGTTTGCAGGGAGCTCGGCCCACGAACGCGCGCCGTAGGTGCTTTCCGACCAGCCCGGCACAACTTCATAAATCGGCTCAACCGCTGCCTGCTCATCCGGCGCGGTGGGGAAGTAGTCGAGCCGTTCATCGCCCAGTCGATAACCGACACAAATCCGCAGCTCATCAAAGCCGTCGAGAACGTCGAGTTTGGTAAAGGCGATGCCGCTGATGCCGGAAATCTGCACGGCCTGCCTGACCATGACAGCATCAAACCAACCACAGCGCCGCTTCCGCCCTGTGACCGTCCCAAACTCGCGGCCCCGCTCGCCTAAGCGAGTTCCAGCTTCGTTGTCCTGTTCGGTTGGGAACGGACCAGAACCCACACGGGTGGTGTAGGCTTTGGTGATCCCCAGAACATAGCCAACCTGACCCGGACCAACACCCGCGCCTGCCGAAGCCTGTCCAGCGACAGTGTTGCTGGAGGTGACGTAAGGGTAGGTGCCGTGGTCAATGTCCAGCATCGCCCCTTGCGCGCCTTCGAACAAAATACGATCCCGGCGACGCTTAGCCTCAGAAAGCTTCTGCCAAACACGGGCACGGTAAGGCAGCACCTGCGGCGCGATTTCCTTGAGCATCCGCAGATGCTCGTCAAAGTCGGGCTCAGGCTCACCCATGCCGCGCGCCAGCGCCGCGTGATGAAGCAGCATTTCCGTCAAGGCTGCTTTCAGACGATTTTCATCCGCCAAATCAGACAGCCGCACCGCGCGCCGCGCAACCTTGTCTTCGTACGCAGGGCCGATCCCGCGACCGGTGGTGCCAATCTTTGAGTTACCCCGTGCACGCTCACGCGCATGATCCAGCGCAGAGTGGACCGGCAGGATCAGCGGCGTGTTTTCCGCAATGCCCAAGCGGCTCTCATCAATCTCCAACCCAAGGTCGCGACATTTTTCAATCTCAGAAACCAGCGCCCAAGGGTCCAGCACGACACCGTTACCAATCAGCGCCTGCTTGCCCGGGCGAACAACGCCCGACGGCAGCAATGACAGCGCATAGGTGACATCGTCCACCACCAGCGTGTGCCCTGCGTTATGTCCGCCCTGAAAGCGCACGACGACGTCAGCGCGCTCAGAAAGCCAGTCAACGATTTTGCCTTTACCTTCGTCACCCCACTGGGAGCCCACGACTGCTACGTTAGCCATAAAAATACTTCTCTTTGCTCAGATGGCGCGAATGGCGTTTAGGCCAAATCCACGACGATGATTTCCCCAGCGGCCCGGCGGCGCGCAATTTCTTTGGTATCCGTATCCGCGCTGACCGTGATCTTTTCAGGCGGGTTTTGTGCCGGCAAAGCGCGCAGCACCGAGTCCATGTAAAGCGTAAAGCCGGTCGCCTGCTCGTCGCCGGCCTGATACAGGCCACCGCGCCCCAACTCCCCGCGCACGCCCTTGGCGTACAGCACAAAAGACAGGCCGGTGTGATAGTCAAAACCGCGCAGTTCAGCGGGATCGACCAGCACTTCAACCGCTGGATGACGCGCCTCGACAGCCTGTGCGACCGTTTCCAGTTCGCGAACGTCCTTGCCAAGCTGGACTTGGTCCATGATCTCAACCGCGCCCCGCCACGGGCCAAAGGCATCAATCAAATTAACAACGCCTCGCGCCGCGTCACCCACGGACTCAGCCAGCGCAGCATTCCGCTCGTTCAGCGCTTGTATCAAAACCGGATCAGACTGCGCAGCCGCTCGCGCGATTTGTGGCAGCGTCAAATCAACGGTCACATCTTGCACGCCCGCATTGGTCAAGGCGCTCATGCACAGATCAATGATTTCGATCAGCGCCTGACTTTCCGCGCCATCGGGCACGCCGATCAACTCGACACCCGCCTGCGTGAACTGCCGCTCAGGACGCAACTGCGAGCCCTTGGCGCGCAGGATCTGCCCGCCATAGGACAGGCGCAACGGGCGCGGTTCGTCTTTGAGGCGCGTTTGGGCAATACGGATAACCTGCCCGGTCTTATCAGACCGAACGACCAGCAAACCTTCGGCCTGCGGATCGGCGAGCTTGAAGCCCTTGCGCAGACTGTCCGGCGCGAAAGCCGTCAGGGTTTCTTCGTATTCCAATAGGGGTGGCTTGACGCGGTCATAGCCAAACACACGGGCGGTTTCGAGGATCGTGCTGAGCGCCTGCGCTTCAGTTTCTGCCCACGGGGGCAGCTGATCTTCTAATCCAGCGGGAAGCAAGGATGGCGCGGCGCTCATGGCGGCAGCCCTCTACACTGTGATCTTACCTTCGAGATAGAGCACAGCCTGACCGATCAATTCAACCCGGTCCCCCTTGAGGCTGAGTTGCAAACTTCCACGTCGCGCCGAAACTTGCGTGGCGGTCAGCGTGGTTTTCCCCAACTTTTCAGGCCAAAAAGTCGCCAAAGCGCAGTGCGCAGCCCCGGTAACAGGGTCTTCAGGGATGCCAATATTCGGACCAAACATGCGGCTAACAATGTCTGTGGTGTCCCCCAGCGACGGATCGCCCTTGGCGGTAATGATGATACTGTCGTGATGCAGGGCTGCGATTTGCTTGAAATCTGGCTTGAAGGCATGCACGTCGGCCGAGCTTGCCAGCTCATAAATGTTGAACACCTCACCCCCAGCCGCCGCGACACAGGGGAACGGTGGGCTTTCCACTGGCGCATTGGTCGGCAAAGCCGGGAAATCCATAGCAAACGAATCACCCCGTTGCTCAATCGTCAGAACGCCCGAAGCCGTCATGAAGCGCAACTTCGGCTCGGCCCATGCCAACACTGTGAAATACAGCGCTGCCGTCGCCAGCGTCGCATGACCGCAAAGATTGACCTCAACCGTCGGCGTAAACCACCGCAGGTGAAAGTCTGCGTCATCGCCGGTCCACGGCACGGTAAAGGCGGTCTCGGATAGATTGTTGTCCGACGCAATCCCGCGCAAAACATCATCAGACGGAAAAGCCTCCATCGGCACCACAGCCGCCGGTGCGCCTGAAAAGGATGCGTTGGTGAAGGCATTCAGCTGGAAGATTCGGTACTCTGTGCTCACGCGGTCGCTGGCTCCCAATGAATGTTGATCCGGCGGTTTTGCTTGCCCTTTTTCTCCACCTTGCCGATGCGCACCCGGCCAATCTCGCGGGTGTTGGCAACGTGGGTGCCGCCGCAAGGTTGGAAGTCAACGGCATCCCCGTCTGTCCCAATCCGCACAACGCGGATCAAGCCAGAAGCGTCTCGGGGCGGGGCAACAGACATGGTGCGGACCAGCTCCGGCTGCGCGTCCAGTTCTTCGGCTGTGATCGTCGAGGCGAAAACATCGTGCTCCCCCGCGATCAACGCGTTCAACCGCTGTTCGAGCGCTTCCTTGTCCGGTGCCTCTTCAAGGTCGAAATCAAGGCGCGACTTCTCCGCCCCAATGGATCCCCCTGTAACGCCAGCATCGATACTGGCACACAGCAAATGCAAGCTCGTGTGCATGGCCATATGCGCAAAGCGACGGTCCCAATCGAGAACGGCCTCGACCGTATCCCCAGCCGCCAATCCTTCAATGGCACCATCACGAGGCAACAGCACCAGCGCATCATTTTCGCCTTTGATGCAGGTGTTGATTGCCGCGCTCCGCCCATCCTTGAGCGTGACCGAACCGCTGTCGCCCGGCTGCCCACCGCCCGTGGCGTAAAACACGGACTGGTTCAGAACAATCCCGCCCTCGGCGGTAATGGTCTCAACCCGGGCTTCGCAGGATTTTAGGTACGCATCTTTAAGAAACAGTTTTTCAGTCATGATCGTCGTCTCCCTCAAACCAATCGTCTTCGGGCTCAGCACGCTCCAACGGATGCGCATGGTTGATCGGGCCGTGGCCCTGCCCGTAACCCGGCGCAAGCCGGATGGCGCGATCAACGTAGGCCACGGCCCGTTCGACCGAGCGCTGCATGGTCATCGACTGCGCCAAGCCCACCGCCGTGGCACTCGCCAGCGTGCAGCCTGTTCCGTGCGTGTGGGGCGTATCGAGCCGCTCTCGACCCAGCCCAATCACCGTTGCGCCGTCTTCTGTGACCAGCACATCCGTCATCGCAGCACCGTCCAGATGACCGCCTTTCATCAAAACTGCCTTTGGCCCCATGGCCAGCAGGCGTTCACCGACCGTGCGCAAGTCCGCAACGGAGCTGATGCTCAATCCCGTCAGCGCTTCGGCTTCAGGCACGTTTGGGGTGAGCAAGGTTGCGCGAGGCAGCAACAGGTCTACCAATGCCGCCTGTGCCTCTGGCTGCAGCAGTGCTGCGCCACCTTTGGCCCGCATCACAGGGTCAACCACGATCGGCGCTACGCAGCTTTCCAGCGCTGACACAACGGTCTGAATCACCGAAGGGCTGTGCAACATGCCGGTTTTGATGGCGTCAGCCCCAAGGTCGCCCAGCACCACGTCGATCTGCTTGGTGATGAAGTCCTCAGACACACCATGGATGTCGTGGACCCCCAAGGTGTTTTGCGCTGTCAAAGCGGTAATGGCGGTCATTGCAAAGCCGCCCAAGGCCGTCACAGCCTTGATGTCCGCCTGAATCCCAGCGCCGCCTCCGCTATCAGAGCCAGCAATAATGAGCACGCGTCCCTTCACGTGTTTCCCCCTGCGTTGTGTGGTGTGGTTTGGTGGCTGGCGCTAAGCGGCAGACTTTCGCACCGCGTCACAGATCTGATCCACGGCCTTCTCCACGGCTTTAGCGTCGTCGCCCTCGGCCATAACGCGGATCAGTGGTTCAGTGCCAGACTTGCGAATAACCAGCCGCCCGGATTTGCCGAAGTCTGCTTCCACCGCCTTTATCACGTCTTGCACAGGCTGGGTTTCCAGCGGGTTTGCCCCGCTAAACCGGACGTTCTTGAGCACCTGCGGCACGGGTGAAAACATGTTGAGCACATCGCTGGCCGTACGGTCCTGCCGCACCATGACGCTCAGAACCTGCAGCGCGGCAACCATGCCATCACCGGTGGTGGCATAGTCAGACAGGATCATATGACCCGACTGCTCGCCGCCGACGTTCCACCCCAGCGCTTTCATGCGCTCCAGCACAAAGCGGTCGCCAACTTTGGTCCGCTCAATTTTCATGCCCTCAGCTTCGAGGAAGCGTTCCAAGCCCAAGTTCGACATGACGGTTGTCACCAAGCCCTCGCCCTGCAAGCGGCCCGTCTCTTTCATATTCAACGTCATCAGCGCCATGATCTGATCGCCGTCGATCACCCGCCCTTGCTCGTCCACAACAATCAGCCGATCCGCATCGCCATCAAGCGCCAAGCCAATGTCAGCGCCGGTTTCCAGCACTTTGAGCCGCAAGCCCTTGGGCGCGGTTGCGCCGCACTGATCGTTGATGTTCAAACCGTTCGGCTCGACCCCAAACTCGATCACATCAGCGCCCAGCTCGTACAAGATGCGCGGCGCGATCCGGTAGGCTGCGCCATTCGCGCAATCGACCGCGACCTTCATCCCATCCAACCGCAAGTCGTCGGGGAAGGAGGCTTTGACCAACTCCATATACCGCCCCGCAGCACCATCAAGCCGACGCACGCGCCCCAACTTGTCGGGGTCGGCCAAGGCAAATTCTGGACCTTCTTGCGCCATGCGCTCAACCGTTGCTTCGATCTGTGATTCGACTTCGTCAGACAGCTTGAACCCCTGTGGCCCAAACAGTTTGATGCCGTTGTCCTGATAGGGGTTGTGCGACGCCGACAGCATCACGCCCATGTCTGCGCGCATCGACCGTGTCAGCGCCGCAACCGCCGGCGTTGGCATGGGGCCAAGCAACAGGACGTCCCAACCGGCACTGGTGAAACCCGACACCATCGCTGGTTCGATCTGATAGCCAGACAGACGGGTGTCTTTGGCGATCAAAACGGTGGGGCGGTGGCTCAGGTTCTCCCGAAAAATATGCCCGGCCGCCACCGCGACATCCATCGCGATCCGACTGGTCATGGGATGCGCGTTTACGGTGCCTCGAATGCCATCGGTGCCAAATAGCTTAGCCATAGTTTTTCTCGTAATGCCCTAAAATGAATCTTTGCCGGCCCGGATATGCGCCAGGAAGGCCACGCCTTCCTGTCCCTTGAAGCCGTGCATTTCGGCGAAAGCTGGGTCATCCGCGCGCAAAAAGGGATTAATTTTCTTCTCCAAGCCCAAATTCGCAGGAATCGTGGGCATTCCTTCGGATCTCAGCACAGCAACAATCTCTGCATAGCGGCGCAGTTCGGCATTCTGACCATCGATCGAAGCGGCAAAAGCGACGTTGGTCGCTGTATATTCATGGCCGCAGTAAACCCGCGTTGCATCCGGCAGTTCCCGCAGCTTGAGCAAACCCGGCCACATGTCCGCCGCTGTGCCCTCAAAGAACCGACCACAGCCGACGCTGAACAGCGCGTCCCCGGAGAACAGCGCCTTATCGCCTTCGGCAAAGAACGTGACGTGACCAGCCGTGTGACCATAGACGCCCATCACGCGAAAGGTTTCGCTGCCAAAGGCAAAGGTGTCGCCATCAGCCACGCTTTGATCCAAGCCGGGGATCTCTTGGCTGTCCCCGCCCGGGCCAATCACCGTTGCGCCCGTCGCTGCCTTGAGCGTTTTCACGCCAGCGACGTGGTCGCCGTGGTGGTGGGTGATCAGGATCGTATCAATCTCCCACCCCAAATCTTCAGCCTTCGCCAGAACCGGCGCAGCCTCGCCCGGATCAACACAAAGAACCTTCCCAGACTCACTGTCTCTGGCCAAGTAGACGTAGTTATCAGAGAGTATGGGAACAATGTGGATGTCGAGGCTCATAGCGGCATCTTCCGTCTTTCGTCATGAGTGATTAACTGACCTTTAACCGACCCAGCCTCCTCTCGCCATCCTGCACCGGAAGTAAATGGACATAATTGCCACTGATCTGTTGGATTTTTACGCTTCTCCGCTTGGACAGCGCTCGACACAGGTGTTGGGCGAGCGGATCGCAGGCTGGTGGCCTGATCTCACTGGACAACGCCTGCTCACTTTGGGGTACGCGACACAGCTGGAGGACCACTTGCTGCCGCTCACCCCGCTTTCGCTTTGCCATTTCATCCCCGCGCGCCTGTCTGGTGTCCTGCCTGCCCACGCCTCGACCCGCCAAGTGCTCACCGATGACACACTGATGCCGCTGGACAGCGAAAGCATGGACCGAGTCATCGCGCTGCATCGGCTGGAACATGCCCGACGCCCCGACCGCACCTTTCGTGAAATTTGGCGCGTGCTGAAACCCGGCGGCAAGCTGATTGTCGTGGTGCCTTCGGCTTTTGGCCTCTGGGTGCGTGTGCCGGGCACGCCGTTTGCCAAGGGTCAGGCCTTTACGGGGCTCAGGCTGGCCGCAACACTGCATGAGCAGCTGTTTAGCCTCGAACGCATGCGAAACGCGCTTTTCTTCCCGCCGCATTCGGCGTTGAAATGGGCTAGATTACCCACGGGCGGCGCTCTTATTGCCGAAGCGCAGAAATTTGGCGGCCCAGCTCATCTTGTGCAGTCGCCACCGGCTGCGCTAAAGCAAAGAAAGACCGCCCGGGAAACCGCCGCACTCAAGACGAAGCAGGAGACACGCAGCCGTGACAACGGACGCTGCCAATAAAAACGCGGAAGCGGCAGAGCTGGATAAGCTCCGCGCTGAGATTGACCGTTTGGATCAGGAACTGGTCGAGCGCATTCATGCGCGTTCGAAAGTCGCCATGGAAGTCGGCGAAGTCAAAAAGCGATATTCCGACAATCCGGTGTTCCTGCGCCCGGGCCGCGAAGCATCCATGTTGCGCCGTGCCGCTGAAAAGCACGGCGATCACCCTTTCCCGGCAAGCTCTTTGCTGCGCATCTGGCGAGAGATTATTCCTGCGGTGACATCGCTTGAGGGTGATTTGTCCTTGGCCATCGAAGATGACGCCGGCGCCGTTGCGCGCGAACATGCTCAAGTTCACTACGCCGTCTCGCTCGACCGCGAGCACTTCGCCGACCGCGATACTGTCGCCGACGCCGTTTTGAGCGGCAAGCACACGCTCGGCATCATCCGCGCCGACATCAACGATCCCGCTTGGTGGCACCGCGTCACAACGCCCAACAGCGATGGACGCCGACTTCATGTTATCCTGCAGCTGCCGTTTATCGACGGCCCCGTTGGCGGGATTCCGCGGGACAAGGCGTGGGTGCTGGCCGCCTTCGCCCCCGAGGCTTCCGGCGAAGACATCACCCGCGTGTTGGTGACGGAAAACGGTGCCATGAAGGTTGTGGAAATCCAAGGCGATGATACAGCCATTCCCGCTTGGGCTGAAACCAAGGGCTATGCGATGGACCAGATCCACGTCCTCGGCTTCTATCCTGAGGCCGTACACCTGTCCGCCTAGACCCCTTTGCCCTAGACCCGTAACGTCCACACAGATCAAGCCAGTCAGGAGCTGACCATGTCATCCGGTTTCGACGTCAAAGACAGCATTATGCAAATCAAGCCCTACGTGCCGGGCGAGAGCAAGCTGACCACGGACAAGCCCATCCGCCAACTCGCTGCCAATGAGGCCCCCATGGGCGCTTCACCCAAGGCGATCGAAGCGGCACAGGACTCCGTCGCCCAACTCAATCGCTACCCCGAAGGCGGCGCTGTTGCCCTGCGGGAGAAAATTGGCGAGCGATTTGGTTTCCCGCCGGAGCAGCTGATTTGCGGGGCCGGATCGGACGAAATCATCGCCCTGATCTGTCAGGCCTTTACCGGCGAAGGCGGCGAAGTCCTCTACTCCCAGCATGGCTTCCTGATGTACAAGATCTCCGCTTTGGCCGCCGGTGCGACGCCCGTTTCTGCGCCAGAAAGCAATCTGCGCATGGACGTGGACAGCATGATCGAAGCGATCACAGAGAACACCCGCGTTGTCTTTGTCGCTAACCCGAACAACCCGACGGGCTCCTACTCCACCTTGGCTGAGTTGGAACGCCTGCATGCGGCGCTGCCCGAAGATGTCCTGCTGGTGATCGATGCGGCCTATTCTGAGTACGTGGACGCTGACGACTACGACGACGGTTCCAGTCTGGTGGCCAAGCACCGCAACGTCGTGATGACTCGGACGTTTTCCAAGCTCTTTGGCCTCGCCGCTTTGCGAATTGGTTGGGCCTATGGCTCTGCGGACGTGATCGATATTCTTAACCGGGTCCGTGGGCCGTTCAACGTCTCTGTCCCCGCGCAAGCCGCAGCGACGGCGGCGTTGGATGATTGGGATTGGGCGATGGATGCCAAGGATCTCAACAATCGCCTGCTCCCGGTGGTTACCCAGCGCATTCGGGGGATGGGTTTGACCGTCTACGATTCGGTTGGAAACTTCATTCTGATCGACTTCGATGATGCAGACCGGGCAGCGGCTGCCGACACGTTCTTGCGGGGCGAAGGCGTCATTGGGCGCGGGGTGGGCGGCTATGGCCTGCCAACCTGCTTGCGCATGACCATCGGCACCGAGGAAGACATGGATTTTGTAACCGAAGCCCTGACGCGTTTCATCGAAAGTGAAGGTGCATGAGCACAACCCCAAACGGGCCACTCTTCAAAAAAGTTGTCATCATCGGAGTCGGTCTTATTGGATCGTCGCTGGCGCACAATATTCGAAAATACGGGCTGGCGGGCGAAGTCGTGGGCGTTTCGCGTTCGGCTGAAAACCGTGAGAAAATCTTGGAATTGGGGCTGGCACAAAGCGTCTCCGATGACGCGGCACAGGCGGTGCAGGGCGCTGACTGTGTTTTGCTGTGTACGGCCGTGGGCGCTTACGGCCCCCTCGCAAAACAAATTGCGGATCATTTGCAGCCGGGGTGCATCATCTCGGATGTGGGATCGACAAAAGGGTCCGTGATCCGCGACGTTGCCCCGCATCTTCCCGACCACGTGCACTTCGTGCCGGCACACCCGATCGCAGGCACGGAGCAATCAGGCCCGGCAGCAGGGTTTGAGTCGCTGTTTCGCGATCGTTGGGTAATCTTGACGCCACTGCCCGATACACCGCGTGAGCCCGTCGACAAGATTGTTGCCCTGTGGTCCGCATGCGGGGCGATGATCGATGAAATGGACCCGCTGCACCACGACCGAGTGCTGGCCATGACATCCCACCTGCCCCACTTGATCGCCTACACCATCGTGGACACCGCAGCACAGTTGGAAGACGACCTAAAATCCGAAATCATCAAATTTTCCGCTTCAGGCTTTCGCGATTTTACGCGGATTGCGGGATCCGATCCGACCATGTGGCGCGACGTGTTTCTGAACAACAGCGATGTGGTGCTGGACCTGTTGCAGCGCTTTCAGGAAGATTTGGTCAACATGCAGCGTGCCATCCGCAAGGGCGATGGCGCATTCCTGTTTGACCGGTTCACCGAGACCAGAGACATCCGCCAGTCCATCGTTGACGCGCGCCAGGCGGGGCAGTTCATTCCGACCGAAAGCGATGATGAAGGCGAAGCCGCTTAGGCTTAGGCCTAGCCTTCGTCCTCGAAAACATAGGTCCGCGCACCGTTACACAGCTCCCGCTGCGTGAAGGGCTCCACCGACTTGGGCAGAGCAAACGCCGGAATGGGCTCGCGCGACACGTCCACACCGCGCGCACCGGCATAGAGTGTGAAGATGCTCATCAGCGGGATGGGCACGTAGGACGCACCCGCGCGCAGCAACGGGCAAATTTGCATCATCAGCCGACCGTCGGGGCCAAACATCGCGTGCGCTGCCACGCGTCCACGCCAGCTTCCCTGCTGAACATCCAACACCTCGATTTTGACGTTCCCCCCGCGTGAGATAAACGCGGGCAGCACGACTTGCGAACCAGCAAGCGGGAAGAAAGGCCGGATATTGGCGCGCAGTCGAACATGATCAACCGGCAGATCCAGCCCAAGACCCAGCGCACTCAACATCGATTCCGCATTGCCCATTTGCTGCAAGAGAGCCTGATACCGCGCTTGGACCGCCGGATCATCTGACAAAGCCAAACCGTACGCGTCAACCATCATGTCTCCCGGCTGCACTTCCTCGGCAATGTCCAGCTCAAAGGCAAAGCGATTGACCGAGAAAATGGGGCGGTCACTGACAGCCAAGCCCGCGCCCTCGCCACGGGTGCTGACCAGCGACAAGCGTCCCGTTCGCGCCGACGGCAGGGGTTGAATGCGGATCCGCGCTTGCGCCTGATCAGCCGACAAACGCATCGGCGGCTGCAGCACCGCGACAACGGCATGAGAGCCGGAGTAGTCAACATCCACGGTAAAAGGCCGGAACAGCGACCAGCGCGCAACAACGCTTTCTTCGGCCTGCCACGTCACCAGCGGATGCTTCAGCGACGGCTGATCGAGCGTGATGGCGTAGCCAAAAGGATAGCCGCCAACGGCGCGAGAAGCGAAGTTGAACCGGACCTCATCAACGCTGAATTCGTCCAGCAGCAGCTCATCCACGGCGGACATCTTCGCAGGCTTGATCCGGTCCAAAACGGTCTGAATCACCAACAGGCCCACCAGCCACAAGGCGGAATAGAGAACGGCCAGCACAAGAAAAACCCACAAGGATCGGCGGAGCAGCGTCATGGTAGTCCCTTCATTTCTGGGGCATATATGCCCATAAGTGCTTCTCTGGAAAACAAATTCTGAACCTATGGTACGTCTGTGACCCTTTTTGATCCTCTAAGCGGTCCGACCCCGCTGGGAACGCCGGTGCCAAAGATCATTGATCGCCCCGATCATGACTTCTGGGTTTTTGCCTATGGCTCGCTGATATGGAACCCGGGTTTCAAGGTTGCCGAAAGCCGGGCTGTGACCGTTTGGGGCTATCACCGACGATTTTGTGTGCGCTCGACGTTCTATCGCGGCACCGAAGAAAAGCCCGGCTTGGTCCTTGGTTTGCGGCCCGGTGGACGGGTCAACGGTGTGGTTCATCGCGTCTTGGCGGATCAGGCTGATGCGGTGCTTTCCTACTTGGAAGACCGTGAGTTTCGCCATGATGGATACCGGCACGTCACGGTTCCGGCCAAAACCAGTGCTGGCGACCAAATCGACGCGCTGACGTTTATGGTTCCCGATCATTCGCATTCTTACATGCCCCTTTCCGATGAGCACATCGCCCAGACGCTGGCTTTTGCCGTGGGCCATAACGGCACAAACGCCGACTATCTCTTTAACCTCAACACCGGCTTAAGGGGCGCAGGGTTAAACCCCGGCACACTCACACCGCTTGAGCGCCGCGTTCGGGCTTTGCAGGCGCAGGCTTTGTCACTGTGAGCCAGCATCCAGCACCCCTTGGAAATAGGCTAAAACCGGCTCGCTCGCCCAATCAGCATCGCCGGCGTACCAACTGATGATCTCGCCGTTGCTGTTCAAAATGGCTGTATAGGGAACACCGCGCGCGCCAAGGTCTTCAGCGCTGAAATCACGGAACAAGCTGCCCTTGTCATCCAAAGCCACCTCGACGTTCTCGCCCCAGCCTTGCTGCGTCCAAAATCGGTCGATGGTCTCGTAATTCCGGTCCAACGACGCCGCGACAACGCGCAGACCCTGCGCGCCCAATTGAGCATCCAGCGCCAGCAGCGTCGGCAGCTCCGCCACACAAGGCGCGCACCACGTCGCCCAGAAGTTCAACACCGTCACTGGCGCACCATCCAGCGCAACGGTCGCACCGTCGCGGTCGGTCAGGGCGACGGTGCGCGCTGGTGCTGGTTGATCGAGCACTTCTAACCCAGCAAACGCCGGTGCCTCACCGTATGCAGAAGCGGAAACAGAAGCGGTAAGCACACAGGAAAACAGCCCCGCCCCCGCTAGCCGCAATAATCCTGTTCTACGCATTGTCCCGATACCACCTCAGCAATTTGATCCCTTCCGGACGCTCCCAACCCGGCGCACCCGAATACGCAGAGACATAGTGCCCGGTTGGACTGACCAAAACCGTTGTGGGTGTCGCACGCACGCCGTGGCTGGGGTGAGCCGGGGCAATCTGACTGAACGCCAAGTGATCGCGATCTTGATAAATGCGCAGATTGCGGATGCGGTATCGGTCGTAAAAGCGTTGGATGTCGGCAAGGCTGTCTTCCATCAACGCAATGGCAATGATCCGCAGTCGCGAATCTTCTAACTGTGCGGCAACCGCATCAAGCGCTGGCACTTCATGCTGGCACGCACCGCATCGGGTCCGCCAGAACTGGATCAACGTCAAACGGCCCTTCAGGTCGTCCGCCGTGTAGCTCTGACCTGCGGTATCGTACCACTCAACGGGAAAGCGATAGCCCTGCGCCTCGATGGCCGTTGGCACCGCTTCGCCGGGCGGGAACTGCATATAGAGGGGGCTGGCAAACTTCCCCGACAAGGGCACACGCGACTGCGCCAGAGCCAGCGGTCCACCGCCCAAAAGAGCCGCGCCGCCCGCCCCCGCCGCGATCACATTGCGACGAGAGATGAAAGAGGAGGAGGAAGAAGAAGAACAAGACATCCGGCGTGTCATACGAAGCCTTTCCATTTTGAAGCTCAAGTTAGACCCGAGAGATATAGTAATCCAACAACGCCCGCCCCGCCGGTTGCTCCCACCCCGCAACGCCAACATAGGCGCCCAAAGCGTCGCCATTGGCATCGATGAGGAGTGTCGTCGGCGTTGCCTGTGCATTCAACCGGGGGTGCTTGGGGGCAAGGTTGTTGAAGACGAAGGACGTTCGGTCGCGCATAACTTCGAGATTTCGAATGCCCTTTTGTCGATAAAAGCGATCAATGTCAGTCTGACTGTCCGTGGAAAGCGCAATGGGCAAAATCTCGAATTTCGCGCCCTCCAGCACCCCGGCGAGCTTATCCAGCGCTGGCACTTCGGCCTGACAGCCGTGGCAGTTTGAATGCCAGAACTGCACCAAGGTTACTTTGCCTCGATAGTCAGAGAGCACAAAGGGCCGATCCCGACGGTCATAGAATTCCAAGCGTTGGATGAAGCCACCACCCAGATCGACCTGATCCGGTAATCGGAAACCGGGCTGGGCGAGCATATAGGATCCGCCCGCGCCAAAACGCCCTGTCAACGGCGGCCCACTTTGCGCCGCGCCCGTTGCCGGAACCATGAAACTGCCAACAGCAATACCCAGACCCGCTGCGCCCGCGTGCTTTAGAAGTTTGCGACGATCAAGCGAAGCGTTATAGCTGTTTTCCATGTTTACTTGCCCTATCCAGACTTTCCTCGTTCCCCTTCGCAGCGCCGACGATGGCTCTAACGCGATGTGGGGTGGCCGTTTCACCAGCGGACCTGACGCGGTCATGGAAGCCATTAACGCATCGATTGATATCGATCAGCGTATGGCCAGCCAAGACATCAGCGGCTCGCGCGCTCATGCCAAAATGCTCGCTCAACAAGGCATCATTTCGGCAGAAGACGCCAAGGCCATCGACGACGGTTTGAGCAAAGTAGCGGAAGAAATTCAACACGGTCTTCTCACATTCAAGCGAGAGCTCGAAGACATCCACATGAATGTCGAAGCCCGCCTGCGGGAGATCATCGGAGAACCCGCAGGGCGGCTGCACACGGGCCGCTCGCGCAACGATCAAGTCGCGACCGACTTCCGGCTGTGGGTTCGTGATTCCATGGATCGCGTCGATGCCGGGCTTAAGGCTCTGATCACTGCGCTGCTGGACCGCGCTGAGGCTGAGGCCGAGACGATCCTGCCCGGGTTCACCCATCTGCAACCAGCCCAGCCCGTAACCTTGGGCCATCACCTGATGGCCTACGTCGAGATGTTCAGCCGAGACAGGGGCCGGTTTGCCGATGCCCGTGTGCGCCTGAACGAAAGCCCGCTGGGTGCTGCTGCCCTTGCCGGTACGCCCTACCCGCTTGATCGTGAGATGACGGCGACCGCGCTGAACTTCGACGGTCCAACCCGAAATTCGCTGGATTCCGTCTCATCGCGTGATTTTGCCCTCGAATATCTCGCAGCCTCTTCCATCCTCGCAATGCACCTCTCTCGCATGGCCGAAGAAATGGTTGTGTGGTCGTCTGCGTCCTTTGGCTTCATCACCTTTACCGACGCATGGTCCACGGGCTCATCGATCATGCCGCAAAAGCGCAACCCAGACGCTGCCGAGCTGTTGCGGGCCAAGATTGGCCGAATCTTCGGCGCGTTCACGTCGCTGCTGATGACGATGAAGGGGCTGCCGCTGGCGTACTCCAAGGATATGCAGGAAGATAAGGAAGTCACCTTCCTTGCCGCCGATGCGGTGGAACTTTCGCTCGCCGCTGCCGTTGGTTTGGTGCAGGATTTTCAGCCAAATCGTGAGACCATGCGCGCAGCGTGCCTGCACGGGCACCTGACCGCCACCGACCTCGCCGATTGGCTCGTGCGCAGCCTGAATCTGCCGTTCCGCGAAGCCCATCACGTCACCGGCACGCTGGTCGCGTTGGCCGATACAAAATCATGTCGCTTGGATGAATTGGCGCTCGAAGACCTGCAATCGGTTCACGCAGGCATCACCGCTGACGTTTTCGACGTACTGACCGTCGAGGCGTCGGTCGCCTCTCGTCAATCCTTTGGCGGCACGGCGCCTGTTCGCGTCCGTGAAGCCATTGCTGCGGCAAAAGCGCGTTTGAAATGAAGGCGGTGCAGCCCCTATTCGTTTTACTTGCGCTCCTTGGTTTATTGAGCGCTTGTGGCCGCAAGGGTGCACCACAACCGACCACCTTGCTCCCCTCCTTTATTCGAGTGTCCCCCTGATGTCTGAACCCGTTCCTTTTGGCCCCCTCACCTACGACGAAAACGGCGCGCTTTGCCTTTCTGGCACCCCCCTCGCCCCCATCGCTGAGCAATTTGGCAGCCCGCTTTACGTTTATTCTGCCGCCCACATCAGTGCGCAGATCCAGCGGCTTCAGTCGGCGTTTTCCAAGCTCAATCCGCTGATTTGCTATGCGGTTAAAGCCAACATGAACACCCACGTGATCCGGCACGTCGCCTCCCACGGCGTTGGTGCTGACGTCGTCTCCGCGGGTGAGCTGCGCCGTGCGTTGGCCAGTGGCGTCGCGGCGGAGAAAATCGTGTTCGCCGGCGTTGCGAAGCAACCCGCTGAGCTGGAAGCCGGGCTGGCGGCCAACATCCTGCAATTCAATGTTGAGAGCTGGGCCGAGCTTGAAGCCCTGAACGCCGCTGCGGCGCGCTTGGGCAAAGTGGCACCGGTCGCCCTGCGCGTGAACCCCGATGTTGACGCCCAGACGTTGGCAAAAATCACCACCGGCTCGCGGGGCAACAAGTTTGGATTGCCGTTCGATGACATTCCCGCGCTGGTGCAGCAAATGCAGACCCTGCCGCACGTTCGGCTCGAAGCCTTGGCCATGCACATCGGCAGCCAGCTGTTCAAGATGCAACCCTTCAGCGACGCCTACAAGCGCCTCGCTGATCTAACCCGACATTTGGCCAGCGAAGGCACGGTGCTCAAGCGGTTGGATATGGGTGGCGGTTTGGGCATCCCCTACGCGCCTGATGACGGCGAAGGCCCAGACCCGGTGGATCTTGCCGCAGCGGCAGTTGAACATCTGGGGCCACTGGGTCTGCCAACGATTGTTGAGCCGGGGCGGTTTGTCGTGGGGAACGCCGGCGTCATGATCGCCGAGGTGGTTTACACCAAGGACAGCTATGATCACCGGTTCCTGCTGTTGAATGCGGGTATGAACGACTTGATGCGGCCAGCCCTCTACGAGGCATATCACCACATTTTGCCGCTGCAGCAGTCCGCCGCGCAGCCTGTGCCGCAGGAGATTGCCGGACCCATTTGTGAGAGCACAGATGTCTTCGCCAAGCAGCGCATGCTGCCGCCGTTAGAAGAGGGCGCAAAGGTCGCTTTCTTAACGGCGGGTGCGTACTGCTCGGTTTTGGCCAATCATTACAATGGCCGCGCACTGCCCGCCGAGGTGCTGCTGACAGACAGCGGCCCAAAGCTCATTCGCCCGGCGGTCAGCGACGCGGACATGATTGCCTTGGAACAAGCGCAAGCCTGATCGAGGGATCAGCACGCATCCACGCCGCGCTGCAGGGGCGCGGCGGATGTTTTGGCTTTAGTGGCCGTGGTCGGTCGGCGCGTCCGGGTCCAGCTCAAACCGCTGACCACAGTAGCCGCAAACCACGCTGCCAGCCTCACCAATGGTGTAAAACGTCTTAGGATGCCCCAAAGCCCCACCACCGCCATCGCAAGCGACGGTCCGTGAAGTGACGATGATGGTTTCTTGTTCCTGAGCCATGGTGATCGAGCCTGAAGTGGTTGGACGGGAAAGGGCAAGCCCAGCCATGGGGCAGCGCCTCGGTGTTTACCCTACAAAGACGGTTTCTTCCAAGAGGAGGAATGCCAAAAGCAGATAGACCGCACCCGCTTAGCGCACACGCAAACCATAGCAGGCGATTGAGAAGGGTGTTATAGAGGCATTTCTTGGTCAGGACCATTAGCTCAGCTGGATAGAGCGCTGCCCTCCGAAGGCAGAGGCCAGAGGTTCGAATCCTCTATGGTCCGCCAAT
>CAJQLX010000024.1 GCA_905479265.1 uncultured Alphaproteobacteria bacterium
CGCTGCTGGATCGCTCGCGTTCGCGGCTGACGCAGGCTCGCATAGCGGCGTAGGCCGTCCTCGACATGGTTTGCCCGGTCCACCAATGTTGCCACCGTCCAAGCGTCTTCCAGCCCTTGGCTGGCCCCTTGGGCGAACGTGGGCAACATGGGGTGCGCGGCATCACCGACCAGCGCCATTCTGCCCCTGATCCACTGGGTCGATGGCGGACGATCAAACAGCGCCCACTGGCTAAGACCTTGGGAGGCTTGGATCATGCGGGTGATCGTTGGATCCCACCCGGCAAAGTCCTCCAGCGCTTCGGCGATCTGTGGTGCTGTTCCGCTGACCGAACGCCACGTTTCCAGCGCTTCTGGGTTTGGGATGTCCTTTTCCACCACCCCAACAAAGTTCGCCACCTGTCCCCTTGCGAGCAAATAGCTGACCGCGTGCCGCCCGGGTCCGGCCCAAACGCAAGCGGTTGGCGGCGGCGCGCTCCCGCGCAAAGCCGCAAGTGGAACCGTTGCGCGCCACGCGGTCATGCCAGTGTAGCGGGCCGGTTGCGGGCCAAAAGCTGCGCTGCGCAGGGTCGAGCGCAGGCCGTCTGCGGCAATGACCACGTCCGCGCGCAACCGCTCGCCATCTTGGCAGACCACGCCCGCGCCATCCTCAAACAGCCCCTGCACCATGGTCCCCAGCCGCACGCAGCCCGGTGCGCGCTGGTGCAGCGCTTGGCTGAGAATATCAATCAGGTCGGCCCGGTGAATATGCACGTAGGGCGCGCGCCAGCGGTAGTGCGAGGCGCTTTTGATCGGCAGGCGAAAAATCGGAAACCCGCTGCGCCCCATCCGCATTTCCAGCGCTTCGGGCAAAAATCCGCGCTGCAGAACGGCGTCCTCCAGCCCCAAGGCGCGCATGATTTTCATGCCGTTGGGCGAAAGCTGGATCCCTGCCCCGATCTCACGCAGCGCCACGGCGCGTTCGACCACCTGCACGTCCCAACCCCTGTGTTGAAACGCCAAGGCCGTCGCGAGACCGGCAATGCCGGCCCCAACGATCAGCGCGCGCGCGGGTGTTTGTGTGCTCATGGCCTCAAGGCTTAAGCCATGGCCCGCGCTATCCGCAAGGGCAACACGCCGCTGTTGCGGCTTTGAACGCTATTTATTGGCGATAAAGCGCCACAGAACAAAGGGCGCGGCGACGAAATACATCAGCACGCCATAGGCTGCGGACGGCAGCGCATAAACACTGAAGTCAGGCACCGTTCCGTCACCCAGGGAGGCCCAGAGAATAGCGCCAATGGCCATGCCAAGGCCCGCGTTCTGGACCCCGGCTTCGAGCGCCACCGTGGTTGCGGGACGACCCGTTAATCCGCCCAACCGTGCGATAAACCACCCCAAAGCCAACATGATGACATTCAGCAAAATCAGCATGGGGCCCAGCACCGGCAATTGCTCGCGCAGGATATCCAGATTGGTGAAAATGATCGCCAAAACCAACACGATGAACAGCACGGTCGCGGCGATGCTCACGGGGCGATTGATCGCCTTCATCGCCGACGGCAGAAACTGGCGCAGGGCGACGCCGATGGCAACGGGGACGGCCGTGATCAGGAACGCTTTGAGGAACAGCTCAAACACTGGAATTGAGGCGCCGAGGTCTGCCCCCTGATAGAAACTCACCGCTGCGGGGATCAGCAGGGGCAAAGTCACCACAAAGGCGACGGAAACAACCGCCGTTAGAGTAACCGAAAGCGCCACATCACCGCGCGCGAGCCGCGTGATCATGTTGGACGTGGTGCCGCCGGGGACAAAAGACAGGATCATCACACCCACTTTGAACGCCGGTGGCAGATCAAAAAACAGCAGCAGGATAAAGGCGACGACTGGCAAAACCAGCATCTGAGCCACAATCCCCAGAACCACAGCCCGAGGCCGCGTCAACACCCGCCCAAAGTCCTTGAACGTCAGACCGATGCCCAAGGAAAACATGATAAACGCTAAGACCAAAGGCAGCACAACATTCGCCAACATCGCGACTTACTCCAAAAAATACATATGTCTCAGCCCGTAAGCGATTTACCCCAAAAATGCAAACAGGGACGCCGCAGCGCCCCTTTGTAAACGAGAGCCGTCGCCGATCAATTAATCAGCAAATCGCCGTTGCTATCTATCGAGAGATTGAAATCCGATGTGCTTGCATCTGCTACAATCAATTTGACGTAAACGTCAGCGGACCCGGTTGACTGCACAATTACGTCCGAACCAGATTGTTCAAAATCCAAATCATCCACGTTGTCCAGCTTCTTAAAGATCATTTCATCTTCTGCCGCTGTTCCACCTTCACCCGCATCAAAGTTCTGAATTATTACTACACCGTTATTCGGTGCTACAGAGTTATTAAAGATGATAACGTCCTTTGACGTGTCACTTCCCAGGTCAAAAGTGACCTCACCGTTACCATGGGCAAGTTTGTTATTGGTTTCAATTTCATCGGTGCCTGTTCCGCCCGTATAGGTGATTGAACCACCATCACCAGCAGCCTCGTTACCTAGGTATAGTTTATTGTACCCATTGCCTGCATTGATTGTAACTTCGCCTTTGTCTTTAGCCACGAATTGAAGGAACCGAAGTTCATCAGAGCCATCACCGCCCGTGTACGAAATTTTACCCCCACTGGAAGCGGCCTCATAACGGGTTTTAAAATAATTCTCACCGTCGCCTAAATCAATCGTCACTTCGTTCCCAGCACCAGCACCGAGGTTGTCGAGCGTTAGATCAACGTCATCGTCCGCAACGTCACTACCCTCTATGGTATAGCTTGTTTCTTTTACGATTCCGCCGTTCGATCCTGAAATATTCAGACCGATATAGATGTCGAGTGTATCGCTCGCTGACAGCTTATTAGAACCATTTGCGTCGCCGTCATCCGTGGCCTTGACCGTTACAGTGTGTGTTTCTGCCTTTAGGGGGTCAGTCAGAGCTGCAGTACCAGCGATTGAACCGTTCGATGTAAAGCTCCAACCCGTCTGAAGCCCAGAGGCGGTTAGTGCGAGCGAGCTGTCATCAACATCATCGAAGGTAAGACCAATACTACTGCCTGGTGTCGCTTCATACCCACCAACGGCTGGAACCAAGAAAACGGCATCGTTCTCGGTTTGTGTATCTTGCAAGGCAATATCGTTGGCTTTGGTCTCCACCGTCGGAGCGTCGTTTACGCCTGTAATGGTGACGGTGATGGTCGCGGTACCTGTGGCTCCGTGCTCGTCCTGGACTTTATACGTTGCTTTGTCTTTCGCTGTTTTACCAGCCTCCAAATAGTCAAAGTCAGAAGAGGCCAACGAGTAGCTAACAGAACCATTAGTTCCGAGTGTGAAGGTCCCTTCGCTTCCTGTTGTATCAATGGGAAGGGCCGAAATAACAGCATCGTTGTCAACGTCGGTCGAAGCCCCAATTACGTTGAAACTGATTGAGTTTGTTGCATCCTCGGTCATCGCGCCGGTTAAGTCTTTGGCCGTAGGTGCATCATTCACACCCTTGATGGTGACCTTAAGCGTGCCCGTGTCAGTGCCGCCGTTGCCGTCACTAACGGTGTAGGTCGCTGTCTCTGTTTTAGTCTCGCCTGCCTTCAAACTTTGCGCTGCAGCGGTGTCCGCAAAGGCGTATTGAATGTCACCATTCGTAGTCTGGCTAAACGCACCATAGGTCCCTGTTTTGTCGGTGAATGAAACCGTCAGGGTATCGTTATCTGCGTCACTTATGTTGCTTGGAACATTGAAGCTCGTGGCTTTTGCTGTGTCTTCTGTGAACGAGAGACTTATGTCCTTAGCTTCTGGATCTGTATTGTCGTTTAAGCCATCGATTGTGATGGTGATCGTCTTTTCCGTGGTCGCGCCGTGTTGGTCGGTGACTTTGTACTTAATTGTTTCCGTCGTCTTCGAACCTGTATCCAGATCATCCAAACTGTCATCGTCGTCAAAAGTATAGGAAATTTTATGCTCATCCGCAGTCAAGGCAAACGTGCCGTGACTGGTGGCGGTGGAGCCCAAGGTAATCGTCAATTTATCGTTTTTATTGTCCGCCGTTACGTCCGAATCAACATCTGAAGCAGACTCCATCGCGTCAAATGTTTGACGTGATGAGCCGCTACCCTCCTTAAATGACCCCTTGAAGTCCACAGCTGACGGCTTGTCATTCACACCCTGGATCTTGGCCGTAACCTTACCCGTTGTTGCCGTCCCGCCTTGGTTATCCGTAATGCTATAAGATGCTGTTTCAGAGACAGTTTCGCTCTTAGCCAAGGCTTGCACCACTGCTAACCTGCTGTCCAAAGTGTATTGGATGTCGTTCTCAGAGGACGTTTTAGCAAAAGACCCGTACGTTGTCGTAACGTTAGTAAAAGCCTTGAGGACGAGTGTACTGCCGTCAACGTCTGTGTCGTTATTGACGGCACTAAATTTTTGGGTCGCTTGGCCAGTATTGTCTTCCACGAACGTCGCGACATCCACCACGGGGACCGGGGCGTCGTTTACGCCTGTAACCTTGACCGTCACCGTGCTGGTGTCGGTCGTATCGCCATCCGTTACTTCGTAAGTGAACCCGGTTGTGGTCGTGGCTCCCTTGCCGAGCTTGTCAAAAGCACTTCCAGGGTCAAAAGTCATCGCACCCCCGGCTGTGAGTGTGAAAGTGCCACCCTCGCTTCCCGAGTAAGTTTTAGTGCCAGAAATCTTCGTGCCGTTGTCTGAAACGTGTTTGGTGTCGTTGGCGTCCTTATCGGTAACGTTGTCCAATACGTTTAGCCCAGTAGAAATACCTTTATTTTCCGTCACGGCCAGCACAGATGAATCTGTGTAGCTTTCGTTTCCATCGCTTATCGGATCGTTTTCGCCAATAATCGTGATTGTCACGGTGCTGGACGTCGTGCTGCCTCGACCATCGGAGACGGTATAGTTAATACTAACCGTGGTCGTATCGCCTTCATCCAAATAGTCAAAATCGCTACCGGGAGCAAAAGACGCAACTCCGTTTGCCGTGATGGTGAAAGAGCCGCCACCATTCGCAGCAACAGCCTCGCCCAAGGTGCCACCGGCAACAGCGGAAATGAAGGGAACGCCGCCGTCGGCGTCACTGGCATTTTTCAACAAATCTGTCGAAAACGAACCATTCTCCGTCATGTCGCCGTCGTTGGGCTTCTCGCTTGGTTCATTGCCGTCCACAACTTGCTTGTTGATGCCCGTTACCGTGACGGTCAGCGTTGCCGTGTCGGTCAGGCCGTGTTCGTCCTGGATCTGGTATCGCGCTGTGTCTGTGCCGGTTTCACCTTCGGCCAAATTGGTCGCGTTGATATCGTCGAGGAAGTGATACTCGATGTCGGTCCCTGCCGCATTCATCGTGAAGCGACCAAAAGTGCCCGTTACGTCTGCAAACGGCAGCAGAGAAATGGTGTCGTTGTTTTCGTCGTAGTCGTCACCCAACACATTGAAGGAAAGCGTCTCTTCATTGTCGCCTTGGTTATCGCCCTCTGTGAACGCCAAAGCGTCATCAACAGCCACGGGTGGATCGTTGCGGCCCAAGAGCCACCAGATGCCGCCACCAGCCATCACACCGGCCGGATGACCCCAAAGGACGTTCCAGACAGCATGCACCGGGAAGGCCTGGATGAAAATGTTTTCCGGCCACAGGAAGAGCTCATCGCCGTCGAAGCAAAACTCACCAACCTCAAAAACGCCGCGCCAGCCATCGTCAAACAGAACCTTGAGCGCGCCGGTTTCTTCATCGATTTCCCACTCGACTGCATTCACAGCATGGTAGAGGACGCGACCAAACTCCGGCAATTCGCGGAAGTAGTCGCGGTCAAGCGTTACTGCCTCTGCCTCTGGCGTGAACAGAAGGTTCGCCATCGCGACAGGCACCAAGGCGCTGGTCGCGAGCAAGGCCTTTCGTTTCAATCCGCCTTTTAAATCACGACGGATGTTTAATTCGTTATTTTCTCTTTTAAATGGCAGAGAAGCGCAGAGGCTTCCATTCGCACCCAAATTCATTGTCATATGACCCCAAA
Organism: uncultured Alphaproteobacteria bacterium; assembly: GCA_905479265.1. Lineage (GTDB taxonomy): Bacteria > Pseudomonadota > Alphaproteobacteria > UBA7985 > UBA7985 > UBA7985. The sequence continues at coordinate 6,037 of CAJQLX010000024.1, forward strand.
AAAGATCAGCAGCTCTAACGGCCACTTTTTTTCGCAGCCCATTTTGGACTGCATGTTTTTGACAGCCGTTAACGGCCGTTCATTTTCGTCGCACACGGCACGTTTGGCCGCCTTATTAGTTATGCGTCATTAATAAATCTAAATTCATGTTTCGTCAAATTTATCACTTAATCTTTGCAGACTTTAGGTTTTGTCCCGAGTGAAAGCACAACCTTCAAGGTTTAACTAACTAAATCAGTGACATAGGCATTAAACCAAAACGGGTTTTGTACGATTTATAAGTGTGCGCCGCCCGAATCGTCGGACCAAAAACCCCCTGATTGCAGCCATTCCACACTCGCGCTTTACCAGGCCGTTTCATGCCTCTTCCAGCGTCGATCTTGGGCTGTTTTGGGTTTGACTCGACAGGTCGTATACATGTTGTATACCCTCGCGAGACCTTAATCAGAGCCAGCGGTGCCGTGTCGTCAAACAAGAAACATTCCTGCTTGCGGAGCTTGCGAGAGCGGATCCTGTCCACGGAACTTGAGCCGGGAACAGATCTGGATGAAGCGAGTTTGTGTGACGCCTATGGCATCTCCCGCACGCCGTTGCGCGAAGTGCTGCAGCGGCTGAGCGGAGATGGCTATATCGTGCTTGAAGACAATCGCGGGGCCAAAGTGGCCTCGATGGATGTTGCCGTCATGCGAACGTTCTTTCAGACCGCACCGCTGATCTACGCCAACATTTCACGGTTGGCCGCCGAGAACTGGCGCACGCAACAGCTCGACGCGCTCAAAGACACGCAGCGGGCTTTTGCCGCCGCTGCCAAGAACGGCAGTGCCAGTGAAGCCGCGCTCAGCAACCATCGCTTTCACGGTTTGATCGGTGACATGGCCCAGAACGCGTATTTGGTGGCCAGTCTGAACCGACTGTTGATTGACCATACGCGGATGAGCCAGACCTTCTACCGTCCCACATCAGCGGCGGAAACGTCGCTGGTGCATCAGGCTATTGACCAACACGATGCCATGATCGCGGCATTCGAGAGCCGCGAGGCGTCGCTGTCGCTGGATCTCGCGCTTAAACACTGGGACTTGTCCCGCGACCAACTGGAGCGCTTCGTACGCCCCGACCCCCTGCCCGTTGACGTTTATTCACTGGAAGCCAAACGCCATGCAGTTTGAAGGTATCTATACCCCTGTTGTCACCCCGTACTTTGAGGACTTCAGCCTCAACCAAGAAGGGCTGGCGAAGACCATTGACCACCTGATCAACGCCGGTGTTCACGGCTTGATTATCGCTGGGACCACGGGCGAGTATTACGCGCAATCCACCGAAGAGCGGATGGAGATGATGGGGCTTGCCAAAGACATGATCGGCGGACGGGTGCCGATGATTGTTGGCACAGGCGCGATCCGGACAGAGGACAGCATCGCCTTTGCCAGCGCCGCCAAAGACATCGGTGCCGATGCCCTGCTGATTGCCACGCCGCCCTATGCCTATCCAACAGGCCGAGAAATCGCTTTGCATGCGCTCGCCATCGACCGCGCGGCGAACCTGCCGGCCATGCTGTATAACTATCCCGGCCGGATGAGCGTGAACATGGACGAGGAAACACTCGATCGTTTGGGCCGCAGTCCGAATTTCTGTGCGATCAAGGAAAGCTCGGGCGACCCGAACCGCTTGCACATGCTGGCCCGGGATTACCCGCATATCCAACTGAGCTGCGGGATGGATGATCAGGCGCTTGAGTTCTTTGCTTGGGGCGCACGGTCGTGGGTTTGTGCCGGATCGAACTTCGCCCCCGAAGCCCACATTGCGCTGTACCAAGCGTGCGCGATTGAGGGCGACTTTACCAAGGGCCGCGCCATTATGTCTGCGATGATGCCGCTGATGCGGGTGCTCGAACAGGGCGGCAAGTTCATTCAGTGCATCAAGTACGGCCTGACGCTGCGCGGGATTGATGCCGGACCGCCGCGCCGACCGCTGCAACCGCTGAACAAGGACGATAAGCGCGAACTCGCCGAAGTCATCCGCACCATGAACACGACACTTTCACAGATCACAGGCCAAGTGATTGGCCAATCGATTGGCCAAACTAAGAGCCTTGGAGACAACCCATGAGCGACCTTCTGACTCGGAACGAATATCAGGCGATTGCCGACACGCTGGTGTACCCGCGCGCTGCCTTTATCGACGGCAAGTACCAAGCGGGTCACGGGGAGACTCTGGCGTCGATCAACCCGGCGACCGGAGAGACGATCGCGGAGATTGCGGCCTGTAACGCTGACGACGTGGACTTTGCCGTTCAGAAGGCAAAGGAGGCGTTTGAGCAAGGCCATTGGGCCAAAATGCACCCCACTGAGCGCAAAGGTGTGTTGGTCCGGCTCTCTAAGCTCATGACCCGCAACCGCCGCGAACTCGCGGTCCTGGAAAGCCTGGAAAGCGGCAAGCCGATTGCCGATTGTGAGACCATCGACATCCCCGAAAGCATCCACACGATCCTGTGGCACGCCGAAGCGGTCGATAAGATTTACGATCAGACGGGCCCGAGCGGAGACGGCGCGATTTCTATGATCGTGCGGGAGCCGATTGGCGTGGTGGGTGCTGTATTGCCGTGGAACTTCCCTTTGCTGATGCTGGCGTGGAAAATTGGTCCTGCGCTAGCGGCGGGCTGTTCGGTGATCGTCAAGCCTGCGGAGCAAACATCCATGACAGCCCTCCGGGTTGCTGAGCTGGCGGCCGAAGCGGGTCTTCCGCGCGGCGTCCTGCAAGTCTTGCCCGGGGATGGCCCTTCGGTGGGTGAGCCCATCGGCATGCACCCTGACATCGATATGGTCAGCTTTACCGGGTCGACGGAAACGGGCCGGCGGTTCCTGCGCTATGCGGCGGACAGCAATCTGAAGAAGGTCGTGTTGGAATGCGGCGGCAAGAACCCGGCGGTGGTGCTGGAAGATGCAGAGAACCTCGACCATGTGGCTGACAACGTCGTGAATGCAGCGTTTTGGAACATGGGTGAGAACTGTTCCGCCAACTCTCGCTTGATCGTCCACAAAGACGTGAAAGCACCGCTGATGGAGCGGATTTTGGCACGGGTGCGCGACTGGAAGACGGGCGACCCTCTGGACCCCAGCAACAGCCTTGGCGCGCTGATCGACGCTGAGCATTGCAGCAAGGTCGCGTCCTTTTTGACCGGCGAAGCGCTGATTGGTGGCGCGATGGACGGTCCCTATTGCCCACCCACCATCTATGAAGTGTCCCGCGATGACAGCCGAGCGATCGATGAGATCTTTGGGCCGGTGCTCAGTGTGATTGAAGTGGCATCCATGGATGAGGCGATCGAAGTGGCCAACGACACAGACTACGGTCTCGCCGCGTCTGTCTTTACCGCAAATGCGCGCAAGGCGCTGCGGGCCGCCCGCGATATTCGCGCGGGAACGGTGACTGTGAATTGCTACGGTGAGGGCGACATCTCCACGCCGTTTGGCGGTTACAAGCAGTCCGGCTTTGGGGGGCGTGACAACGGCATTCATGCGCACGACCAGTACACCGAGCTCAAGACCATATGGATCGACCTGAACGATCCAAAAGACGGAGATAACGTAGCATGAGCGTAGCAGCAGTCGGTACAGAGCGCCGCGGACGTGGCGCGCGCAAAGCCTCGCGGCAGAAGCGGAACACCACCATGCTCCCCGCGCTGCGTCGAAGGCTCCCGCTGACGGAGCCGATGAGCCAAGAGCAGGTGGAGAAGATCGACGCGGCGTCGATGGACATCCTTGAAAACATTGGTGTGGTATTTCGCGATGAGATTGCGCTGGAAGATTGGCGCAAGGCCGGCGCCGATGTCCGCGGTGAGACGGTGCATCTGGACCGTGGTTTGGTGCGTGAGTTGATTGCCAGCATCCCCAGCACCTTCACCATCCACGCTCGAAACCACGCCAACGATTTACCCTTCGGCAACGATCACTCCATTTTCGTACCGATGACCGGCGCGCCGTACCTGCGGGACATGGAAGACGTCCGCCGAAACCCGACGCTGGACGATCTGGCGAACTTCCACAAGCTCAGCCACATGCTGCCGGCCATCCACTCCAGCGCGCATCATATCGTTGAGCCCTACGACCACCCCATCTCGCACCGCCATTTGCGCATCACATACTCGTCGATGAAACACAGCGACAAAACCTTCATGGGCATGACAACCTCGCCCAAGAATGCCGAAGACGTGATGGATATGTGCGCTGTGCTGTTCGGCGAAGATTATCTCGAAGATCACGCCGTCTGCACCGGCAACTGCAACGGCAACTCTCCGCTGGTGTGGGACGAGACCATGCTGGGCGCCATGCGCGCCTTTGCCCGGCGCAAGCAGCCGGTTTTGTGCTCACCGTTCGTCCTTGGCGGCGCCAACACGCCGGCCTCCGTTGCGCCCACGGTCGCACAGCTGAATGCTGAAGCCTTATCCGCCCTCGCTTACACCCAAGTTGTGCGCAAAGGGACACCGGCGATCTATGGACATTACCTGGCAACGGTTTCCATGAAGTCCGGCGCGCCGATGGCGGGGACACCTGAAATCAGCCTGATGAACTTCATGATTGGTCAAATGGCGCGGTATTATGACGTGCCGTGGCGGACCTCGAACACGCTGGGTGGGGCTAAGACCTTTGACGCCCAGGCCGGGTACGAGAGCGCAACAACGATGATGGCCGCGCTCATGTCCGGGGCCAACTATATCTGGCATTCGGCGGGCTGGAATGAAGCGGGCATGCACTGTTCCATGGCGAAGTTTGTCGTGGATGCTGAGCAGTGCGCCATGGGGTATCGTATGGCGGAGGGTGTGCGCTGGGACGACTTTGACGAAGCGCTGCAGGCCGTTCGCGATGTCGGACCCGGCGGCCACTATTTGGGCCATCCCCATACGTTAGAGAACTTTCAACGCGCGTTCTTTATGCCCGAAATGTTCGACAACAACTCAATCGAGCAGTGGCAGGCCGAAGGCTCCGTTGAGATCAACGAACGTGCGCTGCAGCGGGTCAAAGACCTGCTCAATGAATACGAAGAGCCAAAGCTGGACGAAGGCGTTAACGAAGCACTGCTGGATTACATTGCCCGTCGAGAGCGTGAAATCCCCGCTGTCGAAGCCTTGAACCAGGATCACTAGTCATGGCAGCCGGACAATTCGCAGGCAAAACAGCGCTGGTGACGGGCGGCAACGGGGGGATTGGCCAAGCCATCATCTCCCGCTTGCAAGCTGATGGTGCCACGGTTGTTTCAACCGATTTGGTGGCTGATCCCGCCGGTCTTGCCGATCACCATATCATCGGTGATTTGATGGACTCCCGTTTTTGCGAAGGTTTGCCGGCTCAGGCAGCCGCGCTAACCGGGCGGCTTGATATCTTGTGCAACAACGCCGGGATCATCACACGCGGCGTGATAACCGAGACCTCAGACGACGATCTAAGCCGCTCGCTTGCCATCAACGTCGAAGCCCCTTTTCGCCTGTGTCGCAGTACCATCCCGATCATGGCTGAACAAGGCGGCGGTGCCATTGTGAATACCGCTTCGTGCTGGGGGCTGCAGCCGGGTCCAGCCCATCCAATCTACGTGATGACCAAAGCAGCTTTAGCGTCGCTCACACAGTGTTTGGGGCGCGACCACGCGCATCAAGGCATTCGCGTAAACGCGGTTTGTCCCAACGAGGTGAACACCGGCATGCTCCGCACGGGGTTCAAGGTCCGTGGACTGGACCCAGACGCGGGCGTTGCGACCTTGAACCAGACCGTCCCGCTGGGGCGCATCGCAGAACCTGAAGACATTGCCGATGTCATCGCGTTTCTGGCCTCAAATGACGCGCGTTACATGGTCGGCGCGTTGCTTGAGGTTAACGGGGGAAAGCCGGTCGGATGACACAGCAAGCGCCCCAAAAAGTCGCTCTTGTCACAGGCGCAAGCAGCGGGATCGGCGAGGCCATTGCCCGCCGTTTTGATGCCCAAGGCTACCGCGTGCTCACGGTTCAACGCCGCCCTGCGCCCGTTGGTGAAACCATCGCCCTCTCGCTGCTCGAACCAGACGCCCCGGATCGGGTAAGCGCCGAGGTTTTGGCGCGGACCGGTCGTCTTGATGTGCTGGTGAATAATGCCGGCGTGATGCTCGAAGGCACCGTGCAGGAAAGCTCGCTGGAAGACTGGGAAACGCAGATGCGGCTGAACCTGACGGTTCCCTTTGCCCTCAGTCGCGGCCTCATGCCCCTGCTCCACACCAGCCAAGGCAGCATCGTCAACATCAGCAGCGTTGAGGCCAGCGCCTCAAACCCGCGTCACCCGGCCTATTGCGCGTCCAAAGCAGGCCTGAATGGTCTCACCCGTGCCATCGCGGTTGACGAAGGGCCAAAGGGCGTGCGCTGTAACGCGGTTGCGCCGGGGTGGATTGATACGCCGCTCAATCTCGATTTCATCCAATCACTCACCGGCGACACGCAAGCCTTTGCTCAGGGTTTGCAAGACATTCACCCCGTTGGCCGCACCGGAAGGCCAGAGGAAGTCGCCAGTCTGGTCTATTGGCTGGCGTCTGAAGAAGCAGGTTTTACCACCGGCCAAATCATGACGGTAGACGGTGGACGAACCGCGAAGCTGAGTTTGCCGTGACGCTCAAGATCACCGTCCCACCCCTGCCCGCTGAACCCGGCCCTGCCGCGTGGAATGCTTTACTGCCAGAGCCCGCTGCGCCTCGGGTGTTGGCGGAGAAGCGGACTGCTGATTGGTTGGTGATTGGCGCGGGCTTCGCGGGGTTGGCAGCGGCAAAACGGTTGAGCCAGTTGCGGCCAGACGACACGATTGTCATCCTTGAAGCCTTGCGCGTGGCCGAAGGTCCGGCGGGCCGCAATTCCGGCTTTATGATCGACCTGCCCCATGACCTGACCTCCGAAGACTACGGCGGCGCGCTTGAGTCGGACCGCGCGCAAACGCGCGCCAACCGCGCGGCCATAGATTTTGCTCAAGCGATGGCAGAAGAAGCCGAACTGAGCGCGGAAGCCTTCAACCGCTGCGGTAAAATTAACGGCGCAGCGACCGACAAGGGCCACCAGCACAACCTCGATTACGCCAAGCATCTGGAGAATCTGGGCGAAGCCTACCAGATGCTCGATGCACACGCGATGCGGCAACTCACAGGGATCGAGTATTACAAATCGGGCTTGTTTACGCCCGGTTCTGCAATGATCCAACCGGCCCTCTATGTGCGCAGCCTGGCAGAGGCCATTGGATCGAACCGTGTAACGCTCTACGAACATTCACCCGTGCGCAGTCTGCAGCGTGTGGATGGAACCTGGGAAGTCCAGACCGAACAAGGACAAGTGACCGCGCCAAAAGTTATTCTTGGGGTCAATGGTCTGATCAACGACTTTGGCTTTTATCAGGGTCGCTTGATGCACTTCAACACCTTCGGCTCTATGACAAGAGCGCTTACGGACGATGAAGTGCAGGCATTGGGCGGTGAGGCCAACTGGCACCTGACACCGGCTGATCCCATGGGCACCACGGTTCGCCGCACGTTCGGAACCGGCGGCCATCGGCTCGTGGTGCGGAACCGGTTTAGCTTTGACCCAAACTACGCCGTTCCGCCTTCACGCTTTGACAACATCAACCGCGACCACGACCGATCTTTCGCCGACCGTTTTCCCATGCTCGCTGGCATCGAAATGGAATACCGCTGGGGAGGTCGGATTTGTTTGTCGCCGAACAATGTTGGTGCGTTTGGCGAAGTTGAGGACGGCTTGTTCTCAGCCTGCTGCCAAAATGCGCTGGGCACGGCAAAAGGAACACTCGTCGGTATGGCTGCCGCAGAGATGGCTACGGGCAATCAGAGCGAGTATCTCGACTACTTACTCAAGGAACCAGCGCCAAGCCGTGTGCCAGGCGGCCCCTTTAAGAGTCTTGGCGCAACGGCTGTCATCAAATGGAACGAGTTTAGAGCCGGTCGCGAGTTCTAGAGTCGCGCTTGTGGGTTGGAGCGATTCGGCAAACGCCAACATTATTGGACTAATTTTATTCGAATAGTGGCAAGTATGGCACCGGCGGCGGGATAATCACGCGTTATGCGACGGCCTTAGGGATCCAAGGCGAAAACCTATGGGCTTAGGCCCGCAGGACTTGTTGCCAATGAGACACATATGTATTTTTGACCAGCATTGTTCTCTTTGTTTTCACTCGTCGATAAGGCTGTTTCCATGAAACTGCTGTCTTTTCACAGCCTCGGTTTTCTCGTTGCGCTTGGCATGTCCAGCGGAGCAAGTGCACAAACCCTGAATCTGACCGGCAATACTCCGCCGCAGACGATGGAGTTTTACTGCATCAATGATACCGGAGTTCTGGAACAGCCGCTTTGCGTCCCTGCTGACCAAACCCAAGCGACACCCAGTGTGCGGGGTAGCCACAGTCTCAAGCAGGAACGACAGGTCGCGACCAAGGCTGACATCATTATTCTCAGCTCCAAAGTCGCAAAGTTGGAGGCGAAGCTCGCTCGCATCCCCAACACCTTCAACAACCGTCGTAAGACGGAAAAGCTGAAGGATCAGATCTTGGCCATGCACTATGAGCTCACAATGCTCACGGCCAATCTATCAAACTAAAGCGCGCCGTTCCGGCCCTTCTTCATCACGAAGAAGGGCGCGGGGAAACAATTTAGCGCGCGCGAACGATCATCCGCGTTACGACGGCACCAACCGCAACCACGAAAGCGACAGCGATAACCATCTCGTTGTGGCTGTGAGCAGCCTCAGCGGTGTGCGCTGCGGCGGTTCCAGCGGTGAGCAAAAGGGCAGAAGCAGATGCGATCAAACGAGTCATGGTTTGCGTTCCTAAGTGTTGGTGTATTTCGCGCATTCTGACGAATCCCTCGCGCGAATACCATTGAAAAAAGGGACTCTCTCAAGCGCAAATGCGCCATGGTCTCGAAAACAAAATGCACCGGGTCAGATGGAAATCAACCGCCGCAATTGATCTATGTTCGCATCATCCTTTCGGGTTTGAGCGATGACCTCACCACGCCGCATGACGGTAAAGCTATCCGACAGCTTTTGGGCCCAGTCAAAGTACTGCTCAACCAAGATGATGGACATCTGGCCCTCCTCCTTCAGCGCGCGGATGACATCGCCAATCTGCTGGATGACGTTGGGCTGAATGCCCTCTGTTGGCTCGTCAAGGATCAGCAACCGTGGCTTGGTAATCAGCGCCCGGGCAATCGCCAGCTGTTGCTGTTGCCCACCGGATAAATCACCCCCACGACGCCCCATGAAATCGGCTAAAATAGGGAACAGCTCGAACACGCGATCGGGGATGCGCCACTGGTTGCGTGGCAAGCAGGCAAACCCGCTTTTGAGGTTTTCTTCGACCGTGAGACGCGGGAAGATCATTCGCCCCTGCGGAACATAACCAACACCCGCGCGCGCCAACTGATGACCACTGAGTTTGCCCAGATCCGTCTCGCCTAAGCGTATAGCCCCGCCGCTAAACGGATGCACACCAACAATGGCCTTAAGCAGCGAGGTCTTGCCGACCCCATTGGGCCCCATGACACAGGTCACTTCGCCCGTGCGAGCCTCCAAGGATACACCGTGCAGGATTTGGGATGCGCCATAGGACAGCGTGATATTTTCAGCGACCAAGGTAGACATCGATCACCTCCTCATTATTGACGACATGATCAATGAAGCCCTCGGCCAGCACTGAGCCTTCGTGCAGCACTGTCACGCGGCAATCGAGATTACGGACAAACTCCATATCGTGTTCGATCACGACGACGGAGCGGGTCTTGGACACCTCGCGCAAAATGTTAACGGTGCGCTCACGTTCTGCGGGCGTCATGCCGGCTGCGGGTTCATCGACCAGCAAAAGTTTCGGCTCCTGCGCGAGTAACATGCCGATTTCGAGCCATTGCTTCTGTCCGTGGGACAGGATCCCTGCCTCGCTTTGCAGCACATCTTGCAGGTTGATCTGCTCTGCCACGTCTTGCACCCGCTCTCGATCCGATCGGTTGAGCGCATAGAAAATGCCTGCGATGGGATCCCGTGGGTTGGCGAGGGCCATCATCAGGTTTTCGAAGACGGTTTGGTGTTCAAAGACTGTTGGTCGCTGGAACTTACGGCCAATGCCCAGACGGGCAATTTCGGCTTCGGACTTCCGCAACACATCCGTTGAGCCAAACACCACGCGGCCTTTATCGGGCCGCGTTTTGCCGGTGACGACGTCCATGAATGTTGTTTTTCCCGCGCCATTGGGGCCAATGATCGCCCGCAATTCGCCGTCTGAGATCGAAAATGACAGGTCATTCAAGGCTTTGAAACCGTCAAAGGACACGGTGACTGACTGCATCATCAAGAGCGATGAACCAGAGTTCAAATCACTGCTCTCAAAACTCGATGTTGTGCGAGGGGACGGCGGCTCAGCCGGGATCGGTGCCATGTTGAGCACCATTGGGGGATACTTACTCATGCGCTGGCGACCACTTCACGTCCAGATGATACCTCGGGCGGCTCTTGTTCCGGGTGTTCTGAAGCTCCGCCTGCGCCAGCACCTGCGACCAACCTTGGTTTCACCAAACCCTGCCACGCCATACCCATTATATCGTGCCAAAGTCCCATGATCCCTCGAGGCAGGAACAGCGTCACCAAGACAAACATCAGCCCCAGCACGATCGGCCAAAACTCTGGCCAAGGCACCCCGCTGACATCGATGGATGCAGCACCAAAACCGATGGAATTGATCCAGCCCCCTGTCAGTGCAGAACGGAGCAAATTGGCGGTGATTGCCCCAACAATCGCGCCGTAAATCATGCCGCGACCACCCAGGGCGACCCAAACAGCAATCTCAATCGACTTTAAGGGGCCAAAGCTGTCGGGGTTGATGATACCCGCTTGCGGCGCAAACAACGCGCCGGCCACGCCCGCCATCATGGCGGAGATCACAAAGGCGAAAACCTTATAACCCTCGACCTGATACCCCAGAAACCGAACGCGGTCTTCGTCATCGCGAATGCCGCGAATAACGTTGCCGAACTTGGATTGTGTCAGAAACAACGTGATGGCATAGCCCACCATCAGCGCGACGCCAGAGGCAATGAACAACAGCGCCTTGGTCGATGGCTCAGTCGTTGACGCCCCCATCACATTTTGCAGGCCCGACAGTCCGTTATTCCCGCGCAAACCGAACTCGTTCATGATGAACAAGTAGCCAAGGACCAGCGTAAGGGCTTGCGTGATAATGGAGAGATAAACCCCCGTCACTCGGCTGCGAAACGCCAGCCACCCGAACCCAAAGGCGAGCGCCCCCGGAACGATGAGGACCAGCAAGGCATGGAACCAGAATTGGTCTGCCAGCAGCCAAAACCACGGCCACGGGTCTTCACCCTGCCCCACGACGGAGAAAATAGACTGTTTGACCGCTTCATCACGGGCGACAGCATCGGTGATTTGGGCCAGTTTCTCGTCTGCGGTGGCATAAATCAGGTTCATGCCAATGGCGTAACCGCCCAACGCGAAGAACGCACCGTGACCGAGCGACAGAATTCCGCAGTAGCCCCAGACCAAATCCATAGCGACGGCCAGCAGCGCAAAACACAAGATCTTGCCAAACAGCTGCACCATGGTATCTGGCAGCGCTCCACTGCCGCCGGTGAACGAACCGTTGGCCAGCGGGACATAGACCATGAATGCCGCCAGCAAAGCGAACACCACCAGCATGGAAATAACCGGAGAGGCTCGGCGATAGCGACGGCCCAAATCGGTGTATTGTGTTGGGGTCATCATAGCTCAGCCGACCTTCCCTTTTGCGCGAACAGTCCGCGCGGACGGAATTGAATGAAGCCGATGACGGCGACGAGGATAATGGCTGTGGCAAGCAGTGTATTGTTTGGAAACAGCGGCTCGACCAACTTGGTTGCCATGCCCACAAGGCCCGCGCCAACCAGCGCCCCCCATAGACTGCCGACGCCACCAACCACGATCACCATAAAGCTTGGGATGATCAGATCCGTCCCCATGTCAGGATTGGTCTTCAACACCTGACTGAGCACGGCCCCGGCCAGGCCCGCAATGCCAGATCCCAGGCCAAAGGTCAGGTAATCGACACGGCTGGAGTTGATGCCCATGGTTTTGGCGATGGCGCGGTTCTGTGTGACGGCGCGCATTTCAAGGCCAAAGCGCGAGCGCTGCAAAAACAGCAACAGGCCAAAGAAGACAGCGAGCGCGATCCCAAAGACGAAAAGTCGGGGCGTGGTAATGCCCAAAATGGGATTGAGAGACAGATTACCAGCCAACCAATCCGGGGTCACGATGGGTCGGTTCTGCGGGGTGAAAATCAAGCGGAAGGACTGTTGCAGCACCAGCGACACACCAAAGGTCGCCAGCAGGGTTTCCAGCGGACGACCGTAGAGGAACCGGATCACCAGTCGTTCCAGAATAACCCCGGCGATAAACGCTACGGCAAAGGCGATGGGGATCGATATGAGTAAGCCTACGCCGGACGAAACCGGCAAGGAGGTTTGCACCACAAACGTCGTGTAGGCTCCGATCATGACAAACTCGCCATGGGCCATATTGATGACCCGCATGACGCCAAAAGTGATGGCGAGGCCAATGGCGCTCAGCAGCAAAACCGAGGCTTGAGACAGGCCAAACAGGATGTTGTTGCCAAAATTGTTGAGCGCCACGCGGGTTTCGATGCTGGCAAGCCGCGCCTGTGCCGCTTCTCTTATCTCTGGCGCTGCGTTTTTATCGTTGGCAACCCGCTGAACGGCCCCTCGTACAGATGGTTCCAGACGGTCGCCCATGGTTTCTAAAGCGGCCAACTTATCAGCGGCGTCCGAAACGGCGAAGGTTGCGATCAGTGCGGCGGTCTCAAGGGCTGATTGAACCCCGGCGACGGTTTCAGTCGCCAACGCTTGTTCGAGCAAAGCCAAGGATTGCACGGTTGGCTTTTTCGAGATTTGCTCAGCCGCCGATAGCCGCTTTTCAGGGTCAACGCTGCTGAGGTCCAGCGCGGCTAGGCCGGGCCGGAGAATGGCCTTGATCGGCGTCGAATTCTTTACTTTTTTGGTATCTTTCTTACCGACTGAACCAAGCGCATCGCCCGTAATGGGGTCGCTCAGGTCGTAGCCGGACTCAGTCTTGTCGGCGAAGACAATCAGGTTGTCGCTGCGACGGTAATGCAGGCGGCCATCAATCCAACCTTCAAGCACGTCTCGGGTCTGGGGATCACGGGTGGCGGCAACGTCGGCGGCGATTTCTTTGATCGTTGCTGTTTTACCAGCAGCGAGATCGTCCGACCGGCCGGCCAGAATGTCGCCAAGCGACTGCGCCGAGGCCCATGCGGGGCTCAATATAACCAGCGCAACAAGAAGGGTGAGCAAACGAAGCATGGCGTCAGCCTTTGCTGAGGAGACAGGACTACGAGACTGCTGACCCGCTGGACTTTGGGCCAAGGAATGGGTTCAGCGAGGAGCGAAAAAACAGTATGGGAAGGCCGACTGCGAGGAGGCAGTGAGCGACCTTCCCAAGCTTAGTCAGAGCTGATTAGTAGTTCTGACCAAAACACTCGCCGGTTTCGGTGTCGTAGTTACCGCAATCGACTTCAGAGTCTGCCCAATCGGACATCCGTGTCGCAGAAGCTGCAAGGAAATCGGTCCAAGCGTCGCCCGGGACTTCGGTGGTCTGTGAAACAATGTCGAACTGGCCATCGTCCTGAATTTCACCAATCAACACTGGCTTTGTCAGGTGGTGGTTTGGCAGCATGGTTGCTTCACCGCCGGTGAGGTTTGGCACGGACATGCCGTAAATCTCTGGACGCCAGTCAGCGTAAGTTTCGGAGCCAGCAGCTTCGACAGCCTGTGCCCAAAGCTTGAAGCCGATGTAGGTTGCTTCCATTGGGTCATTGGTGACGCGTTCATCGTTGCCGATGAAGCTCTGCCACGTTTCAACAAACTCGTCGTTTACGTCAGCTTCTGCAGACTGGAAGTAGTTCCATGCTGCGAGGTGACCGACCAGCGGGCCTGTATCCAAACCGGAAAGCTCTTCTTCACCAACGGAGAAGGCCACAACCGGAATGTCTTCAGCAGAAATGCCTTGGTTTGCGAGTTCTTTGTAGAACGGCACGTTGGCGTCTCCGTTGATCGTCGAAATCACGCCGACCTTTTTACCCGAAGCGGACAGATCCTTAACCGTCGAAACGATGGTCTGCCAATCTGAGTGACCGAAGGGGGTGTAGTTCACGAAAATATCTTCTGCTGCGATACCTGCATCAAGAAGGTATTGCTCAAGAATGGTGTTGGTTGTCCGTGGGTACACGTAGTCCGTACCGAGCAAGGCAAAGGACTCAACGCCCAATTCTTCAAGGTAGTAGTCAACCGCTGGGATCGCCTGCTGGTTCGGTGCTGCGCCGGTGTAGAAGACGAACTTGGAGGACTCTTCGCCCTCGTACTGCACGGGGTAGAACAGCGGAACGGACGCCAATTCTTCAATGACCGGCAGGACCGACTTACGCGATACCGATGTCCAGCAACCGAACATCACGTCCACGCCTTCAATCTCGATCAGCTCACGCGCTTTTTCAGCGAAAAGCGGCCAGTCAGAAGCTGGGTCAACGACGACCGCTTCAAGCTGCTTACCGAGCAGTCCACCAGCTTTGTTCTGCTCGTCGATCATCATCAAGACCGTGTCTTTCAAGGTGGTCTCAGAGATGGCCATCGTGCCAGAAAGGGAATGAAGAACGCCAACTTTGATGGTGTCGTCTTCGGCAAGGGCAGCGTTCGCAGACAGCGCGCTCACAAGCGCCCCTGCTGCAATCAGGAACTTTTTCATGGTTCAGGATTCCTCTTGATTTTTTATTACATTTTTTTGAACCGAAAGAGCCGGTTCGGAACGCTGGTGAAACGTTCTGAACGAAAAACTATTCAAGCCGCCCGCAGATGGTCTAGTGCTGAATCTGGCACGGCCTGTTGCTCAAAATCGGACAGGCAACGAAATCTCAAAGCGCACAGCGCAGAGAGAAGCGCACCCTAAGCCGGTGCGAAATACTGTTCGTCGCTGCCAGTGTTTCGGCTCATTTTAACCGCTTCACAGCACAAATGTTTAAGCCGTTGAGTGATAAAAACTGGCGATGTGTGGACCAACTCCTCTGAGGCCAAGGCGTAGGATTTTTTCAGCCGTTCCGGCACGAAATAGCGCCGTTGTAGAACCGACAAGACCCTTTCTCAGCCTGCCCCTGACACACCACCGCTGGCCACAGTCGCTCGTTTGTTTTCAGGTTTACGGCCCAAGGCTAAACCGCACCAACTCCGACATTTTAGGTGTTGGTTGCAAGATTGTCCGCACAACCGTCGCGCTCCGCCGGATGGTTCAGCACGGGCACGAGGGATGGGTCTCCTCAGCGATTGTCATTAGGTCATACAATCCAAAGCGACTTTTAATGCATTATTGAGCAGAGCAAATGCACTCTGAAGATGACCCCGCAGTGATGGCCCTTCACCCCCTTTTTACTCGCGCACAATCGCTACAAGCCTCGTCTGGGGCTCTCCCCTCAGGCACACGGGCATCCACCCTTCCCCAAGGCCACCATTCGTTGCCATAAAGTCAGTGCTAAGAACCACCAGAAGCACGCGCTGTAATCGCTTGCATGAGGGCCAATAACTCTGGCTCCATAGCGCCAAATCCCCGCCCAAAAAACGGGCAGAAACTTGGAACGAGCCTGACCCCGTGGGTGGAAGACAGCCGTTCGGGTCGCTTTCCCGGCACCAACTGGCCTCATCGGTCGAGACTCCAAGGAAACACGTGAAGTGAATTTTCCGACGCTGATTGAGGCAATGTGCCCGCGCGCCTCACAAAAACATGACGCTCCCAGACTTTTTCTGGCTGTACCGATAGCGCTAAGGTCAAAGGCGTGGTTCAGGCCATGCGCGCACAGAGTGTGCCAGAAATCCTTGCGACCCTTGCAAGCCGCTGGTTCACCGATGCCTTCATCGCTGCGAGCCCCGAGGTGGTCCAAGGCCGGATGGATCAGGTTGTTGGCACAGACGCCGAGATTTTCCTGAACGTTTTTGACATCTATGCGAGCACGGAAATGGCGCCTTGGTTGCATGAAATTGCGGCACCTGCGCTGGTGCTGACAGGCGAAAACGATGGTGGCTGCCCGCCGCGCTTAAACGAGCAAATCACCCGTGCAATGCCGAGCGCCGCGTTGGTGGTCTTGCCGAAGGTCAAGCACTCGATCATGTTGGAATGCGGTGACGTTGTTGCCCAGCACATGCTGTCCTTCATCAAAGGTTTGACCCCATGACCCGCAAGCGCATTCTTTTTACCGGTGGCTCTGGAAAGGCGGGACGCCACGTCGTGCCGTGGCTGTTGGAACAGGGCTATCGCGTGGTCAATGTCGATCTGACGCCCTTGGATCATCCCGGCGTTGATAACCTGATCGCTGACATCACCGATAGCGGGCAAATGTTTAACGTCCTGACCAGCTACGCCAACTTTGACGAGCTGGAACCCGGCACGGGCGTTCCGACGTTTGATGCGGTGGTGCACTTCGCCGCTGTTCCTCGGATCCTGCTCAAGCCGGACAACGAGACCTTTCGCGTTAACACCATGGGCACTTACAACGTCATCGAAGCCGCGACCAAGTTGGGCATCAACAAGATTGTCATTGCATCTTCGGAAACCACCTATGGCGTGTGCTTTGCCGACGGACAGGTGAACCCGGATTTTTTGCCGCTCGAAGAAGATGACTACGACACCAACCCGACGGATAGCTACGCGTTATCCAAAGTCGTCAATGAGCAAACGGCGCGCAGTTTTGCCAAGCGAACAGGCGCGGATATTTATGCTTTACGGATCGGAAACGTGATCGAGCCGCACGAATATGCTGAGAACTTCCCCGGCTACTTCGCGGACCCGGCTGTGCGGCGGCGCAATGCGTTCTGCTACATCGATGCTCGCGACTTAGGCCAAATCGTGCATTTGTGCATCCAGAAAGACGGCCTCGGGTTCGAGGTCTTTAACGCCGGCAATGACGATAACTCGGCCAATATTCCGGCGCCAGAGTTGGCGGAGCGGTTCTTTCCCGGCACGCCCGTGCGCCACGCCCTTGGCCGGTTCGAAGCACTTTATTCCAACCGAAAGATCCGCGAGGTCTTAGGCTTCAAGGAACAGCACAACTGGCGCATGTACGTCGCAGATCCTGCAGCGGACTAGATGCTAGGGCGCGGCAAGCCTCCGCTTTTCAGACAGTTTTAGCCCGCGAAGTCTTCTTAATCCCGCCCGTTTCCTGCTCAAAACCCTCAATAGAGTGGAGCGTGACAGAGGAATCTCGGGGGGACTTTCCATGGGTTTAAGAGGATTGGTTGCGGCTGCGCTGGCATTGGTCATCACCGGATGCTCGGCGACAAGTGCGTCTGAGCGGACCAATACCGCCACCAACACGGCCACCTCTCCCACAGGCAATCAGGCGGGCAGCGGTGCCTTCATTGCCGCATCAGCAACGACGCTGGACCTAAACCAACTGGATGATGTGTTGGTGGCGGAGCTTCAAACCTTTCGCACCACACAAGGCATGGCGACCCTTAAGCGCGATGCCCAACTGGACGCCGCCGCGCAAGCGTTGGCAACCGTGATGGCGCGCAAGAACGATTTGAGCCACAGCGCGGATGGTCAGCGGGCGGGAGATCGGATTGAAGACGCGGGCTATGTGCTCTGCACGCAGGGCGCGCCGTGGGCGGAGAACATCGCCCGGTCTTCACAGTTCGGAACAACGGCTGATTTGGCGAACACCATCATGACGGGTTGGATCAACTCGCCGGGCCATCGCAAAAACATGGTGGGCGCATTTGCCGAAGTCGGCCTTGCCGTCGCGGAAACCAGCGACGGCAGCCGCGTCTATGCCGCACAAGTGTTCGCAACGCCCGGCCCCGGACGGTGTTTGTAATCGCTACGCTTTCAGCTCGTCCAGATACGCGCATCTATGGCGGTGTCTTCTTTGCGATTTAGAAACACAACACGGGTGAAAACCGGCGCTTGTGCCAGCCGATGCAAGCGGCCTTGAGCCACCAGCGCTTCGACCATCCGCGCTGGTAAATAGGCTGTGCCGCCCTTGTTCAAAATAAACGATAGGGCCGGCGAAGGCGCGTTGAATGTCAGGCGGGCGGAGTTGGCATCAGCATAGAAGGTCATATGCTGTTGGCTGAAGTCCTCACCATAGTCGACGAAAATATAACCCGGATCAAACCGCAATGGCGCATCGGGGTCTGTGGAGACCAAGATCAACTGATCCTCGCCCACCGCTTCATTCACCACCCCCACGCGCGTGATTGGCACATAGCCCAAAGCCGTATCCACCAACCCACTATCCAACCAGCCTGATAAGTCGCTCTCGCCGCCGGAGAACACGGAGACGCTGATCCCTTCGTGCTCGTCCAAAGCGGAAAACAGCCGCTCGCCCCACCCATCCCACAGATCCGCGTGCACCGCGCAGTTCCGAAACACGCGACGGCCCGTCGGCGAAGAGACTTCCAATCGCGCTTGCCGCCACATGCCGGAGATGGTTTGCGCATAGCGCTGAAGCCGCAAACCGGCGCTGGTGCAGGTCGCGCCAGACTTGGAGCGCGTGATCAATGTCTGCCCCAACGCTTCCTCCAGCGCCTTGAGGCGTGCGGTCACCGTGGACTGCGTGACATTCAACCGCTCAGACGCCCGCACGAGCGAGCCGGTTTCAACAATGGCAAGAAATGTTTGGATGGCTGCGATATTCATGGCACCGATAATTCATGTTTTTCGAATTAAAACCACGATTAATTTCATTTTCTTATAGGACCGCAATGATTTAGGAAGGTCTTATACAAGCACTGTTTTGGGGAGGAACTGCGCTGTGTCGCTTGAAGCCTATAAAATGCTGATTGATGGTCAATGGGTTAGCGCCAGTGACGGCGGGGCGTTTGAGTCCGTCGATCCCGCCACCAACACACCGTGGGCCACCATCCCCGAAGCCACCGAAGCCGACGTGGATGCCGCCGTCAAAGCCGCATATCACGCACAAACCGAAGGCCCATGGGCCAGCATGACACCGTCACAGCGCGGTAAGCTGCTGGGCAAGCTTGGTGATCTTCTGGCCGCAAACTCGGAACACCTAGGCCGCATCGAAACCCGCGATACCGGCAAGATGTTTAAGGAGACCGCGTGGCAGGCGAAGTATATCGCCGAGTATTTCCATTTCTTCGCGGGCGCAGCTGACAAAATTAGCGGCGAGACCCTGCCCATCGACAAGCCGGACATGTTCGTGTTCACCGATCGGGAACCGCTGGGCGTGGTCGCCGCTGTGATCCCGTGGAACTCGCAAATGTTCCTCAGCGCTGTCAAGATCGGCCCCGCTTTGGCCGCTGGCAACACCATCGTGCTCAAGGCCAGCGAAGAAGCCTCCACGCCGTTGCTAGAGTTCGGCAAGCTGGTCGCAGAAGCGGGCATTCCTGCGGGTGTTGTGAATATTGTCACCGGTCATGGTGAGCCTTGTGGCCGTGTGCTGACCAGTCACCCCTTGGTCGCCCGCGTCGCCTTTACCGGCGGTCCCAAGGCCGCCGCCCACGTGATCCGTAACACAGCCAACAACTACGCGGCGCTGTCGTTGGAACTCGGTGGCAAGTCGCCGTTCATTGTCTTTGATGACGCCAATCTGGAAAGCGCGGTCAATGGTTCTGTCGCTGGGATCTTTGGCGCGTCTGGCCAAAGCTGTGTGGCGGGGTCTCGCTTGTTCCTGCAAGAGGGCATCGCGGACGCGTTCCTCGAACGGATGATTGCGACCGCCAAAGGCATCCGCATTGGCGACCCAATGGCCGATGAAACCGAAATGGGCCCGCTGTGTACCACCGCACAGGTCAGCCACATCCAGCATCAGATCAAAACGGCGGTCGATCAGGGGGGAACAATCCTGACCGGGGGCCAGCAAGCTGATGGCTTGGGCAGCCAGTACTTCCAGCCCACGATCATCGAAGCCCCGGACCCGTCCCTCGACATCGTGGATACGGAGCTGTTTGGTCCCGTCCTAACGGTGCAGCGTTTCCGGGATGAAGCGCACGTTCTGGCGCTGGCGAACCAATCCGAGCATGGCTTGGCCGCAGGCATCTTTACCCGTGACAGCGCCCGTTCGATCCGCATGGCGCGCCGCATCCGTGCTGGCATTGTGTGGGTGAATACCTACCGCGCCATCTCCCCAATTGCTGCCTTTGGCGGTGAGAAGATGTCCGGCTATGGCCGTGAAGCGGGCATGCAAGCGATGTACGACTACACCCGCCCCAAGACCGTCTGGATGAACCTATCAGACGAGCCCCTGACGTCCCCGTTCCAACCCCGTTAAGACGAAGTGGACTGAAACCATGAAATTCCATCTCGCCATCAACCTAGAGCGCACCTCCGCCGACACTTCGATCATGGACGTGCGCCACCATGTTGAAGATATGATCCGCATGGCGGACGATGCTGGTTTTGAGATCGCTTGGGCCGCTGAGCATCACGCGCTTGAAATGACAATCGCCCCCAACCCGTTCCAGATTCTGACGTGGTGGGCTGGCATTACCAAGAACATTCGACTGGGCTGCGGCGTTGCCAATGCTTCATACTGGCACCCCATCAACATCGCGGGTGAAGCAGCGCTGCTCGACGTGCTCTCTGAGGGGCGGCTTGAGCTGGGTTTGGGCTCAGGCGCTTATCAGCGCGAGTTCGATCGCATGAAGCCCGGGCTGGAGCAGAAGGATTCCTGGCAGTACATGCAGGAGATGCTGCCGCTGATCAAACAGCTGTGGGCTGGCGACGTTGAGCACAATGGCCGCTTCTGGCAGTTTCCCTCCTCTACCGCTTGCCCCAAGCCTGTGCAGGACGAGGTGCCGCTGTGGGTCGCAGCACGATCGCCCATCACCTTTGACTACGCTGTTGCCAACAACGCAAATATCATGAGTTGGCCGCTGACCATGCCGTTTGCTGAAGCCGAAAAGTATCGGGAGCAGCTCAACGACGCCATCGCCAAGTCAGAGACCCCCTTCACCGGTAAGTTCGCCATGATGCGCCACTCGGCGATCTATGAGAACGAAGCCGACCGCCAGCTTGCGCTGGGCGCGCTGCGGCACACGCTGGGGCAGTTCGGTAATCTGATGCAGAAGAAGGGCGACGTCATCAACGGTTTCCCAGAGCGTGTGCCCGTTGACCAGCTCGACGGCAACATGCGTTACGACCCCGACACATTGGAAGAAAACCTCATGTTCGGCTCTGCGGAGCAATGCGCAGAGAAATTGGCCGCGTACAAAGACATCGGTGTTGATGCGTATATCTATTACGCCTCCATGGGTCTGGACATGGATATGCAGAAGCGCTCCCTGTCGACCTTTATCGAGCGGGTAATGCCGCACGCAGCCTGATCACCGCCTCAACCCCTGTTTCACATCCCACAAGGACCCCCATCATGGCCGTAGAAATCCGCCGCACCCTGTTGAACATCCAAGACACCTTCATCGAGGGCGGCAAAGTCATCGACACGCCAACCAAACTGGTGGCCGCGATCGCTGTGATCCGGAACCCGTGGTTTGGCCGCGGTTATGTTGAGGATTTGCAGCCCGAAATCCGGGAGCATGGTCCTGTTCTGGGAAAGCTGCTGACGCAAATGCTGCTGGATACGGTAGGTGACACACTGGAAGGCTGCGGCAAGGCATCGAACGTTGGTTCGGGCGGCGAGGTTGAGCACGCGCAAGCCCTGACCCACACCCTGTGGTTCGGCAACGAGTTCCGCGAAGCGATCAACGCCAAGTCCTACCTTGCCTTTACCAACACGCGCGGTGCGATGGGGACGGCGATGATGATCCCGCTGATGCACAAGGACGACGGCGGCCTGCGCTCTCACTACCAGACCATCCACCTGACCATCCCCGACGCTCCAGCGGATGACGAGATCGTTGTGGCCTTGGGCGCGTCTGTAGGCGGGCATCCAAACCACCGCATTGGCAACCGCTATTCCGACCTTAAGGAAATGGGCCGCGACGTTGATAATCCGGCGGGCGTCTAAGGGTGAGTGACCACCCCTCAACAGAAATGACGCTCGACGGCACGGCCTATGAGCGTCATGGCGATCCGACGACACAGCCCACCGTGGTGCTGATCCACGGTCTGGGTCTGTCGCGGCGCCTGTTTGACCCGATGATCGCGGCGTTCAGCGCGCACTTCGCTGTGCTGTCCTACGACCTGTATGGCCATGGGGAAAGCGCCCCGCCGCCGCGCACCGCTACGCTGGGGCTTTATGCCGAGCAAATCCGCGGCCTGCTCGATGCAACCGGTATCCAGCGGGCGGCGCTGGTGGGGTTCTCCATCGGTGGGATGATCAACCGCCGCTTTGCGCTGGATTTCCCCGATCGGCTGAGCGCGCTGGCGATTTTGAACAGCCCCCATGATCGGGGTGACGCAGCCCAACTCGCCGTCGAAGACCGCGCCGCGAAAGTGCGTGAGCAAGGCACGATGAGCACCCTGCCCGACGCCTTGTTGCGCTGGTTCACGCCTGACTTCCTCGCCAACCACGCATCCACCGTGGACCACGTCCGCCAGTGGCGCAGCGCCGTGGATGCGGAGGGGTACGCCCAAACCGCTTGGGTGCTGGCCCACGGGGTGCGCGAGTTGATCCAGCCCGACCAGCCCATCACCGCACCGACACTGGTGATGACCAGCGAGCACGACACCGGCTCGACCCCCGCCATGGCCCACGCCATCGCCCATGAGATCAGCGGCGCGCAAACGCACGTCGTCCCGCGCCTACAGCACTTGGGTCTGATGGAAGACCCCGCCGCCTTTACCGGCCCCACGGTTGAATTTTTGAAGAGGACACTGACGTGACCAAACTTTCTGGCGGTCAAGCCGCCGTCGAGGCACTCCGCGCTGAGGGCACCCGCCACGTATTCGGCCTCATTGGTTCGGCGACGATGGAGCTGTTCGATGCGCTCTATGATGCGTCCGAGATCAACTTCATCGGCGTCCGTGACGAGCGGACCGGCACCCACATGGCCGACGGCTACGCGCGCGTTTCTGGCGATCCCGGCGTCATTCTGGCCGGTCAGAACGGCCCGGGCGCGACCAACCTTGTCACCGGGCTCAGTCAGGCCAAAGCCGCCTTTTCCCCTGTGGTCAGCATCGCCGGCGCCCTGTCGTCACAGCACGTGTACCGCGATGCGTTCCAAGAGGTCGATCAGCAATCCGTTTTCACGCCTGTCACGAAAAAGACGTGGACGGCCCCCTCCACCGACCGCGTGCCAGAGCTGTTCCGCGAGGCCTTCCGCACCGCCATGACCCCGCGCAAAGGGCCCGTGCAGCTCAACCTGCCGCGTGATGTCCTCTCCGGTCAGGCTGAGTTCGACATGCCGATGCAGACGCCGGACCAATATCGCAGCTTCCACCTGCCCGGCGCGCACCCCGACGCCATCGCCCAGGCCGCCACCCTGCTCACCGGGGCGCGTCAGCCCGTGATCGTCACCGGCGGCGGGATCAAGAACACCTTGGGCCATGACCAGGCGATTGCGCTGGCACAGGCGCTGAACTGTCCGCTGGTCAGTGCGCCCGGCCATGGCGACGGCATCCCCTTTGCCCACCCGTTGAACGCGGGTCAAATGGGGCCGCGCGGCAATCCCGTCGCCTCGCGATTGGTTAAGGAAGCGGACGTCATCCTCGCGCTGGGGACGCGGCTTGGCTTCAACTCGACCTTCTACAGCTACGACAACATCAACCGCGACGCGCAGATCATCCAGATCGAGCTTGAGCCGACCGCCATTGGCCGCTTCTTCCCGATCACGCTGGGCATCTGGGCCGATGCACCGACCGCAGCGCAGCAGCTGGCCGACGCCGTAACCAGCATTCAACGCCGCGCCGCCGCCGATGCGTGGGTCAGCGGGTTCCAGACCGAGCGTCAAGCCTACCTCGCCAAGCGCGACGCCGACGCGGACATGTCTCACCCAACCCAGCCTTCCGGGCTGTTCAAAACCTTGCGCGGTGTGTTGCCCGAAGATGCGGCGATCACCATGGATGCGGGGACGCTGTGCCTGCAAGCGACGGACGCGCTCAACTACCACCATCCCCGCAGCCTGTTCACCCCGCTGGATTTTGGCTTGGTTGGCTTTTCCTTTGCCTGCGGATTGGGGATCAAGGCAGCGCGGCCCGAACGTCCTGTGGTCAGCTTCATGGGCGATGGCGGCTTTGGCATGACCATATCAGAGCTGAGCACGGCGGTGGATTACGGCCTGAACACGGTAACGGTGGTGATGAACAACCAGTGTTGGGGCGCGGAAAAGGCGTATCAGCGCGATTTCTTTGGCGAGCGCTACATCGGCGCCGACATCACCTCCCCCGACTTCGCCCAAGCCGCCGAGCTGTATGGCGCAGCAGGGTTCCGGGCGGATCGGTTGTCGGACGTGGCCGGCGCGGTAGAGGCGGCTTTGGCCTGCGGCAAGCCCGCAGTGGTTGACGTCGCTGTGGACCCCAACGCGCTCTATTCCTTCCGCCGCGACAGCTTCAAACACCGAGGCGGCTAACCACCGCCACTAGGCCCATCACCTTCAAGCCCTCCACGAGTAACCGCGAACCCCACCCACTCAAGCCCTCCCTGAGTGACCGCGAAGCGGTTGTATCGAAGGGGGCCAACCCACTCAAACCCTCCCCGAGAGACCGCGAAGGCACCACACTCAAATCCTCTCTAAGTGACCACGAAGCCCACCCACTCCGGCCCTCCCTGAGTGGCCGCGAAGCGGTTGTATCGAAGGGGGCCAACCGCACCATCGCCCCACTCAACCCGACACTCGGAAAGCCACGATGATCACAAAACTCGCGATATTCGAAGGAACGGTAAAGCAGGGCCAAGAGGCCGCGATGCGGGACTATGTGGAAACCACCCTACGCCCGCTGTGGGAAGCCTTCGAAGGCGCGCACCGCGTCCGCGTCCTCTATGGCACCAAATCCGACGACAAAGGCCCCAACATCCCCCTCATCCTAGAGGTCGATTACCTCACCCAAGACCACCTAACCCAAGCCATGGCCTCCCCGGCCCGTTTTGAGTCCCGAGACCTGCTGCCGAGGTTCTATGAAGCGTATTTTGATGATGTGGTTTTGCGGCATGTGGAGTGCAAAAGCATCAACGATTAGCTCAGAACATTTATACCTTGAGGCGACTGATGAGCAGGAGTTGGACTAGGATATCTTCCTCTTCCTTCCGCCAACATAGCTTTACGCACCGTGCATAAAAGAAAAAGATCTATTCAAAAAAAAGCCAACCCCTGAACTTTTAGAGATTACCCCCTTTTTTCTTGCCTCAACACTAATAACACCTTAGGTTTTAAAAAACCCAGAGGACACAATGACCGCAGACAAACAAAAAGAAACCGAATCCGCTGCAGAAGCGCTTAAAGCCCTAATACGCGAGGTCAATCGTGCACAACCGGAGAGCTTAAACCCATTACCGGAAGAGTTTGGAGCACAGATAGTAACACGATTGGCAACAAATCAACCGCAACTAAAAAATTTCCTAGAAAACCACGTAAATCTATGCGCACGCAGACAAAATAAAAATGAAGAAACACAATATAGTTTAGACGTGATAAATGTCTGCTTGCCTCATATCTGGGAATTTAAAAATTGTAATCCGTTCGCCCACATAAAGTTTAAAAATTGCAAAATTTCAACGATTTTCACTTCCTTAAACAAAAGCTACGTTTTCGAAAATTGCCAGTTATTCCAGACGTAAAACGAAACAGAAATACAAGTTGTTTTCACCCATCGCTCGCCTGACGACAGTCATCTGCACAATCAAATACTAATATTCAAAGAAAACAATAATCTGGCTACCAATTTTTTGTTTATAGGAGCCAAATCTTCAAGTAATTTCAAATTAACAGCCCATATATTTGACGAAGAAAAGAAAAATTTGCCACTCTGTACATCAGGAATATCCTTTCAGTCTCTACACATCGGATCATTATCGATTTATCAAAATATCGGTCGCATATCGATGCTAGATTGCACATTGGGAACGCTTGAAACTAAAGCTGCAGTGAATATAGACACAATACAAGCAACCTATACTAGCTGCTACAATCTTAAAATTACAAACTCCTATGTAGGGAACATTATTTTCCGAGGCTCAACAATATCCACTCATTCAGACTCAGCATGTTTGAATATATCAGATTCCAATATTGGTGAAATTTCTCTGATACAAATGTCAGTTCCAAAATTTTCTATTAATAGAACTTCAAAATTGGAATTCCTATCTTTAAAATATTGCTTGGTGCATTCCCTTGAAATTGCAACCAGCCACGTAAGAAGCCTGAAATCCCTTTTATTGGAAAATAGTGACTTTTTCGATACCGAATGTCTATTATTTGAGGCTGAAAATTGGCCCAGTCCAGAATCGCCAAATATTGAAAATCATTTGGCCTGGCATGCAAGCTGTCAATTTATTCTATCAAAGTTACATTCTTCGCAAACATCTACTCATACAAATTTTTTTCAAATTTTGAGTGAAAAATTTTTCCTAAAATCATGCTCTAATCATTTTGATAGAATCTTTTTCTATGCATACTACCTTTTTTCGAGTTTTGGATTGAGTGTTGTTCGGCCTCTGATCTGGTTTTTCGCCTTTTTTATTATAGCATCATTATTAAATGGAATTCATTTCATCAATTCTAACCCAAATTGCACCTACTTTTTGTGTGGAACAATACCTGGTGACAGTGGAAAATCAGCACTTCAGACAGCATTTCCATATCTGCCTATAAATGCTCGGACCGAGGAAAAGGGATTTGTTTTTCATTTGCTGGATACTTTCCATAGCTTAATCAGCACCGTATTGATTTTCCTTTTTTCCTTAGGGATTAGAAACTTACTTAGATTGCGTACGGCGAACTGAATTGCGACAGTGCTCTTAGCGCATCAAAATTTATGCCTGCCAAGGTGTTGCCATTTTCCCGTTTAACGGACATTTATTGAGCCTATTTCTCGGATGAAAGGCTTGATTGCGTCCATGTTTACACTGTCTCTGTTCTCCCCCCTCCGTTCTTCCCTGCACACCGCCTTGGGGTCTATCCGGCTTGGCGTGCGCGCCTTTGCTGGGGTTGGTTTTGGGGCGGCGGTTTCCGCGCTGTTGCTCGCCGCGCCTTCTGCGCTGGCTGAGCAGGTAGAGATTACGCTGGTTGACCAGCTCGATGGGCAGAAGAATTCCTATTGCATCGACATCGTTGGTGGGGGCCGGAATGTGGATCCGGCGAATGGGTTGCAGTCGCACACGTGCTACTCCTACCGCGGCGCGTTGGGCCGGGATCAGGCGTTTGAGGCTGATGACTTCGCCGACGGCATTCTTTCCATGCCGCAAATGGATGTGTGCGTGGTCGCTGCGGCGCCGGTGGCGGGGTCGGTGATGACGCTGGATGCTTGCGACGCCGATGCAGCGGCGCAGCGGTTCGCCATCACCCTGCCCGGCACGATTGAGCCTGTGGCCGCGCCGGGGCTGTGCATGACGGTCGCGGCGGAAACCCGTTTGGGCAACAATCCCATCCACCAGATCAAGGCGCTATCGCTGCAGCCGTGCAGCGCGGACTTGGCCGCGTTCCAAACCTGGCGCGCCCGCAGCGAAGACGACTAGCGAGCCCAGCCGACCCGACAGCGCGCTTAAACCGCCTCTCCCCAATAGAGGCGCATGGGATTGTCGATCAGCAGCTTGCGCTGCAACGCCTCGGTCGGGGCGATCAGCGGGATGCGGTCAACCAGCAAGCCGTCGTCGGGGGCGTGGGACTTCATGTTGGGATGGGGCCAATCTGTGCCCCACAGCACGCGGTCGGGGAAGCTCTCGACCATGTCCCGGCCAAAGGGCAAAACATCGTCATAGGGCGGACCGGCTTTGGTCAGGCGTTCGGGACAGGAGACTTTGATCCAGAATTTCTCGTCTTCCATCATCCGCTTGATCCGCAGATAGTCGGGGTGGTCGATCCCGCCCTCAACATCGGGCCGGCCCAAATGGTCAATCACCACCGTGGTCGGCAGCTCCCGCAGGAACCCTTCGATTTCGTGCAGCTCATTGGCTTCGAAATAGACCACGATATGCCAACCGAGCTTGGCGATCTTCTCGACGATTTTCAGATAATGCTCGCGTGGGGTTGAGTCGACCAAGCGCTTGAGGAAGTTAAAGCGCACGGCCCGCACCCCGGCGGCGTCCATCCATTCCAACTCGCCCTGGGTCACGTCATGGCGGACAAAGGCGACGCCGCGCGCCAACTCTCCCGCTGCGGTCAGCGCGTCCACCAGCGCCCGGTTATCGGGGCCGTGGCACGACGCCTGCACAATCACGTTGCGGCTGAACCCCAGATGGTCGCGCAGGGCAAACAGCTGGTCCTTGCCCGCGTCACAGGGCGTGTACTTTCGCGCAGGGTGATAGGGAAACTCGACCGCCGGACCAAACACGTGGCAGTGCGCGTCAACCGCGCCCACCGGCGGCACAAAGTCCGGCTTTTTGGGGTTGGGGTGAAACGGCAGGTAATCAGGGTCCATGGTCATGTCGGTTTTTTCCTCCCGGCCAGCGGCGTGAATAATGGAATGCGGATGCGGATGAATGGGGCGGGGCCGATCATGCGAACACGCGCCCTTCCATCAATTTGCGCGCCGTGCGGATGATCCCGGCTTGGGTCACTGTCCCGGCGGCGTCCAGCTCCAGGGCGGCTTCGGTGATGCCGCTGGGCTGCTCAACCCCCACGGCAGGTGAGCGCCCCTCGGGCATGCGGGCCAGTCGGTGCGCGGGTGAGCCCGCCAGCGTCGCTGCGGTCGCAACCGTCACCGCAGCCAACACGCCAATGGTCGCGTGGCAGCGATGGGGGATGAAGGAGCGGGTGGAAATCGCCCCGCCAGCGGTCGGCGCGGATACCAGCGTCATCTTCGGCACGGATTTCTCTGTAACGTCGCCCAAATTCATCATCGGACCAACAGACAGGCGGATCGCCTCCAACTTTGTTTTCAGGGCTTGGTCCGCGTCCAGCGTCTCCCGACTTTCCGTGCCCGTGATGCCAAAGTCAGCCGCATCCATGATGACGCACGGCATGCCGTTGTCGATCAGCGTGCATTCAACCCCGTTGACCACGTCAACCGCCCTGCCCGTTGGCAACAAAGCCCCGCAAGACGACCCGGCGGTATCGCTGAACAGCAACGGAATGGCCGCAGCGGTGCCGGGGACGCCATCGATGGCCGTCTGCCCGGTGTAGATCGGCTGGCGGCGGGGGGTCTGGATGGTGGCACGAGCGGTCTGGCCGGTGTTTTCCATGTAGATGGTGAGGGGGGTCTCCCCCTCCTGCGCTTCAATCAGGCCGCGTTCGATCGCAAACGGGCCAACGCCGGCGAGGATGTTGCCGCAGTTCTGCGCGTCGGTGACAATGGCTTGATCGACCATGACCTGCAGGAACAAGTAATCGACATCGACCCCAGGCCGGGCTGATTTCCGCACCACGGCAACCTTGGACCGCAGCGGATCCCCGCCGCCCATCCCGTCGATCTGCAGTGGATCGGGCGAGCCCATGACGGCGAGTAAAAAGGCGTCACGCGCGGCTGTATCCGCGGGCAAGTCGTCGGCCAAGAAATATCCGCCCTTGGATGTGCCACCCCGCATCCACGTGCAGGGCGTGCCCTCAGACATACTTCAGCCCCTTGGCCGCCAAGCGCGCGCGCATGTCATAGACGTCGAGCCCGAGCTCTCCAGCTTCAAACCGGGCGCGCTTGCCGGTTTCGTTGGCTTCCCGCGCCTGTGCCTTTTCCAGCACGGCGGCCGCGTCTTCGCGCCGGACGACACAGACGCCGTCATCGTCGGCAACAATGGTGTCGCCGGGGTTTATCGCCTGTCCGCCGCACACGATGGGGACATTGACGCTGCCAAGGGTTTCTTTCACCGTGCCGGTCGCGGAAACGTACTTGGACCACACGGGGAAGCCCATTTCGGTCAGATCGCGAATGTCGCGCACCCCCGCCTCAATCACCAAACCGCGCACGCCCCGGCTCATCAGCGACGTCGCCAGCAGATCACCGAAGTAACCCGCATCAGAAGGCGAAGTCGGCGCGACAACCAGGATGTCACCGGGCTGGCACTGCTCAACCGCGACGTGGATCATCCAGTTGTCACAGGGGGGAATGCTCACCGTCACCGCCGTCCCCGCCACTCGCGCACCGGTATAAATGGGCCGCAAGCTGTTGCTGAGATAGCCGATCCGGCCCTGCGCTTCGTGAACGGTGGAAACCCCCGCCTGTGCAAGACCGTCTACCAGCTCAAGCGGTGTACGGTCGATGTTCTGCACCACAACATTGGCCATGTTTTTACTCCACAGTTTGGGGTCTAG
Organism: uncultured Alphaproteobacteria bacterium; assembly: GCA_905479265.1. Taxonomy (GTDB): domain Bacteria; phylum Pseudomonadota; class Alphaproteobacteria; order UBA7985; family UBA7985; genus UBA7985. The sequence goes on from CAJQLX010000024.1 coordinate 36,424, forward strand.
AGTTCATCAACGGTGCGCGGGAAGATGCTCTCGAAGCCTTCCGCGTACTTGCAATCACGCCCGCCGGACATGCCGCCGGAGTTGCGTTTGAAGTGGTTGGCGCGCTGCTGTGCGACGCGGGTGTAGAAATCCCACAAGTGGACTTGCCCATCCATGCACTCCATCGCCGCGCGCTTTTTGTCCCAAACCGGCGTGATGTCGAGGAAGGTGTCGGGTTTCCAGCCCATTTGCTCAGTCTGGTGCGGCTCGAACAGGTAAAGCTGCGGCGCGCCGAGCACTTTCTCACCGGGGTTATGCCCCCAAGCCTGCGCGATCATCCGGCACTCCAGCGCGACTTGCGTGGTGTACATGTGGTCGGTGTTGTAGGGATCGTACTTGGAATGGCTCATCATAAACGCGGGCTGGACGCGGCGGATGATGTCGACAAGATCGTCCTTGTTCTCGCGCGAAAGCTCCAGCGGGTAGTCGCCGAGATCCATGGCGATCATCTCATGCGCGCCCAGGGCCTCTGCTGCGGCTTCGGCTTCTGCCCGGCGGGCGTCCTTGACGGTTTGCAGGTCCATCCCCTCCTGCTTCCACAGCTTCGCGCTCTCACCCCGCTCGCCAAAGGACAAGCAAACGATGGTGACCTCGTAGCCAAGCTCGGCATGAAGCGCGATCGAGCCCCCGCACCGCCAGACAAAATCAGCCGCGTGCGCGCTGATCACCAGCGCGGTTTTTTTGTCACTCATAAGTCTCTCCCATATCTTCCAAATCGCCTCCCAACACGAAATCGCCGGTTGGTGAGGATGTGACGGCGTCGAGCCGGTCGAGGTAATCGACAAGCTGTTCGAATTCTTCATCGGTAAAGGCGTTGCGCATCGCCTCCGACCGCGCGCGCAAGGGGCTGTAGTGCTCATCCACCACCCGCTGTCCGGCATCGGTCAGGCGCACAAAGATCTGTCGCTTGTCTTCGTCGCTCTTGATCAGCGTCACCCAGCCTTGATCGCGCAAATCCGGCAACGCACGGCTCACCAACGAACGGTTGGCGCCGAGCAGCTCGGAGATGCCTTGCACGTTCTGTGTCCCGGCTTGGCGCAGGCGCAGCAGGATGCGGAACTGGACGACGCTCAGGTCTGAGGTCAGGGCCAGCAGCTGCTGTGTCTGCGTCTGAACGGCGTTGCCCAGACGGAACAGGCGACTGACGAGGTTCCGGCGCAACTTGGCGCGCTGCTCGATCACTTTGCCTTTGATCAGTCCGGCGGAAATTTGTTCTGTCATCGTTTCGGAGTCTGTCATTTTCCGTGACATGTCAACATATAAGCGCCCGACCGCAAGCCACAAAAAAAGGGCCGCCCGGTTGGGGCCGCCCTTTTTGCGGTGCATTGAATGCAGGATCGAAGCTTAGAGTGCGCCGGCTTCCATGTAGAAGCGTGCCGCACCGGGGTGGTAGGTGATACCGCCCTGCGGGGTGGCTGCGTACTCTAGGCTCAGCGACTTCGCCCAAGGCGCCTCAGAGGTCACCTGATCGATGTTTTCCCAGAACGCCTTGGTGATCTCGTAAACCGTGTCCTCGGATACGTTCGAGTTCACAGCGATACCAACCGCCGTGTTCAAGGAAATCACGTCACCATCGTTGGCTTGGTTGTTGTAGGAACCAGCCGGGATTGTGTCGCGGTAGCGGAACTTGCCCAAGTACTTATCAACGGCTTCGCCAGTGGCATCCTCAGGCCCGACAAAACGGATCGATTCCGTTTCTGTGATCTGCAGGAACGGGCCACAAGGGTCGATACAACCAGTAACGTACATATCAATGGTGCCGTCGAGGAAGGACTGATAACCGGTGGTCCAGTTGGCGTCGATGGCTTCGAAATCGCCTTCTTTCGCGTCCAGGCCTGTCGTCGCCTTTACCCAACCATAAGCCGCGTTCCATGCACCACCGCCCGTTGGGCCGAGGAAGACAGACGCGCCTTCGAGATCGTCGAGGGTCTGGATGTCAGAATCTGCGCGAACGGCGAAGTGGTACTGACCATAGGGGAACCACATAAGCAACTGCACACTGTCAGCAAGCGTTGGCGCTTCTTCCTGCTTGGAATACATCGCCTTGCCGCCCTTCATCAGGTTCCACACAACCGGCGAGGTCATGGACATATCGAGGTTACCCCGGCCCACTTCCATCATGTGCGCCGTCGCAGCACCGCCCGCAGCGATTTCGATGTTTACGTCATCGAGCTGCGAAGAAACGATGTTTGCGAAGGTTGCCATAACGACAGCCTGCGGCAGGTTTGATGGCAGCGTTGCCATCTTCAAATCTTCAGCCTGAGCGGCTGAGGTGGTTGCAACCAGAGCAGCGGTTGCCAGAATAAACTTACGCATTTTTTCCTCCCAAGATGGTGCGTTAAGTCGACGTCGTAGAGGCTTTGACGCTTTGGTCAAAACTCGGAGGCGTACCCCCTAAATAGCGATGCGCCACGATAAGGGCGACCGCGATTACCAGCGCTGGGCCACAGATCCATACATTCGGAACCAGCAGCGCAAGACCCGCACCCACGCGTGCGACCCGCTCCAGCGTGCGCAGTTGGTTACGTTCAAATCCAATGAGCCCCGAAGCGATCACCCACATGGCGAGACTAAAGGCGACGAGGATCCAACCATAATCAAACCAACTCACAGTACTGAGGTCGATCATCGCTTTGCTTTTCACCGCCTCGCCACTCATCCATTCGAACACCACCTGCAACTTATACAGCACGGCGGGGTGATAGACGAAGACGAAGGGAATCAGAAAACCAGCAACAGACAGTCGTGAAGCCTGCCATCCGGTCTTGATCGGATCCGCACCAGCGATGGGTGCTGCGGCAAAGGCGGCAAGCGCCACCGGCGGGGTCACTGTGCTCATCACCGCAAAGAACACGACAAACAGGTGCAGGCTCAGCGGCGCGAGAACGACGGTATCAATCCCCGACGAAAGCGCAATGACGATGATGAAGTACGTTGCGCCGGGCGGTAAGCCCATCCCCAGAACAATCGCGCCCAAAGCGACAATGATCAGCACAAAGAACAGCGGACCGTTCGCAATTTCGGTAAGGAACAGCGCGAGGCGGCCCGTGAAACCGGACAAGGACAGCAACCCAATGATCAGCCCGATCATGGCCACAATGATAATGATTTTGGCCGACATTTTCCCCGCCTCAGCAAAGGCTCGGTAAATCCCGCCAAAGGTTCGGAACCGTGGAAACAAGATCGTCGACATGATGATCGCAGCAAGGAAACCGTAAAAGCCGGCCTTTGGCACCGACGGCTGCGTGAACAAGAAGTACGTCAGAACAGCCAGTGGAACGATGAAAACAAGCGTCTTTACAGCCTCGTCTCGCGTCAGTCCTGGCCGTTGCTCACGCGGCAGAGGGCCGATCCCCGACTTCCGCGCTTCGAAGTACACGGTCAGGAAAACGCCGAGGTAATAGAACACAGCCGGGGTGATGGCTGCGATCATGATAAAGCGGTAATCAAGGCCGATTTCCGCAGCAACAAAGAACGCGACAACACCCATCACTGGCGGCATCACTTGACCGCCCGTCGAGGCAGAGGCTTCGACAGCGCCGGCGAAGGATGGCTTAAACCCCGATCGCTTGATCACCGGGATGGTCATCACCCCCGTGGAGACAACGTTCGAGATTGCAGCGCCGGACAGGGTGCCAAACATGGCGGAACTCGCCACCGCCGCGTGCGCTGCACCGCCGATCATGCCGCCTGTCAGTCGGTTGGCGATCTTGAGCAACAAATCCCCCGCGCCACTGGCCATCAACACCGCGCCAAAGACGATGAATACCAAAACGTTGCGGGAAACGACTTGTAACGGTTGACCGAAAATACCGCCGGTATCCACCCAAAATGACTGCACGGCAAACGAGTAATTCTGGGCAAAGGTATTGCTGGCTGCGCCTTCACCGAAAATAGGGATCCAGTCGGGCAGATACCCTTTGACGAACAGATAAACGATCCAGAAGACCGCAAAGGAGACGATGAACCCGCCGTATTCACGCAGGGTAAAGTACAGCACAAGCAGTATGGCTACTGGAAACAGCAGCATATCCCATCGCTCAGGCTCGATGACCTGAGACATGTCGCGGGTGTAGACCTGAACAAACCAAAATCCGAGCAGCACGAGCGACAGCACCGCTAAAGTCCACCGCAACGCCTCGGACGCACGCCCCGCGCTGTTTCGCATCGACAACGCGACAATCACCAAGGATGCCAGCAGCGGAACGCCGAGGAACACTGCTGTTTTTGTAAAGAAGTTCACCTTGAGAAACTGAAACGTGCCGCCAATCAAGCCTTCCTTCAGCGCAACGCGCTTGGCGCGCTTGGAAAGCTCTTCCCATTCGGGGGTTAGCGCAGGGATGATCGTTCTGACGAGTTCTTGAAGCGGGCCCTGAGCCGCGAAAAGCAGGATAAAAACAACAAATAGCGCTGCGAGGACATCAGCAACCCGATCTGAAATTCTAGCCTTATCAGTGCCCAACACCGCCTCCGCATGAGATAAATTGATTGCTGTAATCACAAAGGTGATATGTCACGTTTCAAGCGAATTGGTTAATATGTCAACCAAAGACTTATCCGTGGAGAATACTTCGGATTGCTTTGCGCCAATGGCGATCCACGACAGGCATCATCGCATCCGGACGCCTGCCTGTCCGTGCGCTGTGGCTCATGGCTTGAAGCCGCGCAGTGGGGCGTGGGGCGCGTTGGCGTTGCAATGAAACGGGCTCTTGGCTTTTGTCTGTTCAAACATCCTGACCAAGACGCGCCTGCTCGTAGGCGTTGCTGATTTCTTCGTCACTGAGGCCATAATCATCGCGCGCTGACTGCGCGCTAATGTAGCCTCGGACCAAATCGCGCAGGACGTGTGCGCGATTTCGCGCACTGGCGATGCCATAACCGCCGCCGCCGGGAAAAGCGAGCATGACGCGCTGACCGTGCGGAACGTACTGCCGCCCCTTGCCGCGCATCGCGCCACCGTCACTGCGCGCAATGGTCGTTGGCGCCCCCTGTCCGCCGCCCACGCGCCCGAGGGCCGGATGATCCACCCGGTCGAACATGGCGGAGAAATCGAATTCGTGGCCGTCCTGTGCGCCGACCTCCATGTATTGGCCTAAGCCGCCCCGAAACTCACCCACGCCGCCGCTATCCGGGCGCAGCTCTTTGCGCCAAATGATGACCGGACCCGCGTGCTCAGTCGCTTCGACCGGCATGGTCATCACACCGCTGGGAAAGGCTGTCGCATTCAGGCCATCGACACGAGGCCGAGCGCCCGAACCGCCAGAGTTAAACGTCAGCACCTCTGACCGCCGAGCGTGCTCCGGCGCTGGCGCGTCTGTCCGAGGGCGGAGCGAAACTTGGAAGTTACACAGCGTCCCAGCCCCTTGGGCGGGAACCGTGCGTGGCAGCAACTGGTCCAGCGCTTCGTAAACGGTGTCGGGCACCATGTGGCCAATGACGTGACGCAGAGCGACCGGTGCCGGATGAACCGCATTGACGATGGAATTCTCCGGCGCAATCACCTCAAACGGTGCCAGCGACGCGGCGTTGTTCGGGATTTCAGGCGCAATGGCGCACTTGATCGCGTAACAGGTGTAAGCCTTGGTGTAGACCATTGGGACGTTGATCCCTTTGGCATCCAAACCCGATGTTCCGTCAAAGTCAGCCAAAACACGGTCTTCCATGATCTCCAGCCGCACCCGCAGATCAACGGGCTTGCTGTAGCCATCAATCGTCATGGCACCGTGCGCAACACCATGATCGAGCGCATTGATCTTCTCCAACGTCGCCCGACGCGAGTTTTTGAGGATAAAGGTCGAGACCTCACCCAGATCATCGAGGGCAAACTCGTCCATCATTTCAATCAACCGGCGATGGCCAATCTCGTTGCAGGTTGCCAGTGCATAGACATCACCCACCAGCTGATCCGGCTCGCGCACGTTGCCACGAATGATCCGCATCAGCGTTTCATCGACCTTGCCTTGGTCCGCAAAACGCATGATGGGGATATACAGCCCCTCCTCGTAAATCGAGTTCGCATCCGCACCAAAACCGCGCCCACCAATATCGACGATATGCGCTGTACACGCGAAATAGCCCACCAACGCCCCGTGCTTAAACGACGGTGTAACCACTGTAATATCATGCAGGTGGCCGGTGCCTTCCCATGGATCATTGGTGATGTAGACGTCACCATCTTTCATCGTCTCCACACCAATGCGCCGCATGAAGTGCGGGACGGCATCAGCCATGGCGTTCACATGCCCCGGCGTGCCGGTTACCGCCTGCGCCAGCATCCGGCCTTGTGCGTCATAGACGCCTGCGGACAGGTCACCGGCTTCGCGGACCGATGTTGAAAACGCGGTGCGCACCAGCGCCTGAGCCTGCTCTTCAACAACCGAAATCAGTCGGTTCCACATGACTTGCTTGGATACAGTCGATGCCATGATGTTACCCTTTCACCTGAAGGTCGATGCAGCCATCCGCTTGAACGCTGGCCGAGCGGCTAGAAGGGACGATGATTGTGGTTTCGTCCTCAGTAATAATGGCCGGCCCAGAAATCCGCTGACCCAGCGTGAAGGTATCCCGCTCGATCACGGGTGCCTCAACCGTCCGTCCCAATGCGGCGTCAAAAACCGTACGCGTCCCCTGCGGTAGAGCGTCAGCAGTTGCGGCGGTTGCGGGCACGCGCTCTGCTTTGGGCGTCGGCGTGGTTGCGTTAACGGCCCAAACCGTCGCTTCAATCTCCAACCCCGCAACGGTGCGCCCAAACAGTTGGGTGTAGTCACGCTCGAACAAGGCTTGAAACGTCGCTCGATCCGGTTTGGCCGCTTGCTCAGCCGTCAGGTTGATGGGGATTTCCCACCCCTGCCCTCGGTACCGCATATAGACCTTATATTCCGCCTCAATCGGCGCGTTGGCGTCACAAGAACGGACGAACGTCGTCGCCTCCTCGCGCAGCTCTGCGAGTGTTGAGGCAATGATCGACGGCTCAAAGGCTTTGAACTCCACAAACACCGACCGCGTGGCTTCGAAGCTGAAGGGGGCTTTGAGGAAGCCAATAGCAGAGCCAACGCCTGCGCCCGTTGGCACCAAGCAGCGATGAATCCCCAATTTCTCGCACAAGCGTGCGGCGTGAAGCGGTGCCGCGCCGCCGAATGCGATCATGGTATAGTCGCTCAAGTCTTCGCCGTTTTCGACCGCATGAACCCGCGCTGCGTTAGACATGTTTTCATCCACGACTTCCGTTAATCCGTAAGCCGCCTCAACAGCATCCAAATCCAACTTTTCACCAATGTGGGCGCGTATGGCGGCGCTCGACGCGGCCTTGTCCAGCGGGATCGTGCCCCCGGCAAAGTTGTCAGGATCCAGCTTGCCTTGCAGCAGGTCGCCATCGGTAACCGCTGGACGCTCACCACCCCGGCCATAGCACGCCGGACCGGGTTCCGAGCCAGCTGATTCCGGTCCAACACGGATCTGGTTCAAGGCATCCACGTGCGCCAAAGACCCGCCTCCAGCACCGATTTCGACCATATCGATGACAGGGATCGAGATGGGCATCCCCGATCCCTTCTTGAAGCGATAGGTGCGGGCAACTTCGAACACGCGTGCGGTTTTGGGGGTTTGATCCTTGATCAAGCAGATTTTGGCCGTAGTGCCCCCCATGTCGAACGACAGCACTTTATCCAGATCGTGACGCCCCGCGATGTGCGCAGCGAAAACAGCACCGCCCGCAGGACCACTCTCCACCAATCGCACCGGGAATTCAGCCGCATTTTCCAGCGAGATAATCCCGCCGCCCGAGTGCATCAAGAAGATTGGACAATCCGTACCTTGCTCTCTCAAGCGCCCGGCCAACCGTCCCAAATAGGACTTCATCAACGGCTTGATATACGCATTGGCTGCCACGGTATTGAAGCGCTCGTATTCGCGCATCTGTGGTGAAACCTCACAAGACAGCGAAAGCGCCACGTTCGGCAAGCGCTGGGCAAAGACCTCGCCAATCAACCGCTCATGCTGGTCGTTCAGGTAAGAGTGTAGCAGCCCAACGGCGACACTCTCGTAGCCCGCTGCATCAATCGTGTCACACAGCGCCTCGACCTCAGCCCGGTCCAGCGGGATCAGAACGTCACCGTTGGCATCAATCCGCTCGCTGACGGTCAGGCGTTGCTGGCGTGGCAGCAAGGGGTCCGGCAGGACCAAGTCCAGATCGTACTGCTCAAACCGGCTTTCAGTCCGCATTTCGATGACATCACGAAAACCTTGCGTGGTGATCAGCGCCGTCTTCGCCCCACGGCGTTCAATAAGCGCGTTGGTGGCCAGCGTTGTACCGTGGATAATCTGCTCAATCGCCGAAGCCGGAACCCCAGCGCGCTCGCATACGCGGTTCATGCCTTCGATGATGGCATTCTCCGGTGCGGCGTAGGTGGTCAGCACCTTGATCGACGTGAGCCCCTTGGGACTTTCCAGAACAACGTCCGTAAACGTACCGCCAATATCGACGCCCAGCCGAACTTCCATGCCAACCTGCTCCTGTGGTTCTGCCCCAAATTGAGGATCACTTTCTCCCGCAGGAGCGCTCAATGCCAATTATAAGAGTTAATCCCGGCGATACAGTAAATTTATAAAACAACCGCCTGCGCCGTCTCCAGCGCGCGTTCTACCAACAGGGGTTTCCGCTCCTCGCTAAACCGTGCGCTGCTCAGCAGAGGTTCTGGTCGCCAATCATGATCCATTGCCCGCAACCGCTTGTCGGCGATGTCGTCCTGCACCATGCACAGTGGCAACAACCCAAAGCCCAACCCCTGACGGACAAGGTTTTGCGCCACAGACAGGTTCGACGAGGGCACCAGTGACGGGGCATCCAAACCGAACCGGGTGAGATAGGTTTGAAATTCGACAAAAGGCTGCGTCCCCTTGGCGGGTAGAAACAGCGAATGATGCGCCAGCGCTTCGCTCACCGTCATATCTGCTGGTGCACGCCCCTCGCTCGCTACCCAGACAAAGGCATGCTGATCCAGCTCCATAAAGCCCAGCCCGGGTATGGGTCTGCTTTCCGTCTGAAAGCACAGGTCCAACTCGCCATCCTGCATGCGCTCCAACAAGTCGCGCGAAAGCTCGACTGTCAATTCGACCCGGACCGATGGCAAAGCCTGCGCAAACGCCGCAATAAACGGCTTCAGCCACGAATGCGCTACCACCTCACTCACGCCAAGCCGCAACACCCCATCCAATACCTCCGGCGCATCAGCCGCGATCAAGAATGCATCTCGGTGATTCAACGTCTCCCGCGCCATAGGCAGCAATTCGCGCCCCTTGGCGGTCAATGAGGTTTTGCCGGGTCCACGCGCAAACAGGCTCAAACCCAACTGCGCTTCCAAGGTGGCAAGGCGGTTTGAGATGTTGGGTTGCGTGGTGTTCAGCCGCTCAGCCGCACCGCCAAAACTTCCTGCGTCGGCCACAGCGACAAAGGCTTCAATCGATTTGAGACTCAGCTTAGACAGAGCGCCCTACTCCCCCCGTGGATAGCGTTGATTATCTTCCAACACGTTCAGGTCCATGTGATTACGCATGTAGCGTTCGCTGGCTTGCTGCAAGGGTTGAAAGTCCCAAGGATAGTATTGACCATTGCGCAAGGCGTCGTAAACCACCCAGCGCCGCGCCTGACTTTCCCGAACCTGCGCATCAAAGAGCGGTAAATCCCAGCGCTGGTCCGCCATTGCGCGCAGCCGGCTTAGGGCATCGTGGTGGGCTGGATCATCGGCGAGATTGTGCAATTCATGGGGATCAGCGTCGAGGTCGAACAGCTGCTCTGGATCCAACGTGCAGCGCACATACTTGTAGCGCGCATCACGCAGTGCCACCAATGGCGCATAGGATCCCTCGGCGGCGTATTCCATCGCCACTGGCTCCGACCGCTGCCCGCCTTGTCCCAACGGAACCAAGGATTGCCCTTCGGTCCACGGCGACAATTCTGACAGATCCGCCCCCGCCAACGCACCCAGCGTTGCTGTCACGTCGATGGTTGAGACCGGGGTTTTCACCAGTCCGGGCGCCATATCCGCGTCTGCAATCATCAGCGGCACCCGCGCTGAGCCCTCAAAGAACGTCATCTTGAACCACAGGCCGCGCTCGCCCAGCATATCACCGTGATCGCTGACAAAAACAACAGTCGCCTCTTGGCGTGTTGCTTCCAATGCCCCCAGCAATTCCCCCACTTTATCATCCAGATAAGAAATGTTGGCAAAGTACGCGCGACGACTGCGGATGATGTCTTCACGCTGTATGTCAAAGCTGCGCCAATCATTAGCGTCGAAAATGCGCTTGGAATGGGGGTCTTGCTGCTCATAGCCCAAATCCGCAATTTCCGGTTCGAGATGCGCGCAGTCTTCGTATAAATCCCAATACTTCTTGCGCGTGACATAGGGATCGTGGGGATGGGTAAAGCTGACCGTCAGGCACCAAGGCCGATCATCGCCGCTCTTTTGCGCGCCACGCCCCAAGTCGTAAATCTTTTGGACACCATGAAAAGCGACCTCGTCGTCGAATTCCATCTGGTTGCTGATTTCAGACACCCCAGCGCCCGTGACCGAGCCCATGTTGTGATACCACCAATCGATGCGCTCACCCGGCTTCCGATAGTCGGGGGTCCAGCCGAAATCGGCGGGATAGATGTCTGTGGTCAGCCGCTGCTCAAAACCATGGAGTTGATCCGGCCCCACAAAGTGCATTTTCCCCGACAAGCACGTCTGATACCCCGCACGGCGCAAATGATGAGCGTAGGTTGGAATGTCTGAGGCGAACTCCGCAGCGTTGTCGTAAACCCGCGTACGGCTCGGCAAAAGCCCACTCATAAAACTCGCCCGGCCCGGCGCACACAGCGGACTGGCGGTATAGGCGTTCTGGAACCGTGTGGAACGTTGGGCCAAGGCCCGCAGGTTTGGGGCGTGCAACCATGGGGCTGGCCCATCGGGAAACAGCGTTCCGTTGAGTTGATCAACCATGATTACCAGAATGTTTTTTGCCACGCTTGCACGCTCCCACGTTATCGCTGTCTATGAACAGGGTTTGCACTGGATTACTGCGGCAGCGCGTCCCATTCTAGGACGCCACGTGGCCGAGTTGCGACACGACGGCAAAAGCGAACGCGCAGCGCCTCTTAATCCCTTATAACCACGATCTGGTTCGTACCTTCCATCGGGAACGGTGGGGCACCCAAGCGATAAACGCGGGCTTACCCTTTGCTATTTTCGTTACCATGTTAACCGAGGCGTCCCAATGGCGAGGCGCTCAAACCGGAACCGACACCCTATATGACCCCTGCACCGCGCCCGCCCAAGCTGATAACCATCACCATGATGGCGGCCGTTGGCGTACTATCGCTCAACATGATTGTTCCGGCCTTTGGTGAAATGGCAGACGACTTTGGGGTTTCCTACGCCAACATCAGCTTTCTGTTCAGCGGCTACTTGATCATCACCGGGTTCCTGACACTGCTTGCTGGTCCATTTTCCGACCGCTTTGGCCGACGGCCTGTTGCGCTGTTTGGTGTATCGCTGTTTATCGTCGCCTCGATCGTCTGCGCGATCACGCCCAACTTAGCGATTTTGTATGCCGCCCGAATTGTCCAAGCCGTGGTGGTGGGCAGCGCCGTCATTTCTCAGGCCGTTGTCCGCGATACCTCTGTGGATCGAGCGAACACGACCCGGCGGCTGGCATCGGTGGCGATGGTGATGGGCCTTGCGCCCTTGATCGGTCCAACGACGGGCGGTTTCCTCGCGGACATGCTCGGCTGGCGTGCTGTCTTTTGGTTCCAAGCCCTCGCCGGCATTTTCACCTTTGCGCTGGTGTGGTTCGATCTCAAAGAAACCAACCTGAACCCATCCTCGACCTTTTTTGCGCAAATGCGGGATTACCCGTCGATCATCACCTCACCGCGCTATTGGGCCTATGCCGGAACGCTATGCCTTGGCGTCTCGACTTTCTTTGCCTTTCTCGCCGGTATGCCCCTGATCGGCAAAGCCGAGTTTCAGCTGAGCCAAACCCAAATCGGGATGGTGCTGGGAACGCTGACCGTCGGCTACATCGCCGCCAACGCCATCACCAGACAGGTTACCGCCCACGTGTGGGATTCATCGCTGATGCTGTTTGGACGTTTGGTGGGGGTATCAGGGGCGGTAGGCTCGCTGGTGCTCTACTACAGCGGCTTCACCAGTCCGATTTTTATCATCGCGCCCTTGATCTTGCTCGGTGCTGCAAACGGCTTTTCGGTCCAACCGGCGAATGCAGGCGTCGTCTCTGTGAATCCAGCGCTGGCCGGATCTGCCGCAGGCTTGAGCGGGGCCATGGTCTATTGGATCGGAGCCAGCGCATCGGCCTTGATGAGTTTCTTGCTCAACGAAAACCCCTCACCCCTGTTCTTTATCTGGCTCCTCCTCGGTGCCACTTTGCTGAGCTTGGTCCCATCGGTGTTTAGCTTGCTGCTCGATAAGCGCGATCAAAGGGCCGGTATCCACACACGAGAAACCAAGCCCTAAGCCGGCGTTATGCCCGCCGCCGTTGCCGTCCAAGCGCCATAGCTTATGGCGCGATTGGACAGGCTCGCGTATCGCTCTTGCCTACTGTGGCCACTCCTGCCCCCTAGAAAAGATAGCTGATCATCTCTTGAACACCCCCGCCACCACGTCAAGCGCGCGCACGGCCCCCATCAATCGCCCGTTGCTGGGGATCGGTTTGGCCATTTTAGCGATGTTTAGCTTTAGCAGTCAGGACGCGCTGACCAAGCAGTTGATCGATGATCTACCGATTTCAACCGTCCTGCTCACCCGCTACGCCGCCTTTACCCTCTTCGCCTTTGCGCTCGCCGCTTTGACCGGCCCCCCGGGTCGACGAGGCATCCTGCGCAGTTTCCGCAGCAACGTTCCCCTGATGCACATCTTGCGCGGCCTGATTTTGGTGGCTGAGATTTTTGTTTTCTCCTTTGGGGTGCGGCATCTGGATTTGGGCCTTCAACACGCGCTCTTCGCCGTTTTCCCCCTTATCATCACAGCGCTGGCCATGCCTGTTTTGGGCGAGCGTGTTGGGGTTTGGCGCTGGTCTTCGGTGGCGCTGGGTTTTGTTGGTGCGCTGATCATCATCCGGCCGGGTTTCTCCACCTTCAGCGTGTTTATCGCATTCCCTCTGATCGCTGCGCTGATGTACGCGCTCTATAATCTGCTCACACGCATCGCTGGGCGCAGTGGCGACAGCTTTCAAACGTCTATGGTGTATCTGGGCCTGTTTGGATTGTTGGCCATTCTGCCCGTCGGCCTGTGGCAGTGGCAAACCCCTGTCGATCAACAGATTTGGCAATTGGCTCTGCTGTGCTGTACCGCGATCCTCGGTCACGGCGCACTGATCCTTGCGCTGATGTTTACCCAAGCCAGCGCCATTCAGCCGCTCAACTACTTGCTGCTGGTCTTCGCCTTCTTCAACGGCTTTATCTACTTCGGTGAAGTCCCCGACATCTTTACGCTGATCGGTGGTGCTGTCATCGTCTTCAGCGGCCTGTTCATCATCGTGCGAGAGCGCATCCGCGCCCGCGAGAGTTCCAGACAAGCTGCCACCAAGCCCTAACCCCCCGCCATTTGAAGGGGCACCCAAGGACGTTCAACGCCATGGCCAAACTGCTCAATTTTGCCAACGACATCGACACCGAACACCCGCACGCAGGCATTGAAGCACTCCGCGCCCTTGGCCCGGTTGTCCCGATGAAAATGCCCCTGATGGGCAAAATCCATGTCACCACCACCTATGAAGCCACCGCCGCGTTACTGACCCAGCGAGAGCGGTTTGTCTCCGAACCCAAAAACGCCGGAAAATCCGGGTCGCCGGTCCCCTTCCCCCTGCCCCCCAGCGTGCGCTACCTCATGGATGGCTTTATTCAAAAGGACGAGCCCGACCATCGGCGGCTACGTGGTTTCGTTGACAAAGCCTTCGCCAAAAGCTCGGTAACAGCGTTGGCAGAGGCGTCTTACGACCACTCCATTGAGCTTGTTGACCGCATGAAAGGCACCGCTGGGCAAAACGGCGGCGTGGACTACCTCACCGGCTTTTCGACCCTCATGCCCATGCGCGTGATCAGCGTTCTACTCGGCTTCCCGCCGCACATGCAGGAGCGGTTCCTCGAATGGATGAAACCTCTGCGCCAAATGGAAGTTACGCCATGGGGCATTTTCCGCATCTTGGGCAGTGTCGGCACGGCGTCCAAGGGGATCGAAACGTGGTCCAAAACGCTTGTGAACGCCGATGCTCAAGGGCTCATCGCTGAACTGGTCAACCTGCAAGAAGGAACAGATCGCCTTTCAGCCAACGAGATGAAAGCTATCGTTTTCACGTTGATTATCGCAGGCGGCGAGACGACCACGCACCTGCTCAACGGCGCGCTGTGGTACTTGCTCAAGCATCCAGAGATGAAGGAACACCTACGCGCAAATCCTGCTGATATTCCGGGTTTTGTTGAAGAAATGCTGCGCTGGTTCTGCCCCCTGACAACCACCAAACCTCGTCTATCGGCGTGTGATCAGGATTTTGGCGGCGTGCGGCTCAAGGCCGGTGATATGATTTTCCCGTCCCTGCTCGCGGCCAATACTGACGAGGCCGTCTTTACCGACCCTTGGACCTTTGACCTCAAGCGCAGTAACGCGGTTCAGCACATGGCCTTTGGTTCGGGCATTCACAACTGCTTAGGCCGACCGCTGGTGCGGATCGAAGCCCAGGCCGCGTTAGAGGTGCTCCTCGACCGCTGGCCTGATTTTCAGGCTGATGAGGGCGGCAAAGAGCCTTGGTACATGTTCAAAAACACCATGGGACGTCGGAGTTTCAAGTGGCTGCGGATGAGGTCCGCCTAGCAACGGCGCAGCACCACATACCACCCGGTTGGCGTCACATCGCTTTCGAACAGCCGATCCGGGTCACGAGAAACGATCTCAGCCGCCCCGCTCGAAACCAAGCCTGCCAGCACAGCCCCAAAGCGCCCCTGATCCCACACGTCCTGATGCACGGTACAAATCAGCACGCCACCGGGTCGCAACACCTCAATCAGCGCCTCAAGGCAATCCCCCCCGACGTGGCCGTGGGTGAACGTGCCGGTTGAGACCAGCGCGTCAAACTGGGCTTCACCCATCTCCAAGGGCTGGTTCAAATCTTTCTCAAACCGCTCGACAATCCGGCCCTTGCGCTTGGCCACGTCCAGCATTTCTGCGGAGTAATCCAACCCATCAATCTGGCTAAACCCCTCCTCCATCAAAAAGGCAGCGAGCAAGCCCGTTCCGCAGCCAACGTCAAGAATACGCGCCGCCCGGTCCGGTACAAGCTGAGCCGTCAACGCGGCGATTTTCATCGGCGAGACATAGCCCAATCCGTCAATCATGGTGCCGTCATAGGTTTCCGCCCAATCTCGATAAAGCGCCTTGGTCTCTTCGTCGTTGGCTCCATCCAGCTCATAAGCACGGCGGAGCAACGCTTGGGCTTGCTTGTCCTTCATAGGGGTCTCCATAAAAAGGATCGTGTTCTGCTCATAAAACCCCATTAAAGTCTGAACACCAAGGCGCAAGCAAAGTCTGGCACCTTTTACGATATTCCTGTAAGTGAACATTTATTCATTAAAAGCACCAAAGGTTTCTGCCCCCTATGGCTACGCCTGATCCCCGCTACTTGAGCGGTCTCCCCGTTAAAAAACGTATTCTGGCCGAAGTTGCCGAGGCCATTAGCGCCCTCTCTGGCGCTGCGCCCTTGCCGCGGTTGGTATCCATCTCCATCGGCGATACCCCGGAAGTCGCCGTGTATATTCGCGGGCAAAAGCGTGCGGCAGAACAGGTTGGTTTGCCGTTTGATGACCAGTATTGGCCCGGTGATATCACGGCTGAAGACGCCAAAGCGCGGCTGGTGGCAATGAATGATGATCCTGACGTTTTGGGCGTTATTTTGCAGCGTCCGGTTCCAGAGCAC
The DNA here is from genome assembly GCA_905479265.1 of uncultured Alphaproteobacteria bacterium. Classification (GTDB taxonomy): domain Bacteria; phylum Pseudomonadota; class Alphaproteobacteria; order UBA7985; family UBA7985; genus UBA7985. The sequence goes on from CAJQLX010000024.1 coordinate 52,429, forward strand.
TTGAACGTCCGCTCGCTCCAAGGCGCTATTCACCCGCTTAAAGATGTCGAAGGCATGAACCCGGCGTCGATCGGTAATATGGTCTATAACGACTTGGCGCTGGCACCCTGTACAGCCGCGGCATCGGTTGAGATGATCAAAGCGACGGGTTTAGACCTGCATGGTCTGGAAGTCGTGATGATTGGTCATTCCGCGATTGTCGGCAAACCAGCGGCGTTCATGCTGATGGCCGAAGGCGCGACTGTGACGGTCTGTCACCACATGACCCGCTCGGTCGCTGCGCACTCGCGGCGGGCTGATGCAATCTTGGTCGCTGTCGGCATTCCGAACTTTATTACCCCAGAAATGGTCCGTCCCGGCGCGGCTGTGATCGACATTGGCATCAACCAAATCGACGATGGAGCCGGCGGAACGCGGATTGTCGGTGACGTTGATACAGAGGCGGTCAAAGAGGTTGCGAGTTGGGTAACGCCTGTACCGGGCGGCGTTGGTCCGGTTACCGTCGCTATCCTCATGCGCAATGCCCTCACCGCCTTGCGCCGTCAGCGTGAATTGGGGTGGACGGCATGAAACGCTCAACCTTCGAATTGGCCGGTTGGATCGTCTTTCTGCTCTGCGCCATCTGCTTCATCATAACCAGTGTGGGCAGCTTTTGGGGCATGACAGGCAGCCTGCTGTTCCTGCTCGGCTGTGTGTTATTTCTCGTCCCTTACTTTGTTGATCTCGACAAAGACTAGCGGCGGATTTACCAGCCCATTGCATCGGCCAGACGAGTAACGGTGCGCTCGGGGTTGCGGAGTTTGTCCAGACCAAAGAGGCCGAAACGGAAGCTTTTGTAGTCTGGACCTTCTTCGATGGCCAAGGGAACGCCCGCTGCGATCTGTAAGCCATTAGCGGCGAAAACGGAGCCGTTCTGGTAATCGGCTGAAGGGGCGAAGCTGACCACCACCGGTGACGCCTGGAAACCCTCGGCTGCCACGCTTTGAAAGCCTTGGGTGGCGAGCAGGTCACGAACATTCTGACCGATCTTGATTTGCGCCGAGCGACAGTTTTCCAGACCAAATTCCAAGGTTTCACGCATGTTGTCCGCGAAGCTCAAAAGCGAGTCCGTCGGCATGGTGGCGTGATAGGCGTGACCACCATTGAGGTAGGCCTGCATGATCTGATGCCACTTCGCCAAATCCAGTACAAAGCTGCTCGGCTGGTTGTCGCCCAAGCGCTCGACCGCACGCTCGTCCAGGCAGACGACACCAGAAGACGGCGTGGAGGACCAACCCTTTTGCGGCGCGGTGACCAGAACGTCGATGTTCAAGTCCTGCATATCCACCCAAAGCGAGCCTGAGGCCACGCAATCGAGCACGAACAGACCACCCTGAGCGCGGACCGCTGCGCCAACGGACCGGATATAGTCTTCGGGTAACACCATGCCGGCCGATGTTTCGACATGCGGGGCAAAGAACACCTCCGGTTGGTAGGTCGCGATGTGTTCAAGAACTTCGTCTAACGGCTTAGGCTGAAACGGTGCCGTTGCGCCTTCCCCAACCCGCTGGGCCATGAGAACAGGCGCCTGATAGCCCGGCTCAATCGCGTCAAAAATTTGCGTCCAACGGTAGGAAAACCAGCCATTGCGAAGGAAGGTCTTGCGCTTTCCCATGCCGAATTGGCGCGCAACGGCTTCCATCGCGTAAGACCCGCCACCGGGCACCAGAACCATCGATGCCGCGTTATAGGTTTCCGTCAAACCCGTATGCAGCTCGTTCATGCACGTCTGAAAACGGTGCGACATGTGATTGACAGAACGGTCTGTGAAAACGACGGAATATTCGAGCAGGTCTTGCGGGGTCATGGTGCATTCCAAGCGTTGAAGACAAAGAAAAACAGAGTAGAGCGGGTGAGAGAGAGCGAGAAAGGGCTAGAGAGAGTGCGTAAGAAGCGCCTCCCTCCGAAAGCGACTAGGCTGCCACATCAAGGTGAAGGGGTGCCTCGATGGGCAGACCTAGCGTTTTCAGCCCGAGGAATGTGAGCTCCTCGCGCCAAGCTTCAACGTCATCAACCACCAGAACCAGCGGTTTTACGGTGGCAAACATGGTTTCCAAAGCCTCCCGAACGCCTGGTCCTTCGCTATCGTAAAGATCGACGGGCAGCTGCTGATAATTGATGAAGCCTTGGTTCAGGACTTTGAGGACGGGTTCCTCAATCGGACGTCCAGCGGTGGAACCGATGCTGGTGCGCAGGTCCAAAACGGTGCCAAAACCCTGGCTCACCAGACGGGTTGCCGTGTCGCGTTTCAAGGTCGAAACAAGTGTCAATTCCATGATCATTCATCAGTCCTCCACAAGTGTATGACCTCACAAAGCCACAGTCCGGGCTTCTTTTCACGCAAAAGCGTGTCAGAGTGTGTGTTGTGTACTTTACATCTTTACAAATTGTGAAAGTTGTAAAGTACTGTTGCCATGGAAACCGGAAAGCTCTTTATCGGGCCGCGCTTGCGTGCCCTTCGTCTGGAACGAGGTCTGACACAAACGGACTTCGCCCGCTTGCTTGGGGTCAGTGGTTCGCTGGTAAACCTGCTCGAACGTAATCAGCGGAGCGCGTCTTTAGCCGTGCTCATGCGGCTCAGTGACGTGTTTGGGCTGGAGATGCAGGAGCTGACCTCAGCCAACACGCAAGTCTCGTTGCAACAGCTGCGGAAGACCTTGTCGGATCCGGCGGTGGGTGTCGACGATATCTCGATCGACGAATTACGCTCGGCGATGGATCTCGCGCCCAAAGTGGTTGACGGGTTAATGGCGCTTTTTGACAGCTATCAGGTGGTGCAAGAGCGATTGGCCGGAACCCTTGAGACGACCGAAGACCGATCAAAAAGCCTGCGGGCCAGTGAGCAGCGCGTGCACGAATTTTTCCAACGCAAGGGAAATTACTTCGAAGAACTGGAAACGATTGCTCAGGATTTCCGTGCCCGTCACAGCGTGTCTAACGACCATGCGCTCAGCCTGCTGTCAAACATCCTGAAAGCTGAACACGGGACCACGGTGAAGGTGGTTGAGCACGAAGTGATGACCCCTTCGGTGCGGCGCTATGATGCCAATGAGCAGACACTTTACCTGTCGGACGCGCTGGACCATGGCAATAAGGTTTTTCAGCTCGCGCATTGGATCGGGTTGATGGTCTATGCGGATCAAGTAGACGACGTGGTTCGCCAAGCAGAATTTACCGACCAGCATGATGCAGCGCGGGCACGTGTCGCGCTGTGCGACTACTTTGCCGCCGCCTTGCTGATGCCCTATGAGCCCTTCCTCGATGCCGCCAAGAAATGGGCCTATGACTTTGAACGGTTGGCGGCGTCATTCAGCGTGTCCTATGAGCAAGTGTGTCAGCGCGCGACAACCTTGCAGCGCCCGTCAAACCGGGGGATTCCGTTTTTCTTCCTGCGTGTGGACAAGGCGGGGAACGTCTCCAAACGGTTTAACGCGTCGAGCATCCAACTGGCACGCTACGGCGGCACCTGTCCCCGGCTGGACGTACACTATTGCTTCCGCGTGCCGGGGCGCATCCTGACCCAACGCGTCGAGATGCCGGACGGGGCCGAATTTATCACGATCAACCGGACCGTTTCTCGCCCGGCGAGCCGCTTCAATCAAGAAGATCGCCGACAGGCTGTTTCAGTCGGATGTGCCATTCAGCACGCGCCGGAACTGGTTTATGGCGCCGACAATACCTTTGGTTTGCCCGGCACAGCGACAGAGATCGGCGTGAACTGTCGGCTGTGTCCCCGAGCCATGTGCGACCAGCGTGCACACGAGTCTATTGTCCGCCAAATGCCACTCACAGAGTCCCGTCGCGGCCAAAATCGGTTTGAAAATTGATTTACTGCGGTTAATTTTTGTTTCCTGGACATATCGACAGGTTGGCAAAGCGCGGGTAGCATTTCCTCTCACATTCGAAAAAGAGGGAACCATCATATGTCAAAGCGAGTTGCCATCATCGGCGCAGGTCCGTCGGGTCTGGCACAGTTGCGAGCGTTTCAGTCTGATCAAGCCAAGGGCGCAGACATTCCAGAGGTTGTTTGTTTTGAAAAGCAAAGCGATTGGGGTGGTCTGTGGCGCTATGATTGGCGGACGGGTCTCGATGCTAAGGGTGAGCCCGTTCATGGGTCCATGTACCGCTATCTTTGGTCCAATGGTCCAAAGGAAGGGCTGGAGTTCGCTGATTACTCCTTTGACGAACATTTTGGAAAACCCATTGCGAGCTATCCGCCGCGGGCGGTGTTGTTCGACTATATCGAGGGCCGGGTTAAGAAGGCTGGAATCCGCGACTGGATCCGCTTTGAAACAGCCGTGCGCCGCGTGGAAGAGACCGCTGCTGGCGGATTTCGCGTGGTTTCAGAAGACCTCAACAGTGGTGAAGAAACCGACGAGCACTTTGACCATGTCGTCGTCGCCTCCGGGCACTTCTCAACCCCCAATGTGCCACACTACCCGGGCTTTGACCGCTTTGGTGGCCGGATCCTGCACGCGCATGATTTCCGGGACGCCGTCGAGTTCAAAGATCAGGATATTCTGATCCTCGGCTCCTCCTATTCCGCCGAAGATATTGGATCCCAGTGCTGGAAATACGGTGCGAAGTCGATCACGTGTTGCTACCGCACCGCACCGATGGGGTACGACTGGCCAGACAACTGGAAAGAAGTGCCCGCGCTGCAGCGGCTTGAGGGCAAGACAGCGCACTTTAAGGACGGTACCTCTCAGGCCGTGGATGCCATTATTCTCTGCACGGGCTACTTGCACCACTTCCCGTTCATGGAAGAGAAACTGACACTCAAGACCACAAACCGGCTGGCGACGGCGGACCTGTTCAAGGGCGTTGCTTTCGTCGGGAACACGGATCTGTTCTACTTGGGCATGCAGGACCAATGGTACACATTCAACATGTTCGACGCACAAGCATGGTGGGTTCGAGATGCCATCATGGGCCGCATTTCCGTGCCCACGGACCCCAAGGCGCTGGCCGCTGACGTCGCGGCCCGTGAAGCGGAAGAAGAGGCGCAGGCCGATGGCTATGGCCCCATTGTGTATCAGGGTGCTTACGTCAAAGAGCTGATGGATGAAACGGACTACCCCAGCTTTGACGTTGAGGTCGCCAACCAAGCTTTCAAAGAGTGGAAAGGCCACAAGAAGAAAAACATCATGACGTTCCGAGACAATGGCTATGTTTCTCCGCTCAGCGGCAAACGAGCGCCAGCGCACCATACGCCATGGAAAGACGCCCTCGACGATAGTATGGAAGCGTACTTGAAGTCGTAAAATTTAAGAGTGCCGTAACGCAATACTGCCTTACGGCACTACAATTCCACTGGTACCCACCCTACTTAACCTGTGCGAAGAGGCGACCGACGACGTAACAACAGAGAGAACCGGGCCGTTGACGAAGAATGAAACCGACAGTGCGATCATGACAGAAGCGGAAGGCTTGCAAGCGCCGGTTCTGAAACAAGATCCTCACAAAGTTGGCACGGACCAGCAGGAAAAAGTCCTGGAAGTGGCGATTGGCCGCGAAGTTAAGGCTGTCCGCAAGCAGCAGAACATTACGGTTTTGGAGCTGTCCAAAAAGACCGGAATCTCGCCGGGTATGCTGTCCAAGATTGAAAATGGTCTGACATCGCCCTCGCTGACGACGCTGCAGACCCTTTCTGAAGCGCTGTCGGTGTCACTCACATCGTTCTTTCGCCGCTTCGAAGAGCAGCGTTCTGCTGTACTGGTCAAGGCAGGCAGCGGTATGGACGTTGACAGAGCGGGCACGCGCGCGGGTCACCAGTACAATCTGCTGGGGCACGTGGGCTCGAATGCCAGTGGGGTGATCGTTGAGCCTTACCTGATCGAGCTGACCACAGAATCTGATACCTTTGCGACGTTCCAGCACGATGGGATCGAGTTCATCTACATGCTCGAAGGCGAAGTGGACTATCACCACGCCGGCCAAGTTTATCGATTGGAACCGGGCGATAGCTTTACCTTTGACGCCGATGCGCCACACGGACCGGGGAAACTAACCACCCTGCCGGCGCGCTATTTGTCGATCATCACCTACCCGCAATAAGACAAAACCCGGCCCGACCGCCCGGATGCAAGGGCGTGTGACCAAACGGAAAAGGCGACCCCAAGAGGTCGCCTTTGCTTTTTTCGTGGTCTTGGTCTGCACGACGGACGGCTGAAGAGGCTTAGTCGTCCTCGGGCCATGTACCCAGCGAAGTTTCCGCACCATCGTCAAACTGCGACAAGTACTCAAGAATAGCCGGACGGTTATCGATGAAACCCTTGTAGGTCGCCAACTCAACCGGCAAATCCCGCAACACGCGATGCAAGCGCCGGCCCCATTTGGGCTGGCTGACCAAATCCTGCAAGCTGATCAGGTAACAGCGGATCGGAAACACCAGCGCATTGGACCGCGGCAAGCGCCAGAAAGACTGGAGCTCCACCCGCAGGTGCTGTTTGGTGCCAATATTTTCGGAGGTGAGCGTGGTCTTTTGAATGCCCCACTTGTGATAGTTTTCCGGGCTGGTATCGAGCAGTGGGTTCACCGTCATGGTCCAGTTCAAACGACGCGCAGGCGCGCCAATCTGGACCGCCGTCAGGAACTTCAGCGCGCGCTGGAAAATCCCCAACTCGTGCGCCAAAGGAACCGGCGCGTGCCATTCGAAAAAGTTCATGCCGATGTCAAAATCAAGCGACCAGTCAGCCTGAGTGGTCACCATGCCGGCGTCCATCCAGAGGTTGCCTTCGCGTTGATCCAGAACGCAGAAATCGCCCTGCGCTTGGCGCGTGATGTATTCCATCGGGCCGTAAGGCAGAGTGGTTTCATCACCAAAGGTAAAGGTATCATCGATGCCCAATGGCCGGTTGATCCAATGCCAGCGGTCGCCGTCTTGGTGCAGCGTGAACAAGTCAGGATAGTCCTTGGCCTTTGCGACCATGATCAACTCAAGCAAGTCCCACCCGGCCAGCGTCATATGCGGCAGGGATTGGCACCGCAGCGGGTCGTCAGCGAGCACCAAAGCCCGGTCCCGCATCTCTGAGACGTAATGCTCATCCACATCAAACGATTTTTCATAGACGCTTCCGGCGCGCACGGGGGTGTGCGGCTCCATATTGACGGCGTACATGTAGCTGTCTTTGTCGAACGGGAAAGGAAACCGCTTGATGGCCTCCGGTGAGTTCGAGAAGCTGTAGTCGTCACGAAAAGTCTCGTCTTTAAAGACCATGCCCATGATGCACGACCCTCCTTATTTTTGAGTGGCGCCGTCTAGCGCTCCAAAACCAATTTGCTCCCGGAAAAGCGCGACATGCAGGGCATAATCGCCTGCTTGCTGGCGCGCTGTTCGTCGGTCAGCCAGTGGTCGTTGTGTTCGATGGTCCCATCGCAGGCGATGATCTTGGTTTCGCACTGTCCGCACGCACCACCCCGGCACATGTACGGCGCATCCACGCCGGCTGCCTCGATCGCTTCCAACAGCGACTGCCGCTCGCCCACGTCGACGGTTAGACCGCTTTTGGCAAGCTCCACCGTGAAGGGCTGACCCGGTTGTGGTGCGACGAATTCCTCGTGGTGGATGTTCTCAATCGGCCAGCCAACCGACCGGGCTTGATTGATCACAATATCGATCATGGGCTTTGGACCACAAACATAGAGGTGCGTGCCCAAGGGCTGGCGCGCCATCACGCCGGTCAAGTCGCGGTCGGGGTCTTCGTTATCGAAGTAAGTGGTCAGGCTGACGGCTGCATCATCACTAAGGTCCGCCAAATACGCCGTTTTGGCCGGCTCGCGGGTGAAGTAGTGCAGCTCAAAGTCTGCTTTGCCGGCGGTCCCCAATCGACCTTTTTGCGCCTTCAGCTGCTTGATCTGGCTGAGGAACGGGGTGATCCCGATCCCGCCGGCAATCATCAGGTGCTTTGACGCTGTACGATCGAGGGAAAACAGGTTGTTCGGCATGGAAAGACGAACCCGGTCGCCCTGCTTTAGCTTGGTGTGCAGATAGAGCGAACCGCCCCGCCCCCCGTCATCTCGGCGCACCGAAATGGCGTAAGTCGCCGTATCAGAGGGGTCACTCATCAAAGAGTATGGGTTCAGGCGTCGGGTTCCATCGTCGTCCATCTCAACGACCACATGCGCGCCACCGGAAAACGGGGGAAAGGCGTGGCCGTCAGCCCGTTGGAACTCAAACCGCTTGATCTCGTCGGTGACCTCAACAATGTCTGAAACAACAACGTCCAACTTCAGTTTCTCGTTGCTCATGGAAACACCTCCTCAGCCGGGGGGACGTTGCCGTGGTCTTCGGCGTCGATGCGAACCGCTTGAAACGCAGCAAGGCGACGAGAATAATGGTCGCGCACGAACAGATGCAGATCGCAGTGGGGGCACTGATAGGGATCAGTGGTGACATCCTCGGCAATCCCCTTGCAATGCACGCACTGAACACGGCGGGCCAAGGAGCCTCGATGCTCGGTCTGGATCGACATGTGGGAGATACCGGCGGCCATGATATCGCGCATGGCCTGGCCCATCAGTCCTTCGGTGCCTGTGAGGTAGAATTGGGTGCCCATTCGGCAGTCTTCCAGCGACCGCACCAAGCGGTTAAGCGCGCTGGATATATGAGAGGCGACGTAAAACTTCGGGGCGCCCAAAGCCTTTAACGCTGCCTGAAACGTCTCGCCGCTGCGGCCCGGCACGTAAATGATATGGGCCGCGCTCCAGAAGTCTTTGTCCGCCACTTTCGCCACGTCGAGGATGGCTTCTGCCCCCTCTGCGTTGGCCACAAAGACATGCTCGGACCCTGTGCGGGCCTCCAACACGCCGTAAACCGGGCGGCTTTTGATCGAGGGTTCAAAATGGGTTTTGGTCATAGAATCCGTCACCGATGGTTTGATCGTCGAAAACGGGAAATCGTGCGAGCGCTCTAGACCAAACTCGCACGATTGCCGAGGAGTGCGCTGCTTAGCCTTTGGCTGTGCGGCGCTTCTTGTCTGGGTCGTAAAATGGCATGGAGTGCGCCTTACACGCCACGTCACCACTTTCGTTGGCGACCACCATTTCCGTCCCGTCAACGGCGCAATCAACCGGCATCCGCGCGATACCGACGTTGTGCTTGTTCACGCTGGAGTACATGCCAACAGTGACGACGCCCACTTGCTTGCCGTCCTTCATCAGCGGCGCCCCTTCGTCAGCGGGGGTTGTACCGTCGAGCATCACACCGTAAATCTTAAAGCGCTCCTTGCCCTTGAGCCGGTAGTGCTCCTCCGCACCGCGGAAACCCACTTTGCCCGGAGACACGGTAAAGTCGAGGCCGAGCTCCCATAAGGTGTCGCCGGTGACGTCGTTCTCAAACGGGTACATTTCAGAGTTATCGTAAGGGAAGAACAGCAGGTAGGATTCCGCGCGGAGCAAATCCAGCGTGGTAAAGCGCGTCGGGATGATGCCCATCGGCGCGCCTTCTTCAACGATCCGGTCCCAGATGGTCGGCGCGTCTTGGCCACGACAGAAAATCTCGTAACCGCGCTCCCCCGTGTACCCCGTGCGCGAAATCATGACCGGCAGGTCAAACAGCGCGGTCTGCATGTGCGCAAAGTACGGCAGATCCCGGATACCCGGAACGTAGGTGCTCAGAAACTCAACCGACAGCGGACCTTGAAACGAAATATCGTGCAGGTTGTCGTCAAAGCGGATCGAAACATCACGGCCCGTTGCGGCCATGGTCAGCGCCTCGTGACCTGCGCCAGAACCGTGTACAACCATCCAAGCGTTCGGGCCGGTGCGGTAGATCACACAATCATCCACGAACTTGCCCGCTTCGTTGAGCATGCAGGCGTAGCTTGAGCGACCCGGCTTGATCTTCTCTACATTCCGCGTGGTGGCGCGATCAATCACGTGAGACGCGTGCGGACCGGTGATGTGCACCTTCTTCAGACCCGACACGTCCATCACACCTGCTTTGGTGCGGATGGCAACGTACTCTTCTTCTTGGTTCTTATCGTAGGTCCAGGCTGTTCCCATACCGGACCAATCTTCGAGCGTTGAGCCCATCGCGCGGTGGCGTTCACCCAGCGTGGAAAATCTCCAGGAAGCGGTCATCGTTTATCTCCGATTAAAAATCATCTGCGGTTTTCTCGACAGCGAACCCCGGATCCGACTGTCAACGTGCCGGTATGTTGAAAAATCCAGTCCCGCTTTGCAAGACTATTGGTGAATTTTTTTTCTTAAAGGGAATATTTTTCGAGGGCCGTGCGTAACTTTTGATAAAGACCTTTGGTAACTTTTAAGACGAAAGCAATTAACGTCATGACTTTGAAACTAGACTGAGCTAGACCCCTTAATTCAAATTGGCATGCGGCGAAAATTTCTCTGCCAAGAAACTTTTTTTCTTTTCAGTTGAATTTTTGAGCGTCTATAGTGTGTGCACTAAGAGCCTGTGCCGCCACCGATGACAGGGTGAAGCGCGCAAGAGAACCAAGGAACTTTGTATGTGTGGAATTGTTGGATTGTTTCTTAAGGACGACAGCTTGTCTCCTCAGCTGGGGGGGATGTTGTCAGAAATGCTGGTGACCATGACCGATCGCGGCCCGGACAGTGCGGGCATCGCGCTCTATGGTGCCTCGGAAGGCTCTAGCTTCAAGGTGACCGTTCAGTCTGATGACCCTGCGACCGGGTTCAACGGTTTGGCAGCCCACCTGTCAGCAGCAACCGGAAGCCCTTGTCGTATCGAGGAAAAATCCACCCACGCCGTCATTTCAACCGATGGCGACAATGCTGAAAAGCTGGTCGCACACCTGCGCGATGCGCACAGTGCGCTGCGGATCATGTCCACCGGCGACAGCATGGAAATCTACAAAGAAGTCGGCCTGCCCAAGGATGTCGCAGCCCGCTTCAACATCAACCAGATGAGTGGCACGCACGGCATTGGCCACACGCGGATGGCGACTGAGTCTGCCGTTACCACCATGGGCGCGCACCCCTTCTCAACCGGCGCGGACCAGTGCCTTGTCCACAACGGCTCGCTGTCGAATCACAACAGCCTGCGCCGTCGCCTGCGCCGCAATGGTGTGCATATCGAGACCGAGAACGATACTGAAGTCGCAGCCGCTTACCTGACACACCGCATGAATCAGGGGCGCAACCTTGGTGAAGCGCTCGAAGACAGCCTCGACGACCTCGACGGCTTCTTCACCTTTGTCGTCGGAACGAAGAATGGCTTTGGCGTGTTGCGCGATCCGATTGCTTGCAAGCCCGCCGTGATGGCCGAGACCGATCAGTATGTCGCCTTTGGCTCTGAATACCGCGCTCTGGTCTCCCTGCCCGGCATCGACACCGCGCGTGTTTGGGAGCCTGAGCCTGCCAACGTTTACTTCTGGGAGCGCTAAGCCATGCCCACGATTGATCTCGCTCAGGATGGCCTGCGCGCACTAAACAAGACGCTACAGAAAGCCGCGCGCGACGTTGCGGCGACCCAATCGAACGAAACCGATTGGACCATTGAGAATCCAAAGGGCTCGCACGCGATTGCGGTCGGTTTGGATGGCCCGATTGAGGTCACTGTGGCTGGTTCTACGGGCTACTATTGCGCTGGCATGAACAAGGAAGCCAGCATCAACGTTCACGGTTCAGCCGGTCCGGGCGTGGCCGAGAATATGATGTCCGGCACCGTGGTGATCGAAGGCGACGCCAGCCAGTACGCAGGCGCGACCGGGCGCGGTGGCTTGCTGGTGGTCAAGGGCAACGCCGCCTCGCGCTGTGGCATCTCGATGAAAGGCATCGACATTGTCGTCCACGGCAACATCGGCCACATGTCGGCCTTTATGGCACAGAGCGGCACGTTGGTTGTTTGCGGTGATGCGGGTGATGCGCTGGGCGATTCCCTCTATGAAGCCCGGCTGTTCGTGCGGGGTTCGGTGAAGAGCTTGGGCGCGGATTGCATCAAGAAGGAAATGCGCCCCGAGCATATCGAATTGCTCACCGACCTGCTGGAGCGGGCCGGATCGGACGCCAAACCCGAAGAATTCACGCGCTACGGCTCTGCCCGACAGCTTTACACTTTCAACATCGACAACGCGTCCTCTTACTAAACGCGCTGCCCGCAAATCGATACGAGGACGTTTCAGATGTCTGATAACAAGATCCCACAGACCACGCCGGTGAAGTCGGCGACGTTTGACGACCGCACCAACAGCGAAATTCGCCGCGCGGCGGCCACTGGCATTTATGACATTCGGGGTGGCGGTGCTAAGCGCCGGGTTCCCCATTTTGATGACCTGCTGTTTCTGGGCGCCTCGGTCTCCCGCTACCCGCTCGAAGGCTATCGGGAAAAGTGTGAAACCGCCGTTACGCTCGGCACACGCTACGCCGAACGGCCCATTGAGTTGGATATTCCGATTACCATCGCGGGCATGAGCTTTGGCGCGCTGTCCGGTCCGGCAAAGGAAGCCTTGGGCCGGGGCGCGACCGCTGCTGGCACGTCCACCACCACCGGCGACGGCGGCATGACGGAGGAAGAGCGCGGGCATTCGGACAAGCTGGTGTACCAGTACCTGCCCTCCCGCTATGGCATGAACCCCGACGACTTGCGCCGCGCAGATGCGATTGAGATTGTGGTGGGCCAAGGTGCAAAGCCAGGCGGCGGCGGTATGCTGCTGGGTCAGAAGATTTCAGACCGCGTTGCCGAAATGCGCAACCTGCCCCAAGGTATTGACCAGCGCTCGGCCTGCCGTCACCCCGATTGGACCGGCCCCGATGACCTTGAGATCAAGATCATGGAACTGCGTGAAATCACCAACTGGCAAGTGCCGATCTACGTCAAAGTTGGCGGCGCGCGGCCTTACTTTGACACCACGCTGGCGGTGAAAGCTGGGGCGGATGTGGTCGTGTTGGATGGGATGCAGGGCGGGACAGCCGCCACGCAGGACGTGTTTATCGAGCACGTAGGACAGCCCACGCTTGCCTGTATCCGTCCGGCGGTTCAGGCGCTGCAGGATCTGGACATGCACCGCGACGGGGTACAGCTCATCCTCTCTGGCGGTATTCGGTCCGGCGCAGATGTGGCCAAGGCGATTGCACTGGGCGCAGATGCTGTTTCCATTGGCACGGCGGCGCTGATTGCATTGGGCGATAACGACCCCGCCCTTGAAGCGGAATATCAGAAGCTCGGCACCACGGCCGGCGCCTATGATGACTGGCACGAAGGCCAAGACCCCGCCGGCATCAACACACAGGATCCGGCGCTCGCCAGCCGTCTTGACCCGATTTTGGGCGGTCGCCGCCTGTCAAATTACCTCAAGGTGATGACACTGGAAGCGCAGACCATCGCGCGCGCCTGTGGCAAGAGCCACGTGCACAACCTTGAGCCTGACGACCTGTGCGCCCTGACCATCGAAGCCTCTGCCATGGCCCGCGTTCCGCTCGCTGGAACCACGTGGATCCCTGGACACAATGGCTTTTAATGTGCGTGAAAGTGGTCTCTGATCTCCCATCAGAGGCCACTTTTGCTTTTAACCCAGACCCCAAGCGGGTTCCATCGATCGACACTTGAATGAATGAGGAGATTGCCATGACACTGGATCTAGCCACCTTCGCCAAAGAAAAAGGCGTGAAGTACTTCATGGTTTCCTACACGGATTTGTTCGGCGCACAGCGCGCCAAGCTGGTCCCGGCGCAGGCGATTGCGGATATGCAAGAAGACGGCGCAGGCTTCGCTGGTTTTGCCAGCTGGCTCGACATGACCCCGGCACACGCCGACATGCTGGCCGTGCCTGACCCCTCCTCCGTCATTCAATTGCCGTGGAAGCCCGAAGTGGCGTGGGTTGCCTCGAACCTCGTGATGGAAGACGAGCTGGTTGATCAAGGCCCGCGTAACGTCCTCAACCGCCTGATCGGTGAAGCCGAAGCCCAGGGCATGCACGTGAAAACCGGCGTCGAGGCCGAGTTCTTCTTGCTCACCCCCGAAGGCACAGAGATTTCCGACCCCTACGACACCGCTGAAAAGCCCTGTTACGACCAACAGGCCGTGATGCGCCGCTATGATGTGATTGCCGAGATTTGTGATTACATGCTGGAGCTGGGTTGGGGGCCGTACCAGAACGACCACGAAGACGCCAATGGCCAGTTTGAGATGAATTGGGAGTTCGACGACGCCCTGCGCACCGCCGACAAGCATTCCTTCTTCAAATTCATGGTCAAGTCGGTTGCGGAAAAGCACGGATACCGCGCCACGTTCATGCCAAAGCCGATTGCCGGCCTGACCGGAAACGGCTGCCACGTCCACATTTCGGTGTGGGACAAAGATGGCAAGACCAACGTCTTTGCTGACAAGGATATGGAGCTGGGTTTGTCCGCGCGCGGTCGCACCTTCCTCGGCGGGATCATGAAGCACGCCAGTGCGCTGGCGGCGATCACCAACCCAACCGTCAACTCTTATAAGCGCATCAACGCGCCGCGCACCATGTCCGGTGCAACGTGGGCGCCGAACACGGTGACGTGGACGGGCAACAACCGCACGCACATGGTCCGTGTCCCCGGCCCGGGCCGTTTCGAGCTCCGCCTGCCCGATGGCGCGGCGAACCCGTACTTGCTGCAGTCGATCATCATCGCGGCGGGCCTGTCGGGGGTGAAAACCCAAGCCGATCCGGGCAAGCGCCACGACATCGACATGTACGCCGAAGGCCACACCATCACCGACGCCCCGCGCCTCCCGCTCAACCTGCTCGACGCCCTGCGCCAGTACGAGGCCGATCCAGAGCTGATGTCCGCCATGGGCGAGGGTTTCTCCCGCGCGTACTTGAAGCTCAAGCACCAAGAATGGAACGCCTTCACCTCGCATTTCTCCCAATGGGAACGTGAAAACACCCTCGACATCTAAGCCGCCTCACCGCGTCTTAAACGAGCTTACAACAAAGGCCTGCCGGGAAACCGCGCAGGCCTTTGCTATAGGCGAGTGAAACTCCAGATTTCTTGTTTAGGATGTATTTTCTGTTATCTATACTCTTACAAGATTGACAAATGTAAAGAAACATTACATTCTTTGGGAGTAAAATTTGCATAAATCAGGGCAAGAAAGGCCGATAAACTGGGAACGTCCCAACGCAAGCCAGCTCGGAGCGATGATCCGGTTCAACGCAAGGGAACAACCGGAGCATATCTTCTTCGAACCCCATGCTTTGGAACGCCAAACCGAGCGCAGCGCGATCCTTGACCTCGAAGCGTGGGAAGTGCTGCGTAAGGGGTATGTCTACGAGGAACCAGAAGCCGTGAGTGGCGGATGGATGGTACGAATGGAATATCCCATTCGCAGCGCTGGACGAGACGCCGTTGCACTGGTCGAGATTTACAGTAGCGGTGGTGAATTCTTGGTCACCACTGTTATGTGGAAGGATGTTTAAGGTGTTTGAGGACCTGAAGAACGGAACGGTACGCTACACGGGATGTGGCCTTGACTATGTGATCCTGCAGAACGGCTTCACGTTGAAAACCTTTGGCCAGACCACGGCCATTTCAATCACCGATGTCGATGCCTTGTGGGACACTATTGCGCGGACGATTGTTGCGTCCAAACCGACGTTGGAAGGCCAAGACGTGCGGTTCCTGCGTGGGAAGTTGGATCTGACTCAAGACGAACTGGCCCAAGCCTTTGGCATCACTCGGCAGGCCGTCATTGGATGGGAGCGAAAGCGCAATGAAGCCGT
>CAJQLX010000025.1 GCA_905479265.1 uncultured Alphaproteobacteria bacterium
GGCTGGGGGTGTTGCTGTTTGTCAGCGGGCCGAACCGCTTGTTCTCAGTGACTTTTACGCCCGCCAATACCCGGGCTGCTGATTCGCGCTTTAAGCGGGCGTGATGCCCTGCGTTTGGTGGCGAATTTGACGGCCAGCCATGCGTGCGCATAAGACGGCTAGCGGTTGCGCAGACACGCTGGTTTCCGTAGTAACCCTATTCATCGCAATGCCGACAGGAACTCCTTTTCCCTTTGGGGGAAGAAAGCCCGTCGGCTCTTTGTGCTGTTATAAACAATATTTAGCTTGGGGAGATCGACATGATCCAGATGCAGTCCAACATGGATGTTGCCGATAACTCGGGCGCTCGCCGCGTTCAGTGCATTAAAGTGCTGGGCGGCTCGAAGCGCCGTACGGCTGGTGTCGGTGACATCGTCGTTGTTTCCGTTAAGGAAGCTATTCCACGGGGTCGCGTGAAAAAAGGTGACGTGCAGCGCGCTGTCATCGTTCGCACCCGCTACGACATCCAGCGTCCTGACGGCTCGGTTATCCGGTTCGACAAGAACGCTGCTGTGTTGATCAACAAGAACAACGATCCGATTGGTACACGTATCTTTGGCCCCGTGACGCGTGAGCTGCGGGCAAAGAACTTCATGAAGATCATCTCTCTGGCACCGGAGGTTCTCTAAGCCATGAAGCTCAAGATCAAAACCGGTGACGCCGTTGTCGTTACGGCAGGTAAGGATAAAGGCAAGCGTGGGAAGGTGACGAAGGTTATTCGTTCATCCAACCGCGTTATCGTCCAAGGCGCGAACATGGTGCTCAAGCACCAGAAGCCATCGCAGGATTCTGCGGGTGGCATCATTCCAAAGGAAGCGTCTCTGCACATCTCCAACGTTGCTTTGGTTGACCCAACCGATGGTAAGGCAACGCGCGTTGGGTACCGTTTCAATGATGCAGGCGTAAAGGAGCGGTTCTCGAAGCGCTCTGGCGCTGTGATCGCTTAAGGGAGCGCTGATACAATGAGCGAACCTCGTCTCAAAACGCACTACAAGGAAGTCGTGGTCCCCAAGTTGACCACGGACCTCGGTATTCAAAACCCGATGGCCATTCCTAAAATTTCCAAGGTTGTCCTGAATATGGGCGTCTCTGGTGCTGTGACCGACCGTAAGGTGCTGACGCAGGCCATGGAAGAAATGACCTTGATCGCTGGTCAGAAGCCGGTTGAAACCATCGCGCGAAAGTCTGAAGCAGGCTTTAAGATCCGTGATGGCATGAAGATCGGTTGTAAGGTTACGTTGCGCGGCACGCGCATGTACGAATTCCTCGATCGCCTGATCACCATGGCAATGCCACGTATTCGTGACTTCCGCGGTGTGTCCTCCAAAGGCTTCGACGGGAAGGGCAACTACTCGTTCGGTATCACCGAGCAGATCATTTTCCCCGAGATCGAGTACGACAAGATCGACACGATTCGTGGAATGAACGTGGTCATCGTGACCACGGCCCAGAACAACGAAGAAGGCCAAGCTTTGCTGGCTGCCTTCGAAATGCCCTTCACAAGCTAAGCGGAGAGGATCGAAAAAATGGCTAAGAAGTCTATGATTGCCCGCGAAGTAAAGCGGGAGCGCCTGGTGAACAAGTTCGCTTCAAAGCGTGCTGAGCTCAAGGCGACCATCAACAACCGTGAGCTGGACCCGTCCGAGCGCTTCATGGCTGTGCTGAAGCTGCAGAAGTTGCCACGCAACTCCTCGCGGATTCGGATTCACAACCGCTGTGTCCTCACCGGTCGTCCGCATGCGGTTTACCGGCGCTTTAACATTTCTCGTATCGCTCTGCGCGAGCTGGGCTCCAACGGACGCCTGCCTGGCGTCATCAAAGCGAGCTGGTAGGGAGAACGCAAATGGCAATGTCCGATCCATTGGGTGATATGCTCACCCGCATTCGTAACGGTCAGCGCGCGCGCTTGTCCGCTGTTAAGTCTCCAGCGTCTAAGATGCGTGAAAACGTGCTGAGGGTTCTGGAATCACAGGGCTTTATCCGCGGTTACAGCGTTGCTGAGGTCCGCAAGGGCATCTCTGAGCTGACAATCGAACTCAAATATCACGATGGCGATCCAGTGATCCGCGAACTTGATCGCGTCTCTACGCCTGGCCGTCGTGTGTTCACCAAGATTGGCGATCTCCGTCCGTTCCGTAACGGCCTCGGTGTTCAGATCATCTCCACCTCCTCGGGTGTGATGGCTGACGGCGAAGCGCGTGCAAAGAACGTTGGCGGCGAAGTCCTCTGCCGGATCTTCTAAGAAGGGATAACTGAGACATGTCTCGTATTGGTAAAAACCCAGTCCCTGTTCCAGGTGGCGTGGAAATTTCCGTCAGCGGTCAGGAAGTCAAGGCCAAGGGCAAACTTGGCGAATTGAGCTTCATGGCGAACAGTGCTGTTGAAGTAAAATTCGAGAACGGTGAAGTAGCCGTTTCTCCTCGCGATGAAAGCCGTGATGCTCGCGCCCAGTGGGGCACGGCTCGCGCGCGGATTGCAAACATGGTTGCCGGTGTATCAGAGGGCTTCTCTAAGGAGCTCGAGCTGGTAGGCGTCGGTTACCGTGCTGCGCTCAAAGGTTCCGATCTGCAGCTGCAGCTTGGTTTCTCTCACGATGTTCTTTACCCGATTCCAAAGGGTGTGAAGGTCACGTGTGAAAAGCCGACTTCGATTAAACTCGAAGGTGCTGACAAGCAGGAAATCGGCCAGATGGCTGCTGAAATCCGCGCTTACCGTCCGCCAGAGCCTTACAAGGGTAAGGGCATCCGTTATGCCGGCGAACATATCGCTCGTAAGGAAGGTAAGAAGAAGTAAGCCTCTCAACAGGGGTTTACGGCTTCCACAAAGGGAAACCGAATCATGCGTACTCGTTACACAAAACGGATTGATCGTGCGAACCGCACCCGCTCCGCTCTGGCTCGCAAATCGCGCGGCCGGTTGCGTCTGAGTGTCTTCCGTTCCTCCAAGCACATCTATGCTCAGGTCATCGACGATGTCCGGGGCGTCACTCTTGCTGCTGCGTCGACTGTCGATACAGCGCTCAAGGGCAAGCTTTCCAAGACCACGGACATCGCTGCGGCGGCTGAGGTTGGCAAGTTGGTTGCTGAGCGAGCAAAAGCGGCTGGTGTAGACACGGTTGCTTTCGATCGTGGGTCGTACCAGTTCCATGGCCGCGTTAAGGCTGTGGCTGATGGCGCACGCGAAGGCGGTCTGACTTTCTAAAGACGAGAGCCGTTTTGGCGGCTCAAACGACAGCGGTGTTGACCTGGCTGGTCCGATTTTTCGGACATCGCAGGTCTCGCTTAGAAAGCACCAAAGCTGTTCCAACACTGAAAAGGACGTAGTCGAATGGCTCGTGATGATAACAGAGGCGGAGGTCGCGGTGGTCGCGATCGTCGCAATAAGCGCGATGATGATGGTCCAGAGCTGATTGAAAAGCTCGTATTCATCAACCGCGTTGCAAAAGTTGTTAAGGGTGGTCGCCGGTTTGGCTTCGCTGCTCTGGTTGTGGTTGGCGACGGCAAGGGCCGCGTTGGTCAGGGCCACGGTAAGGCGAAGGAAGTTCCTGAGGCGATCCGCAAAGCAACTGAGGCTGCTAAGAAGTCCATGGTTCGCATTCCCCTCAAGGAAGGCCGGACTTTGCACCACGACGTCGAAGGTCGGTTTGGTGCTGGTAAGGTTGTATTCCGGACGGCACCTGCGGGTACCGGTATTATCGCGGGTGGTCCTTCACGTGCGGTTATGGAAGCATTGGGCGTGTCCGACGTTGTTGCTAAGTCCAACGGTACGTCGAACCCTTACAACCTGGTTCGCGCAACCATCGATGCTCTGACCCGTACGCAGTCGCCTCGTCAGGTGGCGCAGCGTCGTGGTGTCAAGGTTGCTGAAGTGCTGCAAACCGGTGAACAAAACGAAGAGGCAATGGCCGACGCCTAAGGGCGGTGGCTGTTCCTTCGTAAGGGAGAAAGACAATGGCTGATAAGCGTGTCCGCGTTACTCTGCTGCGCTCTGCGATTTCTTGTACCGAGAAGCAGAAAGCAAACCTCGTAGGTCTGGGCTTGAAAAAGCGTCACCAGACCCGCGATCTCGAAGATACACCGGCTGTGCGTGGCATGATCAATGTCGTGAAGCACATGGTTGTGGTGGAAGACGCTGCCTGAATCAGGCAAGCGGTTTTTGTTAGGTCGAGTGCGCAGGTTTCAACACTGCGTGCGTAAGGCAAGGAAGACAGACTATGCGTTTGAATGAACTGCGCGACAATCCGGGCGCGTTTAAAACCAAAAAGCGGCTTGGCCGTGGTATCGGTTCCGGTAAGGGCAAGACCTCTGGTCGTGGCCACAAGGGTTTGAAGGCCCGTTCCGGTGCAACGATTAACGGTTTTGAGGGTGGCCAAATGCCGCTCTACCGTCGTCTGCCAAAGCGCGGCTTCTCCAACCAGCCTTTCAAAAAGGATCTGGTTGAGGTGAACGTTGGCCGCATTCAGCAAGCTGTTGATGCGGGCAAGTTGGACGCAAAGGCGACCGTTGATGCGGCTGCACTGATTGCTTCCGGCGTCATTCGTCGCGAGCGCGATGGTGTTTCTTTGCTGAGCAATGGCGACTTGACCACCAAGCTCGACATCCATGTTTACCGTGCCTCCAAGGGCGCTGTAGAAGCGGTAGAGAAGTCCGGCGGCTCACTCAAAACTGACTACGTTGCAAAGCGTAAGCGGGAGCGTGGCGGCAAATAAGTCACTGAGAACCCTCAAAAGCACCGCTTTGTCGCCTCTGAGCGCTCAAGCGTTGTTGAATACCGCGGGTTCATGGCTTATTTAGACGCTAATAATAAAAGGGCTGGCGCTTTGCCAGCCTTCTTTGTGCTTGGACAGTGGCGATTATGCTGTTGGATCCAAGGATTAGAACAACAGGCGGCACGCAGGCCCTCGTCCCTTTGGACGCAGCGGGCGGCAAACAAACAAGGGCGGGAGTGTTTTAATGACGTCTGCAGCTGAGCAGCTCGCGCAAAATTTTTCTTGGGGCACCTTTAGCAAGGCCAGAGACCTGCATCAGCGTTTGCTGTTCACGCTCGGCGCCTTGATCGTGTTCCGTTTTGGTATCTTTATCCCGTTACCCGGCATTGATATCGAGATCTACAAAGCGGCCTTTGGTGGCGGCGATGACACGGCATTCCAGGCGCTGTTGCAGCAAATCAACCTGTTTGCCGGTGGCGCGCTTGAGAACCTGTCGATCTTCTCTTTGTCGATTTTCCCTTACATTTCCGCGTCGATTATCACGCAGCTCATGCGTACGGTTATCCCGGAATTTGAGCGTTTGCAGAAAGAAGGCGAGTCTGGTCGTCGCAAGATGAACCAGTACACCCGCTATCTGACGGTCTTTATTGCGCTGTTCCAGGCTCTGGGCATCGCGCTGCTGCTTGAAAACTTCCCCGGCGTGGATTTGGTCATGAACGGCGGCTTCATCTTCCGCATCACCACTATGGTGACGCTGGCGGGCGGTACAGTCTTCCTGATGTGGCTGGGTGAGCAGATTACCGCGCGCGGTATTGGTAACGGTATTTCGTTGCTGATTTTCGCTGGTATCGTTGCTTCCATGCCGAGCGCGCTGTGGAACTTGCTGCGCAGTCTGCGCGAGGATGCCTCAGCGCTTCAGGCGCTTGGCGTGATGGCGATCTTGATTGTATCGCTGGCTATGGTCGTGCTGATTGTTTACGTGGAACGCGCGCAGCGAAAGGTGACGATCCAGTATCCGAGCCGGACCGCGGGCAACAAGCAGTTCCAAGGCCAGACGTCCTTCATTCCGATGAAGATCAACGCGGCTGGTGTGATCCCGGCGATTTTTGCATCGACCATCGTAACCCTGCCGCTGCTGGGTGCGACCTTTGGTGATAGCCTGTCTGACAACCCGAACGCCGCTCTGGCGGCTGTCGGTGCGGGTATGAACTGGTTTGCGGCGAACTTCCGCGCGGGCGAGTGGCCTTACCTGTTCCTGCTTGTGGCGTTTGTTGTGTTCTTCACGTTCTTCTACACCGCGATTGTGTTCAATCCGGAAGACACCGCGAAGAACCTCAAGGAATACGGCGGGTTTATCCCGGGCGTTCGCCCTGGCAAGCAAACCGTAGCCTATCTGGATATCATTCTTTCGCGTTTGACCGTGATTGGGGCGTCTTATTTGGCCTTTGTGGTGGCTGTGCCTGAATTGGCAAGGGTCATCGTTCAGGCGAACTCCACCGGATTGATCGTCCCGATCTTCCTTGGTGGTACGTCGCTGCTGATTATGGTGACGGTGTCGATTGACTTTGTCACACAGGTCCAAACGCATCTGATGGCTCAGCAGTACGAGAGCCTGCTCAAGCGGAACCAGCAATCTGGCAAAGCGAAGCGTAGAGACACCAAGTCGAGCCGTCGGTCACGTCGGATCAAGCAAGATAACTAAAAGAGGCTCAGGCCGTGCAAACGCTGCGCGGCCTGACTTGGTATAGTTAAGGGACACTTTACCATGAACATCATTCTCCTTGGCCCTCCGGGTGCTGGTAAAGGCACACAAGCAAAGATCCTGGTTGCCGAACGTGGCATGGTTCAGCTTTCAACGGGCGACATGCTGCGTGAAGTCCGTGCTTCGGGCTCCGAGCTGGGTCAGCGGTTTGGTGAGATGATGGACCGGGGCGACCTGATCCCCGATGGCATGATGATCGAAATGATCGATGCGCGCCTTGACGAGCCAGACTGCAAGAATGGCGCGATCTTCGATGGCTTCCCCCGGACAAACGCACAAGCGATCGCTTTGGACGAAATGCTGCAGCGCAAATCTTTGCCGCTCAAGGCTGTGATCGAGCTGACGGTCGATGAAGAATCACTGGTTGGGCGCATTACAGGACGTTATTCCTGTGCAAAATGCGGTGCTGGCTATCACGAGCAATTCCAGCGCCCTGCTGTGCCGGGCGTGTGTGACACGTGCGGCCATCAGGATTTCAAGCGCCGCCCGGACGACAACGAAGCAACGGTTCGGGATCGCCTTGAGGTGTACCGAAGAGACACGGCTCCGATCATTCCGCACTACGAAGCACAGGGTCTTGTGCAGCGTGTAGACGGCATGGCGGAGATCACAGAAGTCGAAGGAGCGGTCGCGGCCATTCTGGACGCGTAGCCCAACCTTCGCTTAGCGCGGTGCAGTCCTTCGCAAATTGCGGTCTCAGTTTGGCAGACTGGACGTTGACAGTTTGTCAAGGGACTTCTAAACCGTGCGCTAAGATAGTGGCAGTCTCGGTTCTCCGCGGCTGCCGTTTTTGATTTTTCTGGTTAGTGAGGAGACCAAGTGTGGCTCGTATTGCTGGGGTAAACATCCCAACTGACAAGCGCGTTCACATCGCTCTGACTTACATTCACGGCATCGGCAATACCAAGGCGAAAGAAATTACGACCGCTTTGGGCATTGACGAAATGTCGCGTGTAAATCAGCTCAGCGATGATCAAGTGGTGGCAATCCGTGAAAAGATTGATGCTGATTACCTTGTCGAAGGTGAACTGCGCACCCAAGTTCGCATGAATATCAAGCGTCTGCAGGACATGAAGTGTTACCGGGGTCTTCGTCACCGCCGGAAGCTCCCTGTTCGTGGTCAGCGTACCCGCTGTAACGCCCGTACCCGTAAGGGTAAGGCTGTCGCTATTGCTGGTAAGAAGAAGTAATTGCTGCTTTTTACCTGAAAATCAGGT
Source organism: uncultured Alphaproteobacteria bacterium (assembly GCA_905479265.1). Taxonomy (GTDB): domain Bacteria; phylum Pseudomonadota; class Alphaproteobacteria; order UBA7985; family UBA7985; genus UBA7985. The sequence continues at coordinate 7,727 of CAJQLX010000025.1, forward strand.
TTTTAGTCGGCTTATGTATTTTCGATGATATGGCGCCCGGTGGGACCGGCGCCGTGTAGAAGAATGAAAGGATGTCCCAATGGCACAGCCAGCACGCGGTTTACGTCGTCGCGAACGTAAGAACATCACCAATGGTGTGGCACACGTAAACTCGACGTTTAACAACACGATCATCACGATCTCTGACGTACAGGGCAACGTGATCTCTTGGTCGTCCGCCGGTGGACAGGGCTTTAAAGGCTCTCGTAAGTCTACGCCTTACGCTGCTCAGGTTGCAGCGGAAGATGCCGGTAAAAAAGCACAAGAACACGGTATGAAGTCTCTTGACGTAAACGTTAAGGGTCCGGGTTCCGGTCGCGAGTCCGCACTTCGCGCGCTCCAAGCCGTTGGCTTTACCATTACCTCTATCCGTGACGTGACACCCGTTCCTCACAACGGTTGCCGTCCACGGAAGCAGCGCCGCGTTTAATCGCCGGCGCTTTAGGCTTGGGCGGGGAAACTCTTCGCCTGAGCTTGAAAATTTTTTTCGTCCGCACTGTCACTGGGCAAGAGACAGTCGGTGAACCCGAATACAAGAGGTATCTGCCGCATGCAGAGCAACTGGACGGACCTGATCAAGCCGACGGCACTCGATATCACCCCGGGTGATGAACCGCTTCGGCAAGCAACGGTCGTCGCGGAGCCACTCGAGCGTGGTTTTGGTCGTACTCTGGGTAACGCACTCCGTCGCGTTCTCCTGTCCTCCTTGCGAGGTGCCGCAGTGACCGCCATCCAAATTGATGGTGTCCTGCACGAGTTTTCTTCCATCGCCGGCGTCCGCGAAGACGTAACCGATATCATTCTTAACATTAAGTCTTTGGCGCTCAAGCTGCACTCAGACGGTGCTAAGAAGTTTCGCCTCCGTGGCCAAGGCCCGGGTGAAATTACCGCTGGTATGATCGACGGCGGTGCGGATCTCGAAATCATGAATCCGGATCTGGTGATTTGTACACTGGATGACGGTGCTGTTCTTTCCATGGAAATCACGGTTGATCACGGCAAGGGCTACCGCCCTGCGTCGACCAACCGTCCAGAAGACGCGCCGATCGGCCTGATTCCCGTAGACAGCCTGTTTTCCCCGATCAACACGATTTCTTACCAAGTCGAGAACACACGTGTTGGTCAGCAGACTGATTATGACAAGCTCACGATGCAGCTTGATACCAACGGTGCCGTAAACCCTGAAGACGCTCTGGCTTTGGCCGCTCGCGTCCTGCAGGACCAGCTGCAGCTGTTTATCAACTTCGAAGAGCCAAGCCAGAACGTGGCGCAGCAGCCGGAAGAAAACGCATTGCCGTTTAACCGGAATCTGCTTCGCAAAGTGGACGAGCTGGAATTGTCTGTTCGTTCTGCAAACTGCTTGAAGAACGACAACATCGTTTACATCGGCGACCTGGTGCAAAAGACCGAAGCAGAAATGCTGCGCACGCCGAACTTTGGCCGTAAGTCTCTCAACGAGATCAAAGAAGTTCTGCTGCAAATGGGCCTGCACCTCGGGATGGAAATTCCGAACTGGCCACCAGAGAACATCGAAGATCTGGCAAAGCGTCTCGAAGAGCCGTTCTAAGCCTGATCATCGTACTGAGAAAAGGGGGCGTCTGCGCCCCCGCTTTGTCGTGTTGTTGAGCGATGGGGCAGAACGCAGGCCACTAAACTGGAAAACCAAGAGGTCTCAATCCTGAGACACTCCGGCGGCGCACAAGCGCTAACAACACAGTAAACAGGAGTTGTACCATGCGGCATCGCATGTCCGGGCGTAAGCTCAATCGTACCAGCACCCACCGTAAGGCGATGTTTGCGAACATGGCTGTGGCTCTGCTCAAGCACGAACAAATCAAAACCACGCTGCCTAAAGCCAAGGATCTGCGCCGCTACGTCGATCGCTTGATCACGCTTGGTAAGAAAGGCACCTTGGCTGCACGTCGTCAGGCGCTGTCCCAGCTGCACAACGACAACACCATCGCTCAGAAGCTGTTTGACGAATTGGCGAGCCGCTACGAGAAGCGCGACGGTGGTTACACCCGCGTGCTCAAGGCTGGCTTCCGCTTTGGCGATATGGCGCCGATGGCGTTCATCGAGCTGGTTGATCGTGACCCCGACGCAAAGGGTCAGGATAGCGGCCCGACCATGTACGAAGACGACGAAGAAGACGACTTCGACGACGAGTAAAAATACGGCGCTACGCTGTTTTTTCAAAAGGGCGGTTTTTCCGCCCTTTTTTATTGCCTCATTCTCGTTAGCTTACCGGCGGATCACCGTCGTTTTGAACCCTGGAGCCTCACATGTCCCTTACTTTGCAAAACGCTCAAACCATCATTGCCGCTGCCTTTGAAAAGGGCGGGGCGTTGGGGCTGAAGCCTCTTTCCGTCGCTGTCTTGGATGCGGGCGGGCATGTCATGGCGTTTGCGCGTCAGGATGGATCGTCAAACCTGCGCTTTAAGATCGCCGAAGGCAAAGCGGCCGGTGCCATTGCCTTGGGCATGGGCTCACGAGCAATCTTTGAGCGGGCTCAGCAGCAGCCTTATTTTGTTGGCGCGTTGAATGGTCTGATGGATGGCTCAATGGTCCCGGTTCCGGGCGGTGTTCTGATCATGGACGGCGGCACGCTGATCGGTGCCGTTGGTGTGACCGGTGATACATCGGACAACGACGAGATCGCTGCCATCGCCGGTATCGAGGCCGCCGGCCTGACGGCGAATGCTGGATAAATGAAAGTCCTAGGCGGCGCTTTAGGGGTTTTGGCGGTCGGCATTTTGGCGGCCACCTTCGCATTTTGGCCCGCGCCGCCGGCGGATTCACCCTTGAGTATTGGTGGTGATTTCCGGCTGATGCATGAAAGTGGTGAGGTCTGGGACACGGCCCAAGCCTTTGCGAACCGGCCCATGCTGGTTTACTTCGGCTACACCTATTGCCCCGATGTTTGCCCTACGACGCTTTTGGATATGATCGTGGCCAGCGAAGCGACAGCGGTTGATGAGGCGCTTGTGTTTGTGAGCGTAGATCCCGCGCGCGACAACGCGGCGGACCTTGCCGCGTACACCGATTTATTCGACGCTCACCTGCACGGTTTTACCGGGACGCCTGCGGCGCTAGAGGCGGTAAAGACCGACTGGGCCATTTTCTCAGCGCGGCATGATTCGCCGGAATTCACCGACTACCTGCTCGATCACACCACGCTGACCTTCTTAACCGATGCGCAGCACCGGGTGGTCGAGGTGTTTCGGGACAGCGCGACGGCTGCAACCATCGCGGACACCATCAACACCCGGTTCTAGTCAGCGCGCTTTGGCCCATTGGGTCAGCTGTTGACCCGCATGGTGGCCTGACTGCCAAGCAGACTGAATCCCAAAAAAAGGCAAGTGCGGCGGGTTGAGCCAGTCACCGGCCAAGGCCAACCCCAGGCCGGGGTCGAAGAAACTAACGTCATCGCGCGCCACCGCCGGCCCTTCCGCGTTGGCGAAACGCCAGCGGTGTGCCGTTGTGTAAATGGTTTGCGGCAAGGGCGCATCGAGCCAATGTTCGAAGGCGGCGAGCAGGTCGCTGATAACCTCTTCCTTTGGGTGATCGATGAATTGCTCGCTGATGTCTGATGCCGCATGGAACACCCAAGTCTCTGGTGCGCGGTCACGCTGCGGTTTCGAATTGTTCCGCGCCGCCCACGCCAGCGGCTCACCGTCCATGACGATACCATCAAAGCCGGTTTTAACAGGTCGCTGGAACGCTGCCATAACGGTCCAAACGGCGCGCATGGTGCTGGTGGCTTGCTCGAACGGTTCGCTTAGGATGCCGGCGGTGAGCCGCTGTGCCTGTTCCGGTGGGCAAGTGAGCAGTACGGCGTCATACGTGCCCAGAACCCGCCCTTCGCCGTCCAGCAGCCCCCATTGGCCATCGGGCTCTGCGACCACACTGGCGATTTCCACAGGCAGGTAAAGGTTTAGACCCTCAGCCAGCATTTTGGGTAAGGCGCTCATGCTTGGTGCGCCAACAAAAGGCGTGATGTTGGCGGGCAATCCGGAAAACTGACCTTTCCAACGCTGCGCCTTGGTGGCAATCATCCACTTACGAAGCACGCCCTTGAAGTCTCCGTCCGTTGCGCCGATCAGTTGCGCGCCGTGGTCAAAGGCGAAATCGTCACGCCGCCGGGTCGCACACCGCCCACCCACGCCGCGGCCTTTGTCAAAGACAGTCACGGACATGCCGGCGCGGTGGCAAATCTGGGCGGCGGTGAGGCCTGCGATACCGCTGCCAATCACGGCCAAGGATGTTTCAGAAAGTCGGGGCATGGGTCCTCAGGAATGAAACTTCAGCAAAACTCAGTCATTTCAATCGCATAACAAAAGAATTTCACAAACTAGATTAAATATTATACGATGCAGGCGTTGTGGAAACCCAATCTCGCGCGCACGTCTCGAATTTGACGCGAAGGCGCTATCGTTTGTCCGGTTTTCTAAAACATTAATTCAGGCGGTCCTCGACATTTTCAAGAGGGCAACGCGCTTTTTAAAATACGGGAGCTGGGCCTTGATTTCCTTTGGCCGGATTACGAGCGCATTTGTGCGCCGTGCAATTGCTGTAACGTTGCTGCTGGGCTTGTCTGCCTGTGCGCAAAAAAACGAACCCAAGCAAGAAATACGCGTGACCGAGTTCGCGATGGCGCAACGCGCTGCGAGTTTGGAGAAGGTGCGGCCCTATGGGTTGTTCCGGCAAGCGGGCCGGGAATGGGAAAAGCTGGAGATGACGCCCGAAGAGCTGGCGGCTCCCGGGCGTCGCTGCATCCGTCAGAACAACTACTGGTGCGTAAAAACCCCGCCAACCGAGCGTTGGCGTGGACAAGTGGGCGAAGACAACTCCGGCCACGCGATTTTTGCTGACCCCGTCTATTCCGCTCGAGCCTTTGCGCGGCTGATGCGGAATTACCGCTTCAAGCATGAAATTATCACGGCGCGAGAGCTCGCCATGCGGTATGCGCCACCAAGCGATTGTATTGGGACGCTGAGCTATTGCCCCGTGAGCACAGCGACGCCTATTCCCCGCAATTGGACGCGGGGCTCGATGGATGGAAAGACCGTCGCCTATACGGAAACCCAGCCCAGCAGTGCGTTCCAGCGTGCGAAGACCTCGGCCTGTGAAACGCCGGTGTTGTATTGTCCCCGTGGCTTCAACGACAGTCTGACCTATGCCTCGGCTTTGGCAAAGGCTGTGGGCGCCCGGTCGATTGATCAAAACATTGGTTTGTTTGATCGCGCAGGTTTGCTGCACTACGCCCGCGCTCAAAAGCTTTATCAGGCCATGGCGCGGTACGAGATGGGCGCCGATTATGCTGTTGATCCGACGCTAATCCGGCGCGGTATGGTGATGGAGGCGCAAGACTACCTCACCGACAAGGGCCGCTTGCACTAGGCTCGCGTTCAGGCGTTTCAGGCGTTGGCGGCGGCAATCACGGCGTCAACGTCTTCTTGGTGCGTGTTAAACGCTGTCACCATGCGCACGGCGGTTGGGCCGTCGTCTGGCCAGTCGTAAAAATAAGCGCCTGCATCCATCAGTTTTGTTTGCAGCGCGGGTTCCATCGCCATGAAAATCTGATTGCCCGACGGCGGGCGGCACAGCTCGATGCCGTCCACAGCGGACAGGCCATCGGCCAACCGTTGCGCCATGCGATTGGCATGCTGCGCGTTATCGAGCCACAAGTCATCGTTCAGGTAAGCGGCCAAAGGGGCGGAGAGGATCCGCATTTTCGAATATAAGTGCCCGGCGCGCTTGCGTCTGAATTCCAGCTCTTCGGCGACGGTGGGGTCAAAGCACACGATGATCTCGCCCGCCATGGCCCCATTTTTCGTCGCGCCAAAAACCAGAATATCCACGCCCAAACGCCAAGTCATGTCCGCAGGCGATACGTTTAGCCCAACAATCGCATTGGCAAAGCGCGCGCCATCCATATGGATTTTCAGATCGTGCGACTTGGCGATTTCTGTGAGTTCAGTGAGTTCGTCCAGGGTATAGGTCACGCCGTATTCGTTCATTTGCGTGACGGACAGCGCTGCCGGCTGGGGATGGTGGATGACGCCCTTGCCAAAAATGGCGCCGCGCAGCTCTGCCGGGTCAATCTTGCCGTTCTCACCATCCAGCGTCACCAGCCGCGCGCCAGCGGTTGCAGCTTGAACGGCGTTTGCCTCGTCCACCACGATATGCGACGTGCGGTGGCAGTAGATCGCGCCCCAAGCCGGTGTCATGGTCGCCAGAGCCAAGGCATTGGCGGCAGACCCCGTTCCAACCAAGACAGTCTTGAGGCGATCGTGTTCAAAAATGCGGCGGCATTCTTGTTCGACTTGCGCATTGAAAGGATCTTCGCCGTAGGCATTTAGCGTTTGATCGTTAATATCGGCGAGTGCTTGAAGCAGGGCAGGGTGAGCACCTGCAACATTGTCGGAGGCGAAGTTCATGGTTAAGCCAAAGACCCAGAGTTTGAATGGTATGGAAACCTAACCCGTGGATGATCTCGACGATAGCGCGAAACTGACGCTGCAAGTGGCGGACGAAGAACAGGGCAAGCGCCTGGACCATTTGTTGGCCAAGCATTTCCCCGATATTTCGCGCAGCCGCATCAAGGCGCTGATCGTGGATGGAAAGGTTACGGTCGATGGCGTGGTCTCCAAAGCCCCGGCCCTGCGCGTAAAGACCGTTGGCGCAGCGGTGGAAATGCACGTCCCGCCCACTGTTTCCGTCGATTTGCTGCCTCAAGATCTTCCGCTCGATATTCTGTATGAAGACGAGCACCTGATTATCATCAATAAAGCAGCCGGTATGGTGGTGCATCCCGCACCAGGGCACCCGGATGGCACGCTGGTCAACGCCCTGTTGCATCATTGCGGAGAAACCCTGTTGGGTATCGGTGGCGAACGGCGTCCGGGTATTGTGCATCGGCTGGATAAGGACACCAGCGGGGTCATGGTCGCAGCCAAGCATCAGGCAGCGCACGAAGGGCTTTCTGCGTTATTTGCCGAGCACGACCTAGAGCGAACCTATCAGGCTGTGCTGTGGGGTGCGCCCAGTCCGACGTCAGGCGTAGTCGAAGGGGCCATTGGTCGTGACCGGATGAACCGTAAAAAGATGGCTGTTGACCTGAAACATGGAAAAGAAGCTGTCACCCATTATCAGGTTCTCAAGCATTTGGGTTTGGGTGCCACACAGGTCGCCTGCACGCTGGAAACCGGACGGACCCACCAGATCAGAGTCCACATGAGCGCCATCGGTCACTCCCTGATGGGCGATCCGCTCTATGGTCGGGCGTCCCCGGCCCGCAAGGCTCGTTTCACCGAAGAGCAGCAAAAGGCGATTGCCGCTTTTCCTCGGCAAGCGCTTCACGCCGCCGTTCTCGGATTCGTTCATCCGATCACAAAGGACTTTGTTCGGTTCGAAAGTGAGCTTCCGGCTGACATGGAAAATCTGATCAACGCATTAAGTTGATTATTTTCTTGTTTTGTTCTCACGCTTTTGCATAATCACAGGCCTGTGACCGCATTTTAGTGCAATTTAATCACACTTTTGCGGCTACACGCCTTGAAATCGCCGTGAGAAATGCTTTTCTTAACAATAACAAAACGCGCAACGCGAAAAAAAACAAACGGCCCGTGTCGGAAATGCCACAGAACACCAACTGTGGAATTTTAAACAAACGAGTGGGTCAACTTAAGGAGATGAACCCAATGGCGAACGTAGCATCGATCCCCAGTCTAAGCGGCGAAGGCAATCTGTCTCGCTACCTCGACGAGATCCGCAAATTTCCGATGCTCTCTGCCGATGAAGAATTCATGCTGGCGAAGGCATGGGCTGAGCGCGAAGACACGCAAGCCGCCCACAAGATGGTGACATCTCACCTTCGCCTCGTTGCTAAAATCGCCATGGGCTACCGTGGCTACGGTCTGCCGGTGTCGGATCTGATTTCCGAAGGGAACGTCGGAATGATGCAGGCGGTAAAGCGCTTTGACGCTGACAAAGGTTTCCGCTTGGCGACATACGCCATGTGGTGGATCCGCGCTTCGATCCAGGAATACATCCTGCGGTCTTGGTCGTTGGTCAAAATGGGTACAACGGCGGCTCAGAAGAAGCTGTTCTTTAACCTGCGCAAGCTGAAAGGCCAGATGCAGGCAATTGAGGACGGCGATCTTTCCCCAGAGCACGTCAAGAAAATCGCAACGCATCTGGATGTGCCAGAAGAGGAAGTTGTGAACATGAACCGCCGTATGGCGGGCGCAGACCACTCGTTGAACGCTCCTTTGCGTGCGGACAGCGAAGGCGAATGGCAGGACTGGCTCGTAGATGACGACCAGACCTCGCAAGAAGCCACTTTGGTGGAAAGCGATGAGTTTCGGAAGCGTCACGCGTTGCTTGAGGAGGCTATGGCCGACCTGAACGACCGCGAGAAGCACATCATCACGGAGCGCCGGTTGGCCGAGGATCCAACCACGCTCGAAGACCTGGCAAAGGTCTACAATATCTCGCGGGAGCGAGTGCGGCAGATTGAGGTTCGCGCCTTTGAAAAACTGCAGCAGAAGATGGTCTCTATGGCCAAAGAGCAGCGGCTTCCCATGGCTGTTGCTTAGACGACCGACTATCGAGGATGGAGCCGCTTTCAGGAGCTTTTTCATTCTCTTCTCCGACCCCTCGCAGCTCGCACCCCAACTGAGCAGCGAAACTTAGCCCCGCCGGATATCCATCTCCATCCGGCGGGGCATTTTTTTTGGCGTAAACGTCCCCCAAGTGTATGGTCTTAACCACAACGAAATTAGCCTTAGGGATCGGGCATATGCGCTATTTACACACCATGGTTCGAGTCAAAGATATCGAGGCGAGCAAGCGGTTTTACTGCGAAGGCTTGGGCTTGAAAGAAACCCGCCGTTACGAAAACGAAGCGGGACGATTTACACTCGTGTTTTTGGCCCCTGAGGGTCAGGAAGAATGCCCGGTGGAATTGACCTATAATTGGGATCCGGAAGACTACGACGGCGGTCGTAACTTTGGCCATTTGGCTTATGAAACCAAGAACATCTATGACCTGTGCGCGCATTTGGCGGGGATGGGTTACACCATTCATCGCCCACCACGCGATGGTCGCATGGCTTTCGTTAAGTCGCCGGACGGAATTTCGGTTGAATTGCTGCAAGAGGGCGAGTCTTTGGCCCCGGCGGAGCCTTGGGCAAGCATGGAAAATACGGGCAGTTGGTAGTCCACGTGCGTCCCAACCTTCGCTGCGCTAGGCGAACGGAGGTTGTGGGGGTAATCTGTGCGTATCCGAGCGACAGAAGTCGCCGCAAACTGGTTCTACTGGTAGCCTGACCCTATGATGGGACGTCTGCTTTCCTTGATCGCGTTTGCGGTCATGATCCTGCTTTTGTTGGCGGTCGGCGCAGTGCTGGCCCTGCCGTTGCTGCCGGTTGACCGGTTTTCCGACCGGATCGAAGCGGAGATTGAGCGGGCAACGGGGATGCCGGTTCAACTCAATGGTCGTATTCGTTTGGCGGCTGTGCCCGAAGTGAAGTTCGAGCTGCGCGATTTTGTCATCGAGGCGACAGAGCCGGGTTTGCCCCCGCTTGCAACCGCTGGCTCAGCGTCGATTGCATTGAATGCGGGTGATCTGCTCCGGCGCGAAATCACGGTGACCAAGCTCCGCTTGGCGGACGCTTCGATCAATCTGCAACTATCGCGAGACGGCGGGATTGCCGGATTGCCGGAGTTTGGCAATGGCAATGGCAACGCGAGCGGGAGCAGTCTGGATGTTCGTCCAGAAGAGATCAAACTCAGCGGCGTCTCACTGGAGCGAACGGCATTCCGGCTGAGCGATCCTGACCGCGCTGATTTGGTCGTCTTGCAGAATATCAATGCTGCGGCTGCACTGGAGAGCATGAACAGCCCCTTCCGCTTAGACATCAGTGCAGATTGGCAAGACACGCCCATCAGTTTCAACGGTTCGATTTCCACAGCAGAACGGTTTCTCACGCGCAAATCCGCCGGTTTGGATGGCTCAGTCAGCTTCGCCCAAGCACAGGCCTCAGTCGCGGGTGATTTGGATCTGACGACCGGAGAGCCGGCATTGCTGGGGTGGCAAGTGCGGGCAAAGGGGCCAAACTTGGCCGGTGTACTGACGCGCCTGGGTTTGGATCTTCCCGTCGATTCGACCCTCCTGTCGGATTTTAGTGCCGATTTGTCATTTGATTACGACGCTGGATTGTTATCGGCCCCGCGCGTTGATGCGAGCATTGGAAACATGCGCGTCAGTGCGCCCATACAAGCCATTGTTTCGCCCTCGGGACGCATGACCTTCGAAACACTCGAAGCGGCTCGATTGACCGATCCATCGCTGAATAAGTGGCTTCAAGGCATGGCCCTCGGTCTGCCGTCTGATCCCGAAATCTTTGGCGCGACGCGGTTGCAAACCTTGGTCAGCGGGTCCGTGGCCCCAGATGGCGTTCTGACGCTCCGTGCGAGCAATGCGACGGCATCGGTTGGCCGTCAGTCCTTGAAATTCGACCGAATGCTCGTGACGGCGGGCGATGGCTTTTTCGCTGGCGCAACGATGGAGGGTCTCTCGGCTAACGTTCCGAGTTTGCGGCGCGTGCTGGCAACCTTTGACGCGGTTCCTGACGGGGTGGAGGAAGACGCTCTGGGCGCTTTTTCGGTGTCTGGGGATCTGCGATTCACGGATAGTGACGTGGCGGTTTCCCAAGCGCTGGTGACGCTGGACAATCAGAGCGCCCGTGGTGATGCGTCGATCTATTTTGACGCGGTGCCCACCATTCGCGCTGATCTTTCGGGCGGAACGCTCGATTTATCACCCTATATCAACCTTGAAGGATCATCCGCCACTCAGCGCCAGAACGTTGCAGCGCGCTCTGATCCGTCGGCGCCGTGGGGCAGCGACCCGATCGACGTTTCTGGTTTGAAGCTCGCCAACGCGCAAATAAATGCAACGATCGATGGTTTAGACTTGGGCATTACCCAATTTGGCCCGTCAAAGGTCAGTTTGGTGCTTGAGGACGGGATATTCCAAGCGCAGGTCGATGAAACCAGCGTCTATCGCGGCGCAGCGCGGGGCCGGATTTTGATTGACGGGCGGAGTGACGTGCCAGCCTTGAGCGCTCAGCTTCAAGCCTCGGCGGTGCAAGCGGGCGATATTCTGCGCGACTTCATGGGGGTTGAGTTCCTCGAGGGATCCAGCCAAACGTCGATTAATCTCACAACACGTGGCCAAACCATGCAGGCTTGGATGGCCAACCTGAATGGAAATGTCGGCACAGAATTGTCACCGAGCGCGCTGCAAGGCTGGGATATTCCGCGACTGATTGAGGGGCTGAAGGGCGGAAATCTGCTGCAAAGCTCAACAACAAACTTCTTCATTGGTCAGCAGTTCGCGACAGCCTTGGAGCGTTTGGGGGCCAGTGGCAGTATTCAGAATGGTGTTCTGCGTCATGAAGATTTCTTTGCCACAACCCCGGTGCTTTCGATCCAAGGCGGGGGCTTGATCGACCTGGCATCCCAGCAGCTTGATTACGGGCTTACAATCAACGTGGATCAAGGCGCGTTGCTGGTGCCCATCCGTATTGTGGGCCGTTGGGACAGTCCCCAGCTGACAATCGACGGCCCAGCGCTGTTGGCGTGGTTAAAGAGCAATCCGGATATTTTATCGACAATTGCGGGGTTGTGGGATTTGGACAAATATCTGCCTGAGGGGGCTTCGGTTGCGTCCTTGGAGGCTGAAGCACGGTCCTACGTTGCCGCCGAAACCCAGCGGGTGTTGAGCCAAGCACGGGCGATCGAGCAGCAAATTGAGCAGGCCGTGACCGACGAACGCGACCGAATTGCGCAGCAATTGGGCGATGAAGCCGCCCGCCAGCGCGCATTGGTGGAGCAACAAGCAGCCCAAGTCCAAGCGCAGCTGCAGGCCCAACGCGCAGCGTTAGAGGCGCAAGCGCTTCGAGAAATTCAAGCCGCGCAAGAACAAGTTCTAACCTCGCGTCGGCAGTTGCAGCAGCAGCTGGAAGACGAGGCAAATCAAGCTGTTCAAGACGGTCTGAACAGTCTTGGTTTGGGTGGTTTACTCGGAAACTAGTCGGCGTTTGGCTCGTCAAGATTGAGCATAAATTGCCGATCATCCTTGGGCTGTTGGTGGTTGCCTGACCGAAGCCATTCGACCAGCAAACCCTCACGAATGCCGTATTGGGAAAACCTCACCCGCTTGACGCCTGATTGCCGGATAAGCCGCCGGAGAACCATCGCCGCATAGGGCAGGGTTTTTGCGCGGTCGGGCCGTCGTAAATACGGGGCAATTCGGTGCGACTTTTCTCTGACAATCTTTCGGGCAAACCGGCGTGCCGTTCTGGACGGGAGCACGTAGCCCTCGATCAACAGGGGGATTGGCTCGTTCTCTAACCGCCGGTGGAGCGCGGCGAAGTGCCGCCACGACCCCCCGACCAAGTGCAGGGTTTCGCCTCTCGCTCGTTTTAGAAAGCGTATGTTCTTGAGCGCCTTAATGATGGTTTTTCGGGCTTTTCCACGCTTGTCCTGCGCCGTTTCGCGCAGCCGCACCACCCCGATGGGCAGGGACGTAAGGGGCCCATCTTCGCCGAGGCTCAACTCCAAAGATCCACCGCCCAAGTCGGCAAACAACCCTGTCGCGTCTTTCAGCCCGTAATTCACCCCAAGCGTGGCGTAACGCGCCTCTTCCTCGCCGGTCAAAACACGCGGGGGTGCGCCGAACGCTCGGTTGATTGCTTGAATGAGGCGTCCGGCGTTGGTGGCGTCGCGGACGGCTGCGGTCGCCAGCACGTCGATGTGCGCGTCGGGTGCTTCCGTGACCAGCGCCCGCCGAAAATCGCGTATGGCCCGGACAGCGTGGGCCAGATTGGCAGCCTTCATCGCGCCGGTGGTCGCCAGCCCTTCGCCCAAGGCGCAAGCCTCGCGAATGTTGAAGACTTCATACCAATTGGCCCATTCTGGCTCTTGGTCGTTTGACAGCCTGCGGAACAGCACGAGTCGGACAGTGTTGGACCCAATGTCCAAAACGCCTAAGGGGGGATAGTCAGAATGGTCAGAGATAAGCACGGATCATCTAGGCCTTTGGCTTCCGTTTCGCTTTGCCCTTATTCTTCGACTTGCGGATCGCTCGCCCGCGACCGGACAAACTCGGATTTTCCATGAAGTATTGGTGGGCTGAGATCGATTCTTTGTTTTCGGCCTGCACGTGCTCATAAGAGCCATCCGACCGCAATGTCCAGGCGTTGACGGTATCGCGCAGGTTGGCGACCATAATCTCGTCGAGGATTTGCTTGTGTACCGTCTCGTTAAGAATCGGGATCAGCGTTTCCACGCGCCGATTGATGTTTCGCGGCATCCAGTCGGCGGATGAAATAAAGACCTTTGCGGTCCGCGACGGCAAGGTTTCTCCATTGCCAAAGCAACAAATCCGCGAGTGCTCAAGAAAGCGGCCAACGATGGATCTGACTTGAATATTGTCGGACAGCCCGCTGATGCCCGGACGCAAGCAACAGACCCCCCGAACGACCAACTCAATCGTGACGCCCGCTTGCGAGGCGCGATACAGGCCGTCGATGATGTCGGGGTCAACCAAGGCATTCATTTTGGCCCAAATGCCTGCCGGCTTGCCTGCCTTTGCGTTGGCGGTCTCGTCTTCGATTGCCGCCATGAGGGTTTCACGCATGTTCAGTGGCGCCACAGACAGGCGGTTCATTTTCTCTGGAACGGCGTAGGAGGTCATGTAGTTGAACAAACGGCCAGCGTCCTGTGCAAACTCAGGATCGTCGGTGAAGTATGAAAGGTCGGTATAAATCCGAGCCGTGATGGGGTGATAGTTGCCCGTCCCAAAGTGGCAGTACGTGCGCAATTTGCCGTTCTCGCGCCGGGCAACCAAGCTGACCTTTGCGTGGGTTTTCAGGTCGAGAAAACCGTAGACAACCTGCACACCCGCGCGCTCCAAATCCTGCGCCCAACGGATGTTGGCTTCCTCATCAAACCTTGCCTTAAGCTCCACCAAGGCCGTGACGGATTTTCCAGCCTCGGCCGCGTTTTTCAGTGCTGAAACGATGGGGCTGTCGTTTGAGGTGCGATACAGGGTTTGTTTGATCGCGACCACATCCGGGTCCATCGCGGCCTGATTAAGAAAACGAACCACCACGTCGAAACTTTCGAAAGGGTGGTGGATCACAAAATCTTTGGCGCGGATGGCAGCAAAGCAGTCCCCGTCGAAGTCACGAACGCGCTCTGGGAAACGGGGGTCGAAGGGCTGGAATTTCAGGTCGGGCCGTTTGATTTCGCAAATTTCGCTCAGCTGCGCCAAATTCAGGTTGCCGCCCATGCGGACGCAATCTTCGGGCCTGAGGTCAAATTCTTCCAGCAGTGTGGTGACCAAGTGGTCTGGGATATCCCGATCGACGTTGATCGAAACAGACTCGCCCCGCGTCCGCCGCTTTAAAGCCGTTTCGAAGTAGCGCACGAGGTCTTCGGCTTCTTCGGCCAGTTCCAAATCGCTGTCGCGGAACAACTGGAAGAAACCGGCGTTATGGACCTCAAAGCCCGGGAACAGCCGGTCGAGATAGCGATAGAGAACTTCCGAAACCGGGATGATCCGAGATTGCGCATCGCCAGCCTGCGGCAGACGGATGAAGCCGGGCATATCGGTCGGGATCATCAGCAAGCCCGTGAACCGCCGAGAGTCGCTGCGGCGTGTAAGCTCCATCACCATCGACACGGCCAGATTACGGATGAACGGGAAGGGATGGGTGGGGTCAACAGAGATCGGCGTGAGAACCGGCAGCCATTCGGTTTCGAATGTCTCTTCCAAGTAGAACTTTTCGCCGTCCGTCAGCTGTTTGCGGTCGATGACGTGAATATCAGCGTCAGCAAGTTCGTCGCGCAGTCCGCGCCATATTTCTAGCTGTTGCTTCTGTAGCGAGCGAACACGCGCTGTCGTCATCTCGACTTGCTGGGAAGCGGTCAAACCTTCGGGGGAGACAGCCTCGATGCCCTCCCGCTCCTGCGCTTTCAGGCCCGCAAGCCGAACCATGATGAATTCTTCGAGGTTGGTGGCTGAAATCGCCACGAAGCGCACGCGCTCGAGCAGGGGGTGTTCGACACGGCTGGCTTCCGCCAAAACCCGCTCGTTGAACCCAAGCCAAGACACTTCCCGGTTGATGAACCGATTGGGGGACTGGAGATCAATACTGGCCCCTTCCAGCAGTCCCCGGATGTCTTCGCGGTCGGGGGCTGTTACTGGTTGGCTCATGATGGTGTCGTTCCTTGTTGTGCCCATTGGTCTTGATATGGGCTGCGCGAGGATCAGGCGGCGGGGGTATTGAACTCCCGCGCCATGACTCGTTTCATTCGGCCCGGAGTATACCACATTGCGAACAGTCCGCAGCCCCAAGCAACGGCACCGTAGCCCAGCCAGAAGAATAGCAAGTTACCGGGCGCAAACCGAGACACAAGGATGTAGACAACCGCTGGTCCTGCGACCAGCCGGACGCTGTTAATAAGCATGGCAAACAGCGGGCGTTTCATGCCTTGCAGCGTGCCGGAGTTGATAAAGATCAAGGCGTAGGCCGTCAGCAGGAAGGCCGAAATTGACAGCACTTGCGAGGACACCGACAGCGTTTCTTCTGAGCTGTTGATCCACGATGGGAAGAGCTGGTGGCCAGCAAACTGAATGATGGTTGCGGTGACGGTCATGGCAATGGCGGTGATCAGGCCCAAGCGGTAAACACGCCAGATGCGGTCTTCGCGGCGTGCGCCCAAATTGTTGCCGACGATGGAAATCAGCGCCAGCTCCAACCCGATGACAGGCAGCAACAGCAGTTGCTCGATCCGCGCGGCGTTCATGTAGCCGTTGATGGCGGCTTCGGCTGCATCAGCCGCAGACATGGTTTCGAGCAGGACATTGCCGGTTTGTTTGACGATTTCAGGCACAAAGAACTGAATAGAAATAAAGCCCCCCGCGATCAGCAACATGTTAACCGCCGCCGGGACGCCTTGCCCAATCACTTGGCTCAAGA
Source organism: uncultured Alphaproteobacteria bacterium (assembly GCA_905479265.1). GTDB lineage: Bacteria > Pseudomonadota > Alphaproteobacteria > UBA7985 > UBA7985 > UBA7985. The sequence continues at coordinate 23,824 of CAJQLX010000025.1, forward strand.
CCGGCCAAAAGGGGATGAATTCGGTGATTTTCAGCCCGTTGAAAATGCCGGTTCGCAGCGCAACGATCATCACAACCAAAGCGCCCAGCAACTGTGTGATCACTGTCGCCCACGCCAGCCCCGCAACGCCCAATTCGGGCAGGAAGTTCGGCAGGTCTACGGACAGACCATAGAGGCTAAACGGCGTGCCGCCGAAAACAAGGATGGGGTCGAGGATCAAGTTCATGAAGAAAGCGGCAACTTGCACGATCCCGAACGTCGTGAAATCGCCCTTCGCGCTCAATATGGCGTTGAACACGGAAATAACGATCAAGAAAGGCGCGAGGTACAAAATGGGCAGGATGTACGCCATGCCAAGCCGGGTCGCCTCGACATTGCCGCCGGAAAGGGTGCGGTAGTAGAGCTCGATGAACGAACCGCCCATGCCCGGTACGGGGATAAACTGCGCAAAGATCAGCAAGGTCGCGCCAACGATGACGCCGGCAACCATGGCTTGCGCGATGGTGTGGCGGGCTTTTTCGCCTTTTTTCGCGCCCAAGGCGTTTGAAACCAGCGCGGTTGTTCCTTGCATCAGGCCAATGGAGAAAGCCTGCATCAGGAAAAAGGGCCCAAATGACCGCCCCAGCGCTGCGCCCGTCATGTTCGCAGCTTCACCCGGTGCCGGGTACTGATTGGCCCAGATGGTGTCGACAAGATTGTAGGCAATCATGAAGAAGAACCCGATTCCCGCTGGAAGAGCGAGCATGATCAGCAGCTTGCCAATCGGATCGCCGATCATATCGGGGCCGCGGCGCTTTGCCTTGGATGCTTCAGCCGCCGTTGCCTGGGAGGTGCTGTCTTGGGTGCGTTCTGTCATGAGACTTCCTGAAGTGCGGGTTCGGAGACAGAATTAGTCCGCTCAGAGACCTGCGCAACGGGCAAGTTCGCTGACATGCCGTGCGTTTTTCAAACTTGGATGGGCGCTGCAGGCGACTTTACAGCGCTTGGGTGTAAATCTCTAAAGCGGCATCGTAGGTCATTTCTCTGAGATTATTTTGCAGCAAGCGGGTTTGCTTCATCGCATCCTCGGCCAGCTTGGGCAGGTCGTTATGGGAAATCCCAACCTCTCGCAGCCGCGGATTAACACCGCAATCGGCGGTCAGACGCTCCATGTATTCGATGAAGTTCCCGGCACGTTGGCTGACGCTGCCAGCGCTGCCTGGCACCAGCAAATCAGCAAGTTCAGCATAGAGATCGGGGTGGGTTTCCGCGTTGTAGCGCAGGACCGGGCCGAGCACTTGGGTGTTTGAAAGGCCGTGAGGAACGTGGAACAGCGCGCCGATGGGGTAGGCGAGGGCGTGGACAGCGGCAACGGGAGCGTTGGCGAAAGCCTGTCCAGCCAGCATGGCACCAAGCAGCATATCACCGCGGGCGCGTACGTTGCTGCCGTCTGCCATTGCGGCGGGCAAGCCGGCGGCGAGCAGCGTTAGCGCCTGCTGCGCCAATCCATCGGATAGGGGATTTTTCCGGACTTTCGAGGTGTAGGCTTCGATGGCGTGGACCATCGCGTCGATCCCGGTGTGCGCGGTTACATGCGGTGGCAAGCCAACGGTAAGGCTGGGGTCCAAAACGGCGCCATCGGCATAGAGGATGGGGTCGACAACGCCGAGTTTGATTTCCGCACCGACGGTGACAATCGCAATGGGCGTGACTTCGGAGCCGGTGCCTGCGGTCGTTGGCACCTGGAACAGCGGCAAGCGCCCTTCCGCGATCTGCGCCCGGTCCACCTGTGCGACGCCGTACATGTCGCCCAAGGCCTGTGTAGAGCGGCACAGCAGGGCGACGAGCTTTGCGGTATCCATAGGGCTACCCCCGCCCAAGCCGACAATGGCTTCTGCGCCAAAATCTTGCGCGGCAGAAACGGCGGCCAGCACTTTGGCTTGCGGGGGGTCGGCTTCGACATCATCGTAAACGGCGACGGTGAGACCCAACTCTGTCAAAGCGCTGGCGACTGGATCCACCAAGCCAGCGCTGACAACGCCGGGGTCGGTGATAATCATGAGCCGCTTTGCGCCGAAATTGCCTAACATTGCCGCTAAAGCTTCAGCCGCTGGTTCACCAAACTTAAGGCTGGGGACGGTTTGAAAAGAAAAGGCTGTCATTGTGCGGCTCCTACGGGTCTCGACCTTGAACAACACCTGTTTTGGGACAACTTGCCACATAAGAACAAGTCTGAGCGGTTAAGGGAGACCCAAAATGAGCGAAAAATTACCGATAGACCTGCGTGAACGCATCAAAGACTTTCCAGTTATCGGAGCCCCACTTTTCATCATTTCCAACCCTGACCTCGTGATTGCCCAGTGCAAGAGTGGTGTCGTTGGTTCTTTTCCAGCGTTGAACGCGCGTCCGCTGGAGGTTTTGGACGAGTGGCTGACACGGATCACCGAAGAGCTGGCCGCGTACAATGCCGCTAACCCGGACAAGCCCGCTGCACCCTTCGCCGTCAATCAGATTTGCCACCCTTCGAACGATCGTTTGGAGCATGACGTTGAGATGTGCGTGAAGCACCGGGTTCCGATCGTCATAACCTCTCTCAACCCCCCGAAGGCTGTGGTTGAAGCGGTGCATTCCTATGGCGGGATCATCATGCACGACATCATTTCTGTGCGGCATGCTGAGAAGGCATTGGAGCAGGGTGTTGATGGTTTGATCTGCGTCGCCGCTGGCGCCGGTGGTCACGCTGGCATGCTTTCCCCCTTTGCGTTGATCAAGGAAATCCGCAGCTTCTTTGATGGTCCGATTGCCCTCTCTGGTGCGATTTCCTATGGCGGCGCGGTGTTGTCGGCGCAGGCGATGGGCGCGGACTTTGCCTATATCGGCACGCGCTTTATCGCCACGGAAGAAGCCAACGCTGATCCGGCTTACAAGCAAATGATTGTGGATTCAGCGGCGAAAGACGTCGTTTACACCAACCTGTTTACCGGCGTTCACGGCAACTATCTGTCAAAATCAGTCACGCAGGCGGGACTGGACCCGGCTGAGTTGCCGGTGGCCGATAAAACGAAGATGAACTTTGGATCCGGCGGGAACACCAAGGCTAAGGCTTGGAAAGACATTTGGGGCGCTGGGCAGGGTGTCGGCAATATCAGCAACGCCGGTCCGGTTGCCGATGTTATCGCCGAGATGAAAGCCGAATATCAAGCAGCGAGGGAGCGCTTGCTCTAGCCGCTAGCCGCCATAGGGAAGGCGCGAAGCGGCGAGATATTGGAGCGTCGCCGCGCCGAACTCAAAGGTGGTGTCTGCGTCGATCCCAAGCGCTTCTGCCTCACCACCATCAATTTCCAAAACAAACCGTGCAGGCCCGTCGGAGGGTCTGGGCGTTCGGGTGCGGGGTTCAGCCTGTCGCTGGATGCTGACCAGTTGGCCCTTGTTGTCGATGAAGACCATATCGAGCGGGATCAACGTGTTTTGCATCCAAAACGACAAGCCGCGCTCTTGGCCAAAGATAAACAGCATCCCTTTGTTCGGCCCCAACACGGGCCGCCACATCAGGCCGCGTGCTTGCTGATCTGGCGTGACCGCGACTTCGATATCATAGACAAAACGCCCCTTGTCCGTGGTGATGGCCATAACATCGCGCCCGAATTCCATGGGCGGCACACCTTGGGGCAGCACGGCTTGGCTGGCCGCGTTTCCGGTCCATCCCAGAGAAAGCATGAGGAGCGCGAGGAGGAAAATGCGGGGCATGCGAAATGTCCAAAACCAGTTGAGTTCCCGCCGACTTTAGCGACCGCCCCACAAAAACGCACGCGGCCCTTGTGTGACATCCGGTAACATTTCTTTGTTTTTAGAAATTAATCCGCCTAAGCTGCTCCCAAATTAACGCAGGGGAGCGCCTTGAGTTCAAGGTGCTGAGAGGCGGACGTCCGCGACCCTACAACCTGATCGAGTTCGTACTCGCGGAGGGAGCGTGCCTAGACTGATCCGAACGGGTAGACCGTTCATCCTTCTTTTCGGACTTTTGGCCCTTTGGTGGCTGGCAGCGCTTTTGATCGAAGCGTTGACGGGCAAAGGTCGCTTCCTGCTTCCAACCCCTGATTTGGTCTGGGCAGCGTTCGTCGAGAACCCGACCTATTTCATCAAAGGCTTTCGCGTCACGTTGATTGAAGTGGTTTTCGGGCTGCTGCTTGGCGCGTGGTTGGGGCTGTGCCTGACGATTGTGATCGCTGTGTCCAAGGTCGTTCGGTTCTGGCTGTTGCCTTTGCTGGTGATTTCCCAAGCCATACCCGTGTTCGCGCTGGCGCCGCTGTTGGTGCAGTGGCTGGGGTGGGGGCTGGCACCAAAGATTGCGATGACGACGCTGATCCTGTTTTTCCCCGTAACCATGGCGTTTTGGAGCGCCCTTCGGTCGGTGGATCGCGACTTGGTTGACGCCGGGCGCGTTTACGGGGCGGAACGCTGGCAGTTGTTGTGGCGCGTTTACCTGCCTCTCGCCTTGCCCGGTGGTCTGAACGGCTTGAAAGCTGCTGCTGCGATCGCGCCGATTGGGGCGTTTATCGGTGAGCTGGTTGGCGGGCAGCAGGTCGGCGGGGCTTATGGGCTGGGGTACGTCATCCTGCGGGAGCTGAAAATCAATGCACGCACGGACACGATGATGGTCGCGGTCGTGTGCATGGTAATCCTGGCGTTGGGTCTTTACGGCCTGGTGTCTCTTATTGCGGCGCGGGCTGCATCTTGGTCTGAAACGGACCTGAAACCTCTGGAGAATTGAGAATGAAAAAGCTTCTTGCAGCGGCGGTTACCGCTGTTTTTGGCCTGAACGTCTTTGCCCAAGCGGCGAGCGCCGAGAAAGTGACGATCCTGTTGGATTGGTTCATCAACCCCGATCATGGCCCCCTGTTTGTTGCTGAGGAATTGGGTTTGTTTGATGCGCAGGGTATCGAGGTGGAGCTGATCGAACCCGCTGATCCTTCTGCGCCGCCGCGCTTGGTGGCTGCGGGTCAAGCTGAGTTGGCGATTTCCTACCAGCCACAGTTGCATATTCAGGTGTCCGAAGGCCTGCCGCTGGTGCGTGTTGCAACCATCGTTGCAACGCCCCTGAATACGGTCGTTGCGCTCGAAGATGGCCCGATCCAGTCGCTGGCTGACCTGAAAGGCAAGAAGGTTGGCTTTTCGGTTGGCGGGTTTGAGGACGCGCTGTTGGGAGCGATGTTATCGGGCGAGGGTTTGAGTCTGGATGACGTTGAGCTGATCAACGTGAACTTCTCGCTGAGCCCTTCGCTGTATTCCGGTCAAGTCGATGCCGTCGTTGGCGCGTTTCGGAACTTTGAGCTGAACCAGATGGACATCGCAGGCCGCCCCGGTGTGGCGTTCTATCCCGAAGAAAATGGCGTTCCCGGCTATGACGAATTGATCTTGGTTGCCGCGCAAGACGGCTTGGATAACCCGGCTTTGCCCAAAGTGATTTCCGCGTTGGAAGCGGCGACCCAGTACATGGTCAACAATCCCCAAGGGGCGTGGGACTTGTTTATCAAAGGTCGCGAAGAGTTGCTCGACAATGAACTGAACCGCCGCGCGTGGCGGGATACGCTGCCGCGGTTTGCGCTGCGTCCAGCGGCGATGGATACCGGCCGCTATGAACGGTTTGAAGCGTTCCTGTTGGAACAGGGCTTGATCGATAGCACCACACCGATAGGTGACTACGCCATCCAGCTGGATTAGATAACAGGGAGTTCCCATATATCGGGAACTCCCTTTTTTAATTGAAGCCAGAGGTTCACTCCCAACATGCTGACAAAGACGATTGTTGTTCACCTTGAGCATTCTGACTTGGGCCGAGCCCGCGTTGCTACCGCCGTTGAGCTGGCAGCACGCCAACGCTCGCACCTGACTGGATTGTTTCTTTCGCTCGAAGACTTTGACGGCGATCTTTATGGCCGAGCGCGTGGCCGTATTTTGGAAGGCGCGCGCCATGAGCGGATCAGCGAGGAATCGCTGCAGTCTCGCTTGCACTTTGAGGACGCCTGCAAAGCCGCAGGTCTAAGCTCGTTCCGCTTTGCTTCCGAAATTGGCGAAGATGAGCGCGATCTTGAGGCGCATGCCCGCGCGGCCGACTTGCTGATCGTCTCGGACGTGCAAGAGCGGAGCATGGAAGATCGATTTGTGCGTGGGCTGCCTGAGACGCTGGCGCTTTCGTCTGGTTTGCCGGTGCTGGTTCTGCCGCAGGAATATGAAGGCGCGTTTGATCCGCAGAATGTATTGGTCGCTTGGAAGTCATCGCGGGAAGCGGTTCGCGCCGTGCGGGATAACCTGACGCTGCTCCGAGATGCCAAGCGGGTGACCGTTCTTTCTGTTGGCACCAGCGAAGAAACGGGCCGGTTGCCGGCGGATCAGGTGATCCATTTCCTCGAACGCCACGGCATAAGCGCCGAGCTGCGGAAGGACTATGGGGACAATCAAGCGGGCAAAGTTGTTATCCAAACAGCAGAAGAGATTGGCGCGGATGCCATCATTATGGGGGCAAACGGGCACCCTTCGTGGCGCAATCTGATCTTGGGCAACACGACGCGCTATGTGTTGCGACACCATCGGATGCCGCTGATCCTCAGCAACTAGGCAAGCGCTGGGTGGATGGTTGCGCATGACCGTGTAACGTTGTGCGCAATTGCCTTTATTGCTTGCTTTGGGTACACGACGCTCATCACACACACGTGGACATTCCCGGTTGAGGCAAAAATGCCTGAGACAGGTTCACGTGGAGGTTTAAACCGGAAGGAAAACAAACGATGGCAGCGCCTATGTTCACGCTGCGTCAGCTCATGGAAGCTGGCGTACACTTTGGTCACAACACCCGCCGCTGGAACCCGAAGATGGCTCCGTTCCTCTTTGGCGCGCGCAACGGTGTTCACATCATCGATCTCGATCAAACCCGTCCATTGCTTTACCGCGCTCTCGAAGCGGTAACGGCGACTGTTTCTAAAGGCGGTCGTATTCTCTTCGTTGGCACCAAGCGCGCCGCGTCAGAGAAGGTTGCGGAAGCAGCACAGCGCTGTGGTCAGTACTACGTCAACCACCGCTGGCCGGGCGGCATGCTGACAAACTGGAAAACCATTTCCCAGTCGATCAAGCGCATGCGTGACATTGAGTCCACGATGGAGTCCGACGACCTCGCGAAGCTGTCCAAGAAAGAAGCGCTGATGATGTCTCGCGACCACGCGAAACTGATGCGCACGCTGAACGGTATTCGTGACATGGGCGGCCTGCCTGACCTGATCTTCGTTCTCGATACGAACAAAGAGCACCTTGCTGTGGCGGAAGCCAAAGTATTGGGTATTCCGGTTGTTGCCGTAATCGACTCGAACTCGAACCCAGACAACATCACGTTCCCCGTACCGGGCAACGATGACGCCCTGCGCGCAATCGACCTGTACTGTGACCTGCTCGCTGATGCTGTGCTCGAAGGTCTGCAGGAAGAAGTTACGGCTTCTGGTGCTGACGTTGGCGCGGCTGAAGAAGCGCCGGTTGAGACCGTTGTTGTCGAAGAGGCTGCACCTGCTGCGGAAGAAGCGCCAGCAGCCGCAGCGGCTGAAGAAGCTCCAGCAGAAGAAGCTAAGGCTTAATCAGCGGATCGACTTCACAGAATTGAAACGCCCCGCTGCTTCAGTGGGGCGTTTTATATCCCACTTATCCAGCACGTTCCCAATGGTGGGATGTGCTTCGTTCATAAAGACAAGGGACCAAGGCAATGGCTAACGTTACCGCCGCAATGGTTAAAGAACTGCGCGACACCACCGGCGCAGGCATGCTCGACTGTAAAAAAGCTCTGGTTGAGTCCGATGGTGACATCGAAGCGTCAATCGATTGGCTGCGTCAGAAAGGCCTTTCTAAGGCTGCTAAGAAGTCCAGCCGCGTGGCTGCTGAAGGACTCGTTTCCTTCGCCACTGATGGTGCAAAGGGTGCAGTGATTGAGCTGAACTCCGAGACTGACTTCGTTTCCCGGAACGATTCCTTCCAGAAAGTGGTTGGTGATATTGCTGGTTTGTCGATTCAGGCAGGCGGTGACATCGACACGCTGCTGAACACGGATTACCCCGGCACGGGCCGTAACGTTAAGGACGAAGTAACCCACCAGGTTGCGACCATCGGCGAGAACATGAACCTGCGCCGCACCGCGATGCTGGAAGTGTCCGACGGCGTCGTGACGGGCTACATGCACAACGCAGTAACCCCTTCGATGGGTAAAATTGCTGTTCTGGTTGCGCTTGAGTCCACCGGTGACAAAGCAAAGCTGGAAGCGCTGGCCAAGCAAATCGCTATGCACGTCGCAGCAACGAACCCTGCTTCGACCTCTGTTGACGATCTCGACCCCGCTCTGCTTGAGCGTGAGAAAAACGTCCTGACCGAACAAGCTCGTGAGTCTGGCAAGCCGGACAACATCATCGAAAAGATGATCGTTGGCCGCATCCAGAAGTACTACGAAGAAGTTGTCCTGACAGAGCAGGTTTTCGTCATCGACGGTGAAAACCGCGTTAAAGACGTTGTTGCGAACCTTGGCAAAGAAATCGGCGCTGACGTGACGCTCAAAGGCTTCATCCGCTTTGAACTGGGTGATGGCATTGAGAAAGAAGAAGGTGACTTCGCGGCAGAAGTCGCAGCGGCGGTTTCCGGCGCTTAAGCAGCAGACACAGTTTGTCTTGAAAAGGGTCGCTCCGGCGGCCCTTTTTTTGTGGACAGCGTGCCCTGTTGAAAAAGCGGTGATGAATCCCGCTTTAATCTCGGCGATGCCTCAGCTACAACAGCACTGATCATTATCAAGGACAGGTCACGCCCAATGCCAGACGGTACTCCGCAAGTCTTTCGTCGCGTTTTGTTGAAGATTTCAGGAGAGGCCTTGATGGGTGATCGTAGTTACGGGCTGGACCCGAACTACGTCGCGCGTGTGGCTAACGAAGTCAAAAGCGTGATGGAGCTGGGCGCTCAGGTTTGCTTGGTCGTCGGTGGCGGTAACATCTTCCGGGGCGTTTCTGGTGCAGCTGAGGGTATGGAGCGGGCGACCGGTGACCAGATGGGTATGCTGGCGACGGTGATTAACGCGCTGGCCATGCGCTCTGCCTTGCAAGACACCGGCGTTGAGTGCCGCGTGATGTCGGCTATTCCAATGAACAACGTATGCGAGCCCTTTATCCGGCAAAAAGCATTGCGGCACCTTGAAAAAGGGCGGGTTGTGATCTTTGCGGCGGGGACCGGGAACCCGTTCTTCACGACGGATACGGCTGCGGCCTTGCGCGCGTCCGAGATGAACTGTGATGCCTTGCTCAAAGGGACCAAGGTTGACGGCGTCTATAACGCGGATCCAGCCAAAGACTCCACCGCCGTTCGGTATGAGCGGCTGTCCTTCCATCAGGTTCTTGCCGAGGATCTGAACGTCATGGACCACGCCGCCATTTCACTGGCGCGAGAAAACCATATCCCAATCCTCGTATTTTCGCTGAACGAGATTGGGTCGATGGCCGCCGTGGTTCAGCAACAGGGTAAGTTCACAATCGTTAATGATAACGGCGATTGAAGCCCGTCAGGCACGCGGTTTCACCGGTGAACAACTGACTGACAAACCAACGTAAGCTTGGTAAAACGGCACAACACACCGAGAATTATGGTCAAAATGGGCGCATTGCTGCCGCAATGTTCAACCAAAGATCAAAGGCTATCAGGAGCACGATTTCATGACGAACGATCTGCTGCAAGATCTCGACAAGCGCATGTCTGGCGCAATCGAAAATTTCAAAACCGAACTGCTCGGCTTGCGCACGGGTCGTGCCTCCGCCGACCTGCTTGCTCCCGTGATGGTTGAAGCCTACGGCAGCAGTGTTCCGATCAATCAGGTCGGGGCGATTTCTGTGCCAGAGCCGCGGATGATCTCCGTTTCCGTTTGGGACAAGAGCATGGCCGGCGCGGTGGAGCGGGCTATTCGTGATTCGGGTCTGGGATTGAACCCGATGTCGGATGGCACGTTGATCCGAGTTCCTATTCCCGACTTGAACGAAGAGCGTCGCAAGGAGTTGTCCAAGGTTGCGGGCAACTACGCTGAAGCGGCGCGCGTTGCTGTGCGGAACGTCCGCCGAGACGGGATGGATAAGTCGAAGAAGATGGAAAAAGACGGGGACATTCCCAAGGATGAGATGCACGATCTGAACGACGAGATTCAGAAGCTCACCGACCGTCATGTGGGAACCATCGACACGATGCTGGCGGACAAGCAATCGGAAATTATGCAGGTTTAACCGCGTCAAAACGGTTTTAGTGGCCGTTTTCTTCTCGGCTTGTTGGTGTAAACGGTCGGGTTGTCAAAGGGACAGATTGAGATGTCTAACAAGCTAGCGCTTGCCTCTGTTGATCGGGATAAACTCCCACAGCACCTTGCTGTGATCATGGATGGCAATGGCCGCTGGGCCTCTGACCGGGGCATGCCGCGCACCTTTGGGCACAAGCAAGGCGTGGAGGCGACCAAGCGCTTGGTCACCGCTGCTCGAGACGTGGGCATCGAACACCTGACGATTTATGGATTTTCGACCGAGAATTGGGCGCGGCCAAAGGATGAGGTCGACGTTCTCATGGGCTTGCTCAAGTCCTACTTCAACGCCGAAATTTCCGAGCTTCATCGCGCCAACATTCGCATCCGTGTGATTGGCAACAAAGGTGATTTTTCGCGGGATATCGCTGCGCTTCTGGACCGGTCCGAAACCCTAACGGCGCAAAACAGCGGTATGACCTTGTGCGTGGCGCTTTCCTATGGGGGCCGTAACGAGATTGTTGCTTCGGTGCAGTCACTGGCCGCACGCGTGGCGGCGGGTGAGTTGGCGGCAGACGAGATCACAGCCGATATGGTTGCCACTGGATTGGAGACCGCAGACCTGCCTGACCCAGATTTGATCATCCGCACCTCTGGTGAGCAGCGCCTGTCGAACTTTTTGCTCTGGCAAGCCGCTTATGCGGAGTTATATTTTGATCCGGTGCTCTGGCCTGACTACTCGGCTGAACACCTCGCGACCGCGTTGAATGTCTTTGCGAACCGGGAGCGTAGATTTGGTGGGTTGAAGGCACAGACGGCCCTCTAAGCGGGCACAAACCGACAAGGCGTGGAATGACTCACAACAGTCAGCCAGTCGCACAGCCGACAACCAGTGAAAAACTCAGATCGCGTGTCCTGACAGGGCTGGCTGCGACGGTGTTTGGCCTCATCGTCTTCGCCGTTGGCGGGCCGTTGGTTCAATTTGCCGGCATGTTTATCGCGCTGGTCATTGCCTATGAGTGGAGCGGCATCATCCGGGGAACCAACCAGCCGTCCATTGGAACGGCTTTAATGCTCTTCGGCGTCGGCTTGGGTGTTTTCGCGACGGGTTACGGGGCGTTTTGGGTCGCTGGCATTGGAACGGCGGTGCTGTGTGGGCTGACGGCGATTGCGGCGTGGAACAATCCGGTTGAGCGCGTTTGGCTGCCCTTGGGTATCCTTTACGCCGCTGTTCCTTGGTCGCTTTTGGTTGGTCTGTTTGTCGTCGGCGGCATTGGCCCGTGGGTGCTCTTCATTGGCTTATCACTGGTGATCAACGCGGACATTGCCGCTTACTTTGCTGGCAAGCACTTAGGCGGCCCCAAGCTGGCGCCCAAGATTAGCCCGAAAAAGACTTGGATTGGTCTGCTGATGGGTGTGGCGGCTGGATATGTGGTGGCGCAAGTTATGGTGACGTGGTCGCCCATCACCTCTTGGACCTTTGCCCTTGCCGCGCCGCTGCTTGCCGCTCTGTCACAGGTTTCGGATTTGTTGGAAAGCATGGTCAAGCGGCGGTTCGGCGTGAAAGATGCGGGAAAGCTCTTGCCCGGTCACGGGGGTGTTATGGATCGGATGGATGGCATGACGCTCACATCCGTCGCTCTGGCCATTTTTTGTTGGTTTGGGTGGTCGTGATCCATGAATGACAGCGGCGGCCCGACACGCGTTTCAATTCTTGGCGCAACAGGCAGCATTGGCAGCTCGACCCTGCGCGTTTTGACCCACAACCCGGAACAATTCGCGGTGGTGTCACTGGTCGCGCAACGTAATGTCGAGCGCTTGGCGGAAATTGCATTGCGCACGCGGGCTGAGTTTGTCGCCATCGCCGATGAACGCCAATTCGCAGCGTTGAAAGACCACTTGTCTGGCTCATCGATTGAGGTTGGAGCCGGCGGCGAAGCGGTGATTGAGGCGGCTTCGCGGCGGGCGGATGTCGTGGTCAGTGCGATCACGGGCTACGCCGGACTGCGATCGACGCTTGCCGCCGCACGATCCGGCGCAAACCTTGCGCTGGCGAATAAGGAGGCGATGGTCACCGCTGGCACCATGGTGCGCGCGGCTTTGGCCAAGGGCGGCGGTGCGCTCATTCCGGTGGATTCCGAGCATGCGGCGCTTTTTCAATCGCTTTGGGGGCAAGATCGCGACGCGATTACGCAGCTGATTCTGACCGCCTCGGGCGGGCCGTTTCGAACGTGGTCCAAGGAGGATATCCAGCAGGCCGCGCCAGACCAAGCGCTCAAGCATCCCAATTGGGATATGGGGGCCAAGGTCACGATTGATTCAGCGTCTATGATGAACAAAGGGCTGGAGCTGATTGAAGCGCAGCAAATCTTCGACATTGCACCAGACCGCTTAGATGTCGTCGTACACCCCCAGTCGATTGTTCACTCGCTGGTTGCCTATCATGACGGCGGGCAGTTGGCTCAGCTTGGGGTGCCGGACATGCAAACCCCGATTTCTGCGGCTCTGCGATGGCCCAAGCGGACCAAGACGTCTGTTCCACCGCTGGATTTGGCGCAATACGGCAGTTTGACCTTTGAACCGCCGGACCGCGACCGGTTCCCGTGCTTGGCTTTAGCCGAAGCGGCGATGCGGCATGGGGGCGCAGCGCCCATTGCCATGAATGCGGCAAACGAAGTGGCCGTCCGTGCGTTTTTAGACGGTGCGTTTCGCTTCGGCGGCATTCCACAGGTCGTGTCTGAAGTGCTGGACCAAACGGTTGCTGAAGCCCCCGTATCGCTGGACGAAATTGCTGTCATTGATGCGGACAGTCGGACCAAGGCACACGCGGCCGTGGCTAAATTTTCCAAATAAATTATGCCGTGGCGGTCTTGGCATAAAACCAGCAAGGCTTTATCCACATTATACGGTTCAGGGGGCGCGACGCTGGTTCAGAAGCCTGCTATCTCCTTGAAAGCCGAGCGCGGTCAATTTCTGGCCGACTTTTTCGGCCAATAGGTTTTAATCTGCGGCAGAAGTCGCGTAATGCAATGCATGCTGGCTTTCGAGAGCGCCGTGCACGCGAAGAGGAAATGAGCGACAGATGGGGTCTATAGTCGACATCCTGCTATACAATGTTGTCGCGTTTCTTGCTGTCCTTACAGTGATTGTTGCGGTCCACGAGGCAGGACACTTCTTCGTTGCCCGCTTGTGCCGGGTGCGCGTGCTGACATTCTCCATCGGCTTTGGCCCCGAACTCTTTGGTTGGACCGGCAAAGGCGGCACGCGCTACAAGCTGTCATTGCTGCCCTTGGGCGGCTACGTGCAGATGGCTGGCGGCTTAATGCCCGATAGCCCCGAAGCGCGGGAAAAGGGCGCCTTTCCGTCTCGACCCGTATGGCAACGCGCGCTGGTCATTTTCGCCGGTCCGTTCGCCAACTTTGCGTTTGCGTTTGTGATCCTGTTCGTGATGGCCATGACGTTTGGCGGCACCACGCTACCGCCGAAAATTGGTGGCTTCACCGATAATTCTGCGGCTGCGGATAGCGCGCTGGCTGAGGGTGACGTCATCGTTTCGGTCAACGGAAAGACGACGGAGACCTTTGGCGACGTGGCGCGGATCATGGCGCTTCATACCGGCGGCACCTTGGACATCGAAGCGCAGCGACCAGATGGCGGGCGTTTCACGGTTGCTTTGGCGCCAAACGAAGAATTCATCGAAACGGCGACCGGCCCCGTTCGCGTTTTCCGCTTGGGCATCCGGTCCACAGATGAAGTCGAACGCCAAAAATACGGCGTTGTCGGTGCAGCAGGGGCTGCGGTTGGTAATCAGATCCAAATCACCTCGATGGTGTTCCAGGGGATGGGGCAGGTTTTGACGGGACGGCGTCCGGTCACGGAATTGGAAGGCCCCGTTGGGATTTCTCAACACGTGGCGGAAGCCTCGCGCTCGGGTCTCTGGACCGTACTGCAGATGATGGTTTTCCTGAACATGATCATCGGTTTGATGAATCTGCTGCCCATTCCGGTTTTGGATGGTGGGCATCTGGTTTTTCTAGCCTACGAAGCAATTTTTCGCCGTCCATTGCCGACACGTGTGATGGAAGTGGCTCTGATGATTGGGCTGGGTTTGATTATTGCTCAGTTTGCATTTGTAACTTTTCAAGACTTGGTGCCTAACCGGACGACGATTCCGGGTTGGCTTCCCCGGTTTTAATGGGGTTTTTTGAATGCGTTTGTTGAACAAACAGTTCGTTAAGCACACAGACCGTATTTTGACGGCGCTGGCGGCTGGCCTGATTTTCAGTGCTGGCGTTGCAGGCGCGCAATTCCCGGTCACCGCCGAGCAAGCCGCCGAGCTGGTACAGGCGCAGGTGGTTGCCGGCGCGGATGAAGACGCCGCCGCCGCAGAGGCCGCTGCGGAGTCCGTCGTGCAGTTTGATCCGCTTGCCCCCGAAGTCTACGGCGAGGGCACAATCAGTCAGATTGTGGTGCAGGGGAACCAGCGCCTGTCGACCAATACCATCCTGACGCTGCTGCCGGTGCAAATCGGCGATGATTTCCAGCCCTTGCGTCTGGATGCAGCGCTGAAAGCGCTGTACGCGACCGGACAGTTCGCCGACGTGAGGCTTGATCGTCAGGGAAGCGTCCTGGTTATTCAGGTGCGTGAAAACGTGCTGATCAATCAGATTGCTTTTGAGGGCAACCAGGCGATTGGCGACTCAGATCTGCGGCTCATCATCGAAACAGCGCCTCGCACGGTTCTGACGCGAACCAAAGTGGCGCGCGATATCCAAAAGATGAAGGGCCAATACGAGCGCGAAGGGCGTTTGCTGGTGCTCATCGAGCCCAAAATCATCCCGCTGACAGGCAACCGCGCCAATCTCGTTTTCGAAATCAACGAAGGATCGCGCGCGCGGGTTGATGCGGTGAATTTCGTTGGAAACACGGCCTATACAGACCGGCGTCTGCGCTCAGCAATCCTGACGCGGCAGACCAACTTGCTGCGCAATCTGCTGCAGGGCGATGGCTTTGCGCCGGACAGAATTGCCGTCGATCGACGCTTCCTGACCGAATATTACCAGTCGCGGGGCTATGCTGAGTTCGAAGTGATCTCAGCTGTTGCCGAGCAAACGCCCGAAAAGCGTGGGTTCATTGTGACCTTTACCGTCAAAGAGGGGCTGAAATATCGCTTCGGACGGGTTCGGATCGCGAATAACTTGCCGGGCGTTGATACCTCTCGCCTCGTAAACCAGCTCAAAGTCCGCACAGGCCGCACCTATGACGTTCTCGACGTCGAAGAAACGCGTGAAGACATGATTGAGCGGGTATCGAGCCAAGGCTTCCCGTTTGTGGATGTCGTGGTGACTGAAGACAGCGACCCGTCTCGCGGTGTCGTCGATTTGACGTTTACGATCGAAGAGGGGCCGCGCCTTTTTGTTGAGCGCATTTCCATTGCGGGCAACGAGCGGACTGCGGATGACGTAATCCGGCGCGAATTCCGCTTGTCCGAAGGTGATGCATTCTCAGTTTCTAAACTCCAGCGCTCGCAAGAACGCTTGCTGAGCTTGGGCTTCTTCTCCTCCGTTGAGCTGGAGCCAGAAAGTGGTTCGTCGAGCGACCAAGTCGCCGTCAATACGATCGTTGAAGAGCAGCGAACCGGCGAATTGCGCTTGGGCGGAACCTATTCCAACACAGCGGGCATTTTGGGTAACTTCAAGATTGCCGACCGCAACTTCCGTGGCCGTGGTCAGCGGTATGACTTGGACATCAATGCCGGTGTTGACGATAAAGAAGCATCCTTCAGCTTCACCGAGCCCTATTTCCTCGGGCGTGAAGTCAGTGCTGGAACCAAGGTCTTTTACCAAGACCAGAACGTCAACAACGTCTATGACCGCCGCGAAGTCGGTGCGCAAACGACGCTGGGCTACAAGCTTTCCGAGCACTTGCGACAGTCGTGGACCTATGCCCTGACACGGACAGAAGTGACCGATATTGACCCATTGGCGTCCTTACTCATCACGCAGCAAGCCGGTGTAACCGTCCGTTCAGAGCTGCGGCATTCGTTGTTCTATGACAAGCGCGACGTCGCCATTAACCCGACCGAAGGCTACTTGCTGGCCATGCGGAACAGCGTGGCGGGAATCGGTGGTTCGGTGCGCTATGCTCGAACGACGGCGGAAGCGACACATTATCTGCCTTTGGGTGAGACATTCACGATCGCAACGCGTGCTGAAGGTGGATTTATTGAAGGCTTGGGACAGGACACTTTGCTGGCCGACCGCTTCTTCATTGGTGGTGATTTGATCCGTGGATTCACGTCGTCGGGTATCGGGCCTCGGGCGTCGTCCGGTGGTGCATTGGGCGCGTCGAAGTACTGGCGGACGACCGCTGAGCTGCGGTTCCCGGTTCCGGGCGTTGCAGAACAAGGGGTTAAGGGCCGTTTCTTCGTTGATGCTGGTTCGGCGTGGGACGTCGGGCAGGAGACCGGGACGATTGAAGTGAATGATAGTGCTGGCGTTCGCGCATCCTTTGGTATTGGCGCTACTTGGGATTCTCCGCTTGGTCCGCTCTCTCTGGATTACGGTATTCCAATCCGTAAGGAGAGTTTTGATGTGGAACAGCGCTTCAGGTTCTCGATCTCGACATCATTCTGATTTAATAAAGGCACTAATTCGTGCGCAATCGACTGCGCACTTCCAGCACGCCTAAATCGATTGGAACTGAAATGCTGCGTTTGGTCGCTAATGTTCGTCTTGCCGCCGTTGCTTTATTGACGTCGCTCTCTCTCATTCTTGGGTCCACAGCGCAGGCGCAGATGACGCCGGTGTTGGCGGTCGTGGATATGGACTTGGTGGTCCGTGAGTCAAATGCCGTGCGTACGTTGGAGTCACAGTTGCTGGCACTGCAGCAGCGCTGGGAAGCGGAGCTGACCGACGTTAACAAGCAATTGGCTGCGACGCTTCGGGGCGCTCAAGAGCAGTTGAACAACGGCGATATTAAGCAGGAAGATTTCCGCAAAGTTCAGGTCCAGACGCAGCGGGATTTGCAGGCGCTCCGGCAGGAGGCCAATGCACGCCAACGCAAGCTCATTCAAACCCGGCGTCTGGCTGAAACGGAACTGCGCCGGATTTTGGAGGAGATTGTGATCGGCCTGGCCTCGGAAACGGGAGCGAACATGGTACTCAATTTCAGCGCTGTCGTGATTTCTGCGGAAGGGTTTGATTTGTCTGTTGAGGCGCTGCGACGTTTGAACAGTGACGTCCCCGAATTGAACTTAACCGTTTCTGAACCGACAGCTGAAGAGATCGCGGCAGAGACGGTAGACACGTCAAACTAAGGCCAGTCTCGCCTTGACCGATGAACGATTTTTCACAACGGCCGGGCCCTTTACGCTCGGCCGTTTGTTGTTTGAGTTGGGCTTGCAGACGCGTGAGGAGCCGGTGGCCCCAGCAGCGGACCCCGTGTTCACTGGCGTCGCAGCGCTCGAACTGGCCACCGCGGACCGCTTGAGCTTCTTTCACAACAGCCGTTATCAGGCGGCCTTGGCTGAGACCAAAGCAGGCGCTGTTTTGGTGCATGCTGATGACGCGCATCGTGTGCCACAGGGGGCGGTTGCGCTGGCCGTTGATGACCCTTATCGCGCCTTTGGCCAGCTTGCGGCGTTGTTTCACCCGGTTCGCGTGGAAACGCAGACCACCACGATCCATCCGACAGCCGCCGTCGACGACACTGCTGTGGTCGAGGACGGTGTAACGCTTGGGCCATTTGTCAGCGTAGGGGCAGGCGCGGTGATCAAGGCCGGTAGCATCATTGGCGCACACAGCGTGATTGGCCCCGGCGTGGTGCTGGGCAAGGCCTGCGTTCTGGAGGGGCATTGTACGCTGTCGCATGCGCTGGTTGGTGACCGGGTCTCTATCAAGGCGGGTGCGAGATTGGGGCAGGGTGGTTTTGGCTGGGCGCTGGACCCCACGTCACTCAAACACCAGCGCATCCCGCAATTGGGCCGCGTGATTATCGGTGATGACGTCGAGATTGGTGCGAATACAACGGTTGATCGCGGCGCCGGGCCGGATACCATCATTGGCGATGGATCGCTGATCGACAACCAATGCCAAATTGCCCACAACGTCAGGCTGGGGCGCGGATGCGTCGTCGCAGGCAGAACGGCAATTGCGGGCTCGGCGGTGTTGGAAGACGGTGTGTTGATCGGCGGATGTTGCGCGGTGTTGGGGCATTTGACGATCGGGCGCGGGAGCCAAATTCACGCCAGTTCGACGGTCACCAAAACTTGCCCCACAGGTAGCATATTGCGGGGGGTTCCCGCCCGGGATTACCGGTTGTATCTTCGCGAAGAAGCGACGCTTCGCCGCATGGCTCGCGCAGCCCGACAAGACGGCGCGCAATAGGAAAGTGACACAAAAAATGGCGAATATTCTCGACGAACCGCTGCTGTCGGCAGATGAACGTCCATCCCTAGACATTCAGGACATCATGGAGCTTTTGCCCCACCGCTATCCCTTCTTGTTGGTGGACCGGGTGGAGTGGAGCCGCGCTTCTAAGCGGTCTGCGATTGGCTACAAGGGCATTACCTACAACGAAGAATATTTCCAGGGACATTTCCCAAAGATGCCGGTGATGCCGGGCGTTCTGCAAATCGAAGCGATGGCGCAAACCGCTGGTTTGATGATTCTGGGCTCGCTCGACGACAGCGATGATCGCAGGCTCAAGGGCGTCTACTTCATGTCGATGGATAAAACCAAGTTCCGCAAACCGGTAACGCCGGGCTGCATGCTGGAAATGCACGTCCATGTGGTGAAGAACCGCGGCTTGATCTACACGTTCCGTGGCGAATGCTATGTCAACGGCGACCGGATTTCTGAAGCGGAATTCGTCGCTATGGGCATCGAGGACGACGGCTCAGAGTGATGACGCCCTCACCCACCATTCACCCCTCTGCCGTCATCGAAGACGGCGCGCAGTTGGGGCGTGATGTCACCATTGGCCCGTTCTGTCACATCGGCGGGGGCGTGGTGCTGGGTGATGGTTGTGTGCTGCATTCGCATGTTGTTGTGCAGGGTGAGACCAGTTTGGGCGCGGGGTGCCAAGTGTATCCCTTTGCCTGTCTGGGCGCCCCGCCACAGGACAAGAAGTACGCGGGTGAGCCAGCGATGCTGGTGATCGGGGATAACAACGTCATCCGCGAATACGTCACCATGCATCCGGGAACCGCTGGCGGCGGAAGCGTAACGCGGATTGGTCATCGCGGTCTGTTTATGATCGGTTGCCACGTCGCGCATGACTGCCAAATTGGTGACGATACCATTTTCGTCAACCACGTTGATTTGGCCGGTCATGTCATCGTGGAGGACCATGCGATCATCGGTGGTCTATCCGGGGTTCACCAATACTGCCGGATCGGTCGGCACGCGATGGTCGGCGCGCATTCGATGGTGGTGCAGGATGTCTTGCCCTACACCACGGTCACGGGGCCGCGCGCCCATTTGGCGGGGCTGAATTTGGTCGGTTTAAAGCGTCATGACTTCGATCGAGAAGCCATCAACCAATTGCGCGATGCTTTGGACGCCTTGTTCGCCGAGCCGGGTACGGTCGAACGCCGCTTGGACGAAGTATCACAGATTTTGCCAAATCAAGGTCCGGCTGACGACGTTTTGCGCTTCATCACACAAGCGAAACGAGGCCGGGGATTTACCGGGCCGCTGGAATAGCCTGATGCAGAAGGTTGGACTCCTCGCTGGTGATGGGCGTCTTCCTACCCTGCTTTCTGAGCACGTGAGTTTTCACCATATCGTCGACTTGGCACACTGGCCCCTGCCTTTGGGCGCCTTGGATGCACTTGTTGAAGCGTTGCAGGGGCAGGGGTGTGACGCCGTAATTCTGGCTGGCGGCGTCGATCGCGGCCGGTTCCGCGCTTTGGATGCGGGCGGCCAGTGGGTTGCCGCACGGGCCGGTGCAGATGCTGGCGACGGACGGTTGCTGGATGCCTTCGTTGCCTATTTCGAGTTTCAAGGCTTGGCTGTTGTGGGCGCCACGGATCTTGTGCCGTCCTTACGCACGCCAGTGGGTCTGCTGACGCGCGGGGGGACGACGCTGGACCCGTCAGCGGGTTTGGCACGCGCGCGTGCGCTCGGACGCAAAGATTTGGGGCAAGGTGTGGTTCAATGCGGCGAGCGCCTTTGGCTGGAAGAAACAGCGGCGGGGACCAACGATCTGCTGTCGCGCGCCGGCGACGCCGGGATCGGCCCGCGAACGCTGTTCAAAGCCGCAAAGCCACAGCAGGACTTGCGGATCGATATGCCCGCATGGGGGCTGGAAACAGTACTTCACGCGGCCAAAAATGACGTGCAGACGCTGGTTTTTGAAGCGGAGAAAACCCTCGCTCTCGATTTCGAGCAGGCGATCGCACAGGCTGAGACCCTTGGGCTAACGATCATGGGTGCGCAGGGATGAAAATGGCCGTGCTCACGGGGGAGCCTTCGGGCGATTTGCTGGCGCATGCGGTTGTTAGAGCCGTGCAGGAGCAGCAGCCGGATCTGGAGCTTTTGGGGATCGGCGGCGAGCGGCTGGAAAGCATTGGCTTGAAGAGCCGTTTTCCCCTGCGCGCGTTTGCCGTGAACGGTATCGCCGAAGTCCTGCCCCATCTGCCCCGGCTATTGCTGCGGATTGAGCAAATCACGCGCTGGGTGCTGGCTGAAAATCCAGATGTCGTGCTGACGGTAGACGCGCCCGACTTGACGCTGCGTATCGCAAAGGCGCTGCGGGCAAGGGGATACACCGGAAAGTTGGTGCATTTGGTTGCGCCAACGGTTTGGGCGTGGAAGCCGGAGCGCGCTGCAAAGATCGCTGCATTCTTGGACCACGTGCTGTGCTTGTTTCCCTTTGAGCCGCGGTATTTCGAGGCGCACGACCTCCCTGCGACCTTTATCGGGCACCCCATAGTTGATCGGCCACGGCCCGACATCGCCAAGGATCCCAACGCGCTGCTGCTTTTACCCGGCAGCCGGATGACTGAAGTGCGCCGGATGGTTCCGTTGTTTCGCGAGGTTGTTGAGAAACTGGCCGCAAGTCAGCCGGGACTGCGGTGCTTGGTGCCAACCGTTCAAACGACGCGGGCGTTTGTCACCGCCCGCATGGGCGATTGGCCCACGCCGATAGAGTTCTTGTTTCGCGAAGAAGACCGCCTTGGCGCCTTTCGACAGGCCGGAACCGCGCTCGCCGCCTCTGGGACTGTGGCGCTAGAGCTGGCTCAGGCTGACGTCGCAGGGGTTATCACCTATCGGCTGTCCCCTTCGACGTATCGACAGTTCAAGCGCCAAACCAGCTTGAACCATCTGAGCCTGATTAACATTCTAGCCGGTGAAGAAATCATGCCCGAGCGAATGCAGGATGCCGCACAGCCCGATCAGCTCGCCCGCGACGTCCAGCGTTTGCTGCAAGACGAATCGGCGCGGAACACGCAGGTTGCCGCGCAACGTGCGACGCTGGACAAGCTGACCTTGTCAGGCGGTCAAAGCACCGCCAAATTAGCCGCTGAGACTTTGCTGAACGTTATTCGAGCTTAAAAATGTCCCTGCACCTCAACGTAAATTTTCGCCCAAAGGCGCCGTGGTTCGGCGGTGATTTGCAAACAATGTCTGCCGTTCTCTCGCCGCCAAAAGTAAGTTTGGACGGTGCCACCATTGAGGAACTGCGCATCGACACCGACGACGGCACCGGTGATATTCTGCTCGGTCAACGACTGGAGCAGGCACCATCACGAGAGACGACGGTGGTTTTACTGCATGGTTTGTTGGGGGATTATGACCGTGATTATATGCGGTTGCTGACGCGACACTATCTCGACAACGGCTATCCAGTGGTGCGCATGAATCTGCGCGGCGCAGGGGCGTCGCGCTTGCTTTGTTCCCGGAACTATCATGGCGGTTTTACGCAGGATCTGACCGTCATGGCCCGCAGCCTCGCGGCCCGGCGCGACACGGGGCGTCTGGCGTGGATTGGGATCAGTCTCAGCGGGAATATGCTGCTCAAGGCAGCCAGTGAGACGGCGTTCTGTGGAGCCGCCGATCATGAAAAGCTCGTTTCTATTTCGGCACCCTTTGACTTACGCGCGACGGCGACGCGGTTTTCACGGCTGCGAAACGTGTTTTACTCGCGCTATCTGGTGAACAAGATCCGCAAGCAGATGCCGCACCAACCCGGTTTGACAGCAGCGCAGGTTGAGCACCTCCGCCGGATCAAAAGCGTGGGCGAGTATGACGAGCACTTCACCGCGCCGGACAACGGCTATCCATCGGCGGATGCGTATTATTATGAAAACTCCGCATCGCGCTACGTTCTGGATGCGAAGATTCCCTGTTTGGCGATCACGGCTGCGGATGATCCATGGATTGATGCGCAGCCCTATCGCGCGATCCCGTGGGAGAAAAATGCGCTCCTGACCCCGGCGATCTGCCAAACCGGCGGGCATGTTGGATTTCACGCCAAGGGGGTTGCTGCGCCGATCTACACCCAGTGGTCCCAAGCGTTTATTGAGGGTTAATCAAACCCAGCCACACCAACGCCCAGCAGTCGGTAGGTTTGCAAGGGCTCGCGCGCCACTTCCGCAGCAAGCAAACGCTGCGCGACGGAGAACAGCACGCGGGCATCGGCGGTATGGCCATCGAGCGTTTGGCTCCGACTGAGAATATCAAAATCCGTGGTCTTGAGTTTGAGGGTGATCCGCTTACCCGCCAGCTCATAGGTCGAAAGACGCTCAGCAACGCGATAGGACAGGCGCTCAACAATGGCCGTTAGCTCCGCCAAATCGCCCGTGTCCGTCATCAACGTGGTTTCTGAACTGACAGACTTTGACCCCCGATCCTCCCGAACGCGGCGCGTATCTTCGCCCCGACAGAAATGATACAGCCGCTCGCCGAACCGTCCGAACATCGCGATCATATCTTCCTTGGGAAATGCGCGGAGTTGGGCGATGCGTGTGATGCCCAAGGCGTTCATCCGTTTCGCTGTCGCCGGTCCAACGCCCCAAATGAGCTTCACTGGTTTGTCAGCGAGAAAGTCCTTGGCCTCAGCTTGCCCCAAAATCGCAAATCCATCGGGCTTGTCGAGGTCCGAGGCAATTTTCGCCAGCAGTTTGTTGTGCGACAGACCGATTGAAAGGGTGATCCCAACTTGGTCTTGAACCGTTTGTGCCAGGCGGGCCAACTCTTGCGCCGGATGCTTTCCGGCGCGTGCGATGCCGCTCAAATCGAGGAAGGCTTCGTCGATCGACAGCGGTTCCACGTCGGGTGTCAGGGCGCGAAAGTACTGCCGCACCTCCAGTCCCGTTTCTCGGTACTTGGCCATATTGGGTTTGACGATCACGGCCTGCGGGCACAACTGCTTGGCCCGATACATCGGCATCGCGGAGCGGACACCTTGGATCCGCGCCAAGTAACACGCGGTCGTCACCACGCCGCGCTGACCACCGCCAATGATGACGGGTTTGTTTCGAATGCTGGGGTCGTCACGCTTTTCAACGGCAGCATAGAAGGCATCACAATCGATGTGCGCCAGCGAAAGGGTATCCAGCTCGCCATGCTGCACCACCTTGGGACTGCCACAGGAGGCGCAACGCGGGCTGATGCTTGCGGTGGGTGTAACAGTCAAACAGGTCCGGCACAGGCTGGACATAAAGCGCTTCACCTTGACTCATCGGGCCAGTAAAACGAGGGCAACAACGCAGGAAGCCTGATGTCTGGCCACGTTCACTTACTTTACTCAGATACGATGCTCGGCCCGACCCTGCAACGCCAACTGCAGTCCTCGTACTTTCATGTCACAGGCGGAAGTGCCGAGGCTTTGGATGACGCTATCGCGGATATTCGCGCGAACAAACCAGAAGTTATCGCGCTGATCCGAGAGCCCGAGACGGATCTCAACCGCTTGCGCGCGCTCAAGCACGCTTTTCCCAATCAGTCATTGGTCCTCGTCGATCCGATTCCCAGCCCGCATAGCCAACAGCACGCGTTGGAGCTTGGCGCAGACATGTATCTAGCTTTGCCCGCATCGCGTCAGCGAATGACGGCGCGCTTGTCGGCTCAGGTGCGCCGGGCGCGGCGTTTGGATGATGCCGGGTCTACCGAAGATGTGCTGCGTGTGTTGGGGTTCGAGCCGGAGCTCTTTGCCGCTCAAGACGCCGTATCGCAGGCAAGCCCGGTTCTGGTTTGTCACGAAGATGATGCCTTCGCTCGTGCGATCCAACGTTGCCTGACACAGGCGGGTCTGGTGGCTGAGGTCGCCCCTCTGGCGCAAAGCGGCGTTCTGGTTGAGCATGCGTGTCTGGTCCTTGGGGCTGTGTCGGATAAAGGCTGGGATGCCGCCTTTGCCCTGACCGCTCGCACGCGATCCCACGCCGCGCACCGCAACATGCCCATCACCCTTGCCAGCGCGCATCTGCCTGACCGGATGATTGAGACGATGGAACGGATGGATGTTCAGGATGCTTGGACCGGGTCCGCGCCGGATTTGTCCTTGTCCCTGATGGTGCGGGAGCAGGTTCGGATCAGTGAGCAGTTCAAGCAGCGTCGGGGCGCTTTGGCCCAGTCACTCGATTTGGCCATCACCGACGGTCTGACGGATCTATACAACCGCCGCTATCTGGCCGCGCACTTGCCGGTTCAAATGCAGATTGCCCGACAGTCTCAACGGCCTTTGTCGCTGGCATTGTTTGATCTCGACGGCTTCAAAGCGCTCAATGACGCCTATGGGCATCCAGCGGGGGATCAATTTCTCATCGGCGTGGCAGCTCATTTTAACCGCTGCTCGCGCGCGTCGGATTCGGCAGTGCGCTTGGGCGGTGATGAGTTTGCTTTGGTTCTGCCCAATGCCGATGGGGCTGCGGCCCGCACGGTGGTGCAACGGCTGATCGCTGATGTCGCTGATTTGCGTCATGCCGGTTCGGATCAGGGGCTTATCAAGATTTCCGCTTCTGCGGGCTTGGTGACATTGCCCGTGGGCGACTGGGCCTCTACCGCCGATGCTCTGATCGCCCGCGCAGATGCGCGCTTGTATGCGGCAAAAGAAAAGGGCGGTAACCAGATCGTGGATACCGCCCCCTCTTAATATCGTCGTTCCGTCGAACGCTTACTTCATCTTCGATTCTTTGAAGACAACGTGCTTGCGTGCAACAGGATCGTACTTGCGCATTTCCAGCTTTTCAGTGGAGGTACGCGTGTTCTTCTTCTTTACGTAGAAGTAACCGGTATCGGCGGTGCTCACCATTTTGATGAGCACGTTAGCGGGTTTAGCCATAGCCCCGAGCTCCTAGATTCATCAATTTGGAACGCACCCTATAGCCAACCTGTCCTGAGTCAACCGTGACTATCGCAGGGATGACAGGCTTGCGCTGGCGGACAGAATGCGTTGATAGGCCTGAGGCGACATAGCGATTTGCAGCGCGAGGTCTGAATCGTCTTCAGTATAGCGGTCCGATGGCGGGCAAACGTTCCGGTAATTCTTCTTGTCTTTCATATTTTGCGCAATGATCGAGCGCGCTTGCAGTGCTGCAATATCAGGTGAAGACGCCATGGCGTCATCGATCACAGCCTTTGGGGTGCGGTCCGTGAAGCATACGTTTGGTGTCACACCCGCCTTGTTCAGCGGCGCGCCTGATGGGGCAAAGAACGCGCCCGATGTCACGGTCATCATCGCGCCGTTTGGCAGGTCAAAACTGGTCTGGATCGAGCCCTTTCCAAACGACGTAGACCCAATAATGATACCGCGCCCGTTGTCCTGTATGGCCGATGCCAGGATCTCTGAAGCGCTGGCCGAGTTACCGTTGATCAGCACCAGCAAGGGTGCGCCGAGCAAAATGTCGTTTGGCTTGGCTTCGACGGTGTCTTTGTTTTCGATGTCTCGCCCGGCTGAAACCAGAATTGGACCTTTGCCCACAACATAATCGGCAATTTCTTGAGCAGCCGTTTT
This sequence comes from uncultured Alphaproteobacteria bacterium, assembly GCA_905479265.1. Lineage (GTDB taxonomy): Bacteria > Pseudomonadota > Alphaproteobacteria > UBA7985 > UBA7985 > UBA7985. The sequence continues at coordinate 50,051 of CAJQLX010000025.1, forward strand.
CAAGCCACCCGGGTTTTCGCGCAGGTCAAGCAGCCAACTTGCAGGCTGTTCTTTGCGCAGGCGCCGGACAACGTCTAGGAATTCTTCGGTCGATTGTTCTGAAAAGACGGCCATTTGAATCACGGCCACGTCACCAACCATTTGCCCTCGCAGCGAAGGCAGAGCAACGATTTGTCGGCTCACCGTGCGGCGCAACGTGCGCCCGTCGCGCTGCAACATGACCGTCGCCAACGAGCCAACCGGCCCGCGCAGCAGACTAAGAACGAGGTCTTCGCTCATTTCACCGGTCACCCGCTGACCGTTCACGTGCGTAATCAGATCGCCATCGGCCAAGCCTGCTTCTTCCGCGGGGCCACCACGGACAACTTCGCGAACGCGGATGCCGTTCTCTTCATAGGCGATCAGGATACCCATACCGCCGAAGCCGAACACGTCATCGCGGAACAAATCGGCATCCGCTGCGGGCAAGTAGCGCGACACGCCATCGAGCAAGGACATGTAGCCTTCGAAAATCTCGGTTTCCCGTTCGGCCTGCGGCATTCGACGGATACGCTCGCTGGAGGTGATCATGTGCAGAGCGACAAAAGCTGAGTGCAGACCCCATTCCAGATAGTAGTCGCCGTCCGGTTCTTCGAATTCCATCTGGCCGCCCGGCCCCTCAATCCGTGTAACCCCGCCGTCGGACTTCAGCGTGAAATTAGCCTGTTGGCCTAAGTTCACCAAGCCGGCCATGGCGACTTCGCGCGGGTGGAAGGCTTCGACGTACAACTCCTGAATCGCACCAATGCCCACGCCGTACAAAAAGGCTTCGTCGGCATCGGGGAGTTGCCCACCAGATTGGCCCGTTGGCAGCGCTTCTTCCAAAGCCGTTCGCAGTTCGGTTGGCATCACAATGCTGGAATTGGTGGCTTTGCGAGCCGTCGTCCGCGCATTCACTTGGCCAGCATCACAGGCTGACAAAAACAGCGTCAGGACTGCGAGGGCACAAAATGCGAGGTGGGGGCCAAACCGAAATAGGCTCTGAGGCATTTTAGCTTCCTTGAAAATACCACCAGACCATAGCGGGGTACGTGCCGCTACGCTCCTCTGCATCGGTTTATGCGCGGTAAATAAGCCGAGCTTATGGCCTTTTCCTTTGGTTACCCGACTTTCCCTTTACCTTCTTGCCGGATTTAGTGTTTTTCGCTGCCGCTCGCGCGGCCGACTCGGACGCTCTCAGGTCCAGCGCTGCGGGTTCTGCTTCGCCAACAATTTCGCCGACCAGAGACCCGGTCAAACCGTTCGCTTCGACCAAGCGCAATTGAACCCGCTGCGAAACTGAGAAGATCCGGCCCCACCGCCGACCTTCTAGCGTGAGGGTTTTACCATCGAAATCATAGCGGTCGTCTGGCAGCAGACCCATTGGAACCAGGGCGTGTGCGCCGGAACGGTCCAGCTCGACGAACAGGCCAAACTTGGTCACGCTGCTGATGCGAGACTCAAAAATCTGACCAATCTGATCGCCATGAAACGCAGCAAGATAGCGATCCTTGGCGCTTCGCTCGGCATAGGCGGCTTGGCGTTCGCACTCAGAAATGGATTCTGCAAGCGGAATCGGCGCCTCTGATGCACCCAGGGGTTCCCCGCCTTCACCCAAGCCAAAAGCATGGATCAGCGCACGGTGCACCGTCAGGTCGGCATAGCGACGGATCGGGCTGGTGAAGTGCGCGTAGCTCTCCAACCCCAACCCAAAGTGGCCAATGTTACGAGGGGAATAGACGGCTTGAGCCTGTGATCGCAGAACGGCCTCGTTGATCATCGGGGCGTAGTCTTCGCCGGCCACACCTTTGAGGATGCCATTCAACTTGCCAGCGGTCAGGCGCGTACCGCGCTGGATATTGACGGGTGTGCCGTCGAGCAGGTTGGCTAAGTTTTCCAGTTTGATGGGGTCTGGATGATCATGGACACGGTACATGACCGAGTGCTCGACCGCTTCCAGCACTTGAGCAGCGGCCACGTTGGCGAGGATCATCATTTCCTCGATCATCTTGTGCGATGTCAGGCGTTCTCGCGGGCGAATATCAACAACGTGAGACTTATCTTCCGACAGCTCGATCATGCGTTCTGGAATATCCAACTCCAACGCGCCACGCTCTTCGCGCGCTTGCACCAGAACGTCATAGGCGGCTTTCAGCGGAACAAGGTTGGGTTCCAGCAGTGGCTGGATTTCTTCATCCGGATTGCCGTTCAATGCGTCTTCAACACGCTCATACGTTAGCCGAGCTGCCGAGCGCATCACGCCGCGCTCAAACCGCTTAGAGAGGAGCTTGCCCTGCGCATTGATGGTCATGTCTGCAACCAAGCATCCCCGATCTTCGTGCGGCACCAAGGAGCACCAGCCGTTGGACAGGTTTTCGGGCAGCATAGGGATCACGCGATCGGGGAAGTAGCACGAGTTGCCGCGCTTCTTGGCTTCCTGATCCAACGGCGATTGCGGGCGCACGTAATGCGCCACGTCCGCAATGGCGACCAGAATGCGAAAGCCGGCACCCTCGGGCAGGCGCTCGGCCCAAACCGCATCATCAAAATCACGGGCATCCGCGCCATCGATGGTCACCAGCGGAACGTCTCGGTAATCCACGCGGCCTTTGAGCGGCACCGCCTCAGCGGCCTTTGCGTCTTCAACGGCATCGTCGGGAAAATGCATGCGCAGGCGATGTTCTGCTGCTGAAATCAGCGAAATCGCACCAACATCGTTCTCGTGCCCGATGACCTCAATCACCCGCGCCTTGGGCAGATCAAGTCGCCCCGTGCCAACCACCTCAGCACGGACCAGCATACCGGGTTCGAGCGTGCCCCGATCTTGCTCGCCAATGATAAAATCATGCTTGGTGCGCTTGTCGGTGGGGCGGAGCGTGCCGCCGGCTTCGACCACGCCCACAACGATGTCATGGCGGGGACGGGGCAGCGTTTTAAAGGGTTTTGCGAGGAAAGCGCCTTCGCCGGTGGGCTCGATCTTGGCCAGCACCCGATCCCCTGCGCCGGGGGCCGCATCAAGGCTGCCGTCGGTAAGGAAAATCAGAGGGGGAGCGCCGCGAAAGTTGCGCTCAATCGGCATGCAAACAACGTCGCCGTCGTCATTGGGGGCCAAAACCTCTACCGGCAACACGGCGGGAAGCCCCTGTTTCTGCCAACGGGTTTTCGGGGTTTCGGGCTCTAGCACGCCATCGCGCTCAAACTGCTTCAGCAGGGTTTTCAACCAAACCCGACCGCCGCCCTTGATGCCAAACTCTTTGGCGATGCTGCGTTTATCGGCGCGGTTGGGATTTTTTTGAATGAACTTGAGGATCGCATCACGATCCAACTGGCCTGCGTCGTTGCTTTTAGATTTAGCCATGAATACAGCCAGTGCCCCTTTGTGGAACGCGAAAGATGGGCGGTTCCACCATGAAACCGCCCCCGACTAGATTAGTCAGCCTTCTTAGCTGGTTTTTTCGCAGCTGTCTTTTTGGCGGCAGGTTTTTTCGCCGCAGCCTTCTTTGCCGGTGCTTTCTTTGCCGGTGCTTTTTTCGCTGCGGCCTTCTTCGCCGGCGCTTTCTTCCCACCTTTGGCGTCGATCAGGGCAATCGCCTCTTCCAGCGTCAAGGTTTTGGGGTCTTTGTCCTTTGGGATTGTCGCATTGGTGCGGCCATGTTTGACGTAAGGGCCGTAGCGCCCTTCGTTCAGCGTAATGGGTTTCTCGTCGCTGGGGTGAACCCCTAACTCGGTTCCCGGTGCGCCTTTGGCTTTCACCTTTTCTTGCTTTTCAACAATCAGTGCAACAGCACGGTTCAGGCCAATTTCCAGAACGCTCTCGTCCTTGGGAATGTTGGCGTAGGTCGAACCCATCTTAACAAACGGACCAAAGCGGCCAATGCCAGCGGTGATCATTTCGCCCTCATACTCGCCAACATCGCGCGGCAAGGCCAGCAGGTCTAAAGCCTTTTCGTAGGTCAGGTCAGAAGGCTCCAACCCTTTGGGCAGAGACGCACGCTTTGGCTTCTTGCCCTCTTCCATGTCTTCGGGTTGGCCGATCTGCACGTACCAGCCGTATGGACCTTTTTTCAGGAAAATGCCCAAGCCAGTCTTCGGATCTGTGCCAATCGGCTCATCATCTTTCGCCGCTTGACGCGGTTGGTCTGTGCCGCGGGTCAGCTGATCGGTAAACCGGCAATCGGGATAATTGCCACAGCCGATAAAGCCGCCTGTCTTACCAAACTTCAGCGACAACCGGCCCTCGCCACAGGATGGACAGGCGCGAGGGTCGAAGTCGATGGGCGTTCCGTCTTCCTTTTGCGTCGGGAAGAAATGGGGGCCAAGCACGTCATCCATCACGTTGATGACTTCAGTGATGCGCAGTTCCTTGGTTTCTTCGATCAGCGCGTGGAAATCTGTCCAGAACGCGGACAGCACGTTTTTCCACTGGAGGCGACCGCCAGAAATGTCGTCGAGCTGCTCTTCGAGGTCAGCGGTGAAGTCGTATTCCATGTAACGGCGGAAGAAGTTGGCGAGGAAGGCAACGACGATCCGTCCACGCTCAGCCGGAATAAATCGCTTCTGGTCCAAGCGCACGTATTCGCGGTCTTGCAGCACGGAAATGATTGACGCGTAGGTGGAAGGGCGGCCAATGCCGAGCTCTTCCATTTTCTTGACCAGCGTTGCTTCGGTGTAGCGCGGCGGTGGAGCGGTAAAGTGTTGGTCTGCAACGACTTTTTCGCGGTTCAGCATCTGCCCTTTTTCGAGGCGCGGCAAGCGCTGCTCGGCGTCGTCGTCGCCCGCATCGTCGCGGCCTTCCTGGTAGACTTTGATGAAGCCGTCGAACGCCAAAACCGAACCCGTTGCGCGCATCTGTGCCGCGCCAGCATCGACATCAATGTCAACGCCAACCTGATCAAAAACAGCCGCCGCCATCTGACAAGCGATCGTGCGCTTCCAAATCAATTGGTAGAGGCGCATTTGGTCGCGATCGAGGATACCTTCGAGCTCAGCGGGCTTGCGGGAGAGCAACGTTGGGCGGATTGCCTCGTGTGCTTCCTGCGCGTTTTTGGCTTTGGATTTATAGAAGCGCGGGTTTTCGGGCAGATAAACGGTGCCGTAGTCCCCAGCGATCAATTCGCGGGCGCTGTCCAATGCTTCTTTCGACAGCTGGACGCCGTCCGTTCTCATGTAGGTAATCAGACCCACGGTCTCGCCGTTAATCTCCATCCCTTCGTACAGCTTTTGCGCAACACGCATGGTGTGAGCGGCGGAGAAGCCCAGTTTACGGCTGGCTTCCTGCTGCATGGTCGAGGTGGTGAACGGCGGCGCTGGGTTCTGCTTGCGCTGCTTTTGCTCGATCTCCAACACGCGGAGACTGCTGGCGTTTTCGACGACGGTTTTTGCGGCGGTCGCATCGGTTTCGTTGCCAAGTGAGAACTTCGTCAGCTTCTTGCCGTCGAGGTAGGTCAGGCGCGCTGCGACGGTCTGGGACTGGCCGTCATTCAGTGTTGCGATGACGTCCCAATATTCCACCGGCACAAAAGTTTCGATTTCGGCTTCACGCTCGGAAATCAGGCGAAGAGCCACCGACTGAACGCGACCAGCGGAGCGCGAGCCGGGCAGTTTGCGCCAGAGGATCGGCGACAGGTTAAAGCCCACCAGATAATCCAAAGCGCGTCGGGCCATGTAAGCGTCGACGAGATCCTGATCGACGGCGCGAGGATGCTGAAACGCTTCCTTGACGGCGTTCTTGGTAATCTCGTTAAAGACCACGCGCTGCACGTCTTTGCCCTTGAGCTTACCGCGCTTTTCCAGCTCGTCCTGAATGTGCCAAGAGATGGCCTCCCCTTCGCGATCGGGGTCGGTCGCGAGGATGAGTTGGTCGTGGTTCTTCAGCGCTTTTTCTATATCTTTCAAACGCTTATTGCTGTCCGACTCGACCAACCATGACATTTCAAAATCATTGTCGGGGTCAACAGATCCATCTTTTGCGGGCAGGTCGCGAATGTGTCCAAAGCTCGCGAAGACTTCGAAGTCCTTGCCCAGATACTTGTTGATGGTTTTTGCCTTGGATGGGGACTCAACGACAACAACGGTCATGTATTTTTTCCGGCCCTAACAACGTGAATGACAGCACTCCACTGAAGAAAACTGAAGCACTTAAATGAGGCGACAAACCATGTTTCCGGCGGTGCGTTCGACGATACCGCCGAGTTCAAGTTCCACCAGAGCTGCCGCTCCCAATCGGGCGGGTACTTGGCATTCACGGTAGAGTTCGTCAATGGCGCACGGTGTTGGTGAAAGAACTTTTAGCAGGGCGTCGCGCGCTTTTCGGACGTCATCATCAGACAATTTCGTCAGTGTTCGAGGCTGGGATTGCTGGGGTGCGGGTTCGTGCAATTCGTCGATTGAGGGCAAGCAATCCAGGATGTCTTGAGCCTCGCAAACGAGCGTGGCTCCATCCTTGAGCAGCTGGTTTGTCCCTTCGGCTCGAGGATCCAGAGGATTGCCCGGAACGGCGCAGACTTCACGGGAAAAATCGGCTGCGTAGCGCGCTGTGATCAGGGAGCCGGAACGATGGGCGGCTTCGACAACCACCGTTGCGGCGCTCATTCCCGCGATGATGCGATTGCGGTGGGGAAAGTGCCGTGCTGTCGGCTGCATCCCGAGCGGCATTTCCGCGATGACGACAGAATGCTCGACAATCGCGCGGTAAAGGTCGCCATGCTCGCGGGGATAAATAATGTCCACGCCACCCGCTACGACTGCAACGGTCCCGGTTTTGACGGTTGAAGCGTGAACGGCCGCGTCGATTCCCCGGGCGAGACCCGAAACGATGCTGAAGTTCTCAGCCGCGAGCCCCTCGGCAAGTTTGCCGGCAAAGCGAGCGCCGTTGGTTGAGGCGTTGCGTGCACCGACCATCGCAATCGCGGGGCGGGCGAGTTGATCGGTGTTGCCCATAACTGACAGGACCGGTGGCGGATCGTTGATTTGGCGCAGCAGCGGGGGATAGACGGTATCTGCTGCCGTCAGCAAACTGCCACCCAGAGCGCGCAGCTGCCGATATTCTTGTTCGGCCAACTCGGAAGAAAAGGGCGTCAGCGGGTTTTTTGCGCCCCCGCGCATCGATAAGTCGGGCAGGGCGGCTAGCGCTTCAACGGCGCTGTCGAACCGCTCTAGTAGCGACCAGAAAGAATGCGGGCCGATGCGCTTGGTTCGGATGAGCCGCAGCCAAGCGCCGCGTTCAGCAGGTTCAATCAGGCGGGGTGATGAGAATGACATAGGTTCTGCATAGCGAGCAGAATAGACGCGTCAACCTTTTGATTGAACAATAAGGCGATTAAGCAACCTAAAGAGCGTCCAGCGCAGACTGAAGAATAATGACGGCGGCCATCTGGTCCACAACCTTGCGGCGCTTGTTCCGCGTCATGTCCATATCGTTGATCAAGAACTTCTCAACCATGGCGGAGGTCAGCCGCTCGTCCCACAGCAGGATCGGTAGATCGATGCCGGCAAGCGTGCGCATGTTGCGGGCAAAGGCGATCGTGGCTTGGCACCGGGGGCCGGGCGTGCCGTCCATCTGCAAGGGCCAGCCCAGAACAATTCCCCGGATGCTGCGCTCGCTGATAATCAGATTGAGGCGGTCGGCATCGGCCGCGAACTTCTTGCCGCGAACCAGTGTTTCGACGGGCGAGGCAATAGATTGCAGGCCGTCAGAAACGGCAATGCCGATCTTTTTGTCGCCAAAATCGATCCCGAGCAGCCGATCGCCGGTGCTGATAGCTTCACGCATACCAGCCAAATCGACCTCATGGAAACTTCGACCTTTGTTCGTGGAGGGCTTATGTTGATCGCTCATAGTCACGCTGCTACCAAGAATTCAGACAGATAGACATCATTTCCTGAGACAAAGTCCCCTAAATGAGCATCACCAGAGAAACTGTAGAGCAGGCAGCGCGTTTGGCGCGACTGACTGTTGCAGAAGAAGACAAGGACCGACTGGCTGGCGAGTTATCAGCCATCCTCGGTTTCGTTGAGCAGTTAGACGCCATCAACACCGATGACGTCGAACCGCTGACTTCCGTCGTCGGCGCCACGGCGCGTATGCGGAAGGATGCGGTGAACGCCGGCGATTATCCTGAACGCGTGCTGGCCAACGCCCCGGATCGGGTAACGGACTTCTATGCCGTTCCCAAAGTGGTTGAGTAGGGGAAGCGATCATGAGCGAATTAAACCGTTTGACCATCGCCGAAGCCCAAAAGGGTATGGCTGAAGGTAAGTTCTCATCCGTCGAGCTGACGCAATCGTGTGTCGATGCCATGCAAGCCCGCGCTGATTTGGGTGCCTACATTACTCCAACCCCCGATGCCGCGCTTGAAGCAGCGGCAGAAGCGGACAAGAAGCGCGCATCTGGCGACGAAGGCGCGCTGCTGGGCATTCCACTGGGGATCAAAGATTTGTTCTGCACCGAAGGCGTGCAGACCACTGCGGCCTCCCGCATCTTGCAGGGGTTCAAGCCAACCTATGAAAGCACGGTAACCAGCAATCTTCTGCGTGATGGTGCTGTGTTCTTGGGCAAGCTGAACCTTGATGAGTTCGCAATGGGCTCATCGAATACCACGTCTTATTACGGCAACGTCGTGAACCCGTGGCAGTCCAGCGATAAGCCGGACATGGCGTTGGTGCCCGGTGGGTCTTCGGGCGGTTCAGCGTCGGCTGTCGCAGCGCGACTTTGCCTTGGCGCGACGGGAACCGATACGGGCGGTTCGATCCGTCAGCCCGCTGCGTTCTGTGGCATCACTGGCTTGAAGCCGACCTATGGCCGCTGCTCTCGTTGGGGCGTTGTTGCGTTCGCGTCATCGCTTGATCAAGCCGGCCCGATGGCGCGTTCGGTCGAAGACTGCGGGATCATGCTTGGCTCGATGGCAGGCTATGACCCGATGGACACGACTTCCGTTGATACGGCCGTGCCAGACTACACCGCCGAACTTGGCGCTGGGGTCAAAGGTCTGAAGATCGGCATTCCCCGCGAATACCGCGTTGAAGGGATGCCGGAGGAAGTCGAAAAGCTCTGGATGGAAACGGCGGATCAACTGCGGGACCAAGGCGCAGAGATCATCGATATTTCACTGCCACACACGCATTCAGCGTTACCGGCGTACTACATTGTTGCGCCAGCCGAAGCATCATCCAACCTCGCGCGCTATGACGGTGTGCGCTACGGCTATCGCGCCGATGCACCAGAAGGGTTGCCGGAGTTCTCCAGCTTGGAGGAAATGTATGCAACAACGCGAGGCGAAGGCTTTGGGCAGGAAGTTCAGCGCCGCATCATGATCGGTGCTTACGTCCTGTCAGCAGGTTTCTATGACGCCTATTACAACAAAGCGCGGCGGGTTCGCTCGTTGATCGCTCGTGACTTCACCGAAGCATTCGGCCAGGTCGATGCGATCCTGACACCAACCACGCCAAGCCCCGCTTTCGGTATCACAGAGGAGCCCTCTGGCGTTGAAATGTACATGAACGACGTGTTTACGGTTCCGGCTTCAATGGCGGGCATTCCGGGTATTTCTGTTCCGGTCGGGCTGTCCAAGGACGGATTGCCGCTGGGCGTGCAGCTGCTGGGTAAGCCGTTCGAAGAAGTCGGACTGCTCCGCGTTGCGCAGGCGGTTGAAAATGCTGCTGGCTTCACGGCAACACCACAGTTGATGGCTTAAGGGAGAACTGTTCCATGGCACAGACCATCAAAGGCCAGACGGGCGAGTGGGAAATCGTCATCGGCATGGAAGTCCATGCTCAGGTGCTCTCCGAGTCCAAGCTCTTCTCTGGTGCATCCACGACCTTTGGCAAAGCGCCCAACCACAACGTAGCGCTGGTTGATGCCGCGTTGCCGGGCATGTTGCCCGTGTTGAACGAAGAATGCGTGCGCCAAGCTGTGCGTTCCGGCTTGGGCATCAAGGCCGAGATCAATCTCTACAGCGTGTTTGACCGCAAGAACTACTTCTACGCCGATTTGCCGCAAGGCTACCAGATCAGCCAGCTCTACCACCCGATCGTTGGCGAAGGTGAGCTGACCATCGACATGGAAGACGGCGAAAGCCGGGTGATTGGCATTGAGCGCATTCACCTTGAGCAGGACGCCGGAAAATCGATCCACGATCAGGATCCGCATCGTTCGTTCATCGATTTGAACCGGACGGGTGTGGCGCTGATGGAAATCGTGTCCAAGCCCGACTTGCGCGGCGGTGATGAGGCGTCGGCCTACATGACCAAGCTGCGGTCGATTCTGCGCTATCTCGGCACCTGTGACGGGAATATGGAGCAAGGATCCATGCGGGCGGACGTGAACGTTTCTGTGCGCCCGGTTGGCTCCACAGAACTGGGAACGCGGACCGAGACCAAGAACGTCAACTCTGTGCGCTTCATTCGTCAAACGGTTGAATACGAAGCGCGCCGTCAGGTTGAAGTGCTAGAAAGCGGGGGGACTGTTGTTCAGGAAACCCGCCTTTACGACCCGGCAAAGGGCGAGACGCGGTCCATGCGCTCCAAGGAAGAAGCGCACGATTACCGCTACTTCCCCGATCCCGACTTGCTGCCGCTGCAGCTCGATCAGGCGTTTGTCGATGCGATTGCTTCGGATATTCCCGAGCTGCCTGATGAGAAGCGCGCGCGGTTCGAGGCGGAATACGGCCTATCGACCTATGACGCAGGCGTTTTGGTTGCGGAGAAGGAAACGGGCGACTTCTTTGAAGCGGTCGCCAAAGGACGGGACGCCAAGCTTGCCGCGAACTGGGTGATGGGCGAGTTGTTCGGTGCGCTGAACAAGGCCGGCGTTGAATTGGCGAACTCGCCGGTGTCTGCTGATGCGCTGGGCGGCCTGATTGAAGCCATCGCGAGCGATACGATTTCTGGCCGGACGGCTAAGGACGTCTTCGCGACCATGTTCGAAACGGGAAAGTCTGCGGATACCATCATTGATGAGCAGGGATTGAAGCAGATTTCGGACGAAGGCTCGATCGAAGCCGCGCTGGACGAAATCATCGCAGCCAACCCGGCGCAGGTGGAAAAGGCCAAGGAAAATCCCAAGCTCAAGGGCTGGTTTGTCGGGCAGGTGATGAAAGCCACCGGCGGTCAGGCCAACCCGGGCGTCGTTAATAAACTGATCAACCAAAAACTCGGTTAGGAGCCATCCCTCATGTCCGAACGTAAACTGATTTCAACGGGCTCCCCTTTCGAGAAGGTTGCGGGTTATTCGCGGGCTGTTCGCGCTGGTAACATGGTCTATGTGGCTGGCACGACGGGCTATGACTACGAGACAATGACCCTGCCAGAGGGCGTGACCGACCAAGCGCGCAACTGTATGGAAACCATCAAGAAAGCGCTCGCCGATGCGGGTGCATCTTTGGAGCACGTGGTCCGCGCGCACTACTACGTCACCGATCAGAGCTACGGCGAAGAGGTGTTCAAGCTGGTTGGTTCCTACTTTGCCGATATTCGCCCTGCGGCGACGATGGTTGTGTGCGGGCTGTTGAACGACGACATGAAGGTCGAAATCGAAGTTACTGCGCAAATCGACTAGTCTTTGCGGCCAGCATGGCACGCGTCATCGCTTGCGGTGGACGGTGCGATGGTCGGTTTGACGAATGATGCAGGCACGAGATGAAAGCTGACCTCGAACACGCATTCTGGGCTGCGGTAGACGCGGCCCACCCAAGGAAGATCATGGCGGCTCACCTGCCTGATCGTCCGGCAAACACGCCCTATGTCTTCGCCGTTGGCAAGGCAGCCGGCCCCATGGCGGAAGAAGTCGAAGCCCTGTGGGGGGACGACATTCGCGGCATGGTGGTTGCGCCCCATGGGACTGTGGCCTCTCTAAAATCCCTCGAATGGCGATCTGCCGCCCATCCTTTTCCCGATGCGCAGGGTGCCGCGTCTGCTTCTGCTTTGTTGCGTGCGATAACAGCGGTTCCCCCGGGGGCAGACGTGCTGTTCTTGCTCTCTGGCGGCGCGTCGAGCCTGCTGCTGGCCACCGAGGAGGGGCCGAAGCCGGAGGCGCTGCAGCAGGCTACCAAGGCGTTGCTCAACGGCGGCGCGGATATTCACCAGCTGAACACCGTTCGCCGCGTGTTGTCGCCCTTGCTGGGTGGCGGTGTGGCGGCGGCCTGTGCGGGAAATCTACAGACGTTAGCGATTTCGGATGTTGTGGGTGATGATCCCATCGCCATTGGCTCTGGTCCAACGGTGGCCAACCCAACCGGTGCAGCCGAAGCCTCGGCCCTGCTGCAAAGGTATGGCGGTGGCTCGCCCGATATTCTGGCGTGGATTGATCAACAGAAGACCGCGGGCGAGATCGATAGCCCTTACCGAATCATCGCTTCTGGTCCGCAATCGCTCAAAGCGGCTGAGGTCAAGCTTCGCTCTTTGGGGCATGACGCCACGATAACAGCCGACAGTCAGGTCGGGTTGGCGGACGATAATGCCCTGATGCTCGCAGAGCGTGTTCGGCGTCGGCCCCAGGGGCGGCCACAAATCTGGCTGATGGGCGGTGAAGTCGATGTGCGCGTCACCGGCGGTGGTCGGGGTGGTCGCAACGTCCAGTTTGCGGCGCGTATGGCGCAAGCGCTCGATGGCGTGCCCGGCTGGACCTTCTTGGCCGCCGATACCGATGGACAGGACGGTAACGCCCCCAACGCCGGCGCTTTCTGTGATGGAACCACGTGGGCGCGGGCGCGGGCGCTGGGCTTGGATCCGGATCACTTTTTGGACAATAACGACACCCACAGCCTGTTCGAGGCGCTGGGTGACGCCTTTATCACCGGGCCCACTGGCACGAACGTGAACGATTTCCGCGCGCTTTGCTTCATATAAGGGTTTCGCGTGGGGGTCATATCCGTTCTAGTGGTGGGTGAACCGAGAGCAGGAAGCGCTGATGATCGATCTCTATACGTGGCCCACGCCCAACGGCTGGAAAGCCCACATTATGCTCGAAGAGTGTGGCCTGGAATACCAAGTCCACGCGATTGATATCGGCAGGGGCGATCAGCACCAGCCAGATTTCCTCGCGCTTTCTCCAAACAACCGCATCCCTGCGATTGTCGACCACGATGGGCCCGGCGGTAAGCCAATTTCCGTATTTGAGAGCGGGGCTATTCTGGTCTATCTCGCGGAAAAGACAGGGAAGTTTTATGCCAGCACCCTGCGAGACCAAACTCAGATCAACCAATGGCTGATGTGGCAGATGGGCGGCGTTGGTCCGATGCTGGGGCAGAACCACCACTTCGTGAAATACGCCCCGGAGCAAATTCCCTACGCGCAAACGCGTTACATTAATGAAACCAAGCGGCTCTACGGCGTCGCTGATAAGCAGTTGGGAAAGAATGCCTTTCTCGCAGGGGATGATTACACCATCGCTGACATCGCCTGCTATGGCTGGATGTCGCTCTGGGAAGGCCAGAAGCAAGACATTAGCGCCTTTCCGAACGTGGAACGCTGGCTGACACAGGTCGGCGAACGCCCGGCGGTGCAGCGTGGAATGGCCCTGTTGCGCGACCGTCGGGAGAACTTCGCCAATGTAACGACGGCGCAAGAGCAATTGTTCGGCAATAAACCGACTTAGGCGACGGGCGGGCAGATGCGATAGAGCACGTGGGGCCGGTAAGCGTGCCCTTCTGGGATCATCGGATTGTCAAATGTGCCGCCCGGATCGTGCTGCATCCCTAGTTTCTCCATGACCCGCCGAGATTTTTGGTTGGTTGGGACAGTGAAGGCCAGCACTTCGCGGATTCCGAGCGCGTTAAAAGCGTGGTCCAAGACCGCGGTCGCCATCTCAACAGCGTAGCCACGGCCCCAATATTTCTGTTCCAGCATCCAGCCAATTTCAGTGCCGCCCGTAAACGGCGCCTCAAAATCAATTTTCGCGATGCCTACATCGCCAACGAACGCGCCAGTGCGCTTGTCAAAAACCGGTTGAAAGAAAAAACCGTCCCGTGCGTCACGCTGTTGCGCGCGCACCATGAAATCGTGAGACTTTTCCAAAGACTGTAGCCCCGGATAGTAGCGCCGAACCTCGGGGTCATTGTTCATGGCGTGAAAGGCCGCAAAGTCCTCCGCCCGCCATTCGCGCATCAGCAGTCTTTCGGTTTCTAGGAGCAGTGGCATGGGCTTTCCTTTCGTTGCTGCCGGCCAAGGTATTATTCACAGGAAAAAACGTCGCGGGGATTTATTCCAACGCGATGCAAGCGGTACCGTGAAGCCATGACCATGCACATGAAAAAACTCTGCGTCGGGATCACCACCGTGGAGCAACTCATCGCCAGTAACATCCGGCGCTCCGAACCCGACCATCCAAAGACGGGCGAGGACTTCATTTACATCACCACACGCACGCGGCCTCAAAAATGGGAATCGATAGTGGATGGGGGGTCGCTGTTCTGGATCATCGATCGACGATTGTGCTGTCGGCAGGAAGTTATCGATTTCCGCGAAGGTGCAAAGCAAGATGGTACGCCAGCGTGGCACATTGATCTGCGAGCTGAGGTGATTCCGGTCGAAATATCGTTCCATCGTCCTTTCCAGGGTTGGCGCTATCTCGAACCAAAAGTCGCGCCCCGCGACGTGAATCGCCTATTTGTTGAAACGAATCACCCCGATGACGAATTTCCGCATGCGTTGCGTCGCGAATTGACGGATTTAGGTCTCTTTTAGGATGCGAACCTGAATAAGCCATGCAGAGCAGACATGATGCGGCGCATAATGCTTTTTTTCAAGAAATCACTTGCGCGCCGCCGGGGCAGGGTCTAAACCCCAACTCGTTCCGGACACAACGGGTCGCCAACAACGTCTCCCACCTTCTAGGGAGGAAGACGAAGGGGCTTCTTTCGCTGTTCGGACTGCTCTTTGACATTGTTGGTTAAGAAAAAAAGAGAGGATGCGCGGCTGGCGCTAGTTTTGGGACTTTGGGCATAAGTTGTCTGAGGAAGCTAAGACTTTTAGCGTAAGCAAGTGCATCTTTGACACAC
>CAJQLX010000026.1 GCA_905479265.1 uncultured Alphaproteobacteria bacterium
TGGTCTCGCCATCGGCTTCGATGAAGACCTCGAGCCGACCATCGGTGTGGATTACGACCTCGGCGGCCTGAACCTCTACGCCGGCTACGATGCTGACGAAGAAGGTGGTTCCATCGGCGCGACACTGTCCTTCTAAGGACACACTGAATCCTGGGGGTTTGGGGCCATGCGTCACGGACCCCCACGATGCTAAAGCCCACTTTTGTGGTCTTTTCCAAAAAAGAAAACTTAGCCTGCTCATGCACTTGAGCAGGCTTTTTTTATTCTGGGGCTTGGGCGCTCGCGGTGCCCACCTGTGATCGATTGCTTCACCGATTTGCGCTGTGCCACGGCGTTTCCTTGGGTCCATCGTCAAAGACCAACGCAGCCTGCGTCCCTGGCCAACGGTTGACCTGTCCCCGTCTCGCCGTGCACCCTGCGTTCGCAAGATTTATACAGAATCGGAGGAGGCACGCATGAAGATCGATAAGGCTTATCACGACGTTGGCGGTGATGATTTTGGCCCGGTTCCCATCGATGATGGATCGTATCAGCTGTGGGAACGGCGTGTTGATGCCATGATGCGGCTGCTGTCGTCTCCGGCGGTGGGTTTGATGCGCGTCGATGAATTACGCCGCGGGATCGAAACACTCGGCGAAGCCACCTACAACGCCGAACCTTATTACGGAAAATGGGCGCGCTCGTTGGCCAAAATCATGATCGAAAAGGGCGTTTTGAGCCAAGCGGATCTGGATGCGAAGATCGCTGAATTGCGCGCTGAGCGCGGGCTGACCCCGTGATGCAGGCGATATTTGGCCCCGGCGACCGAGTGCAGGTCATGGATTTAGAAGCCGAACAGGGCTTAACCGGGCACATGCGAGCGCCGGTCTATTGCCGGGGCAAAACCGGTGAGATTGAGCGGTTTTGTGGGGCTTTTGGCAATCCCGAAACCTTAGCCTATGGCGGAGACGGCACGCCCGCCCAACCGCTATACCGCGTTCGATTCAAGCAAGCAGATGTCTGGCCCGGCTACGCCGGTGCGGCGAACGACTGCATCGAGATTGAAGTCTATCAACATTGGTTAAAGGCTGGCTAAACCCATGTCCCACGCGCATTCACACGACCATCATCACGATCATGACCATGACCACGCGCCCATTGAGGCCGAGGATACGTCGTCCTCAGACACGGCTATTCTCGCCGATGCCTTGCGGATGGTGTTGATTGAGAAGGGGATTTTTACAGCCGCTGAGGTGCAAGACCAGCTGACATTGATGGAGGGGCGTTCAGACCGCAATGGCGCGGCCATGATCGCGCGCGCCTGGGTGGATGCCGACTATCGAGACGCGCTGCTCGCCGATGGCGCTGCGGCGGCTCAAGCGCTTGGGTACGATACCAAGGGCACGCCTCTGATTGTTCTGGAAAACACCGCCAAGGTTCACAACGTCGTGGTTTGTACGCTGTGTTCCTGCTACCCGGTCACGCTGCTTGGCCCGTCGCCGGAATGGTACAAGTCCAAGGCGTACCGTGGCCGTGTTGTGCGCGATCCGCGTTCGGTTCTGCGGGAGTTTGGGACAGAGATTGGCCCGGATCGCGAGGTGCGCGTCCATGATTCCACGGCCGACATGCGATACATGATTATGCCCAAGCGCCCGAAAGACAGCGCGGGGATGACAGAGGAAGCCTTGGCGGGGCTGATCACGCGCAACGGATTGATTGGCGTTGCTGAACTCTAGACCCGCAAGGGGCCGGAACAGGCGCTAATCCGGCAAGGCGTCCAAGGTTTGCAGCAGGCTGAGATTGACGTGTTGGCGCAAGGTATCGGACGCCAACTGGGTATCGCGGGCCAGCGCGGCATCAAACAGGGTCCGGTGCTCGTCAAATGCTTCTTGGCCCCGGAACGTGACGACCAGCATCATGTACCGCAGATATTTGTCGTAGAGCACGGCGTGGAGGGACAGCAGGTTCTTGTTATTACACGCTTGAATCAAGGCGAGATGAAACTCCCAGTCG
The DNA here is from genome assembly GCA_905479265.1 of uncultured Alphaproteobacteria bacterium. Classification (GTDB taxonomy): domain Bacteria; phylum Pseudomonadota; class Alphaproteobacteria; order UBA7985; family UBA7985; genus UBA7985. Next base: position 1,993 of record CAJQLX010000026.1, read on the forward strand.
TAGCGCTTCCACAATTCTTTGTCGGAATAGTCGCCCAAGACCATCCGGTCTTCCACCCGTCGCAGCTTATGGTGGGCGGCGACGAGATCCCCTTCCCAGTCGGCATCGCCAGACGTGATGGACTCTTCCAGCGCGAAGCATTCCAAGAGGATCCGCATGGTTGCGACTTCATTCAGGTCTTTCTTTGATATGGGCGTGACGAAGAAGCCGCGTTGCTCTTCAGCCGCAACAAATCCTTCAGAACTCAGGCGGTTAAGGGTCTCGCGCAAGGTGGAAAGGCTCGCCTCATACCCATCGCGCAGGGCATTGAGCTTGAGCTTTTTTCCAGGCTCCAGCACGCCGAAGATGATATCGTTCTTCAGTCGATGATACGTGGACGATCCGACCGTGTTGAGTTTACCAACCATAGACCCTGTTTTCTTGCTCGGGCATAAAAACCTGTACTCTAAAATTTCATCAGATATTTTCGCAGCAAACACTATGCCTATAAATTCCCAAAATGTCAGATGTTTTTAAAAAAATCTTGCATACTGCGAATTGAATGATAGTAATCACTTCGTCCGCGCATCCGCGTTTGGATAAATGTTTGGGAGGACAATTATGTTTAAGATGACGCGTCGCGCTGCGATCGTTTCTCTGGCCGCGCTTAGCCTGACCGCTGGTGCCGCTACCCCGGCTTTCGCTCAAGATAAGCTGACTTTCACTCTGGCAACCTCTGGCTCCGACACGGACCAGCGTTCTGTTGCTATGGCGAACGTGTTTGCACCCATGGTTGCAGAGTTCGCTGACTACCGTCCGGGTTACAACGGTACGCTGTTCGCACAGGGCACCGAACTCGAAGCCATCAGCCGTGGTAACTTGACCATGTCGATCGCTTCCGCTCAGGAAATGGCTCAGTTCTTCCCTGAGTTCTCGATCTTCGCAACCGGCTACGTTCATCAGGACGCGGCGCACCAGGTTCGCGTCTTTAACGATCCGCTGATGGATGCGTTCAAGGCGACCGCTGAAGAAGAGCTCGGCGTTAAGCTGCTTTCCGTGATGTACCTTGGTCGTCGTCACGTAAACCTGCGCCAGACCCGTGATGAGTTGAACGTTCAGACACCAGCGGACCTTGCTGGCGTGAACCTGCGTATGCCGGGCACCGATTCTTGGCAGTTCCTCGGTAAGGCTCTTGGCGCTGCGCCAACACCTATGGCCTTCACCGAAGTTTACACCGCGCTGTCTACTGGCGCTGTTGACGGCCAGGACAACCCACTGCCAACCGTTGTGGATGCTAAGTTCTACGAAGTGACCAACCAGATTGCTCTGACCTCTCACCTTGTTGACCTGAACTACATCGCGTTCTCCAAGGAAACTTGGGACAGCCTGACATCAGACCAGCAGCTGACTGTTCAGCGTGCCGCTGATGCAGCGGCGGCTTACGGTCGTTTGAAGCAGCTGGACAAGGAAAACAGTCTTGCTGACTTCATCCGCAGCAATGGCGTTGAAATCTACACACCTGATCTCGAAGCGTTCCGTACGCACGTGCAGGCGCAGTACGTTGGTAGCGAAGTTGCTGCCACGTGGCCTGAGGGTGTACTGGAAAAGATCAACGCACTCGGCAACTAAGACGAGTCTGACAACCACGGGAGCGTTCTGATGACAGATACTGTAAAAGCACTCGCCCGTGGTGCTGCAATGATCGCCGCCAGCTTGCTGGCGGCGGTTTTTCTTACCTATCTCATGCAGCAGTATTCGATCCGCATCCTCGATGAGCGGTTCAAGTGGTCGAACGAGATTGTTGGCATCATCTTCGTCTGTCTGCTGTTTTTCTGGGGGCCGTTGCTGATCCGCAAATGGCTGTCTCACGGCGCAGAGTTCATTGCCGCCGGCTTGCTGGCCGCTGTCTTTGTGGTCTTTCTGCTCCAGATTTTTTCCCGCTATGTCCTGAAAATGCCGTTTGGCTGGACGCTGGAGCTTTGCCTGATTTTGTGGGTCTGGCTCGTGTTCTTTGGCTGCGCCTTTGTGGTGCGCCAGCGGGATCAAGTGACCTTTGATGTGCTTTACTTCGCTTTGCCAAAGCCTGTTCGCATGGTCTTTGGCATCCTGACCTGTGTTTGCATCGTTGCAGCCTTTGTCTGGGCGCTTGTGCCGACATGGGATTACGTGGACTGGATGAAAATGCGCAAGACCGCCACCGTGAGAAATCCGCTGGACGGCGCAAAGATTCCGCTGCGGACGATCTTCATGGTGTTCATGATCTTCATGATTGCCGTCATCGCGCGCTTCATTCAGCGCACGATCGAAATTGTTCGCGCCGGCCCGGATGTGGATCTGGTGGAACTTGAAACCGCCGAAATGATCGCAGAAGAAGAGGCGCGCCAGTCATGAGCCTCGAACTCATTCTCTTCCTGATCGCGCTTTTCGGTCTTGCAGCGATTGGCACCCCCATTGGCTACACCATTCTGATTGCGTCTCTGGTTTATCTCGGCACGGCTGGGTTGGACTTGGCGCTGGCGGGTGAAAAGATCCTGCAGGGGTTGTTCAACAGCTTCATCCTGCTCAGCGTTCCGCTGTTCATCGTTGCGGCAAACATCATGAATGCGGGCAGTATATCGGACAGACTGCTCAATTTCTGTATTGCCATGGTTGGTCGCTTTCGGGGTGGCTTAGGGCATGTGAATGTCTTGGCCTCGCTGATCTTCTCCGGCATGTCCGGCTCAGCGGTCGCGGATGCGGCGGGTATCGGTAAAATCATCATTGGCATGATGACCAAAGAAGGGCGCTTCTCCCGAGGCTATGCGGCTGCGATTACCGCAGCGTCTGCAACGATTGGTCCGATTATCCCGCCGTCCATCCCGATGGTGCTTTACGCGCTGGTGTCCAACACATCGATTGGTGCGCTGTTCCTGGCTGGGATTGTGCCTGGATTGATCATGGGCGGGGTTCTGATGGTGATGAACGCCATCATCGCCACGCGCCGGGGTTTCACGATGGAAGATCCGGTGCCGCTGCGTAAGCTGCCAAAAACCACGGCACAGGCGTTCCCGGCATTGTTGATGCCTGTGATTTTGCTCTACGGCATCTATGGCGGCGTGACCACACCGACCGAAGCGGCCGCGGTTGCCGCATTCTATGCGCTGGTGTTGGCGGGTGTCTTCTACCGCGCGCTGTCGCTGAAAAAACTTTACAGCGTGCTGGTTGAAAGCGCGCGATCCTCGGCCGCGGTGGGCGTGGTGATCGGCGGTGCGCTGATCCTCAACTATATCGTTCTGACCGAGAATATCCCTGCGATTATGTCGGGTTTCCTGACGGATTTGGACGTTCATCCGCTGGTGTTCCTGTTCGGTATTAACGTGTTGGTTCTGTTGCTGGGTTGCGTGCTGGATGCAACCACAATCATTCTGGTGATTGTCCCCCTGTTCATCCCGGCTGCGCGGGCGTTGGGTATTGATTTGGTCCACTTTGGGGTTCTGGTGGTGGTCAATTCAATGATCGGACTGATCACGCCGCCTTACGGCATATTGCTGTTTGTTATCAACGCTGTCACCGGCATTCCCCTGCGGGAAATCATCGTGGAAATCTGGGGCTTTCTCGCTGTCCTCGTGCTCGCGCTGATCATTATGATTCTCAGCCCCGGCCTTGTGCTGTGGTTGCCCAGACTGTTTGGCTACGCCGGCTAGCCCGTGCGGTGGGAAGGCTGCTTCCCCATCTTTTCACGGCCCGGTTGGGTCAAAACGAGCAGGTCTCATGTCTGAGAACCTGCGGAACACCCGACACGGACGTCGGGTCGGGAGTGACGGTTTATGACGAAGACTTCGCGGCTGGGTCTTTTGGGTTTTGGCCTGGTCGGACGACGCCACGTTGAAGCGGCTCAAGGGCTGGATACGGTGACCTTTACCACGGTCGTGGAAACCGACCCCGCGGGGCGTGCTGCGGCGCAGGCCGCTGGCTTACAGTGCGTCGATACGCTGGAAGCGCTGCTCGAAGATCACCCCGTTGACGGCATCGTCATTGCCACGCCAACCCTGCTGCATATCGAGCAAGCCCGCGCTTGTGTCGAGGCGGGGTGCCCTGTGCTCGTGGAAAAGCCAATCGGCGTCACCTCCCGCGAGGCTGAGGCGACGGTGGCGCTGGCTGAGGCCAAGGGCGTTCCCGTGCTCGTCGGCCATCACCGGCGGCACAATTCGATCGTGCGCGAGGCCAAGGCGATTCTGGAACACGGCGGCGTCGGCGACATTCGCTCGATCTCGGCGCAATGCCTGTTTTACAAGCCCGATTCCTACTTCGACATTGCCCCGTGGCGTAAGAAATTTGGCGCTGGCCCGATTTCGGTGAACCTGATTCACGATGTCGATTTGCTCCGGCATTTTTGTGGAGAAATCGAGTCCGTTCAGGCGATGTCGGTGCCCTCTCGTCGCGGCTATGACAACGAAGAACTCGCCTCAGCACTGTTGCGCTTCACCTCCGGCGCGTTGGCGACGGTTACCGTCTCGGACAGCGTGGTGTCGCCGTGGAGCTGGGAGTTTACGGCCGAAGAAAACCCCGTCTACCACCCAACCGGCCAGAGCTGTTACGCCATATCGGGCAGCGAAGGGGCTTTGTCTGTCCCTGATTTGCGCCTGTGGCGGCACCAAGGCCAGCCCGACTGGTGGAACCCGTTAACCGCAGAGCAACGCGCCCACGATGGATCCGATTCGCTGGTCAATCAGCTTGGGCACTTTCACCTCGTGCTGCAGGGCCAAGAAGCGCCGCTGGTCGGCGGACGCGAAGGGCTGCAGTCGTTGCGGGTGATTGAAGCCATCCAAGAAGCGGCAGACACCGGCGCGCGGATTGCCGTTGATATTGGTATCGACAGCAGCCGCAAAACGGCGGTCATCAGCAACAACAAAACGGCAGCCTAGCGCCAACAGGGACACGAACTTATGAGCATTGAAGACGCGCTTTTTGTCGATCTAAGGGGTGGCATACCGCTGGATGCAGAGCGCGCCAATGCCGTTGCGCAGGCTGGGTTTCGATCGCTGTTGCTGCATGAGCAGCAATTGCAGGGTGATCCGGCGGATGGGCGTCGAGCGCTCGCGCGGGCGGGGGTGTCCAAGGTCATCATCGCCATCGAACACGCTGATTCAGCCGCGCTGGAGAGGGCGGAGGCCTTTGGTGCCGCAGGGGTGGTCGTCACCCCCACGGACGCAGCGCGATCGAGCCTGCGAACGGCGTCTTTGATGGCCGCTGAACTGGGTTTGGCGTTCACCATCTGCCCTGCCGCAGGCTCGGCACTGGAGCAAAAGGTCATGGCGGGCGAGGATTTTGGCGAGATCCCGCTGTGCTTACAGACCGACCGCATGCTGGCACAGGGGCGCAGGCCAGCAGATTTCCGCAAGCTCAGCGACGCGCAGTTGGGTTTGTTACAATTGACCGACCGCCACCTGCGCGGACTGCAAAGGGACGCCCAAGCCCTGCCCGGTTTGGGGCATTTAACGCTTGCACCGCTGGTCGCATTGTTGGCGCGCAAGGGTTTTGTGGGCCCGTGGGTGGTTTCAGCGGGCGCGGCGCGGGCGGAAGCGGGGGATCTTGAGACGCTGAGCAAGCAGGTGCGATTGGCGCGTCAGGCGTTGTTGAACGTGCTGGACCAAGCGTCCTTCGCCGAACCATCGCTGCAAGCAGCGCGCGCGATTTTGCCGCCGCGTGTGCAGGCAAAGGGCTTTGAATTCATCGAGCTGGCCATCGACGCCCGGACGCGAGCCGAGGTTGAAACCGTGCTATCCGCGCTGTCTTTCCGCCGTGAGCGGCAGCATCACAGCGCCCCGGTTGAGCTGTGGCGCCAAGGGGCGATCAACATCGTTCTGAATGAAGAAATTCAAGCCGAGGGCGCGCGCCCTTTTGTCTGTGACATGGGCCTGCGGGTCGATGATGCGCACCTTTCGGCGCAGCGGGCGGGAATGTTGGGTGCGCACCACCATGCGCCATCACGGCAACCCGGTCGCTTGCCGATTCCAGCGATGCGCGACAGCCTTGGGACGATCGTTCACTTCATTGACCAAAAATCCGACACGCACCGCGTATGGGACATCGAATTCACGCCAACGCCGGTCCATCCTTCGCCCCAGCCGGCCGGCTTGCGCCGGGTGGACCACATGGCGCAGATCATGCCAGAAGGCGAGATGGACGGCTTGATGCTGTATTACCTCTCTACCTTTGGCCTGCGGAAACGCACGCAAGTGGAGATGCAAGACCCTGCGGGTATGGTCGCCAGTCAAGCGTTGGAGACACCCGAGGGCGAGGTCCGGATTGCGCTGAACGGCGTTGATGCGGCGCACGTCACCCCCGCCAGCACCAGCGTTCAGCACGTCGCGCTGCAAACGGACGATATTTTTGAGACCGCAGCCGTGCTGGCCGCCAACGGTTTTGCCGCTCTGCCGGTGCCAAGCGCGTACTATCAGAACATCGCCCAACGCTTTGATCTTGATCCAGACCTCTTGGCCGCTTTGACGCGAGCCAACGCGCTCTATGACCGTAACAGTGCGGGGGGTGAGTTTTTTCAGGTGTACAGCTTGCCCTTGAGCAGCGGTCTTTTCTTTGAGATCGTGCAGCGCAAGGGCGGGTACAGCGGCTACGGCGCTGCAAATTCGCCCGTGCGTCGTGCGGCATTGGCCCAGTTGCCCGATCACCCTGCGGCGCTGCCAACCCAACGTTACTCGCAAAAGGCGGATACCCATGTCTGATACTGAAACCCGCGCGTGGTGGACCACGTCCATCATCGACATGGAGCCCGGGCGGATTGCGTTTCGGGGGGAGAAGGTCGAAGACCTGATCGGGAACAGCAGCTTTGCTGAGATGATCTGGTTCATGGTCGTGGGCACCAAGCCTTCACCCGGTCAAACTGCGCTGCTGGATGCAGCTTTGGTCGCTGGTGTTGATCACGGTCCCCAAGCGCCCTCAATTGCCGCCGCGCGGATGGCGGCAACGTGCGGGGTTGGTTTGAACAACGCGATGGCGACGGGCGTGAACATGCTTGGCGACGTCCACGGCGGTGCGGGTGAGCAGTGTGCGGAGCTGTATTACGATATTGCAGCGCGCATGGACGCCGGGGCAGCGCTGGAGGATGCGACCGTTGCTGGTCTGGATGCTTGGCGGGCCCAGTATGGAAAGATCGTCAGCGGTTTCGGCCACCGGTTCCACAAGCCAATCGACCCGCGCGCCCCGCGCCTGATGGCTTTGGTGCGCGAGGGTGCGGCAAGCGGCGAGGTGTCCGGGCGCTTTGCCGATATCGGCGAAGCGGTTCAGGCGCGCTTGAGTCACGAGCGCGAGGGCCGGGCGTTGGCGATGAATATTGATGGGGCAACAGCGGTCATCTTCTGCGAACTTGGGTTGCCCGCGCCCTTGTCGCGAGGGCTGTTTTGCCTGTCTCGCTCCGTGGGCATTTTGGCCCATGCTTGGGAGCAGATGGGTGAAGGTCGCCGGAACAAAGGCCCAATGCCGCCATCCCTTCTGCCCCTCTATCAGCCGCGTGAAGAAGGCTGACCTGCGGGAACCACCGACAAAGACAAAAAATTCTGGTCAATTAGAAAATATATGATATTTTGCGTGTCATCATATTTTCTAGGGGTGCAATCCTGCGCCATCGGAACGGAGTACTGTCGTGTCGGCTCCTTTATACTCACTGGCTCATCTCACATTGATCGATTGCTCAGTCCCTGAGCTGATCTACATCGCCGCGCGTTCCGGCTTCGACGCTGTCAGCCCTCGGCTGATTCCCATGAACATCCCGGGCGAGTTTGCTTGCCCTCCCGAAGACCGGGCGGGCGTCAGGGCGATGAAAACGGCGCTTGATGTGACGGGGATCAAGGTTCTGGACATTGAGCTTGCGCGCATCACCGAAGTTTGCGACCCGCCCAGCTTTGAACCGGCGATTGAGTTGGGCGCAGAAATCGGGGCCAAGCACATGATCATGAGCGCGTGGACCCAAGACCGCCACGACCGGGCCTTTCTGATCGACTGCTACGCCGAAACCTGTGAAATCGCGCACAACTATGGCCTGACCGTAGATTTGGAATTTCCCTCATTTTCCCGCTTGCGGACGCTGGATGAAGCGCTCGATATCGTGCGCGCCGCCGATCAGCCCAACGGCGGGATTCTCGTCGATACGCTCTATGTCCACTTGTCGCGCGTTGACTTGGGCGAGTTGCTGCATGTCCCCGCCGATCTGCTGCACTTCTTGCACGTTTCTGACGCCTTGCCGGGTATCGCTGACACCCGCGAAGGCATGATTCAGCTGGCCCGTGATGCTCGGCTGTATCCGGGCGAAGGGTGCATCGACTTTGCCGGTGTCGTCGAGCGGATGCCGCCGGTTCATTACTCGATTGAACTGCCCAACCAGAGCCGCGTGCGCGAACTTGGGTACGAGGAACACGCTCGGCGCTGCTTGCAACACGCCCAAGCGGTGTTCGGCAAAGCCCAATCTCGACGCGCGCCCATTCCCACGCTGGACCCAACGACAACCCCGTCATCTTCGACGTCAGTAAACCAGGAACCTCTCCATGCCTGAACCGCTTAACCTTGATCAGACCGCACAGCTCGACGCCATGCTGGAGCGCGCCCGCGCTGCGATGGCTCAGATCGAAGACTTCAGCCAAGACCAACTGGACACACTCGCCCAAGCCATTGGCTGGTACGCCAGTAACGAGGCGACCTTTACCCGCCTTGCGCAAATGGGCGTGGATGAAAGCGGTATTGGTGACCGCGAAGGGCGCCCGGGTAAGCGGTTCAAGATTCACGGCGTTCTGCGCGATGCGCTTCGGCAGAAAAGCACCGGTGTGGTCGAAGTGGACGAAGAGCGGGGTCTGGTAAAGTACGCTAAGCCCGCTGGTGTGATTGCCTCGCTGATCCCCATGACAAACCCGGCGCTTACCCCGCCGGTGACGGGTGTCTATGCTGCCAAAGCGCGGAATGCCGTCATCTTTTCCCCGCACCCGCGCACCAAGACCACGACGGCGGCGATGGTGGATGTGATGCGCGCGGCCTGTGTTGAGGCGGGCGCGCCGGCTGATTTGTTCCAGTGTGTGACCGAACCGTCCATTCCGCTAACCCAAGCGCTGATGGCGCGCTGTGATCTGACCTTGGCGACCGGTGGGAAGCCGATGGTCAAAGCGGCCTATTCGTCGGGGCGTCCCGCCTATGGCGTGGGTGCGGGTAACTCGACGATGGTGATTGACGAGACAGCAGACATCGACATTGCGGCGCGAAACACGCGCCTGTCCAAGACGTCAGACTTTGGGTCTGGTTGCTCGGCAGACGGTAATATCGTCATTCAGGCATCCATTTATGAGGCGATGGTCACGGCGTTGCAGGCTGAGGGCGGCTACCTTTGTACGGACGCTGAAGCGGCGCTGGTCGAAGCGGCCATGTGGGATGAAAACGGCAATCGAACATTGGCAACGGTGGCCTGTCCCCCGCAGAAAATCGCGGCTGAGGCCGGCTTTACGATCCCAGACGACGCCCGATTTATGATGGTTTCCAACCACGGCAAAATCGGAAAGGACCACCGCTTTTCAGGCGAAAAGCTGACCACTCTCATGGCCTTGTACCGGTTTGACAGCTTTGATGAAGCCTTGGACATGGTGCGCGGGATCTATGCTGTGGCGGGTCGAGGACATTCCTGCGGCATTTACAGCCATCGTGATGATCACATCGATGCACTGGCGCAGGTTGCGCCTGTTTCTCGCATGATGGTCCGGCAGGCACAGTCCAAAGCCAACGCGGGTTCTTTCACCAACGGCATGCCCATGACCAGTTCACTGGGGTGCGGCATCTGGGGCGGGAACATCACCAACGAGAATGTCACCCTCAAGCACATGATGAATTACACGTGGGTGAGCCGTCCCATCCCCGAAGATCGTCCGTCCGAGCAAGACCTCTTTGGCCGCTACTTTGGTCAGGAGGTCGCGTGATGCTGGCGCAAACAAAGGCTCAAGGTGTGACGAAAACGGTCGCTGAGCACCTCGTTGACTTCCTTGAACGCCGGGACGTGAGGCACGTTTTTGGCCTGTGTGGTCACACAAATATTGCGGTGCTCGCGGCAATGGCTGACAGCCCCATCGACTTTGTCACCGTCCGGCATGAACAAATCGCCAGCCACGCCGCCGATGGATATGCGCGGGTGACGGGCAAGGCTTCTGTGGTCCTCTCCCACCTCAGCCCGGGTCTGACAAACTGTGCGACCGGCGTGGCCAATGCGGCGCTGGACTGTATCCCGATGGTGGTGATCGCCGGTGACGTTCCGACGCACTATTACGGCAAACACCCGCATCAGGAAGTAAACCTGCACGCCGACGCGTCGCAGTACGAAATCTATCGCCCTTTCGTAAAGCGCGCTTGGCGTGTGGACCGGGCAGATTTGATGGCGGACATTTTGGAAAAGGCTTTCCATTTGGCCGAAAGCGGACAGCCCGGCCCCGTGCTGGTCAACGTGCCAATGGACATTTTCAGCGAAGTCATTGCGTCAGACAGCTTTGACCGGATCGCAAGCAACACGCGGTCGCTGATCAAGCCATCGATCGATGATGAAACGGCCCAGCGCATTGTCGATGCGTTGGCGCAGTCTGACAGCCCGGTGCTTTACGTTGGTGGCGGCATTCTGCTCTCTGACGCCAGTGCAGAGCTCGAAGCCTTTGCCGACATCATGCAAATTCCGATTGCGCATTCGTTGATGGGCAAGGGCGCGGTTCGGGATGATCATCCTCTGGTGCTTGGCATGACAGGCTTTTGGGGAACTGAGTTGGTCAATCAGGCTTGCTTGAGTGCCGAAACCATCTTGGCCATTGGGACACGCTTCAAGGAAGCTGACTGCTCGTCTTGGTATCCCGGTTACACGTTCAATGTTCCCGGCTCCAAGATCATTCATATTGACATTGAACCCTCGGAGATTGGTCGAAACTACCCAACGGAGATTGGCGCGGTAGCCGATGCCAAAGCCGCTTTGACGGTGCTCAATCGCGTCGCAGCCAAGACGTTTCCAAAGGGTCGCGCCGTGAACCCGATGGCGGTCAAAATTACCGAATTCCGCAAAACTTTTGCCGCGTCAAATGCCAAGGCCGCAACCAGTGACGCCTTCCCGATGATGCCGGAGCGCATTCTCGCCGACGTGCGCCGGGCGCTGCCAGTGGACGGTATCCTGACGACAGATGTGGGCTGGAACAAAAACGGTGTGGGGCAACAGTTCGACATACTGACCCCCGGCTCAATCTTGACCCCCGGCGGGTTCGCGACGATGGGCTTTGGCCCGCCTGCCGCGATTGGCGCAAAGCTCGCTGCGCCGGAAAGAACCGTGCTTTCGCTGGTCGGTGATGGCGGCTTCGGCCAGAACCCGGCCATGCTAGCAACCGCCGTAGAGCTGGAATTGGGCATTGTCTGGCTGGTGATGAACAACAACGCCTTTGGCACCATCGCCGGTTTGCAAAAGGCCCACTATGGCCTGACCTACGGCACCACCTTCCCCGGAGAGGCGGGCGCACCGGCCAACGGTCCAGATTACGCTTTGATTGCCCAAGCCTATGGCGCGACGGGCATGCGGGTTGACTCTGCCAACGCGCTCTTGCCCGCGCTAGAGGCCGCCTTTGCCATGAACCGGCCCGTTGTTTTGGACGTGGCGATGATCAACAACCCAACCCCGACAACGGGTCACTGGAACATTTTGGACATTTACTCACCAGAAGGCGGGATTTCGCACGTCTCAACCTGATTCGGGTCGCACAGCCCGAGCCGCTTTGCCCCACTGATCCGATCATCGGCGCAGATCCCCAAGGAAGCTTGCTGACGATGAAAGCGGGAAAGGGTCGGTGGGGCAATTCACACGATGTTTAAGCCGCGGGCGTTTTGGCGACAGCCAAGGCGGCGAGGATGTTGGCCCAGTCTTCGGTGTTCAGCGCCGGATCCTGCACTTCTATGGCGCAAAGTGCGTCTGTGCTGGTGTCGAGCACGAACAGCAAATCAGCACCGATGCTTTCCAATACAGCCGCCGCGTCGCGATGGATTGAGTCTTGTGAGATCGTTTGGCGGCGGTAAACCTGACCGGGCTGAATGGTGAAATCTGACGGCACCGGACCGGTACCAGCCCGCACCAACCTAGCATGCTCAAACGGTGAAAAGCGGGTTAAGCGGCTGACCACGGCCTCGGGCCGTCTCAGATCAAGGGCGCTGAGCACGCGCAGCAAGGCGCGTTCCTCGGACTGATCGCGCAGGTTCAGCAGCTCCAGCGCTAGCGTGAGCACCAAGCCGACCGTCAGGATCAGCGCGGTCAGCTTGATATAGGCCGTCCACCCCCAAAGCTCCGTCAGCCAAATAAAGGCACCCGCTGCGATCAATGTTGTGAGGATCAGGTTAAAAGCACGCCACGAGAAAACGGGGTTTTGCTGCGGAAAACGTGCCGTGTGGACAGTGGCGTAGGCGAACATCAAAATCGCTATGGCCCCCAGCCGGACGGGCAAGCCGCTCAGCAAATCGGTAAAGTCGGTGGCGATAAAGGGCAGGCCGACCAGCGTGAGCGTGATCATCCCATCCACCCGGCGGTTTTCCCGGCGGCTGAGCTGAGTCCGGTCGCGAAGAAACGCCCAGCCAAAAGGCAGCAACAGCCCCAAAATCTGGAAACTCGCCAAGAATAGGGAGAAGAGCAGGGCATTGGGGGTGCCTTGAGCCTGTGTTGCGATCAAGCACAGCGCGCCACCGACCAGCGGAAACAATTTGAGCGGCAGGGGCGCGTGCCGGCGCAGAAAGCCCTCAACGGCCAACAAAATGCCAAGGGGCACAAAGGAAACGGCGATAAAACTGATGCCTAAGAAGGCGTCAAAACCGCTGAGCCAAAACAGCCCTCGCATCGCCAAAAACAACGACAGCAGCAGCGCTAATGCGCCAAACCGGATCTCCAGCAGGCTTGGCGCACGGTTCCGGCGCACAGGCAGCAGAACGTGAACCGCGAAGCCGCCCACGCCAAGCGCTGCGAGCACGTTGATCACACCATCCCAAGGTTCCATCAATCTGACGTCCCCGCATTCGACGCTCGATTCGACGCCCGCGCGCGGAGGTCGCCTTGTGACCGCGTTGGATTAAGCCACTGCGCAATCGGTGCCACCAAAGATGAGAGAAACAGGCTGCCCAGTTGTAGGCTGAACCCAACCCCAGTCAGACCGTCGAGCCGTCGGCGCAGGATGCGGCGCGCCGCTTCGGCGTTGGCGCGGCCAATCTGCAGAAAATCGTCCCCGCGCGCGTAGTCCAATTCGCTGAAACAGAGCGTGTTATAGGCTTCCATGCGGTGCTGAGGGGCTTGATCCTCGGATTTCTTGAGATGATCGGAGCCGCCCCGATAGGCGTCTTCGATGATAAAGCGGTCGGCTCTGAACGGCGCATCTTCGCTGACGCCAAAGGCGCCGCGATGGTTCGCCATGACCTGTGTGGCCAGCCCCAAGTGCCGCGGCGGTGGCAGCGCTTCGCGGTCCAGACCGGGAAAGACATCCACAAAGGTTTCACCCACCAAACCGACCGCAGCCGGAACTTGGCTCACGCTGCTGATCCAGAATGGCCGACACTGCCGCCGAAAATAGTAGAGCACGCAGGTGAGGATATAGAGCGAGGACGTCAGCGACTTTCCCCGCGCCGCTGGCGCAACCATGGTCAGCCCGAGATGGAGCACGTCTTCCGCGCGCCCCCCAAGCTGGACCGGCAGCAACCGCATGACGTTAAAGGCCAAAGCCTGACCGGTGGTGCGATCTTCGATGAGCGTGATGATGGCTTCCGACCAAAACGGGCCGCTGCCTTGGAAGACCCCATAGTCCAATTCTTTGCCGTCCAAACTGGCCTGAGCAATCTCTCGACAGGGCCGCGCCCAGTCTTCAAGATCGCTGTCGCGCATCCACAAACCGGGTCGTTCAGCGATCAAAATGCGCAAGTTCCCCGGCAGCCGAAGCGAGCAGAACATGTGCTGCTGGAAAATTGACGAGGTACGAGGGCGTCGTCGAAGGTTGGTATTGAGGGTCATCGTCGTCACCGTGCGGCGAAAAGGGCTTTGCTTGCGCCCATGCTAGCGTTAAAATTCGATTTCTCGTTTGGTTTTCAACGGTCCTTATAGTCGAGGACGCCGAAATTATCATCTGGTGAGATAATTCAAGTCCACGACGCAGTAGGACGACGTTAATGCAACTTCGATCACGCATAACTCTGGCGGCGGCCTTTTTCCTGCTCGCGCCCGTTGTGCTGTTCTTTTTGATCGATCTGATGCGTGATCGCTTTATTGCCAGTTCTTTTGTTGAGCGGCAGTTTGAAGACGATCAACCCTTTGTCGAAGGCTTTGTCCGCGAGGCGCAGTTGCGGCTTGAAGCGCCCGCCTCGGAAATTCAGGCGATCTTGCCCGGCGAACAAATTCCCCGTTCTTTCCTCGATCCCGATACGGGTTCATTGGTTTACGAACCGTGGACCACCATGCAGTTCCGGCTGGAGCAAATCGCCGAAAACCATGCGGGGCTATCCTTTGGGTTGTTCGATCGCGATGGGCAGTTGCTTGTCAGCGTGGGTGAAGATGTGGACTTGCTGGCCCAAGGCTATGACGGCACCAATCGGTCCTATGCCAACGGCATCTCACCCAATACCGATAGCTTCATGGTCCGCCGAACCATGCGGACCTTGCGCGGGTTGTACGTCTATGTCGGCGCTTTGCCTGTTGACGAGTTTATCGGCAACATCTCGGATTCCGTTGGCGAGCCGGTTGCCCTGATCCAGCGGGCCATCATTGAAAACCCTGCCGGTGTGCGGCCGCAAGATCAGGCGCGCTCGGGGGCCATTGAACGTGCTGGCGTGGGATTGCCCAAAGCCACCACTGCCGCGCCGAACCGGTACGAGAACGCTGTTGTGTTCTGGGATGCGGTCAAGGATTCCGCACTGGCCAGTGAGCCACGGCGCTACTTTACCGTGTCCGTAGGCGAGCATCGGGGCATTGTTACGGAGATTCGCGTCGAAGTCCTCACGCCCATGCGGGATGAAGGGGTCTTCGTCCGCCTTGTCCGCAATCGCACTCTCGCAGCCATCCGCGAAGAAAAGCAAAACCGACTTGTTTACGGTGGCTTTGCCGTGCTGATTTTGGTGTCTGTTGTGCTGCTGCTTTGGTTCTTTAACCGCTCATTCAGACCCCTGACCGACTTGATCGAAGCCTTGCGCGCGCTGGCGCGGCACGATTTTGAATACCGCATTCCGCACACCAACCGCCGGGATGAGCTGGGCGCCCTGGCGCGCGGGTTGACCGATTTCCGGTCTTCGCTGGTGGACAGAGAGCGACTGGTGTTGCTCAAGGAGCAAATGGAGTTCGCCGCGCAAATCCAACGCTCCATTCTGCCGCACAGTTTCAATGTCGCTGATTTCGCCTCGATCGACGCCATCACCAAACCTGCTGAAGATGTGGGCGGGGATTTCTTTGACGTGTTCACGCTGGCCAACGGCAACGCGGGAATTGTTGTGGCGGATGTCGCGGACAAGGGGATGGGGTCGGCGCTGTTTGGGGCTTTGGCCTCCTCCCTGACACGGGCTACCGCACGGCTTTATAACGACCCCGGCCGGGTATTGGGCGCGGTCAACAAGCAGCTGTGTGAACGGAATGAAGCGGATTTGTTTGTGACGCTGTTCTATGGCGTCATGGACCGGAATTCAGGCGAGCTTGTCTATTCAAACGCCGGTCACGAACCGCCCCTGCTGCTGCACCGTGATGAAGTCAGCGGAACCATGCAGGTTGAGCGCACGCCAACCACCCAAGGTCTCCCGCTGGGCTTGGTGCCCGATGCACAGTTCGAGAGCCGTTCGGTGACGATGCGACCAACCGACAATCTGGTTCTGTTTACCGATGGTATTACCGAAGCCGAAGACGCGGAAAACCGCCTGTTTTCTTCGGCGGCGCTGAATGCGCTGTTGCGCCGACAGTCAAGCAACGTGCCCAGTGATATAATCTCCAGCGTGCTGCAGAACGTTCGCGACTTTACCGGTGAACAGCCGCAGAGCGACGACATTACGTTGATGGTGGTGCGGTACGATGGCGTGCCGACGCAGCAATCTGCGGATCATAAAGATGACCAAGAAAGCCGCGAAAGCCCTAAACTTCGCGTCGTTGGCAACACCTAACCGCTTAGGACTTTCTCATGGGCAAAGCCCCTCTCTCCGCACCCTTTTTTGCGACCCGCACGACCAAAGAAACCATTGCCTTGGTTGCCATCCCGGAAAAGGCTGGCCGCGCGTGGCTCAAGACGCTGCCCAGCCGTCATGCAACATGGTTGCAGGCTCAGGCAAAAGATTTGAGCGCGCCGGGCTTGGTCTTGCCTGCGCCTGACGATCGGGGCGCGATCGAAGCGGTCTATTTCACCCCAACCCATCACGCCGGTGACAGCTGGCGGTTGGCGCACTTGCCGCCCGCCTTGCCCGAAGGCCGATACGCCCTGGACGATGGTAAACTGAACCGCGACAGCGCCACGCAAGCGGCCTTTGGCTGGGCCATGGCGCAATTGCCGGATCAACGCTTTAAATCCAAACCCCGAGACCTTGAGGTCTGCCAGCTGGTTTGGCCGTCGAACGCCGATCGGGACGAGGTACAGGCTTGGGTCGAAGGCGTCGTGCTCGCCCGTCGCTTGGTCAACACCCCCGCCGAAAATCTCGGTCCAGCCGCGCTGTCCCAAGCCGCGCAGGATCTGGCGGACGATTTCAAGGGCCGCATGCAAGAAGTGGTCGGCGATGATTTGCTGAGCGAAGGTTTTCCCGCAGCGCACGCGGTGGGCCGCGGCGCGCTGCCCCATCGTGCGCCCCGTGTTATGGCGGTGCGCTTCAACGCGTCGAAATCAGCACCCACCGTGGCTTTGGTCGGAAAGGGCGTGGTTTTTGATACGGGCGGATTGGACATCAAGCCCCGCTCGTCCATGCGCAACATGAAAAAAGATATGGGCGGCGCAGCGGTTGCGCTGGGTGTGGCGCGGACGCTGTTGGAGCAAGGCGCTAACCTCAATATTCTGGTGATCATTGGGGCGGTCGAGAACGTGGTTTCTGCGGGTGCGTTCCGCCCGGGTGACGTGCTGGACACGCGCAAAGGCCTGACGGTCGAGGTCGGTGACACAGACGCCGAGGGCCGGCTGGTGCTGGCTGATTGCTTGACCTACGCGGGCGAGCAGGAGCCGGACTTGATTGTGGATTTTGCGACGCTGACGGGCGCCGCAAGGGTGGCGCTTGGCCCAGATTTGCCGCCAGTTATGGCCAGAGACGGCGCGCTGTCACAGGCAATCGCCGCCGCAGGACAGCGTGTGGGCGACCCCCTGTGGCCCATGCCGATGCACATGCCTTACGCCCAGCATTTGCGCAGTTCCATTGCGGATCTGTGTAACATCACCGAGGGCTTCCCCTTTGCCGGTTCCATCACCGCGGGCCTGTTCCTTGAGCGGTTTGTGCCCAAGGATATTGCTTGGGCGCATTTGGATATTTTCTGCTGGAACCCGTCGGCGAGAGCCGGGCGGCCAACGGGTGGTGAGGCCCATGCGGTTCGCGCGGTCGCGTCTTTTCTTAAATCATGGAAGCCCGCCAAGAAAACCCGCTAGTAGCCCAGTGTCGTATCCACCAAATTGGTCAGCGGCAGTCCCTTGCGCAGTTCATTGACAGCCTCGGCGACGCTGATAATGGCTGATTCGGGCGTGGTGACTGACGCGATGTGGGGGGTGAGGAAGACCCGTGGATGGTCCCAAAGGGCGTGATCCACGGGAAGCGGTTCTTCATTGAAAACGTCCAAAACAGCGACTTCAACTTTGCCTTTGTCCAGTGCCATAATCAGGTCGTCTTCGACCAAGTGACCGCCGCGCCCCACGTTAATCACAGCCGCACCCGCCGGCAGGCGGTTGAACGTGCCCCGGCCCAAAATGCCCTCAGTCTCCGCCGTCAGCGGCAGCAGACAAACCAGAATTTGGGTCCGAGGCAGGAACTTTTCCAAGCCGTCTAAGCCGTCAAAATTCTGCACGTCGTCGAACTCTTTGGGCGTGCGGGACCAGCCGATGACGTTGTATCCCATGCCACGCAGCGCACCCGCACAGGCCCGGCCCAGAACGCCCATGCCCATGATGCCAACGGTAACATCCGGCGCGAGGGGCGTGGTTTCTGGCTCCCATACTTTGCGCGCTTGGGCGGAGAACGTGCGGTGCATTTTGCGCGAGCACAGCAACGCGGCCATGACAACGTATTCGACCATGCCTTGGGTCAGACCCGGATCGACCATGCGCACCAAGGGCACGTCCTTGGGGTAGCTGGGGTCTTTGAGAATGTGATCAACGCCCGCGCCGGTTGAGATCACCAGCTTGAGATTGGGCATGGACGCCAGCAAGCCCAGCGGCGGCTCCCACGCCACCACAACTTCAATGTCGCTCGGGTCGCCGACAAACGGGAAGGTAACGATTTCAAGCCCCGGAATGCGCTGATAGAGCGCATCTTTCCAGCGACCAAGCAAATAGCGATCTGTCTTCAGCAGTAACTTCATGCCAGCTACATCCCAACGAAAATTGTGTCGGAGAGACTATTGGCGGACCGCCGCCGACTCGTCTACTGCCAATTCGGTGGCCGCTTTCAACAAAGCGCGGGTGTAGGGCTCTTTGGGCTGATCAAACAGATTTTGCGCGTCCCCGGCTTCGACCACTTTTCCGCCCTGCATCACCAACACCTGATGCGACATGGACCGCACCACCTTTAAATCGTGGGAGATGAACAGGTACGCGAGGCCAAGATCGGTTTGCAGCGTCCGCAGCAAATCCAGCAGCTGCGCTTGCACCGTCATATCCAGCGCCGAAGTTGGCTCGTCGAGGATCAGCAGTTTGGGCTTGAGGATCAGCGCACGCGCAACCGCGATTCGCTGACGCTGGCCGCCGCTGAATTCGTGCGGAAACCGGTGCCGGGCCGAAGGGTCTAGGCCGACAACCTGCAGGGCGTCGATCACCTGTTGTTCAGCGGCTTCGTCGCTCAAGTCCTCGGCGTGGATGCGCAGTCCTTCGCCGATGATTTCACTGACGCTCATGCGCGGAGAAAGGCTGCTGAACGGGTCTTGGAACACCACCTGCATTTCACGGCGCAACGGCACCATCTGCTTGGGTTCAAAGCCATCAATGTTCTGATCCAGATAGACAATCGGCCCTTCTGAGGCCACCAACCGCAGCAGCGCCATGCCCAACGTCGATTTGCCCGAACCGGATTCGCCGACCACGCCAAGGGTTTCGCCTTCGCGGATGGACAAGGTTACGCCATCCACCGCTTTCACCGCGCCGACTTGCCGTTTCAGCACGCCGGCGAGGATGGGGAAGTGCACCTTGAGGTCGGTGGTCTCAACCACTGTCTTTGCGCCGTGGGGCAGAGGGTGCGGTTCGCCGCTGGGTTGGCTTGAGACCAGTTTTTGGGTGTAGGGGTGGCTGGGCGATACCAACACCGCGTCCCGGGCGCCTGTTTCCACAACATCGCCGCGCTCCATCACCACCACATCGTCGGCCATGGCCCGCACCACGTCCAAATCGTGCGTGATCAGCAGCATGGCCATATTCCGCTCGCGCTGCTTTTGCCGCAGCAGTTCCAGAATCTGCGCTTGGACCGTGACGTCCAGCGCCGTTGTCGGCTCGTCCGCAATCAGCAAGTCCGGATCATTGGCCAGCGCCATGGCAATCATCACACGCTGACGCTGTCCGCCACTGAGCTGATGGGGGTAGGAGCGCGCTTGGCGCTTGGGGTCGCGCAGGCCGACATCTTCGAGCAATTCCGGCACCAGCTGTCTTGCCTTGCGCATGTCCATGCGCTGGTGGGTCATCATGATTTCTGCGACTTGGCGGTCAATCTTTTGGACGGGGTTCAGGGAGATTTGCGGCTCCTGAAAGATCATCGAGATCTCGTTACCCCGAATCCCCCGCAACGATCGCTGGTTGGCGTGCAGCAGGTTTGCGCCCTTCCATAGCACTTGGCTGCGATCGCTATGCGTGGCGACGGGGTAGGGCAGCAGCTGCAGGATCGACATGGCCGAAACCGTCTTGCCCGAGCCGGATTCGCCGACCAAGGCGGTTGTCCGTCCCGGTTCGATTTGAAATGAAATGTTCTGCGCGCCCACGACCCGGCCTTCGGGCGTGTCAAAGAAAACGTCGAGGTTCCGTACATCCAGCAACGTCATGCCGCGTTCTCCTGCGTCTGGAGCGCGGCCGCGCGGTAGCGCTTTGGCAGTTTGATGCTGATCGCTTTCCGGGGGTCCATGGCGTTTCGGATGCCTTCACCGATGAAGACCATCAGCATGGTAATCGTGCCCAGTCCGGCAAAAATCGGGAACACCAGCCACCATTTGGTGATGTTGGCGAGCCCCTGTCGGGTCATCTCGCCCAAGGATGGGGAGCCCGGGGGCATGCCGAAGCCGATGAAGTCTAGTCCGCTGAGAACGGTGATGGATCCAGCCAGCGCAAAGGGCAAAAAGGTGATCGTGCCAACCATGGCGTTGGGGAAAACGTGCCGCCACATGACGGTATAATTACTGACACCCAAGGCGCGCGCAGCGGTGATGTACTGATAGTTGCGCGCTTTGAGGAATTCCGTGCGGATGGTGCCAACAAACCCGGTCCATCCAAACAGCGATAACAAGAACAGCAACAGCCAGAAATTCGGTTGCAGCACGCCCATGATGGCGATGATGATGAACAGCGTGGGCAGCGAGCCGTAAATCTCCAGCACCCGTTGGAGCACCAAGTCCAGCCAGCCGCCGAAATACCCCGACATGGCCCCCACACTCAAGCCAATGGTGGCGGTGATGAAGACGTACATAAAGCCGAACAGAAAGCTGATCCGAATGCCGTAGATCAGGCGGGCAACCACATCGCGGCCCTTGTCGTCGGTGCCCAGCCAATGCTTGCCATCGGGGGGCGAGGGAAACTCTGACCCCGCATCCTTGACCACGCGCCGGTAGTGATAGGGGACGATGGGCCAAAGCATGAAGCCGTTGTCGTTGATTTCTTCCGCGATAAACGGGTCATAGTAGTTGGTTGGCCCCGCAAAGCCATTGAACTCGCTTTCGGGGTATTCAACCAAAAACGGGAAGTAGGCGTTACCCTTGTAGCTGACAAAATAAGGCCGGTCGTTGGCGAGCAGATTGGCGAACAAGCTCGTTATGAAAATGATCGTAACCGCGATCAGGGACACCAGCGCACGCCGGTCGGCCAGAAAGCGCAGCCAGCGGCGGTAGCCCATTTCTGTTGCGGGGATGAGGCCGATGATCTTGTAGGGCTTGAGTCTCATACTGTGCGCCCGTCAAAATTAATCCGAGGGTCGATGAGCGTGTATGTGATGTCCGTGATCAGCACCAACGTCAGACCCATCAGGCCACCAACCCAGATGTTGGCGTAAAGGATGGGGTAGTCGCGATTGGACAGGGCATCCAGCCCCAGCATTCCCAGACCATTGAGGTTGAAAATGCGCTCGATAAACACCGAACCGGTGAACAGCAATCCAACCAGCAAGCCCGGTACGCCCGACAGCACAAGGATCATGGCGTTGCGGAAAACGTGAAAGTACATGATGCGGCTTTCGGTCAGCCCTTTGGCCCGCGCCGTGGTCACGTATTGCTGGCCCAAATGGTCCATGAAGCTGTTTTTGGTGAGCATCATCAGCCCTGAATAGCCCCCAACAAGCACGACAATCGCGGGCAACGTCATATGCCAAAGATAATCAACGATTTTGCCCCACCAACTGAGCTCTTCAAAGTTATCGCCAACCAATCCTTCCAGCGGGAACCATTGCAGATTCACGGCGAAAATCGCAATCAGGGCGATGGCGAGCACAAAGTTGGGAATGCTGTCCACGCCGACGACGCCGGTGGTGGTGAACCAGTCAAACCGGTTGCCGTCGCGCCGCGCTTTGGCGATGCCAAGAGGAATACAAATCAAGTACGTGAAAATCGTGCCGAGAATACCCAGTCCCATGGTGACGGGGATACGCTCAACAATCACATCCACAACCGGACGGCCATAGCGGAGCGATTCTTTGAAATCGAACCGCAGAAAGCTGATGAAGTAGTCAAACATGCGCACGTACCAGGGACGGTCCAGCCCAAACATTTCCCGGTAGCGCTCAAAGGCTGCCGGATCGAGACCTTCTCGACCCGTATAGCCTTCAACGTCGTTCACCGTCTTGCCGAGCGAAACCTCTGAGCCATCGCTTGAGGCCTCGCCGACATCGCCATCAGAGCCGATCATCCTGTCGCCCAGATCCGTTGAGATCCCCTGCATCTCAGCGATCAGCGCTTCAAGCGGACCGCCGGGGGCAAAGTTGATGAGCAGGAAGCTCGTCAGGAAGATCCCCGTCAGCGTGACGGGAATCAGCAACAAGCGTCGGATGATATAGGCGAGCATAGACGGTGGTTCCTCCCGGCTCTAAAGCGCGTCGCGACGCGCGTCGAGCGTGATGTCGAGGGCCTCATCGATCCACCAACCCGTGGTTGGCCCGCCGAGGAAGTCTTCGTCATCGCTATGGTCGATGGTGCCGAACTTGTCCCAATACAGCATGCGGCTCTTGTTGTAGTACCACTCAAGAACCACCAAATGCTCGCTGGTCAAAACCCGGTCGAGAGCCTTGGCCACTTGGTTCAGCTCCTCGCGATTGTCGGCCATTGTCAGGCGGGCAATCAGGTCATCCAGTACGTCGCTTTCGTACCCGTGAAAGGCGATGGAGCCCGGCGTTGCTGCCAGTTCAGACGACCAGTAGTACCGCATCTGTGTGCCCGGTGTGTAGGACGCGCGGTAAACGTAGTCGGTCATATCAAAATCACGGGAGCGGATTTTCTCGATCCACTGCGTTGGATCCAACAGGCGGAATTCCGCTGCAATGCCCAAGCGCTCCAAATTCTCGACCCACGGCAGAATGTAGCGTTCGGAATCAGGCGAGCTGTCGATGATTTCCAAAGCGAACTGTTCGCCATCGGCGTCGACCAGCTTGCCGTCTTCAAGGTTCCAACCGGCTTGCGAGAACAAATCCAGCGCGGCGCGCAGGTTATCGCGGTTGTTGCCTGTGCCGTCCGTCTCTGGATAGGCGTACTGCGCACCAAAGACAGTCTCTGGCAACTGGCCGGGGTATTTCGCATCCAGCTCTTGCAAGATTTCCAGCTCGCGCCCCGATGCGACGCCGGTTGCTTCGAGTTGGGAGTTTTCCAAGTGCGAGTTCTGGCGGATGTAGCGGCCATAGAACAATTGCTTGTTGGTAAATTCGAAGTCAAAGGCCAAACCAATGGCTTCGCGCACGCGGCGATCTTGGAACTTCTCACGCTGCAGGTTGAAGAACATGGCTTGCGTGTTTTGGATGTTGTTGTCGTCGAACTCTTTTTTGACCAGCACGCCCTCGGCAATCGCCGGGATGTCTTCAGCCTTGTAGTCGTTGACCCAAGCCTTCATCTGGTTCTCAGCCCGCATGTCAATTTCACCAACCTTGATGGCGTTCCGCAAGGTGGTGACGTCGTTGTAATAGCGATAGCGGATGGTCTGGAAGTTTGCGGAACCCTTGGCCCACGGAAAATCGTTGCCCCAGTAGTCGGCGCGGCGCTCATAGACGATATAATCTTCGTCCTTGTGCTCCTTGATCCGGTATTCGCCAGACCCTTCGGGGTAGATGTCGAGGAAGATTTCTTGCGGGTCCAGATCTTCCCAGAAGTAGCGTGGGATGATGGTCTCGCCGCCAATGGTAAAGGGCACGTTGCGGTCGCTGTTGTCTTCCGTGAAGCTGAACTTGACGCGATTGCCGTCGAGCACCTCGATGCTTTCGATCATCGCATAAGCATCTTTGAAGCCCGGCCAGCCCTTTTCGAATTGGAAGTCAAAGGTGAATTTGACATCCTCAGCCGTTACCGGCGTACCGTTTGCCCAGCGCGCTTCGTCGCGAATTTTGAAGGTGACCCAGGCGCGGTCCTTGGGCATCTGGATCGACTCAGCCAGCACGCCGTAAGACGTATCAAGCTCGTCGGCAGCACCGCCCAGCAAGCTGTCGGACAGCAAGCCCAAACCGGAGGCGTCGTCGCCGCGTCCGTTCAGTGAGTTGAAGTCGTTAAAGCCGCCGCGCACGCCAGAAACATATTCACCGTAAATCGGCGCTTCTGGGTTGAGGTACGGGTAGTTTTCCAGATCGGCGGGATATTTGGCCTCGCCGTCGAATTTGTTGATGAAGTACTGGATGGGTGCATCGGCGTCATCTTGCGCACGTGCGGCGCTCGCGATGGTTAGCCCGAATGCGGCGACAGCGAGGGTGCTGCGTTGGAACAAAGAAGTCACGATCCTCTCCCCGTTTTTGCGATTTAGCTCTGTAGCTTGGGCGTACAGAGTGACTTGCAGTCATACAATCGTCAAAATGGGGCAAAACGGCGGACAAAAAAGGCCACGCGGTCATATGACCTGTGGCCTCTCGCAATTCTGATCGAATGTTTTCTTAGTTTTCGCTGGAAGCCTGTTGCTCTGCAACCGCAGCGAGGTCTTCAGCCGATGGCTCAGGAAGCGCCATGGGTGCGTCCGCCTGTTGGAACATCCAAGCGATCAGGTTGGCGCGGTCTGCTTCGTCCTTGAGACCAGCGAAACCCATTTTGGTGCCCGGTGCCCACGCCTTTGGCTTGAGCAGGAAGCCGTCCAGAGCTTCAGCGGTCCAAGCGCCGTCGATGCCAGCCAGTGCGCCCGAGTAGGCGAAACCGTCCGCAGACGCGATGTCCTTGCCTACAACGCCCCAGAGCGCTGGGCCCAACTTGTTCGCGCCGCCCTGTTCAAAGGCGTGGCACGTGGTGCACTTGGATGCGTTCTTCGGGCCAAGGGCCGGGTTTGCATCGGCCAAACGAACGGCGATCGGTGTTACAAAAGCCTCTTCTGTGCCGGCTGTTACGAACTCTGGCACAGGGAAACCGTAAACCACTTTACCGTGGTGGTCGCCGTGGTGCTCAGGGTCGTAAACCTTGGTGATCTGAACGAAAGTCAGACCCAAGAAAGCCGCAAAAAGAATAGAGGCGAAGATCAGAAAGGAATTGCTCATCAGCTAGACCTGCAGTGGACTATTTCGCTCCCATCCCCCAAAGGAAGATGCGAGACTAGAATACGGTGTGTTGGATGGCCCAAGGGGGCAGAAAACGCAAGGGCTGCGACACATGTATCGGGGTCCGAGAACGCCGGTACAGGGTCACGATTTATGCAAGCGAGGCCTTAAATCATTGGGATGGAATACATGAAGATCGCATTTCAGGGCGAATTGGGTTCGAACTCACACACAGCTGTTTTGCAGTTCTATGGTGAAACATCGGTGGAAACCGTGCCGTGTCGCACCTTCGAAGAAGCCTTTTCGGCCATTCCGAACGGATTGGCTGACGCTGCCGTGATTCCCATTGATAACTCATCCAATGGCCGCGTGGCCGACGTCCACCACCTGCTGCCCAAGAGCGGGTTGCACATCATTGGCGAACATTTTCTGCCCATTGAGTTTCAATTGATGGGCCTAAAGGGTGGCCGGGCTGAGGATGCGCGTCAGGTTTTGAGCCACGTACACGCGCACGGCCAGTGCCGCGGCGTTATTCGGAAGTATGGCTATGAGTCCGTTACCGTGCACGATACAGCCGGGGCCGCAAAAATCGTCGCCGAACGGGGCGATCCGTCGCAGGTGGCATTGGCGCCCAAACTGGCCGCAGAGCTCTATGGTCTGGATATTTTCGAGGCCAGCGTCAGCGATAGCGACGACAACACGACTCGGTTTGTGGTTTTGGCGCCTGATCCTTACGAGGTGACAGGCCGGGAGGCGCAGGTTGTGACGTCCTTGGTGTTCAAAACCCGCTCTGTCCCCGCAGCGCTGTACAAAGCACTCACGGGCTTTGCGACCAACGGCGTGAACATCACCAAGCTGGAAAGCTACATCGCCGACGCCAGCTTTGCTGTGGCGCAGTTCTATGCCGACATTGATGGCGCAGCGAGCGATCCTGACGTTGCTTTGGCCCTGCAGGATCTGAATTATTTCAGCGAAAACGTCCTGATCCTCGGCTCCTACCCCGCCAGCAGTTTCAGGAAGGGTGTTTAGAGCGTTTCGGGCGTGGAGGTCAGCCAGGTTTCAATCAGGAACCGAGCAATCGAATCCTTGCGCGGCAAGCGGAAATCCTCAGAGCCGCGTAAATCATTGATTTGCTCGCGGGAGTACCAGTCCGCCTTTTCCAACTCATCAAGGTTGACGTTAAGCGTCGTGTCTTCGGCCCACGCGAAAAACCCGATCATCAGCGAGTTGCTGAACGCCCAAGGCTGTGACGCGGCGTAGCGGACTTTTGTCACCGACAGCCCAACTTCTTCTTCGACTTCACGCACCACCGTTTGTTCCAGCGTCTCCCCCGCATCGACGTACCCGGCGAGAACCGAGTGGATGGTGGGTGGGAAGTTGTGGTTGCGGGCCATGACACACTTTTCGCCGCTGGGGTCTTGTACCAGCATGATCGTCGCCGGATTGATGCGCGGGAACAGATAGTCACTGCACGGCTCGCTGGTGCAGCGGCGTTCGAGTCCGGCTTTGGACAGTTTGGTTTGGCTGCCGCAGCGACCGCAATATTGATGCGAACGATGCCACGCCAACAAATGCCGCCCATAAGCGCCAACACCGACGCGAAACGGATCAAGGTTCGGGCCTGTCATCCACGGATCGATAAACGACCCGCGCGCCGGCCCCGCAACGTCCGGCGCTTCACCGTCCGTGGTTTGCTGGCTGGATACATCAGCGGCAAAGTACGGCACGCCGTCCTTGGTGCCGAGGAAAACCACCGTGTCTTTGTCTGTCAGTTGCTCTTTTGGCCACTGCAGCAACGACTCGCCATCGTCGCTCATCAGCACGCGACGCCGCCAAACGGGCAAAATCTCAGCCCGTGGGTCATTCAGGGCAGCGGCGAGGGCACCATCATCGCGCCGGTCGATTCCATCCCGTTCAAGCCCTTCAAAGGTATAGGGCAAGCGGGAGCCTGAAAGCTCTCGGGACGCGTCCTGAAAGGCGCGCGGGGTTTGATCGCCGAGCTGCGCACGCCGAGGAACAGCACTGGGCGAAGGGTCGTCCCTTTCCAAATGTGCTGGGGAGATCTGTCTTTGTTCATCGTCTGAGTTCATGCGTTATCTTGCAAGCCGCCGTGCTGTGTTCCATATAGATAGAGAAGGTTGGGGCGGACGTGCCTCTCGCCAACCCGGTCAGGTCCGGAAGGAAGCAGCCGCAACGAGATCAGCGCGGGTCGTCCCAATCTTCCCTAGAATACTCTTTCTGCCGCCATGTGTAGCGCAATATGTTTTATAGAGCATCGCGTCGCCTCGGCGAGAACGTGGATAAAGTGGCGGATGGACCTTCTACCTCCCGATACAAAAGCACAGGAAAGCGGCGAATATGTCGTTTTAGCGCGCAAGTACAGGCCGCGTGACTTCTCGACCATGATTGGTCAGGAAGCGCTGGTCCGTACCCTGCGCAATGCGTTTGAGACAGGCCGCCTTGCCCATGCTTTTTTGCTGGCCGGTGTTCGTGGGGTTGGCAAGACCACCACGGCGCGGATTGTCGCACGCGCGCTCAATTGCCAAGAGGATGGCCGCACAACGCCTGCGGCAGACCCGTGCGGGCATTGCGAATCGTGCCGGGCGATCAGTGAAGACCGCAGCGTTGACGTTCTGGAAATCGACGCGGCCAGCCATACAGGCGTGGACAATATTCGCGAGCTGCTCGACGGCGTGCGCTATGCGCCGGTTTCCTCACGCTACAAAATTTACATTATTGATGAAGTTCACATGCTCTCTAAAGGCGCGTTCAACGCGCTGCTGAAGACGCTTGAAGAGCCGCCAGCGCATGTGAAGTTTCTCTTCGCGACCACAGAAGCGGACCGCGTCCCGATTACGGTGCGCAGCCGGTGCCAGCGTTTTGACTTGCGCCGTATCTCCGCCGATGACCTCGCCACGTTCTTTGCCACGCTGGTGGAAAAAGAAGGCGTTACGATCGAAGACGCGGCGCTGCAGTTGATCGCCCGCGCAGCCGATGGATCCGCGCGGGATGGTCTGTCTCTGCTGGATCAAGCCATTGCGTTGAGCCAAGGCAATGTCACCAGCGATGACGTGCGGGCCATGTTGGGATTGTCGGATCAAAGCCGGATCCTCGACCTGTTCAAGGCCATTGCCAGCGGCGAGCCGGAAGAGGCGCTGGCGCTGTTTGACGCGCTCTATGCCGATGGTGCCGATCCTGCGGGTGTGATTCGCTCGCTGTC
This sequence comes from uncultured Alphaproteobacteria bacterium, assembly GCA_905479265.1. Taxonomy (GTDB): domain Bacteria; phylum Pseudomonadota; class Alphaproteobacteria; order UBA7985; family UBA7985; genus UBA7985. Next base: position 30,251 of record CAJQLX010000026.1, read on the forward strand.
TGAGTTTGTCCACGACTTAACCCGCTTGCACGTCACCCGCGGCAAGGCCGATTTGGGCCCAGGCGAAGCGAACCGTGAGGCAATTATGGAGCTTGGGCGCGGGCTTTCCATGCCTCAGCTCAGCCGGTTCTGGCAGGCCGGGCTTGCTGGCTTGTCGGAGGTTCAATCGGCGTTCCAACCGTCCATGGCGGCAGAAATGGTGGTGATGCGGCTGTGCTATTTGGCGCAAATGCCGGACCCGTCGAGCTTGATTGCCCAAATGCGCGACGCCGGTGCAAGTGGCGCGCCGCCGCCGGGGGATTCCGGCCCGCGAGTAACGCTGGCGCCTACTGGTGCCCCCGTGTCAGCGTCGGATTCAGCACCCAAGGCACCCATGCCCGCCAAAAGCCTCCCGATTGAGGCTCCTGCACCCCAGCAAACCGATGATACGTCAGCCATCGCGCCTAAGTCTGCTGCTGCCGCGCCTGCCCTTGTCTATGACGAGGAGCCGCCCATCCCCGAAGCGCCGGAGTGGGATGATTTACCGCCGATGGACGACATCCCCACGTCGATGGATGAATTCGACGGCGAGGGCGAATTGCAGCCCGAGCCAGAGCCCGAAGTGCTGACCTTGCCCGGTGGTTTCGATGGGTTGGTTGATATGGTCAGCGAGCACGGATCGCCCCTTTTGGCCGCGCAAATGGCCGAGGACGTGCATTTCGTCAGCTTTGAGCCGCCCCGATTGGAGCTTCGCCTCACATCCCGCGCGCCGCGTGACTTGCCGAAGCAAGTTCAGGACACAATTCTAGATTTGACCGGAGAACGGCTGACGGTTGCTTTGTCGGATGCCGAAGGCGATGTGCCCTTGGCCGAGGCGCGCCGAAACGCGCGACAGGCGGAGCTGGAGCAAGCCGCCAAACACCCGACCGTGCAGGCTGCCTTGCAGGCTTTCCCGAGCGCAAAAGTGCAAGATGTACGCTACAAACCCCACGCGACACCACAGGAGTAGGCACGCGATGAAGAACCTAGGAAACATGATGAAGCAGGCTCAAGCCATGCAGGCCAAAATGGCCGAAGCACAGGCTAAGCTGGAGCAAATGACCGTGGAAGGCGCTTCGGGCGGCGGCATGGTCAAGGTTGTTCTCTCTGGTAAGGGGGAAATGAAGGGTCTGACGATTGATCCGAACCTGATCGATCCCGAAGACGCAGAAGTGCTCGAAGATCTGATTATTGCGGCGCACAACGACGCCAAGACCAAGTCTGAAGAGATGATGGCCGAAGAAATGAAGGCCGTGACCGGCGGCTTGCAACTGCCTCCAGGCATGAAGATGCCGTTCTAAACGATGGTACTGGGCGACCTTGAACCGCTGTTAAAGCTGCTGGGCCGACTGCCGGGTGTTGGCCCGCGTTCGGCGCGGCGGTTGGCGCTGGAGTTGATCCAGAACAAGGATTCGCTCATGCGGCCACTGGCCCATGCGCTGACCCAAACAGCCGACGCGGTGCGCGAGTGCGACACCTGCGGCAACCTCGATACCCAAAGCCCCTGCCGCGTGTGCCAGTCCCCCAATCGGGCGGATGAGAACGGCATGACGGTGCTTTGCGTGGTCGAAAATGTCAGTGATTTGTGGGCGTTGGAACGCTCTGGCAGCTTCAAAGGGCGCTACCACGTGCTCGGCGGAACCCTGTCGGCGCTGGATGGCCGGGGGCCAGACCAGCTGCGGGTGGGCTCATTGTTGGAGCGGGTTCGTCGCGGTGAAGCCAAGGAAGTCATCCTGGCCCTGTCAGCGACGGTTGATGGGCAAACGACCTCGCATTACTTGGCCGAACGTCTGCGGGAAATGGGGGCAGACGTGAGCGCCGTTGCCCAAGGCGTGCCGGTCGGAGGATCGCTGGAATACCTCGATGACGGCACGCTGCTGGCAGCGATGAACGCGCGGCGCTCAGTCTAGGTTTTTACTCAGTCTTGGCGAGAACGACCGTCGTGCTTTCGACGTCCACGATTTTCGCGAATGTTCCCACCTCAAAAGCCTCGTCGGACTTGGCACGCCATACCGTGTCACCGATGCGAACCGATCCGGACACCCCGGCTCGAACCGGCCGATGCACCTCGACAACCTGACCGATCATGGTGGCACCACGATCGTTCAAATCATGATCCTCGCTGGAACTCAGATAACGTTTCCAGAGGTTGCGCCCCAGAAGAAGGCCCACCAGCGATAGAACGCCAAAGCTCAGCAGATTCATCATGGGGAACTCACCCGGCGTGAGCCAAGCGACCCCGGCGGTCAAAATCGCACCGACCCCGAACCACAGAAGAATGGTCCCGGGCGCCATCAGCTCCAGCAGCAGCAGCATAAAACCCAGAGCCAGCCAGAACCAAGGGGCGGAGAGAAGTTCTACAAAACCCATAGGGGCGTCCTTCCTATTTCGGTGCTTTGTCTAGGGTTGCTTTGGCCAGTTCGGAAATACCGCCGATCGCGCCGATCACACTGGATGCTTCCAGTGGCATGAACACCAGTTTGCCGTTGTTCGATGAAGCAATTTCTTTCAGCGCCGTGATGTAGTTGTTGGCGACGAAGTAGTTCACGGCTTGCAAGTCACCCTCGGCGATGGCTTTGGAGACCATTTCGGTGGCGCGGGCTTCGGCTTCGGCTTCACGCTCACGGGCTTCTGCGTCACGGAATGCAGCTTCACGGCGGCCTTCAGCTTCGAGGATCAGCGACTGCTTTTCACCCTCGGACTTGAGAATTTCCGCAGCACGGAAGCCTTCAGCTTCGAGAATATTCGCGCGCTTCTCACGCTCAGCCTTCATCTGGCGCGCCATGGCGTCGACCAGATCACGCGGCGGGGTGATGTCTTTGATCTCAACACGCGTGATTTTCACGCCCCAAGGGTCGGAGGCGTCATCGATGACCCGCATCAGGGATTCGTTGATCCGGTCGCGGTTGGACAGGATTTCATCCAGATCCATCGAGCCGACCACCGTACGAATGTTGGTCATCGTCAAGTTCACGATGGCCCGTGTCAGGTTGCGGACTTGATAGGACGCGCGCGGTGTATCGACGACTTGATAGAACACGACCCCATCAACCGTGACCATCGCGTTGTCTTTGGAGATGACTTCCTGGCTTGGAATATCGAGGACTTGCTCCATCACGTTCATGCGGATGCCGATGGCGTCAAAGAACGGCACGATGATGTGCAGACCCGGATCGAGCAGCCGTGTGAATTTACCGAAGCGCTCAACGGTCCACTCGTTCCCCTGTGGAACCGCTTTGACAGCCCCCGTAACGAGGAAAACGATGACAAGGAAGATGGCAATAATGACGATCGAGCCAAAGCTCATGAAAATGCCAAAGAGTTCCATTTTCTTTTTCCCTTTTGAATTCTTATTACGGCTCTCAATAGCGGAGCCGATTGCATGACTGATATGTGGACGATAGCCCGGATTTACAAGGGTTTGGGCTTTGAAGTCTGCAATGGTTGTCAGACCTCGTCCTCGCCTATACCTAGAGACTTAAAGTGATCTCTTTGGAGGACGTAAGGCTGCTATGGCTGTTCTGCCCATTCTCATCGCGCCGCACCCGACGCTCAAGGCTAAGGCTAAACCGGTTAAAGACGTGACGGACGAGCTGCGCGCTCTGCTCGATGACATGCTCGAAACCATGTATGACGCCCCGGGCATTGGCTTGGCGGCCAACCAGATCGGCTCGCTGCATCGCGTGCTTGTCATGGACTGCGGCTCTCGCGATGACGAGGAAACGCCCCGACCGATCAAAATCATCAATCCAGAAATCACCGGTGTCTCCGAGGAGCTTTCCAGCTACGAAGAGGGGTGTTTGAGCATTCCCGAACAATTCGCAGATGTGGAACGCCCGGCGGTGGTACGGGTCAAGTACCTCGACGAAAACGGCCAGAAGCAAGAGCGTCTGTTTGACGGGTTGGAAGCCACCTGCGTGCAACACGAAATCGACCACCTCGACGGCGTTTTGTTCGTGGATCACCTGAGCAATCTTAAGCGCAACATGCTGATGAAGAAGCTCAAGAAATACCTCAAAGATCGCGAGGAAGACGCTGCTGATGTCGGATGATGCAAGCGCCCCGGCGCGCTGGGCGATGGGCGCGCTGGATATCACCGACGCCTTTGGCCGCGTGGTGCCGATTTCGCTGCGGTACAATACAGGGTTCATGGACGCGACGGTTCGAGCCAGCGTGCAGGATTGCGTTACGTTCTTTTGGCGGTTTGAGGATGATCCGCTGATGGGCGCGGGTGGACCATCGCCAGAACTGGAGACGGGGCTAGCGGACATGGAAAGCGCGCTTATTGCCGCCATTCCGGGCGACGGCGGGTCGCTGGTCGCGGTGCGTTTGGGCAATGGTATGGTTGAGTACGCCTTGGCCTTCTTCTCCGAAGCCGCGCACGAACATTTTGCCGAGCATTTCGAGCCGCCGGAAGCGTTTTTCAACAAATTCGCCGCGCAGCAATTTGCCCATGGTCACGAGTTTTGGCCGGAATATTTGCCCAAGGGCTTTGAAGCGGAGGGCTAACACATGCGCGTGGTCTTTATGGGAACGCCAGAGTTCTCTGTGGTCGCCCTGCAGGCGCTGATCGACGCCGGGCACGACATTGCCTGTGTTTACTCCCAGCCGCCACGCCCGGCGAAGCGGGGCCAGAAAGAGCGGCCATCGCCGGTTCACGCCCATGCTGAGGCCACAGGAATTCCCGTCCGCACCCCGCTGAATTTCAAAGACAGCGCCGAGCGCGATGCTTTTGCCGCGCTATCGGCTGATGTGGCGGTGGTTGTCGCCTATGGCCTGATCCTGCCGCAAGCCATACTGGACGCGCCGACACACGGTTGCCTGAACATCCACGCCAGCTTGCTCCCCCGCTGGCGCGGTGCCGCGCCGATTCACCGCGCAATCGAAGCCGGTGACAGCCAGACCGGGGTTGGCATCATGCAGATGGAGGCAGGCTTGGATACGGGTCCAGTGCTGCTCGAAGACCGTCTGAGCATTGGGGAGACTGAGACGACAGGCGCGCTGCATGATCGCTTGGCGCTGATGGGCGGCGGTCTGATTGTTCAAGCGCTGGAGCAGCTTGGCGACTTGGCGCCTGTGCCGCAGAACCCCGCTCTGGCGACCTATGCCCACAAGATCGACAAGGCCGAAACCCGCATCCGCTGGTCGGAAAGCGCGGACACAGTGAAGCAAAAGATCAACGCCTTTTCCCCCTTTCCCGGCGCGTGGTTCGAGGTCTCGGGCGAACGGGTCAAAGTCCTGCGTGCGGGGCTCTCGCCAGAAACGGGCGCGTGTGCCGGTGAAGTGCTCCACGGCCTGACCATCGCTTGCGGTGACGGCGCGGCGGTACAGCTGCTGGACGTTCAGCGCGCGGGCAAGAAAGCGGGTTCCGCCGAAGACTTCCTGCGTGGCCATCCGATTGCTGCTGGAACGGTGCTCGACTGATGCCGCGCTTTGCCATCAAAATCGAATACGACGGCACGCCCTTTATGGGGTGGCAATATCAGGAACATGGACCATCGGCTCAAGCTGTTGTCATGCAAGCGTTCAAGGCTTTCACCGGTCAAGATCTGAAGATTTACGCCAGTGGCCGCACGGATGCCGGGGTGCACGCCTTGGGGCAAGTGATCCACGTCGATATCGACAGCGATCGCTTTGACGCCAATCGGGTGCGAGAAGCCCTCAATGGGTGCCTGCGACCCCACCCGGTTGCCGCCTTGGATGTGATCGAGGTGGACGAAGATTTTCACGCCCGGTTTTCTTGCACGGGCCGCGCCTATCGCTACGTCATCATCAACCGCCGCCCCGGGCTAACGCTGGACCGCGAGCGGGCGTGGCTGGTCAAATCGCGCTTAGACGCTGACGCCATGAACCAAGCCGCTCAAGCGCTGGTCGGACATCACGATTTCACGTCTTTCCGTGCAATTTTGTGTCAGGCGAAGTCACCCATCAAGACACTAGATTCCCTGCGCGTCTGGCGCACGGGCGAGCGCGTGATTGTCGAAACCGCGGCCCGGTCCTTCCTGCACAACCAAGTCCGCAACATGGTGGGTACGTTGGTGGAAGTCGGCGCAGGCCGGCAGTCGGTGGGGTGGGTGAAGGACGTGCTGGAGGCGAAAAACCGACAAGTCAGCGGCCCCAAAGCCCCGGCGTGCGGTCTTTATTTCTTACGGGCCAATTATCCCGAAAAGTACCGCTGGAGCAGCGACGCATAGATGGCGCTGAGCGCTTCGAGGTCGGCCACATCAACGCGTTCATCGACCTTGTGCATGGTCTGTCCCACCAGACCAAATTCCGCCACAGGGCAAATATCTTTGATAAAGCGCGCGTCCGACGTGCCACCAGCGGTCGAGTATTCTGGCCGGCGGCCTGTGTGTTCTTCAACCACGTCCGCGATCAACGCGCCAAAGGCTTCAGGGGGGTAGATGAAGCTCTCGCCTGAAATGCGATAGCGGTAGGAGACGTTCGCCCGGTGCGGCTCGACGGCGGCGTCGATCCAAGCTTTCAGGCTGTCGCTGCTGTGCTCGTCGTTAAAGCGGATGTTGACCGATGCGGTGGCTTTGGCCGGGATCAGGTTATCGGCGCTGTTACCCACGTCAAAGGTCACGACTTGCGCCGAAGACGCCTGAAAGTGCTCGGTCCCGTGATCCAAAGGCTCAGCGGTGAGCGCCGTCAATACAGCGAGCAGGGGATGCACGGGGTTATCTGCCAAATGCGGATAGGCCACATGGCCTTGTGTGCCGGTGCTTTCGAAGTACGCCGTGACGGACCCGCGACGGCCAATCTTGATGGAATCGCCGAGCGCATTGGGGTTGGTGGGTTCGCCAACGATGCAGACGTCGGGCCGCTCACCGGCTTGCGCCATCCAATCCAGCAAAGCGCGGGTGCCGTCTGTGGCTGGCCCTTCTTCATCGCCGGTGATGATCAGTGAAATGGCATCGCCCTCGGCGCGCTGAGACAGCATTGCCTCGACCGCGCCCATGAAGCACGCCACGCCGGATTTCATATCAACCGCGCCGCGTCCATACAGCACGCCATCGACGATTTCAGCGCCAAAGGGTGGATGCGTCCACGCCGCTTCATCGCCCACGGGGACCACGTCTGTGTGGCCAGCAAAGGCAAAATGTCGGCCATTGGTGGCGCCCCGGTTGCCGAACTTGATGAACAGGTTCGGCGTGCCGTGGCGGTCCACGCGCTCGGACCATCCGCCCAGCCGCTCAGCCCATGCCGCCATGTACTCCAGCGCGCCACCTTCAATGGGGGTGACGGACGGGCATTGGATCAGCGCGCGGGCGTGGGTCAGGGCGGGGCTATCGGTCATGGCTTCACTCAGTCTCGCAGCAGTTCGTTGATGCCGGTCTTGGAGCGTGTTTGCGCGTCCACCCGCTTTACGATCACTGCGCAGTAAAGCGATGGACCATCGCCGGTTTTCGACGGCAGCGCGCCGGGAACGACCACCGAGTAAGACGGCACGCGACCCATAAAGATTTCCCCGGTTGCCCGGTCTACGATTTTGGTCGAAGCGCCAATGTAAACGCCCATCGACAACACGGCGCCTTCTTCGACAACAACCCCTTCGGCAACTTCAGAGCGTGCGCCGATGAAGCAGTTGTCTTCGATGATCACGGGGCCAGCCTGCAACGGCTCCAAAACGCCGCCAATGCCTGCGCCGCCCGAGATGTGGCAGTTCTTGCCGATTTGCGCACACGATCCAACAGTCGCCCACGTATCCACCATCGTCCCTTCATCGACATAAGCGCCGAGATTGACGAAAGACGGCATCAGCACCACGCCTTTGGCGATGTGCGCCGAGCGGCGGACAACCGCGCCGGGAACCGCACGAAAGCCAGCCGCAGCAAACTGCTCCGGGCCCCAGTCGCCAAACTTGAGCGCGACCTTGTCCCAACCCGGTGCACCGCCACAGGCGTGGTCCATAACTTCCATGTCGTTGAGTCGGAAGCCCAGCAGGACGGCTTTCTTGGCCCACTGGTTCACGGTCCATTGGCCCACCGCCTGTTTCTCCGCAACCCGCAGAGCGCCGCTGTCCAGCGCGTCGAGGGTCGCGTTCACGGCGTCGCGCACATCACCTTGGGTGGATGAATTGATGGTGTCGCGGTCGTCGAAGGCAGCTTCGATCAGTGTTTCGAGGCGGGCGAGGTCCATGACGTACTCCTGTCGTCAGTGAGGGGTGGATTAGGAGAAACTCTCAAGCACGGTGTCGTTCAGAAATGCGGTCAGGTCCAATACAGAATGGTCAATGAAGCCATCCCCATCCTCAAGACCCATGTTCCCCCACGCCGTATCAGTGACAAGGTGCGCGGTTTTCATGCCCAGTTCCTTTGCGGTGCGCAGGTTCTTTGGGCTGTCCTCGAAGAAAATGGAGGTCTTGGGGTCAACGCCGTGTTCGCTGAAAAAAGTCTCAAACGCGATGGGGCGTGGTTTCGGCTTGAAGGCGATGGTGCGAATGTCGGCGATGGCTTCGAAATCCGAATGCGCAAAGCCCAGTTGGTCCAAGCACGCTTCGGCGTGTTCCTTGAAGCCATTGGTGAAGATCAGCACGCGACCGGGCAGCTTGCGAACGGCCTCAACCAATGCGGGGCTATGCGGGATGCGGCCATAGTCCACCTGCATCAGGAATTCGGCGTACTCGTCAACATTGATCCCTCGCTCCGCCACAAGGCCCGAAAGCGTCGTGCCGTATTCAAGGAACAGGCGGCGCTGTTCCTTCTTTGCTTCGGCGAGGGGAATGTCGAAGCGGTCGGCAACGTACAAGCCCATCCGCTCGGCGATTTGTGGAAAGAAATTCGAGCTGGCGGGATACAGCGTATCGTCCAGGTCAAAAACCCAAGTATCGATGGTGGAAAATGGCATGGGGACGGTCTCTTGTTCTGTGCAGACCTTGGATGGACGTTTCGCCTTAATTTGCCAAGCCCGAGGTTGAGGAAAAATAAATTCTGAATCTGCGATTTTCATTCGCTCGAATCGGCTAAATGCTTTAAATTATGCGACTATTAGGCATAGGAGACGGTTTTGACGGACTCGCGATTGGACAGTTCGCTCGGTTTTTGGAGCGGGTGGCGGCGATATGCGCTGGCACTTGGGGCACTTATCTTCCTGTTTGCTCTGCTATTCTGGGCATTTGCAGAATTAAACCGTCACAACAAAGACATCCAGACGGGTGGCAATAACTCTCCATTTTGGCGAATCGGTGAAGTTGAAACGGCGCTCTTGCGATACATCAACGCCATGGACCTCTATCGTTCGTTGGATCCGGAAAGTTCTCCGGTCGCGGTTGTCGATACTTACGAAGTTCTCCTTACCCGCGTTTCTTTGTTCCAAAATCCTGAAAACATGCGGGCCGTCTCCGAAATCGACGGCGCTGCCACGTCGCTCAATGCGCTCTATGGTGAATTGATCAACCTGCAGCCGCAGATGGAGCTTTTGGCTGAAAACGGATTGACCGGGGGGCAGGTCAAGGCTGTTCGAGAGTCCATGAACGGATTTGCGTGGGAGTTCAGCGGCTATCCGCGTGAGGCGATGCAGGTTCAGGAGCGCTTGATCAGTGATGTGCAGCGCAAGGTTCGCAACACGTACAATCTGCTTGCCCTGATCTTTCTGTTTATCGTCGCCACGGGCGGCATTATCGCCTTTTTCGTATTCCGCGAGCGAAGTCTCGCGATTGAGACCCAGAACTATCTCGCCACTGCGATCGAGACCATGCCGGATGCCTTCGCGCTCTATGACGGCGACGACCGGTTGGTGTTGTCGAACCAGCGGTTTCGTCAGAACCACGGGATGACGCTGGATGAAGCGCAGAGCGGTCCGGCATTCGCCGCGCTGCTGAAACGCGACCTGAGCGCCCACCGGTTTCCGGCGGCAGAACGCGATGCGCAAGGATGGCTCAACAAGCGCGTCGCGCGCCACAACAACCCGTCCGCACCGTTCGAAGAGCCGTTCATGCAGGATCGCTGGTTGCAGATTGCCGAGCGGAGAACCCGTCGGGGTGAGGTGGTTTCGATTGCCACGGACATCACGCAACTCAAGCGCCGGGAATTGGAGCTGGAGGAATCCTCGCTGCGCTTCCGGCAGCTGGCTGAAGCCTCCTTTGACGGGATCGTGGTTGTCGAAGATCGCCGCATCAGCCGCTTCAACGACCATCTGAATGAAATCTTCGGCTGGGATCCCGCTGAGTTACAGGGCGAACCCATCGATATTCTGTTCGCGCCGGGGACGGAAGAGGCGTGGAACGAGGCCTTGGGCCGCGAAGCCCTGCGTGCGCGGGAAACGCTGGCGCAGCACAAAGATGGGCACGTTTTCAACGTCGAACTCTCCTCTCGTGCCATTGATCACGGCGAAGAACGCTCAGAAACGGTGTTCTCGATCCGGGATATTTCTGAGCGGAAGCAGGCTGAATCCGAAATGCGTGCAGCCAAGGATGCGGCCGAAGCGGGGTCACGGGCAAAGTCTGATTTCTTGGCGATGATGAGCCACGAGATCAGAACGCCAATGAACGCCATTATGGGCATGACCACCATGCTCATGAATTCGGATTTGGACCCCCAGCAAGCCGCCTACGCGAACACCGCCCAAGAGTCGGCGGAGGGTCTGCTGGTCATCCTGAATGATCTGCTCGACCTCTCCAAGCTCGAAGCGGGCAAGTTGAACTTCGAGGAGGCGAATTTCGATTTGCCGGAATTGGCCATGGGGGTCATGGAACTGCTTTCGCCCCATGCCGACGAAAAGGGTCTGTCGGTCCACGGCGACTGGCACGATCTCAGCCACCCCCGAGTCAAGGGCGATCCGACGCGGGTGCGTCAGCTGCTGCTCAACCTGCTTGGCAACGCGATCAAATTCACCGAGGAAGGGAACGTCACCCTTCGGATCACGCAGGAAAAGCCAACCACTGAAGACCGCATTGCGACCTTCGTTGAAGTGATCGATACCGGTATTGGTATCACGCGCGACCAGCAATCGCGGCTGTTTGAACCGTTCAATCAGGCCGATGCAACGGTCAGTCGTCGCTTTGGCGGCACGGGCCTTGGTTTGGCGATCTGCCGTCGTTTGGTTGATGCCATGGGCGGTGAAATTGGGGTGGCTTCGGAGCAGGGGAAGGGCGCGACGTTCTGGTTCCGGCTCGAATTCGATGCGGCGACGGGCGAGGCGATTACGCTGGTCGAAGATGGCGAGCACGATCATCTCAAGTCCTCAGCGCGGTCCACGACCCATGTCCGCCTAACCCAGAACAAGAAACCAGCGACCGCTGACGATGGCGATCTACGCCGGGTGCTGCTGGTCGAAGACAGCCCAACAAACCGCGCTGTTGTCGAAGCGTTTTTGGAAGGGTTGCCGATCGATCTGGAAATGGCCGAAAATGGCAAGGAAGGGTTGGAAAAGGCGGCAGAGACGGTTTACGACCTTGTGCTCATGGATATGGCCATGCCGGTCATGGACGGCCTGACGGCGTCCCGAGAAATCCGGAAATTGCCGGGCCTGAACGGAAAGTCTCCGATTGTGGCGCTGACCGCTAATGCGATGGCGAGCGACCGACAGCGGTGCTTGTCGGCGGGGATGAACGATTATCTCGCCAAGCCGCTCAAGCTGGATTCCTTGGTGGGCATGGTCAGCACGTGGCTGGCGTTGGATGACACAGACCCGACGACGACAGCCCAAGGCGGCAGCCAAGACATCGTGCTCAAGCCTATTAAGCCAAAGAAAGCAGCAAAAAAACCCATCGCTGAATTCGGAGATTGGGATGCGGTTGAAGCGACCGCAAGCCAAGCACTCGACGCGGGGGAAAGCGCCGGGGACAGCAACAGCCACACCAACAACGACGGTTCGGCGGATCAGGCGCAGGACGAAAGCAGCCCCATGGAGGCTGGAACCCCGTCGGAAGACGACGGCTATGATCTGGAAATCCGGGCGCGGGCCGAACGCGCCATCGCAGCAAGCGGTACGCATGTCACGTCAGGCGACGGCACGGGCGCGCCGGAATCCGCTGCAGAAATGTTGCTGGATGATGCCGTGTTGGAGCAGATGCGAGAAGACACCGGCGATGATATTGTTCGCATGCTGGTGACGGCCTTCCTTGAGGAACTCGATGGGCGTTTGCCCAAAGTCGTTGAGCTTTGCGAGACAGAAAACTGGACGGAGTTGCGTCACGAGGCTCATACGATCAAAGGCTCTGCGGCAACGTTTGGCGCAGCAGCGCTGTCTAGAGCCGCAAAAAGGATCGAGGTTGCTTGCGATGAAGGTGCGTCAAAAGCGGCAAAACAGGATGTCGACGATTTTCCTGCTTTGGCACAAAAAACGCGGGATTCGTTGATTAAGACCTTGAAATTACAGCTCCCAAGCAAGAAAGAAGCTGCCTGATTCAGGTGAAATGGCGGCTTTTGGCGTATGATTGACGAAAATCAACGCCTTTACTTCATTTTTCTCTATACCAATTCATGGGTGATCCCGAGTGAGATCGCGGCAGCTTCTTGTCTGTTTCCTTAGCCGCCGTCAGACCTCCATAAACAATGCAAGGGCCGTTAACGATGGCACCTCATGAAAGCGCAGCTTTTTACGACCATGACCGTGACTTGGCAGACGACGTGACCGACATCTCTGACAGCGCCAACGTTGTCTCTATCAACAAATCAGCACAGCCATCGCGCAGTGAAGCGGAAGAAGCGGTTAAGACGCTCATTTCCTACACGGGCGAAGACGCCGACCGCTCAGGCGTGCTTGAAACACCCAAGCGGGTCGTGAAGGCTTTTGACGAGTGGTTTGGTGGGTATCAGATCGACGTCGATGCTGTGCTGGCCAAGACCTTCGATGAAGTTGATGGCTATCAGGACATGGTCTTGCTCAAAGACATTCCGTTCCACAGCCACTGTGAGCATCACATGGCACCGATTATCGGCAAGGCGCATGTTGCCTACATGCCGCGCGGGCGTGTGGTTGGCATTTCCAAGCTGGCTCGCGTCGTTGACGCTTTCGCCCGTCGCTTCCAGATTCAAGAGCGGATGACCGAAGAAGTCGCCAAGGCGATCGAGCGCGTGCTTGAGCCGCTGGGTGTTGCGGTGGTGATTGAGGCCGAACACCATTGCATGACCACGCGTGGCATTAACACCCACGACACGGTGATGCACACCAAACACCTCTCGGGTGCCTTCAGAGAGGATTCAGATCTGCGTCGCGAGTTCTTTGACGCGCTGCGTTAAGGTTGCCCTCGCCTCAAAGCGACTTTAATGTCCGGCCCGTGTTAAACGGGCCGGGAGCGCCATCTTGGATCTAAGATCCGTCGCCAATATTGTCGGCTACCTGCTCGGCATTCTTGCGCTGGCCATGCTGGTCCCGGCGGCTTACGAGCTGCTGCTCCAAAGTCCAAACTGGACCTCGTTCGTTATTTCTGCGGCGATTACAGGCTTTGCGGGCATTACGCTGAGCCTGACCACGCGCACGAAAAAGCCCGTCTTCTCCGTTCGTCATGCCTTTGTTTTCACCACGGTCGCGTGGGCGTCTGTGTGCCTGTTTGGTGCGATGCCCTTTGTCTTTGGTGACTTGGGGCTGAGTTTGGGTGAGGCGGTGTTTGAAGCCACCTCTGGCATCACCACAACCGGTTCAACCGTGATGACCGGCCTTGATCTGCTCTCGCCGGGGTTTCTGCTGTGGCGGGCGCTGCTGCAATGGCTGGGCGGGGTTGGTATCGTTGTGACCGCCATGAGCCTGCTGCCTGCGCTGCAAATTGGTGGCATGCAGCTGTTCCGCACGGAATCGTTTGAGCAAACCGAAAAGCTGCTGCCGCGGGCTGGCGAGCTGTCGTTGAAAATTATTCAGGTTTACGTCTCGCTGACCCTGCTGGCCGGCTTGGTTTACGCCCTGCTGGGCATGTCGCCGTTTGATGCTGTTGTCCATGCAATGACGTCAATCGCCACGGGCGGCTTCAGCAACCACGATAGCAGCTTCGCGCACTTCGAAAGTGCCGCGATTGAGGGTGCGGCCATTGTCTTCATGCTGGCGGGGTCGCTGCCGTTTTTGCTGTATATTCGGCTGTCGCGACGAGAAATGTCGGCCCTGCGCGGCGATAGTCAGATGTGGACGTTCTTGATGCTGGTCGGCGTGGGCATTGCCCTGCTGACACTGTGGCAGGTGATTTCATCCGTCGCGCCCTTTCCCGAAGCGCTGCGGCATGCCGCCTTCAACACCACGTCCATCATCACAGGCACAGGCTACGCGAGCGCTGATTACTCCGCTTGGGGCGCTTTCCCCAACGCCTTGCTGTTGGTTGCGATGTTCATTGGCGGGTGCGCAGGTTCAACGTCCTGCGGCATCAAAGTCTTCCGGTTTCAGGTGCTCTATATCACTTCAGTGGCGCAAGTCCGTCGCCTCGCGGAGCCGCGCCGGGTGCGTGTGACCTACTACAACCGCAAGCCGCTGACCGATGAAGTCGCAGAGTCGGTGCAGGTGTTCTTCTTCCTGTTCATTCTGACCTTTGGCGTCTTGGCGGCAGCATTGGGCTTCATGGGGCTGGATATGGTGACGGCGATTTCTTCAGCCGCCACAGCGGTCGCAAACGTAGGTCCGGGATTGGGTCCGGTGGTCGGGCCATCCTCGACCTTTGCCAGCTTGCCCGAGGCCGCCAAGTGGATGATGGCCGCCGGTATGCTTTTGGGCAGGTTGGAGCTGTTTTCGGTGCTGGTTCTGCTGGTCCCGAGTTTCTGGCGCGAGTAGCGCGGCGCGCCAAAGGCTACTGCAGGGTAACGGCGAGGTCTTCGGGTTTGAACACGTAGGTGGTGTTGCAGAACTCGCAGGTGGAGCTGACAACGCCGTCGATGAAGCAATCCGCAAGCTCCTCCGCGCTGAGCGACAGCAATACGGTTTTCAAGCGATCTTCTGAACACTGACACGCATGGCGCAAAGCCTGACGATCGGAAACCCGCACGCCGTCTTCGTGGAACAGGCGATAAAGCAGCGTTTCGGTGGGCAAATCTGCGTCTGTCAGCTCATCAGGCTGCACGGAATTGATAAAGGCCAAAGCACGGTCCCAAGCATCCCGCGCCGCTGCGCCGTCGGAGACTTCACCCTCACCCCCAATTTCCGGCAACCGCTGCGCCAAAATAGCCCCCGCGCGCCATTTGCCGGCGCTGTCCCGGTCTGCGGCGACGCGCACGGTCATATCGACCTGATCGGACTGATGGAAGTAGTGCTGAATGCACTCAGCAAGGTTTGCGCCGCTGAGATCAACAATGCCCTGATAGCGTTCGGTGTACTGCCCCTGATCGACGGTAAAGGCGATGTAACCCTTTCCCACCAGAGAGCGAAAGTCATGCATGCTGAGCGCTGAGTAGTCGGCCTCGTTGAACTGGGCATAGCCGCGCAAGGCGCCGTCCGTGGTCACGTCGGCGACCAGCATGCCAACCGGTCCATCGGACTGGGTCTGCAGGATCAGTTTCCCCTCGAACTTCAGCGAAGACGCCATCGCCGCTGCCAGCGCTGCCGCTTCGGACAGCAGCGCAGCAATGGGGGCGGGGTAGTCGTGGACCGTGACGATGTCATCGATCGCAGACCCCAACCGGACAAGCCGCCCCGAGATGTCCGTTCCATGCACCATGTAGGGCTGGGCGAGGTTGTCGTCGAGCGTGGAGGCTGTTTGGTCCAAGGTAATCGCGGTCGTCATGGTGATACAGTCCTGCTTGGCGGCGGTTGTGGCTTAGGAAAGCGCGCCCATGCACCAGGCAAGAACGGCTTTCTGAGCATGTAAGCGGTTTTCCGCCTCATCAAAGACCACCGATTGCGGACCATCCATGACGCTAGAGGTCACCTCTTCCTCTCGATGGGCGGGCAAGCAGTGCATGAAGACAGCATCCTTGTCCGCCTGAGCCATCAGCGCATCATTGACTTGGAACGGTGCGAGCATGTTGTGGCGGTTCTCAGCGTCCTTGTCGCCCATGCTGACCCATGTGTCGGCAAAGACGGCATCAGCGCCCGCGACAGCCACTTCTGCGCTGTTGGTCAGGGAGACGGCATCACCGGCATAGGCCACGGCGTCGGGGTCGGGCATGAGTTCAGGGGGCGTGCCAATGCGGGCGTGAAAGCCAAACTGCTTGGCCGCTTCCATCAGTGATACAGCGACGTTGTTGCCGTCACCGACCCACGCCACGGTCGCACCCGCGATATCGCCCTTGTGTTCCTCATAGGTCAGCACGTCCGCCATCAGCTGGCAGGGGTGTGAGCGATCGGTCAGGCCGTTGATTATCGGGATCGTTGCGTGCTCGGCCAAGCCCAGCAGCATTTCGTGCGAAAAACAGCGGATCATGATGCCGTCGACATAGCGAGACAGCACTTTGGCCGTGTCATGAATGCTTTCCCCACGGCCAATCTGCATGTCGGCTGCATTGAGCACGATGGCCTCGCCGCCCAATTGCTTGATGGCGCATTCAAAGGAAACGCGGGTCCGCGTGGATGGCTTTTCGAAGATCATAGCCAAGGTTTTGCCAGCCAGCGGTCGTTTCTCTGATCCGGCGCGGCGTGCTGCCTTGATGGTCTTGGCGCCGTCCAGAATGGTGCGCAGATCCGTGGCGGAAACGTCTTTGAGATCGAGAAAGTGACGGGTCATGCTGTGGTCCCTGTCTGCGGTGTGAGTCATAAAGTCGGAAGAGCGCCGAGCGCCCAAAGATCGCTTAGCCCTTTAGGGCTGCGGCAACAGCAGCAAAGGCTGCGACGGCCTGATCAATCTCGGCATCCGAGACAACCAAGGGCGGCAGCAAACGAATGACGTTTTGGCCAGCGGGGACGGTCAACAGATGGTGCTCGTCACGCAGGCGGGCAACGATTTCCCCGCACGTGTGCGGTTCGGTGATCATCACGCCTTGCATCAGTCCTGCACCACGGCGCAGCTGGTAGACGTGGGGGTTAGCATCGACAACAGCGCCCATTTCATCCCACAGCCGGTTCGAGACTTGATAGACGCGATCGAGGAACCCCGGCTGCATCATCACATCCATCACCGCACATCCAATGCGCGAGGCCAGCGGGTTTCCGCCGTAGGTCGTGCCGTGCATCCCGGCGCTGATTCCGGCCATCGCCCGCGTGGTGCCCATAAAGCAGCCAAGCGGGAAACCGCCGCCAATGCCTTTGGCCACCGCCATCAAGTCGGGGTCGGCGGCGCCGTCGGCCCACTGGTGCGCAAACAACCGCCCTGTCCGGCCAACGCCGCATTGCACCTCGTCAAAAATCAGCAGAATGCCGAATTCGTCGCAGGTTTCACGCAGGGCAATCAAATAGCTCAGGTCTGCCGGTGCAATCCCGCCTTCGCCTTGGATCGGTTCGACGAGGACAGCGGCGGTTTCCTCGGTGATCGCTGCGCGCAGCTCATTGAGGTTGTTAAAGGCCACGTGATCAAAGCCATCGACCCGGGGGCCAAAGCCTTCCAGATGCTTGGCGTTGTTGCCCGCAGAAATGGTGGCCATCGTGCGACCGTGAAAGGCGCTGTTCGCCCCAATAATCCGGTACTTCTGCGGATTGCCTTGCAGGTGATGATACCGCCGCGCAGCCTTGATACAGCCCTCCAACGCCTCTGCGCCGGAATTGGCAAAGAACACCAAATCCGCAAACGTGTTCGCGGTCAGTGCTTCAGCCAAGTCGCGCTGATGCGGTATTTCATAGAGGTTCGACGTATGCCAAAGCTTCGCTGCCTGATCCTGCAAGGCCGCGACCAACGCTGGATGCGAATGGCCTAAAGCGTTGACGGCGATGCCCGATCCAAAGTCCAAATATCGCTGACCTTCTGTGCTGAACAGAAAGCAGCCTTCGCCACGCTCAAAGGCAATCGGTGCGCGGGCATAAGTCGGGGCGATGTGGGGAGAGGGAGCAATAGAGCCGTCGGGCATAGGTCTTGGGCTTTCAGAACCTTGTGAAGGGCGGTAAAAAAGAAAAACCCGCTGCGCGAACAGCGGGAGAAACCAATCTTTTCAACGTTGTGACGAGCAGCCGCCCTTTGTCAAGCAGTGACCCCTTTGCAGATTCAGACCCCGACTATGCGTCGGAGTCGCGGGACGACACCCGCGCCGGTGGGGCTGCGTCGTCAAAGCGGCGGCAACCGCGCAAGCCGCGGAAGATCTCGCCGGAGTATCTGCGCCGCGTTGCGCTGCATTATCTGGATCGCTATTCGGCGACTGAAAACTCCCTGCGCGCTGTGCTCAAGCGCCGCATCCGGAAGTCTGCAACCATCCACGAACTCGATGACGATGTCCCGCTGTGGGTGGATGCCCTGATTGACGACATGAAGCGCTTAGGCTTCATCAACGATGCTGCGTTCGCGCAGACCCGCGCGGTTTCGCTGCACCGCTCTGGCAAGTCCTCTCGTGCGATTGCCCAGACACTGATCGGCAAGGGGATCCGAGGTGACGTGCTTGATGATGCGATCAAGGCGGCGTCAGACGAGTTGGGGCATGGCGATGATCGTCGGGCGATGGACCGGGCAGCGGGCTTTGAATTTGCCAGACGCCGGCGTTTGGGCGTTTTTAATCCCGATCCGGTCAAACGCGAGGATCGGAAGGACAAGGACATGGCCACACTCGCACGCCGTGGTTTCGGCTATGAGATTTGTCGCGCCGTTGTTGAGGCGCAGGACGAAGAGGCGCTGCGGGATCGCCTGGAGCTTGACGACTGATCGGCTAGTTGACCGAACTGTGCTCGTACTCGCTGTCTAGGGAAAACGCAGGAATGGCGACCATGAACTTGTCGTCCTCTGCGCCCTGCCGAAAGTTGTAGTGACCGCGCATGATCCCGCTGGGGGTGGAGAGCGGGCATCCGCTTTCGTAGCTGAAGGACTCACCGGGCGCGATGATCGGCTGATCGCCAACCACACCGGGCCCGCGCACTTCTTCGACATTCCCGCGTGCGTCGGTGATGTGCCAGTATCGCGAAATCAGCTGAACCGGCTCATCCCCGTGATTTTCCAGCTCAATGCGATAAGCCCAGAAGAAGTGGTGCTCTTCGGGTTGGGACTCGCTGTCGACAAAGAAGGGCTCGGCGACAACGCGGATGTTGCGGGTGGTGGCTTCATACATTCGAGCCTTTTGCCCAGTTTGCTGGGGCAGGTAAAGAGCCTGTTTTTGCGGTTGCACCCCCGCAAAGATGCAAGACATCGGCACCAAGGGATTCAGCATCCCTCGGATCGTGCGTCACCAGCAGCGTTGGCAGACCATAGCGCTCGATCTGAGCGGCGGTGAAGGCGCGCACGTCGTCCTTTGTCGCCTCATCCAAGGCCGAAAAGGGCTCATCCAACAGCAAGGCGCGTGGCTCGCTCAATAGGGTCCGAAGCAGGCTGGCGCGCGCACGCTGGCCACCGGACAAGGTTTGCGGGTCGCGGTCGAACACACCACCCAGCCCCGCCTGATCCAGGGCGTCGTCGACGCGGGCGCGACGGTCGGCGGCGGGGATGTTGCCCGGAACGCCAAACCCGAGATTTTGCCCCACGCTCAGGTGGGGGAACAGCAAGGGGCTTTGGAAAACCAGTCCGAGGCGACGCTTGTGTGGAGGTTGGTGGCACAGGCGCTCACCGGCCAGCCACACTTCCCCGCCCCATCGCACCGGCGGGTCAGCAAAGCCCGCGATCAGGTTCAGCAACGTGGTCTTTCCTGATCCGCTTGGCCCCATCACGGCGAGCACGTCGGCGGGTCCAATGGTGGCATTGATACCGCTGAAAAGCGCTTGCGAGGGCGCTTGTGCGCTCAGGTTGATCAATTCAAGCGACATGGGCGGCGAGTCCTCGTCTGTTGCGATGGGCAAGGTCAGGAACGGCGAGCGCGGCAAAGAAGAACAGCAGCGCCCAGAACGCCTGCGACAAGGCAAACTGCGCCGCTGTGCGTCGGCTGCCCCCGGTGGCCGCTGCGACGGCTTCGACGGTGAAGGTTTCAAGGCGCCCTTGGCCCAGTGTCAGTGTTGGCAGATAGGCGGCAACACTGACGGAAAGCGCGATCGCAACACTGGCCATCAACGGTCGCAGCAGCACGGGCAGCTCAACCAGCATCAAGGCTTGCCAAGGCGGTCGTCCCAAGGCCAGCGCTGCTTTGCCATAGCGCGGATCCAGCGACATCACGGCCCCGCGAAGGCTCAAATACGCATAGGCCGCGGTAAACATCACATGCCCCCACAGCGCCAGCGCCCACGGGGATAACCCCAGAACGGTTAGATCCAGCAGTAACAGCGCGGGGATCAAGGTCATTTGGGGGATCAGCAGCGGCAGAACAGCCGCGCCGGTCCAGCCGATCGACGCGCGCGCAGAGGGTCGGGCCTGACGCTCAGCGAGAACAAAGCTCAGGGCGAGCGCTAAACCCAGCACCGATGACGCGAACGCCAGCCAAAGCGTATTCAGGCTTTCCACGGACCAAAGCCCCCGCGCCCAAACCCAATCAAGCCCCGTCCACCGTTCGGGCAAAGCCGCCGGAAATCGCCAGCGCTGGGCAAAGGCCCAAAGCACCAGCCCGGCCAGCGCCAACGCTGAGGTCAGGACGGCAAAGCGGCCAAGAACCGCCAAAGGGCCAAGGATCCACCCAACCACGTTGCGCCGCTGTCCGTTACTCGCCCACGCGCGCAATCCGGGCCGAACGGCCAAGGCCAGACCGGTAAAGGCCAACAGCGTGAACAGCGTTATGACGGCCAAATGCAGGCTCAAGGCCAAACCCAACCGCCATCCCTGCGCACTGGGATCGCTTAATTTGGAGAGCGCGAGAACGGCAAAGGGTGGCGGCGTTGTCGGTCCCAGCACACGGCCCATATCCACCGCTGAAAGCCCATAGATAAAGGCGATTGCTACCGGCAAAACCATCGCAGGTGCCAACTGAGGCGCAATGACTTTGATGAACGCCGTATAGCGTCCGTAGCCCAAGGAAAGGGCGGCGCGGAAGGATGGCTCTAGGTGGCCGCGCTGGGTCGCGCTGATGGCCAGCAGGATGATAAAGGGCAACTCTTTGAGCGCCAAGCCGATGGCCAGCGACAGGCCCCACGGGTCTTGAGCCACGCTCCACAGCGGCGGACGCTCAAGCCCTGTTGCCCAGGGTGAAATCAGGCGCAAAAACCACCCCGAGGGCGCAACCAGAAACGCAAGACCCACCGCCATCGCTGCGTGCGGCGTGGCCAACAATGGCGGCATGGTCAACCGCAGCCAGCGGCTCGAACGCCCTGTGATGCTGGCCAGCAGTGCGAGGGAAAGGGCGGTGGCAAGGCCTGTCCCCAGGGTCGCGGAGATCAGCGTAACGGCGAGCGATTTTGTGATACCGGGCAGGGTCAAGGCTTCGACAATGGCGCTGGGCCCAGACAGGATGAACAAGCACGGCACAGCCAAAGCCGAGGGCAGAGTCACCAACACCAGCAGCGGAACTGCTGGCATGAAAGAAAGGCGTGGTGGTTTAGCCGTCAGGAGCCATACCGCTGGAGCCAAGCCGCTTCCAGCGCGCTGGTCCACGAAGGATGGGGTTCCGGCAGGACGGAACCCACGGACACGGAAAGCCCATTTGTGGCTTCCAGCAAAGCGCTTTGTTCAGCGGCACTCAGGCGGCTTTCGTCCAAAACCGTGGCATCACCCCACGCGGCAAGGCTCTGTTTGCGGATTTGGGCTTCTGGCGTCATCAGGAAGTTCGCAAACACTTGCGCGCCCGCTGCAGCGCTTGAATTGAACGGAATGGCCACAAAGTGCGTATTTCCAATCGAACCGCCGTCAAAGCCTTGGACGACCGTTGCTTCCACAAACGTTTCAGCCGCCACCAGTGCCGGTCCTTCGAGGGGGAAGAACGACAAAGTCGCTGCGGTTTCGGCGTCGCTGAGCAACTGCTGTGCGGCTGGTCCTGAGACGGGGAAATTCTGCCCGCGCTGCCACAGGTTTGGGTGCAGCTGATCCAGAAACGCCCAAACCGGTGCTGTCACCGCAGCAAAATCTGCGACGTCCACGGGGGCGTAAAGCGCGTCGGGGTCGTTGGACAGTGCCAGCGTCGCTTGCTTGAGGAACGTGGTGCCAAGGAAATTGGGCGGCTGCGGATAGGTAAAGCGGCCCGGATTTTGAGCGGCCCAGTCCGTCAGATCGCTCAGGGCCGTTGGGAAGTCCGGCGCAAGCGCACCATCTACGATCACGTTAAACTGCGCCATGCCCCAGGGCGCTTCGAAGCCTTCTGTTGGTGTCTGAAAATCAAGGACAGTGGTTGGCTTTCCTTCGACATCTACGCCAGCAAAAGCCGGCAGGTGTTCTGCCCACGGGCCGAACAGCAAGCCCTCGCTTTTCATGGTCGCAAAGTTTTCACCGTTGATCCAAATCAGATCGATTGAGCCGCCGGTGATCTTTTTGGCCTGCTGCTCCAGTCGAACGCGGTTCACAGCCTCTGCTGTATCAGCGAGTTTGACATGCTGGACGGTAACGCCGAAATCCTCGCGCACGCGATCTCCGGCCCAAGCGATATAGGCATTGATCCGCTCATCACCGCCCCACGCGTTGAAAAACACGGTCTGACCCGCCGCTGCGGCCACCGTCTCTTCCCAGTCCTGCGCAAAGACAGCCCCGCTTACGCCCATCGTGAGCGCCAGCGCAGCGAAGGCGGATTTGGAAATCGACGCGGAAATACCGTGGAGCATGATGAGGGAAGCCTGATTGTTACTGAGCAGCTGAATGTTCGGTGTTAGGCGAACGTATGCCGCGATTTAGGCCCATGTGCGGACAAAGCCAAGCGCAGAACGGCTTTGCACACTGGGCCGTGAAGATGATTGAGGGTCAAAGCGCACACGGTGGCTGCGGGTTTGATCCGATGGCGGTGCGACGTCGCGCAAATAAGACCCTCCACCTGTCGCAAAACGGCAGACGTCGATCTCTGGTCATGCTAGGCGATTTTCAACAATTTCTCGCGGATTACGTGCTCTAGGGAGGAGCCATAATGAAAGTTGGTTTTATTGGTTTGGGTAATGTTGGCGGCAAGCTCTCGGGCAGCCTCCTGCGCAACGGCTTTGACCTGACGGTTCGCGATCTGGATAAGTCCATCGCTCAGCCCTTTCTCGATGCCGGTGCGCATTGGGCGGAAAGCCCAAAGGCGATGGCAGAACAGGTTGATATGATCATCACCTGCCTGCCCTCACCCGCTGCCAGCGCTGCGGTGATGGAGGCCGAGGACGGCATCCTCGCGGGCCTTCGCCCCGGCACCATTTGGGCCGAGATGAGTACGACTGACGAAAGCGAAGTACGCCGCTTGGGTGACTTGGTGAAAGCCAAGGGCGGAGAGCCGATCGATTGCCCCGTTTCGGGTGGTTGTCATCGCGCCGCAACCGGCAACATTTCCATCTTTGCCGGCTGCTCCCGGCAAACCTTTGAGCGCGCTTTTCCCGTGATTCAGTCACTGGGTCGCCGGATCCTGCACACGGGCGAGCTCGGAAGCGCCAGCGTTCTCAAGGTCATGACCAACTATTTGGCGACCGCTAATCTGGTCACCCTTTGCGAAGCCCTGGCAACCAGCAAGCTTGCGGGCATGGATCTTAATACCACCTACGAGGCTATTCGGATTTCCAGCGGCAATTCTTTTGTCCACGAGACAGAAAGCCAAGTCATTCTCAACGGTTCACGCGATATCAACTTCACCATGGATCTGGTCCGCAAGGACATCGGCCTGTTTCAATCCATCGCCGAGCGGGCGGGATTGGATCTGGAAGTATCGCCGCTGCTCAATGAGATCTTTGCCGACGGGGAAAACCGCTATGGGCCTCGCGAATGGTCGCCGAACATCATCAAGCGGATGGAAGAAGCCGCTGGGATTGAGGTTCTGGCCGATGGCTTCCCTGCCGATATGGTTGACGACGAACCAGAGTTCCCCGGCTGGGAAGTTGTGCCCAAAGGCCTGTCCCGCAAGCCTTTGGTCGCGCCTCCAGAAGGCGTTGAGTAGTGGCTGAAGACCATACGGGTTCACCGGGGGTCGCGTCCTTTCAGGTCGAAGACCCCCAACAAGCCGACGTCCGCCTGCTGATCGAAGAGCTGGATGCCGAAATGGCGGCGCTCTCGGTCTGCGGCGATTGCGATCTCACCTCGGCGGAAGATTTATCGGCTGATTACGTCCAGTTCTTAGTCGCTCGCTACCACAGTCACCCCATTGCTTGCGGCGCGCTGGTGGTCAAAGACATTGACTGGGCTGAAGTCAAACGCATGTACGTGCGCCCTGTGGTTCGCCGCAAAGGGCTTTCCCGAGCGATCTTGGATCACCTGCTCGACATGGCGAAGCGGCGTGGATTGCGAAAGGTCAGATTGGAAACCCACGCCGAGCAAACAGCTGCGGTCGCGCTCTATCGTAGCGCTGGCTTTGAACCCTGCGATCCCTACGAAGATCACCAGTCAACGGCGGGACCGAACGCTGTGTTTATGGAGCTACAGCTTTAGCGCCATTGGCCCGTTTTGCCCGCGCTGGCGGTGTTAATCGGGGTATTTGCGCTCGCTTCGTCGGATGCGTGTTTGCAGCATCGCAATCACGCCCGCGTCCTCGTCGTCGCGGTACGCGCGTTCGATCGAAGAGCGGAAATCGGAAACGAGGTTCAGTCCGAAAATCGATACGTCACCGATTTTGCTGACACCGCCATCATCCACGACAGTCCATTTGACGTTGTAATTTTTGCCGTGCGTAAACACGGTCGTTTCCATAATGGTTGCCGTATTGGAACGGTTGGGCCGCACACGATTAACCGTGAACGTGGTGTTGGGCTCATAGAGCGCAAAGATATCGAGCAAGAATTCAGCGACGACGTCTTCGATCAGGGTGTAATAGGTCCGACGCTTGGACGCGCTGAACCGGCGCAAGAATACACCGCCAGCTTTCTCACCCATGAAATCGGTTGCAAACCGGCTGCTGGTTACGTTTTTCGCCCACCGCCGCCGAGACGACCAATCATTGCTCGCGCCGTTGAGTTGGCCGAACAGCTTAAACGCATCGTTGGCAATATCAGTAATGATTGCAGCAGGGTCTTCGCCGTTGGCTGCCAGAGCAAGCCGTGGAGAAAAACCAGCTGCGAGAAGACCGCCTACGCCCATCAGCAATGTCTGACGGCGGGTAAGGCCGCGTGGATCGTTCATCATTTTTTCCCAGAAATCGTCGCGCGAGCGCGCACTGCTGCCCCTATACATGATCCCCTATGTAGACAAACACAGGGCTTTTGAAAAAGAATATTCTCGTGAATGCCCGTGATCGAGACTTCAGTCTTTGCCATACATTTTGGCAAATAACTGCTTTGTTGCCTGCGTGGGGTGAGAATGCCTTGCTATGGCGCTAACCACGGCGATTCCTACTGCGTTAGTCACCCGTAGCATTTTGCAATTTTCTTGATTTATCCCGCCGATCGCGACCGCAGGTAGCGTGATACCCGCGAGAACAGCGTCTATTCCTGCTGGACCCAAGGCCTGACCAGCATCCGCTTTGGTGCCCGTGGGAAAGGCTGGCCCCACGCCGATGTAGTCCAGCACTGTGGGGTCGCTCTTCAGCAAGGCGCGAAGGCGTTCGCGTTCGCTGTCCGTCCCAACGGACCAGCCGATGATCGCTTTGTCCCCCAATTCTCGCCGCGCTTGATCGGGCGGCATATCATCCTGTCCCAGATGCACCCCATCCGCACCAAGAGCCTTGGCCAGCGCCACGTCATCGTTGATGAGAAACGGCACGCCTAGCGCGCGGGCGCAGTCTTGGAGGGGTCGTACGTGGGCGACGCGCTGCTGAATGCCTGTATCTGTTTCTGTACCTGGGCTGGTGTCTGCGCGTGCGGTCTTGTCCCGCCATTGTAAGCAGGTCACGCCGCCCGCTGCGGCTTGTTCGATCAGACCAATGGCGGTTTGGCCCGTCGGCAGGTCTTGGGGGCCGAAAACCAGATACAGTTGGAGCGCGGATTTACTGAGACGAGGCACTGTAGAACGCATCGAGTAAGGCAACCTTGAAACTGCCCGGCCCCTTGGCTGATTTGGCCGCGTGGTCCGCGGCACCGCTCATCAAGTGCAAGGCCGCGACTGCTGCATCAAAGGGATCATCGGACACAGCCAGAAAAGCCGTGCAAAGCGCGCCCGCGACGCAGCCTGTCCCCGTGATTGACGCCATCAGCCCATCTCCGCCGGTCAGACGGACAATGCGGTCCGGTGATACGACATAATCGGTCGCGCCGGTCATCGCGACGACGGTGCGGTATTTCTCCGCCAGCAGCTTGGCCACGCCTGCGGCCTCTTCGGGGGTTGCGAGGCTATCGACGCCTTCGACCACGCCGGCCTGACCGCCGAGCGCCAGAATTTCCCCGGCGTTGCCCCGAATGATTCCGGGCCGTAGGGGGAGGAGTTGCTGGGCAACGTCGATCCGCAGCTTGGTTCCGCCCGCACCTACGGGGTCAAAAACCCACTTTTGCGCTGCTTTTGCCGCCTGAACATAAATTTGAGCGGACTGTGGCACGCCCATATTGACCAAAACAGCCGATGCTGCGCCAGCGATGGTGTCGATTTCGGCGGGGCTGTTGGCCATGATGGGCCTTGCCGATACCGCATTCAGCGCGTCAGCGACGAAGTTCATGGTCACAGGATTGGTGACGCAGTGGACCAACGGGCGCTGGGCCTGCAGTCGCGGTAACAGGGTTCCGATGCTGGACATTAGCTTTGCACCCCGTCCCATGCCGAAAGCGAGGCCACAGCCTGTGCATAGGATTGTTGGACCTTGCGGGTCATCGCGTTGGTGTCTGCGAAGTCTGCAAGCACGCCTCGGGCCGCTTCCTGCGCTGTTGCTATGATGTCAGCAGGCAAGGCTTGAATATTGGTGCCTTCCGCTTGCAACGCCTTGAGCGCTTGCGCATTGAACCATGTCGCTTCAGCAAGCCCCGCATCGTTTTCGGCGTCGCACGCATTCTGAACGGCTGCTCGAACGTCGGTGTCGAGGCTGCTCCACAGGTTGGCATTGATCAGCGCTTCGGCGGTGCCGTTGGGTTTGTTGAAGCCCGGGTAGTAGTAGTTGTCAGCCACTTGGTTGAAGCCTAAAGCGCGGTCGGAAAACGGACCGAGGAACTCCACGGCATCGATCGCGCCGGATTGCAGGGCTCCGAAGATTTCTGACGGCGGCAATGTAACGGTTGCCGCGCCCAACTGACGATAGATCTCGCCACCCAAGCCCGCGGTGCGGATTCTGACGCCTTTGAGGTCATCCAGACGGCGCAAGGGTTGCTTAAACCAACCCGCCATGTTCGCCCCGGAATTCCCGGCGAGCAGGGGTTTGACGTCCAGCGGCGTGTAAGCCTCGTCCCAAAGCGCCTGACCGCCGCCAAAACGGATCCACGCGTTGTGCGCGCTTGGGGTCAGGCCGAAAGGAATGGTGGTGAAGTAGGCCGCGGCCGCAACGCGCCCGGCCCAGAAAAAAGACGCTGTGTGTGCCATTTCTGCTGTGCCATCGGCTACGGCATCCAACACGCCAAAGGCTGAGGTCAGCGCGCCTGCGCCCAAAACCTCGACTTCGATTCGGCCATTCGTGGCGGTTGAGATCCGCTGACCTAAGCGATCCGCTGTGGTGCCCGGCCCGGCGCTGCCCTTGGCCCACGACGTCACCATGCGCCAGCGTTGCCGGCTCTGGCTGATCGCAGGGCTGGACAGGACGGTGTTCAGTCCCACACTGCCTGCCGAAGCGGCGACGCCCAAGGCGCTGGCGTGTTTTAAGAAATGACGGCGTGATGGTGTGTTGCGATTGACGCTCATGTGCTCAGGTCTCCCTCCGCTGGCATGATCCAGATCCGGTTCTATGGGTATAATCTCAGCCGTGCGTTCCGTCTCATGGTTGAGACTGA
>CAJQLX010000027.1 GCA_905479265.1 uncultured Alphaproteobacteria bacterium
GACGCCGACGCTGACGCCGAAGTTATGGACACCGGCGCCGACGCCGAAGTTGTTGAGGCTGACGCCGACGTCGCCGAGGAAATGCCAACCCCGGAAGCTGCCTCTGACGTTGCTCCCGAAGAAGCCGCCGACGTTGTTTCCGAAGAGGCCGCTGTTGTTCCGGCTCCCGAGCCCCGCGAAGAATACCTTCCCGGCTATGACTTCTCCGAGGCGTTGATCAGTCACGTTCTGACAGATCAGGCGTCAATCTATCTGGATCAATTTATTGAAGCGCTGGAAAACGGAGAAGACCGTCGTTCAACGCTGCTCATGCAGAAACTCGACGTTTTGCGGCTGACGCACGCGGGTTACGCGGCGGTTGATCTCACAGATTCAGACAACGCTGCGGCTGCTTTGCGAGACTTGCAGGCGCACTGGCAGTCCCTCGAAGCGGCGTCCCAAGCCATCGATGAAGGCACGATCGAAGGCATTGTTGGCCGGACCATGTTGAGCCTGACTGACTATCTTGATGATGACTTTATGCCCCGCCTGGAAACCCTGCGCGCGGCGGACGACCTTGCGGCCTCTGATGTTTCTCCGAATGGGTTGTACCTGAACTTTCTTGGGCTCCAGTCGATGATGGATTTTGAGGCCAGCGCGGAATATTCGACCGTACGACTGTTCGACTCCCTGCCCAATGCCGATGATATCGAAGACAAAATTGCAGCCTCTCGCCAGAAGTTGGAGCCGATGCGCCGTCTTGCTGTTGATGTTCGGAAGGGATTGCTGACCGATGAGAAACAGGCGACCTACAAAGATCAACTGTCTGCTTTAGCTGATGAAATCAAAGCGTTTTCGGCGTTTTTACGCAGCAGCGTTACTGAGCAGTAGCAGCGTCTTTGCTGGCCTTTTGGCCGGCGCAGATGCGTTGGATGAGCGACTGAAGTCACACCGAACCGGGGATGCCTTGAGTTGCTCGTCTTGCCATGCGGAAACCCGTGTTGTGACGGGTGGAACGGCGGGTTTAGGGGATCGTCGCGCGGATCCGTTTTTCGTTTCTGCTGTGATCGACCAAGTGAGCGAGGCCAGCATTTTGGCGCTCGCTGACCCGGCCGATGCTGATGCGAACGGGATCAGTGGCCGCGCTGCATGGGTCTGGAGCCTGCGTGATCGCCGTCCAGCGGTTGGGCGTTTTGGGTGGAAAGCCACCGTCGGAACGTTGGAGGATCAAATCGCCAATGCTCTGGCCACCGACATGGGGCTGGCCAACGCGCTATTGGACTACGCCGATGCAACCTGCTTCCCCGACGAACCCGGATGCCTGATCGCCCGTCGTAGCGCGGGGTCGTCGAATTTGCTGCCACGCTTGTCCCATGCCGTGCGGATGTCGAAACCCTCTGACAGCCCGCCGAACGGCTCAATATACCGCGCAGGTTTGGCGCTGCTGGCGCAAGTGGGGTGTAACGCCTGTCATCAACCGGTGCTCGCTGATCCGGTTGGGCAGCCGCTTGTTTTGTTCTCTGATCTCCTGCTCCATGATCTCGGCCCCGATTTGAGCGAAGCGCAACGCGTCGGTTCCGCCGGACTGAGTGAGTGGCGCACGGCGCCCTTGCTGGGCCTGTCGCAGCGGAGCGCGTTTCTCCATGATGGTCGCGCGGAGACAATCACCGATGCGGTTACGGCGCACGGCGGTGAAGCCACCGAGAGCAAGAACTTGTTTCTGGCTTTGTCTGACGCGGACAGTTTAGAGTTAATCGAGTTTTTATTATCGCTTTGAAGGAAAAGATCATGGCGGCGTCCAACGGCTATAATCCCGTGTCTGTCCTGCTGCATTGGTTCACGGTGCTGTGGTTTTGCATCATGTGGCCCGCAGGCGTCTTGATTGGCAATTGGCAGGATGCGCCTGATTTTGTGTACGACTTGCACGTCACTGTCGGCGTCTGCGGTGCAGCCTTTATTGTGTTTCGGATCTTTAATCGGGTGGGGCGCGGGTTTGCCGCGGCGAACCCAGACCACGCAGGGTGGGAGCGGTTTTTGGCGCGGCTGGTGCAGTGGGTGTTCTTGATTGCGCTGACCTTGGCCATTTTGACCGGCCTGTTAAAGGCGTTCATGGGTGGCGGATCGCAGTATTTCCTGTGGGGCAGTGAATTGCCACGTTTGGGCCGGTTGGGCGATCTTGCCGATCCTGTAAGCGCCGTCCACGCCCTATGCTCGTTCGTGTTGATCGTTGCCGTCGTCCTGCACGTCGGCGGTGCCTTAAAGCACAGCTTGCTGCAAAACGACGGAACCCTGATGCGCATTCTCAAGCCCAGCACGCCCGGAAAATAAGCCCTAGAGCGCGAATTCCGGTTCAACCGGGGGCTGGTCGATCGGCGATTTGAAGCAAGCGATATAGGAAACGCTGGTGTCGTCGGTCAGCATCCACTTGTCCAACAGCGGGTTGAACATAAAGCCCTTAATCCGCTCGGGCCGGAGCCCGTTGGCCTCAATCATTTTGAACATTTCCGCAGGGGGAACAAAGCGTCGCCAGTCGTGGGTGCCTTTTGGCAACCATTGCAGCACGTATTCCGCTGCGACGATGCCCAGGGCAAAACTGCGGAGGGTTTTGTTGAAGGTGGACATGAACACAACACCCCCTTCCGCGCGCGCACCAACAACATCGGTGACAAAGGCCGGGGGATCGTTCACGTGCTCAATGATTTCCAGCGCTAGAACCGCGTCAAAGCGCTCTCCCGACTCAACCAGTTCGGCGACGGTGGCGACCCGATAATCAATCTCCAGCCCCATTTGCTCGGCGTGGATTTGTGCCACGGGGATATTCGCCGGCGTTGCATCAACGCCCGTAACGTCTGCGCCCAATCGCGCCAGCGGCTCACACACAAGCCCGCCTCCGCACCCAACATCCAGGATCCGCAGCCCGGCAAAGGGAAGGGGGCTGTCCAAATCCCGGTCGAAGTGCTTAGCGATTTGTTCGGTCAGAAACCGGATCCGCGTCGGGTTGAGTTTATGCAGCGGACGGAAGTCGCCCTGTGGATCCCACCAACTGGCGGCCATCTTGGTGAACTTCTCTACTTCCGCCGGGTCAACTGTGTGGCCCGTGTTGGTGCTCGTTTGCTCGGTATCCAACATGCGTCTCCTGCCGTTGCGGCCATTGAATAGTTTCAGTAACCCATATGTCGGGTTTTTTGCCCTGATAAACAAGCAGGTTGGGTCAATGGCGCGCATTGTCATGAAGTTTGGGGGCACCTCCGTGGGTGACCTTGATCGTATCCGAAACGTCGCGCGACGCGTTAAGGCGGAGCACGATGCCGGAAACGAAGTCGCGGTGGTTGTCTCGGCGATGTCGGGTGAGACGAACCGGCTGGTCGGATTGGTTTCTGAAGCCGCTGCGCTCTATGATACGCGAGAATACGACGTGGTGGTTTCCACGGGTGAGCAGGTGACGGTCGGTGTTCTGTCGGTCATCTTGCAGTCAATGGGCATTGATGCGCGATCTTGGTTGGGGTGGCAGTTGCCTTTCAAGACCGAAGACGTCCACGGCAACGCCAGAATTCTCGATATCGATACACGAGAAATCGAAAGCCGATTTGCAGAATCGCGTGAAGTTGCCGTCGTGCCGGGGTTCCAAGGCTTGAGCCCACGGAACCGCATCACCACGTTGGGGCGCGGTGGGTCAGACACCTCTGCTGTCGCCCTTGCCGCAGCGCTGAAGGCCGACCGCTGCGATATCTATACGGACGTTGACGGGGTCTACACCACAGACCCTCGCGTGACCGATAAAGCGCGCAAGCTGGACCGCATCAGCCACGAGGAAATGCTCGAAATGGCATCCTTGGGCGCAAAAGTTCTCCAAACCCGCAGCGTTTCGATTGCCATGAGCCATGGCGTGCCGTTGCAGGTTCTTTCTAGTTTCGAAGATAAGCCGGGGACGCTGGTCACGGCAGAGGATGACAGCATGGAAAAAGACGTTGTTTCAGGTATCGCTTTCTCCCGCGACGAGGCGCGCATAACGCTGATTGGTATTCCCGATCGACCCGGCGTCGCGGCGACCATCTTTGGCGCGCTTGGTGATGCGGCCATTAACGTCGATATGATCGTGCAGTCGCGCACCGTCATCGACGGCGATGAAAAGACGGATATGACCTTCACCTGCGTACAGGCCGATCTGCCGCGCGCGCTGGCTTTGATGAAAGAAAAGCACGGCGACATCGAATACAAAGAGCTTGAGGCCGATGAAGACGTGGCCAAGGTTTCGATTGTTGGTGTGGGCATGCGGACGAACTCAGGGGTGGCCAAAACCATGTTCGGGGCACTGGCTGAGAAAAACATCAACATCAAGGTCATCACGACCTCGGAGATCAAAACCTCTGTTTTGGTGGGTGCTGATTATTTGGAACTTGCGGTGCGCACGCTTCACGATGCCTTTGGGCTCGAGGGCAAATCCCCCGCCGACTGAGACCAGGCCACAAAAAAAGGGCGCCTCAAGCGCCCTTTTTCGTCTTTGGTCGTCGATCCGGCGGATCAGCTTTCGAGGTAGAGGTCGTCGGCTTGGCCGACGCGAGCGATCATAAACGTTTTGAGCTTATTCATCGCCCGGTGCTCCAACTGGCGCACGCGCTCCTTGGACACCCCGAAATGCTTGCCCAGCTCTTCCAGCGTCACGCCGTCATCGGTCAGGCGGCGCATCCGAATGATTTTCGCTTCACGCTCACCGAGGTTTTCCAGCGCTTCCTCAAGCCATGAGCGGCGAATGTCGCTGTCGTGGTCAAGGATGGTGTTGTCTTCTGGTGTCGGGCGATCGTCGGACAGCATGTTCTGCCACTCCTGATCACCGTCTTCGCCAACAACAGCGTTCAATGAGCCGTCTGCACCAGACAAACGACCTTCCATCGCCTCGACGTCACGAAGCGGCACACCGAGTGTTTCCGCGATTTCTTCACGGCCATCTTGGTTCAACTGCTCGCCGGTCTTTTCTTCGATCTTGGACCGCAGGCGGCGCAGATTAAAGAACAGCGACTTTTGCGACGCCGTTGTCCCGGTCCGCACGATCGACCAATTTCTCAGGATAAAATCCTGCATCGCGGAACGGATCCACCATGAAGCATAGGTGGAGAAGCGCACGTCACGGTCCGGCTCAAAGCGGTTGGCGGCATGGAGGAGGCCGACAACGCCTTCTTGGATCAAGTCACCCATGGGGAGACCATAGTTGCGGAAGCGACCAGCGGTGGAGACGACCAGACGGTTGTAAGCATTGATCAGCTCATGCAGAGCGGCATCATTATTCTCATCACGCCAAGCCCGCGCTAAAGCATATTCGTGCTCACGGCTCAGGAGCGGTGTTTCCATGGACCGCTTGATAAAGGCGATATTAGCGCGACGTGTTTCGCTATCGTCAAATGCCGTCATGATCTCGTTCCCTCTGCTTACGCTGAAGTGCGCAATTGGTATGACCGAAAACGATGGTACTACCAAATGCGACAATGAAAAGGGCAAAAGGTCATACCAGTGATAAAGTGCGACAACATGTCCAATTATTCACGCCGCCGTGATCAAAAGCAGGGAACGCAACTCAAAAAATGCAGAAATGGGGGAATTTAGACGCCCAGCCGGGGCGGGGCATGCGGCGTTTAAGCTTCAAACGCCTCGACGATATCGCCATTCATATCAATGCAGCACGTCAGCAGCGGACCACCGAACCCACAGCCCGCGTCAACAAAAGTGGCGTGGTCGAGTTCAGAGATCCCTAAGTGGTTGGGGTGCCACCCTGCAAAAACCCGCTTGAAGCCTTCAAATTCGCGGTCCAACCGCAAGAAGCTCGGGTGCCCCCACCAGAAGGAGTCCGTCTGGCGGTCCAGCGACAGGTTGGGGTCCACGCCTGCGTGGGTGAACAAGAAGTTGTGCCCGTCATCATAGGCCGCGCGTTTGATTGCCATGATCAGCGAGTAGTGGCCGGGCATCGAGCGGATCGCGGCACGCAGGCCAACGGTGTAATTGGCGATTTCACTCACCGACATCCGCGCAAACTTGGCTGCTTCCTGTCCGCTAGACCCATAGGCCTTCAGCGTGCCTTCAAGGCCGTGATCCAACATCCACGCCAGCACCGATGGGGGTGATTTCGCGAAATGGAGCTGCAGTGCCCGTTCCAGCATCTCTTCTTGTGCGCCGCGCAAATAGGCGATGTCGTGCGGGAAGAGAATGAACCGGCCCATGATGTGACGACGAAAGGCCACCATCTCATCCATCACGTCGCCCGTTTGCTCGCCGAAGCCCATGAAGTTACCCAAATAGACCAAGCGATCGCCAGGCTGGAAATGGGTATTGATGACGTCATGAATGGCCACCAGCCGGCTCAAGTCGCCGTGGATACTCGATACCATCCAGATCCGGTTGGCACCTGACAGCACTTCAAAACGATTAGGGCGGCTCATGGACGACAGGCCTTCACTCAGCGCCGCGAAATACCGGCGTTTTGGTTAAAATCTACCTAACCGTTTAAGCGTGATTTGCATTTGGTCAAGAGAAGCCCGGAATCCACGACTTTATGCGTGGGCATTTGAAGATTGAGAATAAAAAAGGGGGCCTAAGCCCCCTAAATACATACTTATTTCGCGTGGCTATGCCGCACGAAGCACTGTTTCCAGTTTTTCGGTCGCCGATTCTTCGTCGATCTTTTCAATCGCAGCAAACTCACGCGTCAGACGGGCCAGTGCGGACTGGTAAATCTGACGTTCAGAGAACGACTGCTCCGGCTGCTCTGCACCACGGTGCAAATCACGAACAACTTCTGCGATGGAAATAGGATCGCCCGAATTGATCTTTGCCTCATACTCCTGCGCGCGGCGGGACCACATGGTGCGGCGTACCTTGGCGCGACCGCGCAGGGTCGTGATGGCTGAATCCATGATTTTCTTGGACGACAGCGGGCGCAGACCGGATTGGTCAGCCTTGTTTGTCGGAACGCGAAGGGTCATGCGCTCGGAGTCAAACTTGATAACGATCACCTCGACAGAGAGTTCCCCGAGGTCTTGTGTTTCGATGCCTTTGACTTCGCCTACGCCGTGCGTTGGGTAAACGACGATGTCACCAGCATCATAGGAGTCCTGAGCCATATTTGATTTCACTCTTTGGTTCTTTTTTGTCTTGGCGACAGGAAGAGCATCGGCTATTCCTGCAGGGACTTTGAACGAAAATCAGCTCCCAAGGTGTCTCTCAGACCTCGGGACGCGCTACTTTTCGCACTTGTCATTCCCCCAAAGTAGCAAATTTGTGGCATTTTGACAAACACAGTTGCCCAATTTGGCTGGTGCATTGCCCTGTTGCTGTCATGCGACCGTAACATGACGAGATGGCATGAGTGCTATCTATTATCCGATTGCGTGAAGAAAAGAGGGCTTAATCGCCCTTTCCTGGCGCTGCGGAGAAGAATTTTTCCAGCTTACCGCTCACGCCCTTGTATTCGTCAGCATCGCTGGGTGCTTCCTTCTTCAGCGTGATGACGGGCCAGGACTCAGAATAGTCGCGGTTCAGCTCGATCCATTTCGTGGCATCCGGGTCTGTATCCGGCAGAATCGCGTCTGCAGGGCACTCTGGCTCACACACACCACAGTCGATGCACTCATCCGGGTGGATGACCAACATGTTCTCACCTTCGTAGAAGCAATCCACGGGGCAGACTTCAACACAATCGGTGTATTTACACTTAATGCAGTCTTCGGTGACGACGTAAGTCATGCGCGCCTTATTCCCTGAAAGCAGGCCAGCGCTATCGCTGGCCTGATGTTTCGTATTGATCGAGAGACGAAGCGCCTAATCGGGAAGTTTGATTGGTGCGTGCTTATGAAGATGCACGGGAACACCCTTCCGTCTCCTTGATATGATATTGAGCATTTCGACGAAGATGGAGAAACCCATGATTCCGTATATCAAGGCCTTCGGAACTTCATAGTGAAGCCCTTCACCCAGCAGAATGGCACCGATCAGCAGCATAAAGGCAAAGGCCAACATCTCGGTCGTTGGGTGACGCTCCATGAAACGGGTCAGCGGTCCAGCGGCGACCAACATGATAAAGGTGGAGATCAGTACGCCACCGACCATAATCGGCACAAGCTGGTTATAGGCGATGCCAACAGCCGTCAGCACGCTGTCGATGGAGAACACCAAGTTGAGCAGCAGCAAGGTAAACAGGATCTGGCCCAAGGGCAGGCGCTTGGCCTGACCATCGGCATGGTGATCATCGCCTTCGAGCTTTTCAAAGATTTCCTGCGTGGCTTTGTAGATGAGGAACACCCCACCAATCACCAAAATCGCACCTTTGACCGTAATATCTTGATGGTGGTCCGGCATGAACGGCACGGTGAACAGATGCACGTTTTCAAATCTCAGCAGCAGCCCGATGGAGAAGATCAGCGCAATCCTCGCGACCATCGCCATGATGATCCCAAGCGTTCTGGCGCGGTCTTCTTGCCCTCTGGGCGCGCGCTTTGCGATGACGGCAATAAAAACAACGTTATCGATGCCCAGCACGACGCCCATAAAGGACACGGTGAGCAGGGATAGAATGGCTGGAACAGTCAGCAATTCGTTCAAGGATAGAAAGTCAGAAAACATTTCGAAGGACATGGCTCAAACCTTAGTCAGAATTTATGCGACCATGTTTAGAGCTTTTAGCGAGAATATTAAAGATCTCGCAGGCGGTCTGTGTCCCGTCTTTCGCGTTTTGTTGGTCGGCCAGCCCCAAACTCCCGCTCTGCAACCGGTATGGTACGAGCATCCAGCGGTTTGGCGTCTTCGCCTTCGCTTGCATTCCCTTCAGATTTTGGTCCTCGTTCGGGCAGGGGGGCAAGGTCGTTGTAGAGCAGCTTGGCTTCTTCAAACGGACGCCGCGCGCTGCCTAAGCCAAGAATTTCGATAACGCGAATGTTGTGCCCTTGGTGAAACGTCAGCACATCACCAACTTTGACATCGGCGGAGGCCTTGCGCACGGCGACTTTGTTCACCCGAATCTTTCCGCCATTGGCAACGTCAGCGGCAAGCGTGCGGGTTTTGAAGAAGCGCGCGTACCACAGCCACTTATCAACCCGCAGTTTCCCTGCCGCTTCTTCCGTCATGGGCGCGGTTACTTTTTCAGTTGAGCCAGAACAGCGAACGGGCTGTTGGGATCGATGGGCTTATCGGCGTCCCGACGCGGTTTATTCCCACCTGTCGATTTCGGGGGGCGCGGTCCTTTGCCTTTTGCCCCAGCATTTTTAGGGGGGCGTGGCTTTTGGTGCTGGCCTGCTTTTTCAGCCGTTTTACCTTTTTCGCCCGCGCTCGCAGCAGGGCGGCGGTTTTCGGGCTTTCCCGCACCGCGTCCGCGTCTTGTCCAAACAGCGGCGTCTGCTTCGAATGCAGGTTTGCTGGGACTTTCTTCGGCTTTGGGCACTGGTCCTTCTTCAGACGCTGCTTCGGAGGCTTCTTCTACCTCCTCCGGGGCCGTTTCAGCGGCGGCTGGAGCGGCTGTTTCTGGTTCTGTGGCTTCTGTCGTTTCCGGCACGTCGGTTTCGGGTGCCGGGGATGCCTCAGACGCCTCAGATGCTTCAGATGGCTCGGTTGCTTCAGACGGCTTTGGCGCGGCTGGTTCTTCCTTGGCTGCTGGCTTCGCGGCGGCCAGTGCTGCTGCTTCTTCGGCGCTCAAGCGCGATGGCACGTAGCCAAAAGCAAACATCAGCCGGCGGACGAGGGCCGCGTCGCAACCGAGTTGCTTTTCCAAACCATCAGGCTGGATAAAGTCAGGCTGCGCCCGGAATTGACTGTGCAAATGGCCCGCTAGCCGGTCCAATGTCTCCACCTGCCCCACGATAGGCCGCTCTTTGCGATCCCCCCGGCTTTGGGGCTGCAGCACGGTAAAACCGAGTGTTTGATAGAGGGACAAGGGTACATCCTGCTCGGGGTGCATGACCTTGATTCCCTGCGCCGGCAGCATGTCGCGCACGTCTGGACGCTCATGCCACAGCGACCACAGCAACACCCGCCACGGCCAATGCTGGGTGTTCGACAAGCCCCGCATCCAAACCGCAAAACGACCAATGCGGACACCCTGATCATAGAGTGCTTTACGCTCGTCTTTTCCAAGCTCTGAGAGGAATTGGGTGATGCTTTCCCGGTTGATCAAACCGAAGTTCTCAACCAACTGAAACGCCAGACCACGGGCTGTGCCTTTCAGGGGCGCAGACTGCAATTCGTGGAAGTTTTTCATCCGGTTCCGCAGGTGGGCACGGGTCCATTTTTCGATACGCTGACGGATTTTTTCGCGGTCGGTGCCTTGCAGCAGGTCATTATGAATAACCTCGATCGCTGGAAAAAGCAGGCTTTCGCCTTTGACCAAGTGGCCCACTTGGTTTTCACGCCAGAGCAATTGACCCGCTTCGGTCAAGCGGAAAGCCCCGTCATTGTCGGCCAACAGTTGTTGAACTCGGTTCTCAACCTCTTTGACCATCACACGACGCGCTGCGGTAAACACCGGGCGGGCCGAAGAGTCCAAGATTGAGGGGTCGGGCGCGAACACCAAACCTTTGATGTGTCCGACGTGTTCGCCTTCCACTTTGACTGTGCCTTCTTTGGCATCAATCACTGCATTCAAGTCTGCGCCGTCCATTAGTACCCTCGCCATAATCGTCGCTCGACGATCAACAAACCGCTGAGTTAATCGTTCGTGTAGCGCGTCCGATAATTTATCGTCAATTTTTCGCGCCTTTTCTTGCCAATATTTGGCGTTTGTGACCCAAGAGGCGCGATGTGAGATGAATGTCCACGTTCGAACCGCTGCGATCCTGTTCACAAGAGTGTCGATGTCGCCTTGCAGATTGTCCAGTCGCGAAACGTGCGACTCTACGAAATCTTCTGGAACACGGCCTACTCCGCGGATCAAATACCTGAAAATCTGACCCAAAAGAGCAGTATGTTGCTCGAAAAGCGTTTTTCGGAAGTCCGGCACTTGCGCCACGTCCCATAGGGTGCGCAGTGCAGCGCGGGAGCGTGCGGTCCGCGCCACGTCCTCGTCTTTGAGCAAAACCTTTAAGGCTTGATGATCCTCAGCATCTCTGGTCCGGCTCAACAGGGGGTGCGGTGGCTGCTTTTCCAGCGACCGCAGCAGGCCCGAAGACGAGCTGAAGTCGAGGTTGCGGGAGCGCCATTGCAGCACTTCAACCGGGTCAAACCGATGGTTTTCGACCGCCTCGACGATTTCGTCAGGGAACCCGCCGATCTCCGTTGTTGTGCAAAAGGTGCCGTTGTTCATATGTCGGCCCGCCCGGCCAGCGATCTGGCCGACTTCCGGCGCCCGTAAACGCCGTGCTTGTCGCCCATCAAACTTGCTGGTTTTGGCAAATGTGACGTGGTCCAAATCCATGTTCAGACCCATGCCGATTGCGTCCGTCGCCACGAGGTAATCGACCTCGCCAGCTTGATACATATCGACTTGAGCGTTTCGCGTGCGCGGGCTTAGCGCCCCCAGCACCACGGCGCAGCCGCCCCGCATGCCGCGTAAGCTTTCGGCGACGTGGTAAACGTCTGAGGCGGAAAAGACGACAATCGCGCTGCGGCGAGGCACTTTTTGCAACCGCTTGGGTGATACGTAGTTGAGCTCTGAGAATCGTGGCCGCGTTTCGATCTCACAATCGGGCAAAAGCTCTCGAATCACGGCGGCCATGGTGTCGGATCCCATAAACATGGTTTCCATCGTGCCGCGTGCATTCAGCAATCTGTCTGTAAAAACATAGCCGCGTTCGGGATCGGCGCAGAGTTGGATTTCGTCGATCGCGACAAAGGACACGGAGACGTCCAGTGGCATGGCCTCGACGGTGCAGATCCAATAGCGGGGATTTTGGGGAATGATCTTTTCTTCGCCCGTGACCAGCGCGACTTGACTGACGCCTTTGGTCTTCACCACTTTGTCGTAGTTTTCGCGGGCTAGGAGCCGAAGGGGAAAACCGATCATTCCGGTCGCGTGGCCGAGCATCCGCTCGATCGCGAGGAAGGTTTTGCCTGTATTGGTAGGGCCGAGTACCGCAGTCATCGGCCCTTCATTTTTTGCACCAGTCATGTGGTGGAGACCTCTGTCATCCAGGCATGCCGCCAGAAAACGAACTCGCGCATAACCTTATGACCGGACAGTGACAACCTGCGCGCTAGGACGCAAGCGCATTTCGGGTCAGAGGCGACTCATGGCCTCCTTAATTCGGAGTTTTTCTCGTTTCAGATGTTGTAGACGCAGACCATCGGGGAGTGGCCGCTTCTGTTCGTCCATGATGGACTGTTCGAGTTGCTGGTGACGTGATTGTAAAGATGTCGAATAGGACAAGCCTCTAACTCCCTGCTTTGCTCGATTGATATATATACGATGGGTGCAGGGGAGCCTTGCGTCAAGGGCTCTCAAAGGTGCAATCATTGCTTTTTTGAGGGAAAATTTCCCTTATTGCCTGTATCACACTGGATACGTACGCGAAGAGGTAGGGACTTTTTATGCGCCCATGACGCGTTGGCGAAGCCCACCAAGGGCGCCAAAGACGCGAACCACGTTCCTCAGACGACGGTCGAGAAACCGTTTGGTGCCGGACAGATCCGGATCATCATTTGCCAGCCAGTACGTCAGTGTCGCACCATAAACGCCAGACAGGAGCGTGCGCTTGGTTACGTAGTTAAAATCACGTTCTGTCGCGCCAACAGCGTTCCATGCGGCGTCAGACGTTGCCCAGGTCAACCGAGTCCCGGCGTAAAGGTGTTGGGGCAAGGCCAGGTGCGACAGTCCACGACGCACCGCTTCCTTAACCGGCGCAGCATGCTCCAGACGGGCGCTGAGAATACGGTGCAGGCGGTCCGTCGTTCCCAATTCGTCAAAGCCGGGCTCATCGAGGACGGCCAGCATGCGCGAATCTGCCAATTTCGAATGACCGGCGATCATGGAAACCGGCGTTGGAAACCAATCCATAGCCAGCGCAAGCGGAATCTCCGTCTCTTCAGCTGCGCGCCGAAGGGCTGCATTGCTCCAGCCGTCGAAGGCGGCGTGGCGCGCGATGGCGTCGATCAGGGCGGACTGTTCATAAGTGTCTGTCATACCGCTGAAATGTGGTTGGGAGGCGGTTTCGTCAACCGGTCGGTTTGTCCCATCGGGCCGCCCCCCGTTTTGGCAGGGGTTTTCCATGCACAATATGCACGGCGGAAGGCTTTGCATTTCTCGATGCATTTGGTAAACACCACGAGAACTTGCGCGGTTGTTCTGCGCGAGCACGTTTTTATTTTGCCCGATCAAAGGGCTTTGCAAAGGTTAGGAAGCATTCCGTGGAAGTATCCGTTCGCGATAACAATGTAGATCAGGCGCTGCGCGCCCTGAAAAAGAAACTACAGCGCGAAGGTGTATTCCGTGAGATGAAGCTCCGCCGTCACTTCGAGAAGCCATCGCAGCGTCGTAAGCGCGAAAAGGCTGAAGCCGTTCGTCGTTACCGCAAGGTGATGCGTAAGCGGATGGAGCGCGAAGGCTACTAGGCCTTTGCCCAAAACGCGGCATTCCCGTGTTTGACGCTTCTTTACGCAAGTATATTGACCCGCCAACGAACCGTGTCGCTTCCTGGTTCGTTGGAAAGGGTATAAGCGCCGATCAGATTACGCTGGTCGGCTTTTTTGTTGGCCTGATGGCCGTTCCAGCGCTTTGGCTGGGGTATCCTTTGCTCGCGCTGGGCTTTATCGCCGTCAATCGGTGCGCTGATGGCTTGGACGGCGCGGTTGCGCGTCAGACGAAGCCAACCGACCGTGGTGGCTTTCTCGATATCTGCCTCGATTTCTTCTTTTACAGCGCGATCCCTTTTGGCTTTGCGCTCATGGACCCAGCACAAAACGCGCTGGCGGCCTGTTTCCTCATTTTCAGCTTTATCGGGACAGGGGCATCGTTCCTCGCCTATGCGATATTTGCAGAAAAGCGGGGGATCAGCACAGATCTGCGAGGGCAGAAGTCGCTCTACTACCTCGGCGGTTTGACAGAAGGGTTCGAAACCATTGTGTTTCTGGTCCTTGCGTGCCTGTTTCCGTCGGCGTTCTGGTGGATGGCGATTGTGTTTGGTGGGCTGGCGTGGATCACCGCAGCAACCCGCGTCGTTGCGGGTTGGCGGATGTTCCGCTAGTCCAGCTCTTCGGGCATAGGCTGCCCATGTTTGCCGAACATTGTCTTTTGCCGCTCGATCATCGTGTCGATGTCGAAGTCGTGAATCAGCTCGTTAAACATGCGATGCCAGTTAATCTCGGCGTCCAGATGCATAAAGACAGAGCCTAGACCAATGGCGGCTCGGTCCATGAACACAAACTCACGCGGCAGCTTGACCCCGCCCACGCGCTTAAGCTCCTGATGCACATTTCGCGCGACTTCAGCGCCGTATTCGCCTGTGTTTGTCTGCGAAATCAGCCGGGGTTTGTCTTCCAACAGGGGTTGGAAGATGAAGCCGGCCCACACGTGTAGAACGTCGATCAGCTCGCGGGTGATGTCGGTGAATCCCCAAGCCTCATAAGCCGAAACAGCCAGCTCGTCATTGCCGGTTTGCAGCGCTTCATACAGGTCGATGACGCCCTTGACGAACTTTGCCTGGAAGAAACGAACACAGCCGAAATCGAGCATGTTGATGCTCAAGTCATCCCGGATGGTGTAGTTGCCGAAGTGCGGATCACCGTGGATGACCCCGTAGTTGTAGAACGGCACGTACCAAGCGCGGAACATGTTCTGTGCGACGGTTTCGCGGTCTTCAACCGATGCGCCGCCGCGGATGAAATCCATCAATGGCGTCCCATTGACCCACGTCATTGTCAGCAAGCGTTGGCTTGAAAATTCCTCGTGCACGGGTGGGACGTGGACCACTGTCTCCTGTGCCAGCATTTCGTCGTAAAGGCGAAGGTGACGGGCTTCACGGATGTAATCCAGCTCCTCCCGCAAGCGGGCTGAGAGCTCTTCAAACACGCCAGAAGGGTCAATGGCTTTGTCGTAACTGCGGTATACGCCAAAGGCCCAAGCCAACTGACGCAAGTCAGCTTCGACGGCGCTGGACATATCGGGATATTGCAGTTTACACGCGACGTCTGTGCCGTCGGGCAGCACGGCGCGATGGACTTGCCCCAAAGAAGCAGCAGCGGCGGCGTCGCGCTCGAAAGACGTAAATTTGGACTGCCAGTCTGGGCCCAGTTCCGACTTCATCCGGCGTTTCACAAACGTCCACCCCATAGGCGGCGCGTTGGATTGCAACTGTCGCAGATCCTCTGAGTACTCCTTGGGGAGTGCGTCAGGGATTGAGGCCAGCAATTGCGCAGCCTTCATGAGCGGCCCCTTGAGGTCGCCCAAGGCGTCCTTCAATGCGGCGGCGTGCTTGCCTTGGTCCAGTTTGGTGCCCAACACGCGGTTAGCACCCAATTGAACAGCAAGGCCGCCCAGTGAGGTTCCAACGCGTGTGTAGCGACGCAGGCGGCTGCCAAGTCTATTTTCATCCATGTGATCGGTCATGATCAGGATATGGATCATTATCGACGCAGAAACAGTCCCCCAAAGGGTCGCAGGTTGCGATCTTTGAGGGATAATTTTTCCGGGCTAGAGCGTTTCCAATTCGTCGATGAAACTTTCCAGTAAAGTCAGACCCTGACGCCAGAAACTTGGGTCGCGAGCATCGAGCCCAAAGGGCGCTAACAGCTCGTGATGGCGCTTGGTTCCGCCCGAGGCGAGCATCTCCAGATACTTCTCAGCAAAGCCCGCTTCGCTGTCTTGGTAAACCGCATAGAGCGAGTTCACCAAGCAGTCGCCGAAAGCGTAGGCGTAGACGTAAAACGGGACGTGGATGAAATGCGGGATGTAGGACCAGTAGTCGCCGTATTCCTCAGCATTTAAATGGAAGGCAGGGCCAAGCGCCTGCACCTGTGTTTCCATCCAAGCGGTCTGGAAGTCCTCGCGCAGCAGTTCTTTGCCACGTCGGGCGTCGTGTACGCGGGTTTCGAAGTTGTGGAAGGCGATCTGACGAACCACCGTGTTGAGCATATCCTCAACCTTCCCAGCCAGCAGGACTTTCCGCTGTTTTTTGTCGCTGGCGTCGGCCAGCAGGCTCTGGAAAGTCAGCATCTCGCCAAAAACAGAAGCGGTTTCAGCCAGCGTCAATGGCGTGGATCCATTGAAGTAGCCTTTTTCTGCGGCCAACACCTGATGAACGCCGTGACCGAGTTCGTGAGCCAACGTCATGACATCCCGGGTTTTGCCCTGGTAGTTCACCAACACATACGGGTGCGCAGAGGGCACGCAGGGGTGGGCAAAGGCGCCGGCGTCCTTGCCGGGGATCACCGGGCTGTCGATCCAGCCCTTTTCAAAAAAGTCGCCGGCGATCTGAGCCATCGAAGGGGTGAAGCCTGCGTAAGCGTCCAAAACGCGGTCTCTGGCGTCAGTCCACGGAATCTTCGCTTCATCAGCCTCGGGCAAAGGCGCGTTCCGATCGTAGTGTTCGAGCTTCTCAAGCCCCATCCACTTCGCTTTCATGGCGTAGTAGCGGTGGGAAATCCGGGGGAAGGCTTCTGTGACCGTGTCTGCCAGCGCC
This sequence comes from uncultured Alphaproteobacteria bacterium, assembly GCA_905479265.1. Lineage (GTDB taxonomy): Bacteria > Pseudomonadota > Alphaproteobacteria > UBA7985 > UBA7985 > UBA7985. The sequence continues at coordinate 16,563 of CAJQLX010000027.1, forward strand.
TTGACCACGTCATCCTCGACTTCGTTTGCCACGTTGCGCGACGAAACGGGTTGAGCGTACCCGCGCCATTTGTCGTCGAGTTCCTTTTGCTTGATCACCGTGTTGTTGATGCGAGACATCAGACGTTGGTTATTGCCAAGCGTCTTGGTGATGGCCTTGGCCGCTTTCGCGCGTGTTTCCCGGTTGGGGTCAGCGAGCAGGTTGAAGGTTTCCGCGTTGGACAGTTCGTTGCCGTCGATCTCAAACGACAACGCAGCCATTGTTTCGTCAAACAGCTGAACCCAAGCGCTCCCCCCGACAATCGCGAAATCATGGGTGTAGGCCTCCAACTCGTCGGAGAGCTGGTGCGGCTTCATCAAGCGGGTGCGCTCGACAAAGCTTTTCCACGGGGTCATCGCCGGATCAGCCAACTTGTCAGCCATGGCGCTGTCTTCAATCCCGTTCAGCTCCAGCGAGAAGAAAACGAGGTCAGCGCTGATGTTGGTTGAGCGTTCATTGATCTTGGCCTGAAACTGCATGGCTTCGCCATCGGTGCGCTGCGTTGCCCCGTTGAGGAAAGCGTAGGTGCCAAGCTTGCCCAAGCGCTCATAGATCGTTTCGTACCAAGCAATCGTTTCCGCCAAGGCGCTCGGCGTCATGCTCGCCAACGTGCCTTTCACCGTTGCAGACAGCGATTTGGCCTGTGCCTCTGCCCAGTCCAGATCAGCATCGATTTTTGCATCCGATGGGCCGTCGTACAGGTCGGCGAGGTTCCATCGTGGCAGCGTGCCGAGGTCAGCGTCTTCAACAGGAGACAAGGCGGAGGAAGCCGCAAAGAGGGCTTGTGTTGGCGCAAAAGTGGACATTGTCTAAATAAGGCCTATTTTGTGATATATTGCCGTTGTAAAACCAACATGGCGAACAGGCGGGGCTTCGGCAACACCTGCTGCGTCACTAAAGTTCAAAACACTAAGGGATAGAACCGTGCAGCGTGATCTGAAAGCACTCGATGCCATGCCAAATTTGCCAACGCTGTTTTTTGAGACAGCAGAAGCGAAGAAGCGGAAGCCGTTTCTTTGGCATAAGGAAAACGGCAAGTATCGGTCTCGCACCTATCGCACAGCGATGCAGGAAGTCATCCATCTGGCGCGCGGCTTGCGCGACTTGGGGATTGAGCCGGGCGATCGCGTGGTCATCTGTGCAGAGAATCGACCCGAGTGGGCGATTGCGGATATTGCGATCATGGCGCTGGGCGCCATCGCGGTTCCGGCTTACACGACAAACACCACCACCGATCACCTGCACATCCTGAGCAATTCCGGCGCGAAGGGGGCCATCGTTTCCACCCGCGATCTCGCCAAAAAGCTGCTGCCTGCGGCGATTGATAGCGGCGTTTGTCAGTTCATTACCTCGATCGAACCCCTGCTCATTCGCCAAAAGTTGCCCTTGGACGTGCATGCTTATGACGCTGTTATTGCGCATGGGAAAGAACTGACAGACGACATCGTTGCCCATGCGCGTGCCCTGCCGCGCGAAAGCACCAGCTGCATCATTTATACCTCTGGCACCGGCGGTACGCCCAAGGGTGTGGAGCTGTCCCACGGCGCTATTCTGTGTAACGCCACCGGTGCGTTTGACGTGCTCAGCGACGGTTGGTCGGTGGGCGAGGAGGTGTTTCTTTCTTTCCTGCCCATGACGCATTCCTACGAGCACTCAGCCGGCTTGTGGTGCCCCATTGCAATGGGCGCGCAAATTTATTTTGCAGAGGGCGCTGAGAAACTGGCGGAAAACCTTGCCGAAGCGCGTCCCACAGTGATGACCGCCGTTCCGCGATTGTTAGAAGCGTTGCGCGCACGGGTGTTGAGGGGGCTGCGGACCGCGCCGGCCATGCGCCAAAGCCTCTTTCACCGAACCCTGGACATTGGGCGACGCAAGATCAACGATCCGGCATCCTTGACCCTTGGCGACAAGATGATCGACGGCTTCCTAGAACGTACCGTTCGCAGTCAGGTGCGAAACCGATTTGGTGGTCGCCTCAAGGCTTTTGTCAGCGGCGGTGCTGCGCTGCACGGCGAAGTTGGGCTGTTCTTTGAAGCGTTGGGTGTCACGGTTCTGCAAGGCTACGGACAGACTGAATCAGCGCCCATCATCTCCGTCAATCGGCGCGCAGATCGGCAGTTGGATGCGGTCGGCAAGCCCATGCGCAACGTTGAAGTCAAGCTGGCCAATGACGGCGAAATCATCGTTCGCGGTGAATTGCTGATGAACGGCTATTGGAACAACCCGGCCGATACGAAAAAGACCATCGTCGATGGTTGGCTTCACACAGGCGATATTGGTGAGTTCGACGCCCGGGGCCGAATCAAAATCACGGACCGGAAAAAGGATATCATTGTCCTTTCCGGCGGGGACAATGTCTCGCCAGCGCGTGTAGAAGGTTTCTTGACGATCCAGAGCGAAATTGGTCAGGCGATGGTGATCGGCGACAAGCGTCCGCACTGCGCCGCGCTCATTGTGCCAGATGACGAGTGGTTGATCGATTTCAAGAAAGAAACGGGAAAGACCGGAACCTTGGCGGACTTGGCCGATGACCCGGAGCTTCACAAGCGGCTTTCAGCGGCAGTAAACCGGGTCAATCAAGAGCTATCGAATATCGAGAAAGTCCGAAAGTTCGCGGTCGCAACCGGTGAATTCACCACCGACAATGCCCAGCTCACGCCTTCGATGAAGGTCCGTCGGCACGTGGTGAAGCAGGACTATGAAAGCGTGCTCGAAGCGCTTTATCCTACGGAAAAGAAGAAAACGGCGCTGGTGGAAGCCAGCGCCTGATTGCTTCTACTGATTTTCGCGGCTGAACGCTGCGAAGATCCCTTCTGGGATAACAGCCTTGGGCTGGCTTTCGTCGAACATGGGCTGCTCGGCTGCGATTTTCGCAGCCGCCTCTGGGTTCGCAGCGTTTGCTTTCGCGACGGCTGCATCCAAGTCGGCTTGCTTACAAATGCCCAACAGCACCGGATCACGGGGCTGAAGGTTGGCCATGTTCCAGTGCGTCTTTTCCCGGATGGCACCAATGGTGTTTTTCGTGGTGCCGACCAGCTTGATGATCTGTGCATCGGAAAGGTGCGGGTAGGTTTTGACCAGCCAAGCAATGGCGTCTGGCTTTTCCTGACGGCGTGCAACGGGTGTGTAACGCGGGCCTTTGGTCCGGCGCGACAGCTCGGGCATATCGCTCTTGGCCAAGGTCAGCGACGCATTCAAGTCGCCTTCGCACCGCTTGATCTCGTCTTCCGTAAGTTGACGGCTTTTGGTCGGATCCTGCCCCATGATGCCTTTCGCCACGTCGCCATCGGCAATGCCTTTGACTTCCAGCTTATGCAGGTGACAGAAATCAGCGATCTGTTCGAAGGTGAGAGCGGTGTTATCAACCAGCCATACAGCAGTTGCTTTAGGCATCAGTGGTGGTTGCTGGGCCATGCCACGCTCCTTTCGTGCTTAAAAGTTCGGGAGATTGCCTAAGCATATACGGCACGATGGCGCGGAAATAAATGCTTTCAGACGCACAACTGCTGCTCGCTGGTGCCAGAATTACAGATCGATGTACAAACCTCGGCCCGGCTCTGCGCCGCCATTGGTGTCTTTTGCAATGACATCAGCCGCCGCCGCAACGGCAATGCACGCAGCGGCATCCAGGCCATCATCATAGGCGTTGCGGGCAAACGTCGTCGCGATATCCGCCCACGCTTGCGCTTTTCCCGGCGTGTCGCTCAAGGCCGGAGAAACCCGCAAATCCAAGCGGCGCTCGTTCCGTGCAATATGCAGCATGACCTGTGCGGCGAAGGCATCGCTGTCCAAGCCGGCAATGGCGTAAACCGCCTCTGGCGTCGATAACAGGAACCGTCGGCGCAGAAACGACGGGGTCAGCCACTGTCCCAATTTCGTCGTCAACAAAGCAACCATAATTCCCGAAAACACGAGTGTCTGAAACGACATCACACCAAACAGCGTGCGGTCGGAAGGGATCAATAAATAGCCAACAAACCCTGCTGCAATGGCTGCGATTACCACAAACAACCAGCGTGTCCGCGAACGTCCCGCCGCCAAAGCAACGACAACATCGCCTTTGGAGCGCAAAGAAGCGTCGTAGAGCGCATTCTTGATGGTTCCATGATCGACACGGCGCAGTTTGCGGCCACCCTTGGGCCAGGTCTTCACGATCTGTAGCGTGCCTTCTGGCCAGCTTTTCTGTGTCGAGCGCAGCAGCGCGGTCCATTCTTTACCGCGTGTCAGGAAATACGAGCCACCGAAGAGAGCAATCAAGGCCACGGGCGCAAGAAGCACCGTCAGAACATCGGGCGCAGGCCAACCGTCTGGTCGGAAAAACAAGGCCCAGCCAAGTCCCAAGGCCGAGATAGCGAGGATGAGCAGCACAAGCCACCGCAGCCCGCCTTCTTCCTTGGACGTTGTTTCATCGATTTCGTCATCGTCGATGAGAGGATCGTTCACATCAGCACCTTGCGCGGATTTCCATAAATTCGTGCTACTCATAACAAAGCCGGGTCGCGATGACGACCCGGCAAGTCAAATTTAGAGAATGCGAGAAAGACGGAAGGAAGCGGTTAAGCCGCCTTGGTCGCTAAGTCATTGCCGGCAGATTCGCCTTCAATAACCTTTGCCGCCTGACCGGTCTTCGACCCTGTCGAAATCTCAATCATCCGAGGCCGTAAAGCCTCTGGCACTTCTCTGACCAACTCAACATGCAATAAACCATGTTCCAACTTTGCACCGGCGACGCGAATATGATCCGCGAGCTGGAACCGTCGTTCGAAGGCGCGGGTTGCGATGCCGCGATGGAGGAAAGTGGTGTCGGATTCAGTTACGCCTTGCGCATCCGATTGGCGTCCACGCACGGTCACGGCCTGATCTTGGACTTCAATCTCCAAATCATCGAGCGTGAAACCGGCCACAGCCATGGAAATTCGATATTCGTCTTCGGATTGCCGTTCGATGTTGTAGGGCGGGTAGCTGTTCGCAGCATTCGCATCCATCCGCGAAGCTGCTTCCAGCATCGAGGTCATACGATCAAAGCCAACGGTCGAACGGAAAAGGGGGGAAAGATCCAAAGTACGCATAGGGTAGCCTCCTTAAGCAAAAGCAAGGTTCTATAGTTCAGACCTCACAGGTGTGACGGTCTGCACCAGCGTGCGGAGCCCTCAGTTTGAGCGGCTGTCCTGCTGATACTATAGGACGTAAGGAGCGCGTGTTCGGATCGCAAGGGGCGGACCGTCAAAAAAGTCCGCACCCAAAAAGCCAAAGTTAGGCTTAAACCTTCAAACCCGACATGAAGCCGAACTTGTCGTTAAACTTGCCAACCTGACCACCAGTGTCGAGCATACGCTGAACACCCGTCCACGCTGGGTGGGACTTTGGGTCAATGTCCAGACGCATTGTGTCGCCTGGCGCGCCATAGGTGGAGCGCGTGGTGAAAGTAGAACCGTCCGTCATGATAACGGTGATCTCGTGGTATTCTGGATGAATGTCCGCCTTCATGGGCCGACTCCTGTACTCAAAGAGTGAAACTGGAAACGTAAGCGGCGTGCTTAGCGCGGGGAGAGGATGAATTCAATACGTCTGTTTAGCTGGTCAGCTTCCGTTTTTTCTATACCCACCAGATTGGAGGCGTCTTTGATCGGCGACGTGTCGCCAAATGAAGCCGCCAGTAGCTTCGTCCCGTAGTCCTCCGGGGTATCAAGCGTGCTCAACGTTTGCAGCAAAGCGGTCCTTACAGCCTCTGCTCGCAGGAAGCCAAGCTGTAAATTGCTTCTGAAATCGCCAGTGAAGGTGTTGTTGACCGGGGTTTGGTCGGTGTGCCCTTCGATGCGGATCAGCCAATCTAAGCCATCGGGCAGGCGGCGGGTCAGTTCAGCCAGATCTTCGGCCACCAGTGACAGCTGGATCAGCGAGCCATCTTGAATCTCATAAGATCCAAGCTCGAACTGAATTTTCTCTCGAGATTTGAATCGGACCTGCGTCAATTCCTGCTCGCCAATGGTGCTGGTTTCTTCCTGCACCACGATCCCGTCCAGCCCTTGGGCGGCGTCACGAGCGGCAAAAGCGAAGCTCGATTGGGCGCGGGACAAGATGACTTCGCGCTGCTCCAGCGCTGATTTCAGTTCTTGTTCTAACGCCAGTTGGTCAGCCAGCACCGCCGCCATATTCAGGCTGGCGTTTTCCAATTCGAGGCTTTGGGCGCGAACGATCGCGTTGCGTTCCATCAAAACAGCTTCGATGCGGCTCAGCTTTTGCCGGACATCAAAGAGTTGGGCGTTGAGGGTGTCGATCTGCGTCCGTGCGCTGGCCAACTGTGACCGGCTGGCGAACGTTTCGCCTTCTGAAGCGGCCAGCTTTGTGGCGAGTTCGTTGATTTCAACCTCTTTGGCGTCGGCGCTTTCCTGTGCGGCGTCAGCGGATAGGCGGACTGTGGCCAGCTGCTCGGACTGCGACAGCAGCTGTTGATCCAACTCGGCGATGCGGTCAATGGCTTGCTGCAAGGCTGTTTGATCCTGATACCGCTCTTCAACCAAGGTTTCGAGGCTGCTGATGCCGGCGGCCATTTCCTGCTTCACGCGAATGATTTCTTGCTCTTTGGCCGCCAAAACCTTGCTGCGTTCATTCAGCTGCGCCTGCAGTGCGGCCTGTTCAGCTTCGCGGGCTTGCAGCTTGATCAGCAGCTCTTCAATCCGCTTCTCGTAACTTCCCGCGACATCAGTGATTTCGCGCTCTTGGGCATCGACGGTGGCGCGCAGCGTGTTGATGGAGTTCTCGAACGACAGGATCGAAGTTTGCAGATCGTTGACCCGGCTCTGCAAGTCATCCCGAACGTCGGTCAGAATCTTGATTTCGGCGAGCTTTGCTTCAATCGTGTATTCGTTGACTGCAATGGCCTCATTGGCATCAACGAGGTCTTTGCTCACCTGTTCATTGCTCTGCTTGAGTTGGGCAACCAATAACTTATCGTCCAACAACGCTTGTTCGGCGTCTGACAGTTGACGGCGCGCGTTCATCAGCGTGCCAAGCAGAGTGTTGAGCTCCGTTTGCTTTTGTTCAGCAAGCTGGAACATCGCTTCCATCAAATCCTGAGTGGATTGCACCGTCGCTTTGAGCCGAGAGGCCCGATCCGGCGCTACGGTGCCCAAGTCGCTCTCTGGATTGAGCGGAATGCGTTCTGCCAACTCCATGAGAATCTCGCGTTCTTCTTCGCTGGCGATGGTCGGCGCGATGTTTTGAACGCTGCTCAGGAACTCGCCACGCAAGGCAACAAACCGGTTGATATTCCGCTCTTGGTTATTGTCAGCCAGCACGATGGTGGCTTCCATCTCTTCGGTCAGGTCGCCATCGTCGCGAACACGCTGGACCAGCGCGACCCGCTGCTGCTCGGCTTCGGCCAAGACCTGTTGGTTCAGGATCAAATCGGATGAAAGTTTTGTGTTCTCGGCCTGCAGCTGCCGGTTCTGAATTTCTGACGCGGCCAAACGCTTGAGCAGGGATTGCTCCTCCTCCCGCAAGGTATCAACATTGCCCGCCAGCGACATGACCTCGGACCTTGAATTATCGAGGTTGTCCCGCAGAATATTGCGTTCGCCCCGCAGCGAGGCCAACTCCTGCCGGACGGCGTTAAGCTCATTGTCCAGCTGGGTGTTCAACTCCTTCAGCTCGAACTTTTCGAACTCGAGTTGCTCGTTTTCATTCAACAGCGATTTGATCTGCGAAACGTTGTCGTTCAGCTGCGTCGATAGGAACTGCTGCGCAAAGATGAAGACGACCAATACAAAGATCACCACCATCACCAGCGTTGTGAGGGCGTCTACAAAGCCTGGCCAAATATTGACGCGGTTGCGCGTGCGGCGAGCCATGCCAGATCCTTATTCTTCTGGCGTGCCGCGAGACGCGGCTTCTTCACGGAAAGCCTGCAATTCGGCGCGATTGCTTTCCATGCTGTCCAACAATGCCTGCAGCTGGTTGCCCGTTTCGTTGCCGGACAAGAAGTCGCGCAGGTTGGTGAATGCATTTTCTGTGCGTCGGGCATTCTCGCCCAATTCACGGCTCAACTCCGCAAGGCGGTCGTTCAGCGTGCGTGTCGTATCGCGTGCTTTCAACAGCCGCTCGATGTCTTCGGCCACTTTGACCATTTGCGCCTGTCCACGGCTTGCATCGTCAAAATACTGGTCTGAACGGCGGTTCCAACTGTCCATGATTTCGCTCATGCGTTGGTTGGTGTCGATCAGCATGTTGAGGTTGCTGATTTTCCCGTTCTCTTCTCTGAGCAAGGCTCTCTGATTTTCTTGAATCGCCACCAAAGCCTCGACCGTCGCAAAGAGCGTGTCATGGTTTCGGGCGAGGCCGACGTCGATTTGCTCCAGCTTGGCGTTGGTGGCCGTCAGCACCTCTTCATTAAAGCTGGTCGTCGAAGCCGCTACAGCGCCCGCTGCGGCCATGGGGTAGGGACCACCGCCGGTGCCAGCGCTAGAGAGAATGGCGTGCTGGTAGAGCCAGTTTTCCAACTCATCAATGAAGCGGCCATGGGCTTGCGCGCTCTGTTGCTCCAAAAAGCCGATGATGATCGTTCCCGCCAATCCGAACAGCGAGGAGGAGAATGCAATGCCCATGCTGCCGATTGGATCTTCGAGGCTGCGAATCATTTGCTCAAAGAGCTCACCGGCATCGCGGGATGCCGATTCCTGGTTCATTTGCCCGATCGCGTTGCCAATATTCCCAACGGTCAGCGTCAGACCCCAAAATGTCCCAAAGAGGCCGAGGAAAATCAGCAGTTGCAGCAGATATTGGGAAAGGTCTCGACGTTCATCATTTCTTGCCTTGATGGCATCCATAACGATGGAAAGGTTTTCGGTCGAAAACCCGCTCTTTACCGTTTTCCCATCCATGAGCGATTGCAGCGGGTAAAGGAGCTGCGGCATGTCAGCACTGGATTCCTGCGCGCTGGAAGGCGCAGAGCCAGAGGTTCTGGTGCCGGCGACCCAAACAATAGCCCGGCTCAGACTGAAAACTTCCCAAATGATCAACGCCGCCGACAAAACGGCAACTGTCAAAATCGCCCCGTTGATCGCTGCTTGAGCAAAAAAGAATTCGGTCAGCCGCTCAGCCTGCGTGTATGCGAGCCCCGTGGAAAACAGGAGCACAGCCACGATGATGATCAACGGAATGTAAGGCTGCGTAAGAGTACGCTTTTCTTCGGTCATGTGCTTGACGCTAATCGCAATGGTTAAACGTCCTGCTTAGGTACATGCACACTCATCAATTCGCACGGGATTTGTGCTGAGAGGGCGCCGAGAACGCGTAAGGCTCGAATGTTGATTGAAACTTCACCAGTCTCAGTGTCTTTGTCGCTGCCTAATTGGGCAACTTCATGGCAGATTGAATGTTTCAACACGGCCTCGCCTGTAAAAACACAGTGAGGCCGCGTGATCTTTGATCGTTTGTGACGCGCTTAGTTGGCGCGGACGATGAGGGCGTTGCTTGGCTGACCGCCAGATGGGATCAGCGTTTCACGCGTTACCATCGAATCATCCAGACCAGCATCCGTGAGCGCATGCAGGGCACGCAGGACGCGGCCCTTTACGATCCGCAGCGCGTTGTCTTCTTCGACGATGTTGGGGTCAGCGTAGCCGATGATCTGCACTTTTTGCTTCGCAGCGAGGCACAGCTCACCAAAGCTCTTCACCGTTGCCGTTTGATCGGCGGTAAAGCGGTTTGACGTGCCATCGAATTGCAGCATCACGCCGTCAGACGTACAGCCCGAAGCACCGGTGCTTGCTGCCACGGATGGGGTTGAGGTCTCGACCGCTGCAGAATCCGCCAAAGACCGGGTGCGACTGACAAAGGTTGTCCCTGTATCTGCTGCGGCTGCGGTCGCAGCCGGTTCAGCCGCTGCTGCCGCGAGGTCGCGATTGTTTCGGCTGACAAGGCTGGTACCATTGCCGGTGGAAGTGGCAACTTGCGGGGTGGTTGCACCGGCGGTAACTGCTTCCTCTGTGATTCGGCTAAAGGACTGCACCGCATCTTTGCTCTCGTTCACCGGTGAAGCAATGTTCTCACCGGCTGCATCAGCAGATCCTTCCTGCTCAGTCGGGAACGGGGAGGGGACAGACGATGTTGAGCGGGTTGTTCCGGTTGCAACAATCGCATTCGGAATCTTCTTGTATCCCGGCGCGCCCGGACGGATCAGCGGGATCGGGCCTGTAAAGTTTGTGGCCAGCGGGAACGTACCAATCATCGCGGCGCTGTTCGCCACGCTATCCATGCCACTGCGCGCCGCCGCAGCGACAGCATCAGCACGGTCTGCGCCAACGTAAGGAATCGGCGTTGGGTTCGACAGTCCTGAGCCCGGCAGTTGGCGGGTGTATTCTGGACCCACAATCGGCAAATCACTGCCGTAAGACACCAAAACTGAACCGCCAAACGAGCTGCTCGAAATTGTGGTGGTGTTGCCATATCCGCCGCGAATGTTGGTCACGGGGCCGGAAGTAACAGGGACGCCGTTTACAATCGCAACCGCCGTCAATCCCGTATCGACCCCTGCTGGGGTGGTCAGGAGAGGCTGAAGCGTTGCTTCGGACGGGAAAGCGACCAGCGAGGTTGGCGCCGTTGCGGCTGTTTGCCCGAAACCGCCAATGGTTACCGGCTCGCCAACCGCCTGCGCGGCCAGCAAAGCGGCGTCTTCCGCGCTAAGAACTGTGTAGCCGGGCTGGATAGAGGGTTGGGTCGTGTTGCGTGACGTAAAGGCAGTCGCTTGGAACAAGGGTGTCGCGGCGGATTGCACAACGCTGCTAACAGGCGGCGCTAGCAGATCACCTGCGGGCACGGAGCCTGCCTGAAAGAATTCCTGAGCTTGAGCAGAAGCGCTGAAACAAACAGCACTAATGGCGACGCCAAAAATGGTCGTACGCAAGGTCATATTCTCGATCCTCAATTTACCCCGCTTGTCGATGGCCGACGGCCATCGCGGGTTTGCACGTAAGTTTAGTTGTATTACAGCAGGCCAATTCGTCGAAATTACGATAAGCAGGCTAAATACTAGTGCAGAAATACCACACCGGTCTATATAAAACGCATAACGTTGCGGCGAATCCCGCCTCAATTCGCTAGAGTTCGATCAAATTTTCCCTTGTGTAAAGCGCCTACCCCATTATGCGCGGGGCGTGCTTTAAGCTTTGGTGACGAGGTTGAAGAATTGGTCGTATATCATCGGACCCGCCACGATTATGGAGCGATCAGACACGATTTTCTCGCCGCCGTTCAGGTCGGTGACACGCCCACCTGCTTCATTGGCGATTAATGCGCCCGCGGCAATATCCCACGCCGCCAATCCGCGTTCCCAATAGCCATCGTATCGGCCAGCGGCCACGTAAGCCAAATCCAGCGCCGCAGACCCGAATCGTCGGACGCCCGCGCTCGCAAAGGCGACCTTTTCGATTTCGGCCATGGTCGTGTCTTGGTCGCCTCGGCCTTTGAACGGCATGCCTGTCGCGAACAAAGATTCTGTCAGATCCTCTTTCCGCGAAATACGCAATTGGCGTGAATTCACGTAAGCGCCGTGCCCGCGTTCCGCCCAAAACAGTTCGTCTTTCAGCGGGTCAAAAACAACGCCCGCAACGATACCGCCCGCTTGCTCCAAAGCGATGGAAATCGCCCAGTGCGGCAAGCCGTGCAGGAAGTTGGTTGTGCCGTCGAGCGGATCGACGATCCAGCGGCCTTCTGGTTCTTCCGGTCCAGTCTGGCCGCTCTCCTCACCAAAGAAAGCAAACTCCGGACGCGCTTCTTGGAGGACTTCATAGATGATGCCTTCCGCGCGTCTGTCGGCTTGACTGACAAAATCTGCTGGGCCTTTGCGGGATACAGTGAGGTGTTCAACGTCGCCAAAATCACGGACGAGTTGTCGGCCAGCTTTATCAGCGGCCTTGACCATTACATTAATGAGCGCAGAGCGACGCATGTCTATTTCGCACGCTCCATGTAAGTCCCATCGGCGGTATTCACGACCACTTTCGTACCGGCTGCGATATGCGGTGGCACCATGATCTTCACGCCATTTTCCAAAAGCGCAGGCTTGTAAGATGACGAAGCCGTTTGGCCCTTCACAACCGCATCAGCCTCTGTGATTTCCAGGATGACTGACTCCGGCAAGCTCACTGAAATCGGCTCTTCTTCATACAGCTCGATGGTGACCTGCATGTTTTCCTGCAGGAAGGGCAAAGGCTCGCCCACCAAGTCGCTGTTCAGTTCAATCTGCTCGAACGTGTCATTGTTCATGAACGTCAGCATTTCACCGTCAGCGAACAGGTATTGGTAATCCACCTGATCCAGACGAACGCGTTCCACGGTCTCATCAGAGCGGAAACGCTCGTTCATTTTGGTGCCGTCGCGAATGTCTTTGAGCTCAATTTGCGCAAAGGCACCGCCTTTACCCGGCTTGACCTGCTGCAGCTTGACTGCACGCATCAGCCGGCCCTTGTGTTCGATGATGTTGCCGGGGCGAATGGCGTTGCCGTTGATCTTCATGGCTTTAACCCTGTTCGGTTAGGGGAATTTCAAAGGTGCAAGTATCAGTGTCGTTTGCGACAGGCAATCTTTAGCCAAGCGCAACCGCTATGAACTCGGGGGCGAAATCGGGGTCATCGGCTTGGGAAGCAACCGGAATGATGCACGGGATTTCCATCATTTCGACCCACCACTCAGCCAGTTCATGTTCGATACCCGCCATCATGTCCGTCTGATTGTCCGCGCGAAGATCACCGAAAAACAAGGCGTCGGCCCCAAATTCACCGGCTTGCATGGCCAGGTCGCGGGACGTGAGATTGGCCGCAACGATCTGCATATCGGGGAAATCATCGCGCATGGCGCGGTCTGCGGCCATGTCAAAGGACACGAACCCATCAACACCGTTGGGCGGCAAGTCTTCGCCATTGGTGTTCATCGATGCTGTGATAAGGGCGCATTCTTGATCGGCGCACAGGCTGATCCAGTCCGCCAAATGGCCCGCCGTTGGACTCACGTCCTCGGGCATTTTCAGGATCAGCGCGACACCCGCCAGCGTCTTGGGCAGCGGCGTTTCGCCCAAAGTTGCGATTTGGACCAGTTGTGGCCCTTCGTCGTCATCCATTGTTGCCATGCGATCAGGTTTCCTTGCGTGATGGTTGCTGCCGATTGGCAAGCGGCGGCTCGGTCCGCTTTGTTTTGCGCGTCGGGACGATAGGCGTCCAGACTTCGGTTGCTATTGGACGCTGCGTCACCAGCGTCGCACCAGCCTCAGCCGCGTAGTGTCTCAAGTCGTCGAACGCCGCATTTTGTGCCGGGCAATAGACGTGCTTCACCCCGTTTTGCAGGATCTGCAAGCCAAACCCGGGCGCGTGACTGGCATCAACCAACAGCGTGCAATCCGGCCCCCACGTGGCAATGGCCGCCTGCAAATCGATGGCCCAAGCGGCCCCCAACTGCTTCAAAGCAGCGGCGGGCGTGATAAAGGTGATGTCGTGCGCCGTCTCGGCATCGCGGTCAGGAAGCGCCGTCGCGAAGGTAAGTTCGACAACATTTCGCTTCCCATCCGCGCGCACAGTTTAGAGGCTTTCGAGCACAGCTTGGACAATGGCATCCTTGGTGATGCCGTAGTGGGCATACAGCTCTTCGGCAGGGGCAGAAGCGCCGAATTGGTCGCCAACGCCGATGAAAATCCCATCTTCGCGGATAAACCGACGCCAGCCAAAATCAGACCCTGCTTCGATCGCAACCCGCAGGCTGCCCGGGCTGAGGACTTCTTCGCGGTAATGCGCCGGCTGCTGCTCAAACAGCTCCCAACACGGCAGCGACACAACCGCCGTGGCGATGCTGTGATCCCGCTCCAGAATTTCCTGCGCCTCGACCGCGATGCTCATCTCAGTCCCGGTTGCAATCAGCGTCACTTTCCGCTCGTCCATTGCGGGACGGAAGATGTAGCCGCCGGTCGCTGCGTAATTCTCGCCGATCAAATGGCGCAGCGCCGGGACTTTCTGTCGTGACAGGGCGATGACGGAGGGGCCATCGTGCTGCAGCGCCAGTTCCCACGCTTCTGCCGTTTCAACCAGATCCGCAGGGCGGAAGGTCAGCAGCCCCGGAATCGCCCGCAGCGCGGCCATATGCTCAACCGGCTGGTGCGTTGGGCCGTCTTCGCCTAGCCCGATGGAATCGTGCGTCATGACGTAAATCACACGCTGCTTCATCAGCGCAGACAGGCGGATCGCGGGGCGTGCATAGTCGGTGAAGACCAAGAACGTGCCAGCGTAGGGTGTTACACCGCCATGCAGTGCCATGCCGTTCATCGCAGAGGCCATGCCGTGCTCACGAACGCCCCAGTTCACGTAGTTCGCGCTGAAATCGTCGGCACTGATCGCGCTGTGGTGGGAGGTTTTTGTGTTGTTTGAACCCGTGAGATCGGCTGAACCGCCGAGCATGGTTGGCATTTCGGGGATCAATGCTTCGAGCACTTTTCCCGAGGCTGCACGTGTCGCCAGCGCTGGCATATCTTCAATCGCTTGAGTTTTAACGGCGTCCAATGCCTTCAGCGCAGCTTCGTTCAGCTCGCCGGCTTGCATGGCGTTAAACAGCGTGGCTTTGGACGAAGCGCCCAAGCGTGCTTTCCATTCTGCGGACGCCGCAGCGCCCTTGGAACCGGCCGCGCGCCACGCATCCATAACATCGTTCGGAACCGCGAAAGGCGCGTGTGTCCAGCCGATGTTGTCCTTGAATTCCTGCAGGCCATCAGCACCCAAAGGTGCGCCGTGCGCCTTGGACGTTCCCGCCACCTTGGGCGAGCCATAACCGATGGTGGTGCGGCAAGCGATCATCGACGGTACTGAGGTCTCCTGCTGCGCCAGTTCAATGGCGGTCAGGACGGCGTCTTGATCGTGGCCGTCAACGGCCTGAACATGCCAACCCGCAGCCTCAAACCGGGCGCGCTGGTCTTCGGATGTTGAAAGATCGGTTTTGCCGTCAATGGTGATTTCATTGTCATCCCACAGGACAATCAGCTTGTTCAGCTTCAAGTGTCCAGCGAGCGAAATCGCCTCCTGACTGACGCCTTCCATCAAACAGCCGTCGCCCGCGATGACATAGGTAAAGTGATCAACCAGCTCGTCGCCGAAGCGCGCTGCCAACCACTGTTCCGCCATTGCAAAGCCAACAGAATTGGCGATGCCTTGCCCCAATGGACCCGTGGTGGTTTCTACGCCTTCGGTGTGGCCATACTCCGGATGCCCGGGTGTCTTTGATCCCATCTGCCGGAAATTCTTGATTTCATCGATGGACACGTCCTCATAACCGGACAGGTAAAGGGCGGAATACAGCAGCATAGAGCCGTGACCGGCAGACAGGATAAAGCGATCGCGATCCGGCCATTGCGGCCACGCGGCATCGTACTTCAGCACGTCGCGGAAAAGGACTGTCGCCACGTCGGCCATGCCCATCGGCATGCCGGGGTGTCCAGAGTTTGCGGCTTGAACTGCTTCTGCCGAAAGAACGCGAACGGCATCGGCCATTCCGGCAGCGAGAGCGTTGGGGTCCTGAGCTACTGCATCAGACATAAGGTTGTGCTCCTGATTGAAACGCAAGATCGGTGCTTTCCCGACCCTCGAACCGGGCCAATACCACCACTATATACGTCCTTATAACCACGGAGCCGCCTTGGAATTAACCCCCTCAGACGGGCGTACTGCCATGAAAGGATTAGCATTCTGGGTCGGAACTGAGGCTATTTATCCACTGCTATTGTCAATTGGCGTGAAGTATCGTCTAGATGTCCTTGAAACAAAGGCCAATTTACACTAATCGAAGTTTATAACCCGAGGATGAGCTAAGACCCGATGGGCCGATTAGAAGACGCAAAAGCGCGCTTGGATACTGTCTTGCACCGGTTGGAAGCCCTGGGCGACCAACTGGGGCCAGAGACGCAGGAAATCACACGTCTCCAGCGTCAGATTTCTGTGATGGAATCTGCGCAGGAAGAACTTCGTTCAGCAACCGCTTCCGCAACGGAGCAGGTCGCGCAGCTGATGGCAGAGCTTCAGCATGCTGAAAGCACCGAGGAATAACGGCGGATGGGTCAGGTGCGAATAACACTCAATGGACGTGGCTATGACATCGCTTGTGATGATGGTCAGGAAGAACACGTCATGCGGCTCGCCAATGCTCTCTCCGAGCGGGTGAACCAATTGGTGACAGCCAATGGGCAAGTGGGCGAGGCGCGGTTGCTGCTTATGGCGGGTCTGCTGATGGCCGACGATTTACACAGCGAGCGGGCCAAATCAGCAGCAGACGGTGCTGCCGCGAAACCGGAGTCCACCAGCGACGATGGTGCCGGCAGTGGCGGCGGCAGTGATGCCGTGCAGCAGGCCTATGACTATGTGGCAGACGTGTTTGAGCAGCTCAGCGACCGATTGGAAGCCGTGGTTTCCACGCTCGAAGGGTCCGAAGACGCCGCCGACGACGAAACCAACCGCTAGACTTTTCGGGACTAAACCTATGCAGCAGACGCCAGATTTTGACGTCATCCGTGGTTTTCAAATCGAAGGCACGGACCCAACCCATCGCGCTCTGATCCCGAATTTGGAGCCGGTTAAACACCTGCTCGTCTTCCTTCATGGCTACGGCGCAGATGCGGACGACTTGTTCCCGCTTGCCATGCAAATGGCGCCCGCGTTGCCGGCGACGGCAATCGTCAGCCTTGAAGCGCCAGAGGAAATCCCCGGCGGCATGCTCGGTGGGCGGCAGTGGTTTCCAATTTCTCGGATTGATAAGTCAGAACTCGATCACGGTGCGCAAATGGCGCGGGGCTACGTCAACACGGCTCTGCAAAGCCTCAAGCGCCGATTTGATTTGCAGTGGTCGGACATTGCCTTGTTTGGGTTTTCGCAGGGCTGCATGATGTCGCTGGAGGTGAGTTTGCGCTTGCCCGAGGCGCTGGGTTACGTGCTGGGCTACAGCGGCGCGCTGCCAGCACCCGAGCGTGCGGCAACCGAAAGCACGTCATTCCCGCCTTATCTGCTGGTCCACGGCGAAGACGATCAGGTGGTGCCTTTTGCGTCTATGGAAGCCGCAGCAAAGACGCTTGCCGCGTTGGGCGCGCCTGTTGAAACGTTTCCTCGGCCCGGTTTGGGGCATGGAATCGACGGCGAGGGTCTGCAAGCCGCTTTGCTGAAATTGCGCACGGCCTTCGGCATGGGCGATTTGGTCGAATAGGCCAACTCAAGGCCTGTCCCTCAAGCCCGAACTGCGACCTGTTGAACGATTATGAGACGCTGACTTGTCCAATCGTCATTCGCTTGTCATAGTCGAATGACAGCTTCCGAGAGGTTCGGAAGGGGCAGGAGAGCATGACAGCGAGAAGCTTAGAGAACTATCCGGCACTGGTGTTAAACGCCGATTTTCGGCCCTTATCCTATTTGCCGTTGTCACTTTGGAATTGGCAGGACTCCGTGAAGGCCTGCTTCCAAGGGCGGGTCAACGTCGTGGCGGAATACGATCACGTGATCCGAAGCCCGTCGTTTGAAATGCCGATCCCCAGTGTGATTGCGTTGAAAGACTACGTTCCGATGAACCGGTCTCCCGCTTTCACCCGT
Organism: uncultured Alphaproteobacteria bacterium; assembly: GCA_905479265.1. GTDB lineage: Bacteria > Pseudomonadota > Alphaproteobacteria > UBA7985 > UBA7985 > UBA7985. The sequence continues at coordinate 34,202 of CAJQLX010000027.1, forward strand.
TTTAACGTTTTCTTGCGCGACCATTTCCGGTGCCAGTACTGCAGCACGCGGTTCCCCGTTCAAAGCCTGACCTTCGACCATGTGATTCCTCGGTCAAAAGGCGGCGGGACGAGTTGGGAAAACGTCGTGACGGCGTGCCAAAAGTGCAACCTGAGAAAGGGCAATCGGTACCTCCGCGACAGCTCGATGCGCTTGCGCAAGGAACCACTGCGCCCGACGGCCTATCAGCTGCAGGACGCAGGCCGGTCTTTCCCGCCAAATTTCCTGCACGAAAGCTGGGAAGATTACCTGTATTGGGATTCGGTGTTGGAGCGGGATTAGCCCTGCACACCGTTGCTGCGTAACGTCGTGAGTGCCAAAAAGGCGGACAAAAACATCAGGCCGAGGTTGGCGATCATGTTGTACGTCGCCATCGAAAGCCCAAACAACGTCCAAGTCCCCTCAGCGCAGGTGACTTCTGGCACGTTGAACAGGGGGTTTACCGGCATGTTTTGACTTTCGGGGCTCACTTGAAATTCCGCCATCGAGCCCGAGCAAAGAACGTCCCCCAGCCACCACGCTTGCTCAACACCCACGTGTTCAAAGGCTGTTGCACTGCCATAGAGAAACGCGAGACCACAAACCCCCAGCAACATGGCGCGCTCAACATTGCGATCAGGGTCGCGACCAATAACGATGGCCGCGCCCGATATGACCGCCGCGACCACGTAAGACGTGCGTTGGGCGATACAGAGCGTGCAGGGGTGGTGTCCGCCGACGTACTGAGAAATCAAGGCGACCCCGAGGAAAAAAGCGCAGGCGATGAGGATGAGCGAGGGGAAGGCCCAATCCCAGTTTTGTTCGATTTTATAGAACAACTTCAACATTCGTGCGGCTCAGTCTCCATCGGCCTAATGCAGCGCGGTGTAAGCAAAAACACCTGCTACGACAATCAGACCAGCGGCCAACGTAAACCATCCAAAATATTTCTCAATCAGCGGTTTCGCCACAGGTCCAAGCAGCGCGACAATCCCCGCCACCAAAAAGAAGCGCCCACCACGAGAAATGACGGAGGCGACGATGAAGATTCCCAGTGCAACATCAAATGCGCCGGAGGCAATGGTAAAGACCTTGTAGGGAATCGGGGTAAAGCCAGCGAGAAAGACAATCTGCCAGCTAAAGGCGTTGAAGGTTTGCTCGAACGCGCTGATGCTGTCTTCCTGACCCAGCAGCGCCAGCAAAGGACGCCCCACAGCGTCGAACGCAAACGTGCCAATCAAGTATCCGAAGATGCCGCCAAGGACGGAACCGATGGTGCAAATGGTCGCCGCCAACCACCACCACGCGCGGCGCGCCAGAACGATGGGCGCCAGTAACGTATCGGGTGGAATGGGAAAGAAGGAGCTTTCCGCAAACGACATGGCAAACAGCACGCCAAGAGCCCTCGGCTTTTCGGCTTGCTGCAATGTCCAGTGATAAAGAGATTTCAGCCATCCCATGCAAGAAAACTCCTTGGCGCTTGGTTCGAGGGGTCTTATACAAGCTTCAGCCCTGAAGCAAAGCGCCCCCGTGGCGGAATTGGTAGACGCGCGTGATTCAAAATCACGTTTCTTCGGGAGTGCCCGTTCGATTCGGGCCGGGGGCACCAATTCCTTTCTTTCCTCACCGTCAAGACAAGGCCAATCGCGCTGGCCCGCGGGCTAGCGGCGCGCTAGTTCAGCTTGCGTTTGAGGTTTCGCCGGTGCGCTTCGACCGTTCGTGTTGAGATATTCAGGCGATGGGCGATTTCTTTTGAACGCAGCCCTTCATCCATCATGCGCAGCACTTCGCGCTCGCGCAACGTCAGGGACTGGTGCTTGCTGTCATCGAAAGTCCGGTCGCCGAACAGCTTTTCCTTGATCGTTTCTGCGAAGTAAGAGCCGCCCATCGCGACCACTTGGACCGCGCGCTGCATTTCATCGAAGTCAGCGGATTTGAGCAAATACCCATCGGCCCCGGCTGCGGCAACGGCGCGGATATAGTCCTGACTGTCGTGGGTCGAAAGAACCAAAATTTTGCACGTCGGATTGGCTTGCTTGATCTGATGCGTGGCCTCGACCCCGTTTATGACCGGCATGGATATGTCCATAAGAATAAGGTCAAAGTCCACAGACGCGGCCAGATCCACCACCTGCTGTCCGTTGATGGCCTCGGCGACAATCTGCACGTCCATGCGCTGCAGTCGCACTTGCAGGGCTTCGCGGACAAGCTCATGGTCGTCTGCGATGATGGCGTTGATCGTCATGGCGCTGCGGGCTCACTGGAAAGGGGCATGATGCCGATCACTTGGGTTCCGCCGTCGGATGTCAGCGAGTGAATATCCAGCCGCCCACCCTGAGCCGCCAAGCGCTCCCGCATGTTGGCGATCCCCAGGCCGCTGTGCGCTTTCGAGCGGAGGCCTTTGCCGTCGTCTTCGATCGTCAAATGCACCGCCTTGCCCTTGATCCGCAGCGTAATCCAGACGCGATCGGCGTCGGCGTGCTTTGAGACGTTCGTCAGCGCCTCCTGCGCCACGCGAAACAGCGCCGATTTGCCAGCCTCTGTGAGTTTGTCGCCCAAGGATTGGATGTCGGGGTAGACCTTGCACTTGGATTGCAGCGCGTAGTCCTCGGCCAGAGACATCAAAGCCTGCTGCAAGCCCAATTGATCCAGCGCGGGCGGGCGCAGATTGCGTGCGATAGAGCTGAGTTCGGTGAGTGCGCGATCCAGCGTGCCACGCGACCGCCCAAGCGTTGCTTTCTGCTCAATCTGCGCAGGGTTCAAGTCGGCTTCTACCGCTTCGAGTGAATAGCGTGTCAGGATCAGCAGCTGAGAAATGCCGTCGTGAAGGTCGCGGGAAATGCGCTGTGATTGTTCTTCTTGAATCTCAACGATCCGGCTGTTGAGAGCCTTGAGTTTGGCGTCAGCGGTCCGCTGCACGTTGTGTTGAAAAGCATAAACGACGATGGCGGCCAACAAAACGGCCAAAAGACCAAAGCCCATAACCCACAAAAAAGACCGCTGCACAGACCGGCCAATGGTGGCGTTCACAAGGTCCACTTCGCCGCGAATGTCATCCAGATAGAGACCCGTTCCCAGCATCCAACCCCAGCTGTCGATCCCCAGAGCAAAGCCAATTTTTGGCTCTTCCAGTCCGGTTGAAGGTTTGTTCCATAGATAAGAGTGAAAACCGCCCCCGGCTTTGGCTTGCTCAATCAGCCCTTGAATCACAAAGTTGCCGTTGGGGTCTTGCAGATCCCACAGGTTCTGTCCGACCAGCTCACTCAAGCGGGGGTGCACAAGGTTATTGCCGGCATAATCGTAGACATAGAAGTAACCGTCTTCGCCAAACGTCATGGCATTCAGCACGGTTTTCGCTTGCTGCTGGCTCTGCGCTGTATTGCTTTGGCGTTTGACCAAGGGGCGAATCGCTGTCTCCGCCAGCTCAGCATAATTTGTCAGCGCGGTCTGCTTGTCCGACACCAATCGGTCTTCGATGAGGTTCCCCAACTCCGCCGAAAGCGTGGCAGTTTGACGCGTGACGACGCCCAACATCGCAGCGGCAAACAAGATGATCGGTATAACCGAGATGGCGAGCAAGTTGAGTCTGAGTCCCATGGGCTGCCTTATACAGTGTCTGCCTCGCTTTGTGCATTGGCGTCGATGGGAATTGTCTACGTACGTAATTTTTTGGTCGCCACACCGATTGCCGCGCGCACCGGATCGCACTACGTTCAAGGCGTGGTAATACGAGAAGATTGTATCGCCGTGCGACTACGTACGTCATTGGTCTGTTTTGTGTACCAATTTACATCCTTAACCTTTTGTGGTTTAGGAAGGTCGAGACGCCCTCTGGGAGGGGGGTGTTGATAAACTGTCCGTTTCGGGAGGATTTACTATGAAACGTCGTGAGTTTCTTAAAGGCGCTGGTGTCGCTGGCGTAGCTGCAGGTGCAGTTGCCGCGACCGGTCTCGCTACCCCAGCACTGTCTCAGGGTCGTGAAAAGATTACGATGGTGACCACATGGGGCCGTGGCTCCTTTGGTGTACACGATGCTGCTCAGCGTGTTGCTGACAACGTTGCTGCCATCACCGGCGGAACGCTGGAAATTGATCTGAAGGCAAACGGCGAACTGGTTTCCGGTACGCAGGCTGCATGGGATGCAGTGACTTCTGGTACCGCAGACGCGTTCCACGCTGCTTCTTATTACTACATCGGTCAGCACCCTGCGCTGGCATTCTTTACGGCTGTACCGTTCGGAATGACCGCACAGGAAATCAATGACTGGATGTATGCTGGTGAAGGTCGTGCGCTGTACGACGAAATCGGTGAAGAGTTTGGCCTGAAAGGCTTCTTCGCGGGTAACACCGGTACGCAAGGTGGCGGTTGGTTCCGTAATGAAATCAACTCTGCATCTGATTTCGAAGGCCTGAAGTACCGTATGCCTGGTCTGGGTGGTAAGGTGATTTCCAAGCTTGGTGCATCTTCGATCACCATGGCTGGCGGCGAAATCTTCCAGGCACTGCAGTCCGGCGCGATTGATGGCGCAGAGTGGATCGGCCCAGCTTCTGATGAGTCCCTTGGTCTCCAAGAAGCAACCAACATCTACTACACCGCAGGCTTCCACGAGCCAGGTGCGGCACTGTCCTTCACGATGAACCTGGACCGCTGGGACTCCTTGTCCGAGTCACACCAGAGTGCAATCGAAGTTGGTTGTGCTGATGCAAACGTACGCAGCCATTCTCAGTACATGGCCGCAAACGGTGCAGCACTTCAGCGTCTGATCGCTGGTGGTACCCGTGCGCTTGAGTTCCCAGATGACGTTTGGGATGGCTTTGGTCGCGGTTCTGTCGAAGTGTTTGAAGAGAACATGGATGATGAGTTCTTCAAGCGTTGTTACGACAGCGTAATGGCCTCCATGCGGAGTTCTTCTGGTTGGGCGTCCCGCTCTTCCGGTCAGTACACCGCACAGCGTGACCGCGTTCTCGGCAGCTAATCAGCCGTCGACGACATGTCAAAGTATAGAGGTCGCTGAACGGCGGCCTCTATCGCGCTTGATCATAAGACCACCGAACACTCAATCGTTCTCCTCGGCCCAAGGCCGCGCGCCACCGAACCCCACTGCCGGCTGCGACGAATGGAGTTTGAGAGACATTCGACCGTGAAACGTCGATTACGGGCTGATGGCCCAAAGGGTGGGGTCTTCTTTTAGCGCGAAACCAGCCAACGCCTCGCCGCCAAAAAAGGTGCTGCCACTATGGCCGTTATCATTGGATTTCTGACCGCAATCGCCCAGGGCTTCGTCAACTTGTTGCTCGCGCCTTACAAGGCCGGCACTTGGTTCTATGGCATCATGACCGGCGACGAGCGCGCAGCCGAAGCAGCGCCGCAGTTGCAGGCGATGACGGCCAAGCTGGCCGAAAGTGGCGAGCTGGCCGCTTTCGATGCTGTCCTCAAAAAACAACCTGATCTCGTTGGCGCGGCGCAAGCAGCGATCGACGCCGCAACCTTCAACGGTGATGCGGCGGCGCTGCTCGAATACGCGCGACTGAAGGCCTTGGCCGTTGAATTCCCGGCGGATGACTACATCGTTAACGCCCTGATTTTCGGCAAATCTTCTGACTTCTTCTTCATGTTCTTTGCGCTGGTTTTGACGCTTCTGATCGCTGGTCTGTTCTATCGCCCCGTCTTGCGCAGCGTCGCAGGGGGCATTGATCGGTTCAATGGAACGCTGGGCAAACTGGCGTCTTGGTTCGTTCTGTTCATGGCTTTCCAGCAGATCATGATCATTTTCTTGCAGCAGGTTTTCCGCTCAAACGGGTTGCCTATTTCGTTTTTTGGGTTGGAGCTGGTGCCCGGAGACGACGTGCTGACCATGCCATGGTTTGCGACCGAACTGCTGTTGTACAACGCGATTATCATCGCCTTTGCTTGCGCTTACACGTTCATGGACGAGGGCCACGTCAGGGTGGATTTGATCTATGGCGCGATGAGCCGTCGGGTAAAGCATTGGATCGACGTTGTGGGAACGCTGATTTTCCTGATGCCATCGATGATTGGCCTTTGGTGGGTATCGTGGCACTTGGCGATGAACAAGATCTTCCAGATTACGTCGTTCAACCCGCTCACGCAGCTGATTCTAACCCGCAACTTCGATGGCCGGATCCCCGGCGCGTCGAGTTTCAAACAGATCAACTGGAACACATCGACAGGCGAAAACTTCAGTCACGTTCCGCTGTATTACCTGCTCATCCTCATACTGGCTGCGCTGATGCTGATTCAAGCTGTTGGCTTCCTTTTCTCCAGCCTTGATAAGGGCCTTACCTCCGACACGGAGCATGCCCGCCGAGAACGCGAAGACGCAGCAAACAGGGGTGAAGCCGACCCTGAGCAACTGACCGCGCAGGCCATTCAAGACGCCACTGACGCCGCAACAGACGGCACAGCCCCAACAACCAACGCCAGCCGTCCGACCCTTGGTTCGGCATAATCCGGCAGTTAAGTAAGAGAAGAACAGACCCATGCTCTTTGGATTAGACGGCGTCGAACTCAGCCTGGTCATCGTTTTCGGAACGTTGTTCATGGCTATCCTTTCCGGTTATCCCGTTGCGTTCGCGCTATCGGGTTCAGCCATCATCAGCTTTGTGCTCATTGCGATTGGGTCCGAGTTGGGCTGGTTGCTGGTGGAATACGAAGGCGAACTCAAACCGCTGCTTGCAGCCCATCATGAGATATTTGACGGGCCCGCCTGGCAGAAAGGGCTGGATACGCTCGCCCAGTGGAGCAACAACAACTACTCCCGCGCCTTTGGCGAGAACCAGAATGACACGCTGCTGGCTGTGCCGCTGTTCGTCCTGATGGGCATCGCGCTTGAGCGGTCTAAGATCGCCGAAGAGCTGCTGACCTCTATGGGGCGTTTGTTTGGTGGCATGCCGGGCGGGTTGGCTGTCTCGGTGGTGTTGGTTGGTGCGCTGTTGGCGGCGTCAACGGGCATCGTGGGCGCGACCGTTGTGACGATGGGGTTGATTTCCCTGCCGACCATGCTGCGGGCGGGTTACTCCAAAGAACTCTCTACCGGGGTTATCGCGACGTCTGGCACCTTGGGTCAGATCATTCCGCCGTCCATCGTATTGGTGTTGCTCGGCTCGATGGTGGGCGACATCTATTCCTCCGCGCAGAAGGGCCGGTCCCAAGATCTTGGCATTCCGTTGCCGGAACTGCTGGGTGATGACATCGCGATTTCGACCGGAACACTGTTTAAAGCGGCCTTTATACCGGGGATTGTCCTCGCGCTCCTCTACGCCGCTTACGCCTTGGGCTATGCGCTGCTTCGTCCCCACGCTGCCCCGCCGATCAAGCAAAACCCGGACGCGAACACCTATGATCTGCTGGGGGACTATGGGCGCTCCGCTGGTCGTGCAGCTGGCGCGATCGCTTTGCCGTCGCTGGGCTTTATCGCGGTTTGGGTTATTGCGGCTTTTGTCGGCTATGTCGGCTCACAAAAACCACCGCAGGACGTTCTAGAATTTGCCAACGCCCAAGCGTTGCTGGAAGAAATCGAGCGCGCGCGTGCATCTGATATTGATGCGGGTGATTGGGCAGATTTGCAGGAATTTACGGCGCTGGTTTCGCGGGCAAAGCCTATTCCGCAAGACTTACAAACCCGCGTTGATGTTTTGCTGGATGGCACGGACGGTTCCGTCATCACCGCCACGCTGCGCGAGATCGAATTTACCGAACGTAAGTCCACGCTTTTGCGCGGCATTGATCGTTTTGCAAGCTCCATTGATGCCATGCTTGGACCCGATTTAGCCGCTCCTTATTTCGAAGTCCTGCAACGAGCAGAGGGCGCGAACACGCTCCCTGAACTGACCGCTGCGGTAAAAGGCGCGCCACGCGGACAAACCGTGCAAAAGCTGGTCAATCGCGCCGACAAGGAATTCGACTTTACGCCCTACAAACTGGTCGCTGAGGACTACGCCTCTGCCGTGTCCAAGGCGCGGAGAAAGTCGGTGATCCGAAAATTCAAGGATGACCCAGAAGGCACGGTGGAAGAGCTTGAGCGTCGTTCGGTGCTGCTGGGCGAAAAAATTGCCGCTTTGCAGGCGCTTTACGAACGTTTCTTCGAGCCTGAGGTCAATGCCGCTTTCGCCGACAACCTCGCAATCATCCAGTCCGCAACGGATCTTGAAACGCAGCTGAACGCGATCCGCGAGTTGCCGGCATCCGGCGATCTGGATCGGGCGGTTTCGAGCGTTGATGGCTTGCTGAAGCGGGAGTCCTATCTCGCCTCGTCGTTCTCTTACGACCGCGCAATCCGTCAAGTTGCGGACGGGCAGGTGCCATTTGCTGTTTCCAAGCCCGTGACGTCAGAAGCGGCGAACCTGCTGCGTAAAGCCTTCCCGGACATGGGCAACGGCGACGCGCCAAAGCAGCTTTCGGCGTACTTCCGTGACAGTCTCGATAACTACGTTGTGCCGGCAATATCCATGGGGGTCGCGGCGTTCCTGACACTGGTTTCGGTGTCGTTTGCTTTGGCAGCATCGTTGCGTCGCCGCGCATCACAAACGCCGATTCTGGTTGGCGCGCTTGGTGTTCTGTCCTTTGTGGCTGTGGCGATTTGGCTGGTTGATCCATCGACCTCACCGTGGACGCGCACGGCACTGTATTTCATCCCGACGGCCCTGATCATCTACGGCATGGTTGGCGCGGTTCCGCGCTTGCTGGAGGTCGAGGTGATTCGCGTGGTCGTGCCGCCCGTCGTTCTGATTGTTGCCGTTCTGGGCTCCATCTTTGGCGGCATTACCAACCCGACACCGGCTGCCGCCTTGGGCGCTGGTGGCGCTATCTTGCTGTCAGCGATCAAGCTGCTGGAACGTGACGTGCAGGTTGGGCCGTTTGACAACAAGATTGGGCGAAACATCCTGCTTTGGACGGCAGCGTCGATCGCCGTCATGCTCTTGGTAAAGGCCAACTTCCTCGACGGTAACCAAGCCGTTGGATTTGGCAAAGCAACCGCGTCAGGCATCGCGTCAGCTCTTTACGTCATTTCCATTCTTGGCATGATTTACGCGGTTATTGTCCTGTTGGGCGCGCGTGTCGAAGGTGGCCGACCCGTTGCGAACCCACGCACCATCGCAGGCGCGACCAAGTCGTTCTTGTTCAGCAAGGACCGCGTGCTTTCGTCCATCCTGATGGAAACGGCAAAGGTCTCGATTATGGTCTTTGCGATCCTGATCGGTTCTCAGCTGTTGGCGCTGACCCTGCGATCCTTTGGCGGGGAAGAGTACATCGAACACTTCCTGCGCTCGTTCGAAGATCCGCGAACGCTTCTGCTGGTTGTCATGGTGGTTTTGTTCGTGCTCGGGTTCGTTCTGGACTTTATCGAAATCATTTTCATCGTTATCCCGATTGTGGGACCGGTGATCTATGGTGCCGATCCGAACATCATGCATCCTGCCTGGATCACGATTCTCATCGCGGTGAACTTGCAGACCTCATTTATCACGCCGCCCTTTGGGTTCGCGCTGTTCTACCTGCGAGGTGTGGCACCGCCTGAGATTCAGACCAGCAACATTTATCGAGGGATTATCCCATTCGTCATCATTCAGGTCGTGGGCCTGACCATTCTGTGGTTCTTCCCACAAATCACGACCTTCCTCCCGGATTTACTGCCGGACAATTGACGATCCAGAGTTGGGGTCGCAGTGCACTGAGTGCTGCGATCCTGCTGGCTGCTTTCGCTGGGCTGTTTGCGCTTGGCGGTTGGTGTGCCATTGGTCATCCCCCAAAGCCCTTTGCCAGCGCAGAGGGCTTTTTTGTGTCTGGGATTCAGCTGCAAACCGCCGCGCTGACGGTGCTGGGTTTTGCTTTGGTCTGGAAAGGCCCAGACCTCGACAGCCTGCTCGACGCGGGCGCGGCCTTGTTGTGGCGAGTGGCGGCTCTGGCTGCCGTTGGGTCAATGGCGATCGTGTTCCTGTGGGCCAGTGCGCGGTTCCTGTTTGGGATCAGCTTCTTTCCCCCGCAAAGCCTGACACTGTCATTTTCGGAAACATGGTGGATCGAGGTAGCCATGGCTCTGTTTGGCATCGCACTGACGGGTGCGATCCCGATTTTGCTCCGCTGGGGCGGTCACGTATCCATTGATGCTTTGGCGCCGATGCTGGGCGCGCGAGCAAAGCGGTTGGTCGCTCGCGCAGGCGCCGTGTTTCTGGCCTTACCCGTCGGTTGGCTTTTGTTGACCAAGGGAACGATCTTCGCCGCGCGCGCTTGGGATCAAAGCGAAGGATCAGCCAACTTCGGCATCGAGTTCGTGTTTCTGGTGAAGACGTTGGTGCCTTTGCTCGGTTATCTTATCGTGGTTTTTGCCCTTGCGGGGCTCAGGGGCAGGAGCCTGCCCGAATGATGGTTGAGCTGATCATCCTGCTCCTGTTTCTGGGCGCGACCTTCACCTGTTTGCTCAGTGGCTATCCTGTCGCCTTTGGGTTGGGGGGCGTGGGCGTTCTGGTCCTTGGTGGCCTCATCGCGCTATCGATGGTGGGGGTGCCGCTCACGGGGGCCGATGGTTGGGCCATTGTGGACGCGACCGGTTGGCGTGATCTTTCCCCGCTGGCCAGCGACGTGTACCGCCATATGGCACCCAGTGGCCAAACCTTGCTCGCCATCCCCCTGTTTGTCTTCATGGGCACAGTGCTTCAGCGTTCCGCTCTGGCCGATCGATTGTTTGAAGCCGTGCCAGCGCTCACACGCCGGGTTCCCGGTGGATTGGGCGTTGCTGTGGTTTTGGTTGGTGGTTTGCTTGCGGCCTCGACCGGGGTTGTTGGGGCGTCTGTCGTCACCCTGTCAGCCATCGCTCTGCCGGCGCTTTTGCGCAACGGCTACGGGTTCCGCAACGCCGCGGGCGTGGTCACGGCTTCCGGTACGTTGGGCCAAGTCATTCCCCCGTCGATCATCTTGATCCTGCTGGCCGAGCAAGTCGGCGTGCAGTTTCAAAGCGCCCAAATTGCACAGGGCAACTTCGCGCCCTTGGCGGTCACCAGCGGTGATTTGTTCCGAGCGGCGCTTGTTCCCGGCGTGCTGGTCATGTTGGGTTTCGCGGGATTGGCGCTTTGGTTTGGGCGTCATGCGACGGGAACCGATGATGCAAAAATGATGAGTTGGCGCGCGATTGCCAACGGTATTTTACCCCCCGTGGGCCTGATCGTGCTGGTGCTGGGGTCGATCGTCACGGGGGTTGCAGACACCACGTCTGCGGCGTCGTTCGGCGCCGTTGGCGCGGCGGTGCTGGCCAGTCGCAGCAGCGTCCTGATCTGGTCCACCACTGTGCTGACCGTCCTGATTTTTGGGTGGCGTCAGTTTGCAGGTTTTACCGCCTTGGAACCCCTGATTTTAGCGCTTTACCTCGTTGTTTTGGCGATGGTGGCGTGGGCAGGTTACTTGGGTTTCCGCCGAGGCGTCTTTCAGGCTGCACTCAATGACATGCTGCGGCTTACGGCCATGATCTTTGCCATTATCGTAGGCGCCGGTTTGTTTGCGCTGTGCATCAAGGCGATTGGCGGAGACGATTTGCTCTCTCAGGGCATGATTGCGCTCACCGCGTTGGTTGGCGCGGAAGACCCACAGCAGACCGCTCGGGCCGCCTTGCTCGTCCTGCTGATGATCATTTTCCTGCTGGGCTTTGTTCTGGAGTTTGTGGAGATCATCGTGGTTGTTTTGCCGCTGGCGCTGCCCGTGGTGTTTTCGGTCCCGCCAGAGGTGCTTGATCCGGTCTGGGCGGGTATCCTGATCGCTTTGACGCTGCAGACCTCGTTTCTGACCCCACCCTTTGGCGTCGCCCTGTTCTATTTTCGGGGCGCTGTGCCGGATCAAGGTTCGACCTTGCAACTCTACCGGGGCGTCCTGCCGTTTATCGCTGTGCAGGTTATGGTGATTGTACTGGTTTGGTTCGTTCCTGCGCTGATTTAAAAACGGTTCTTCAATCTTTAGAGACATAATCGACTCTTTCCTTTTTTATCAGCCTCATCAGTGCCAAGACTGGCGTCCTTCACAAAGGAGCATCATGGCCGCCTCATCTGCCAAACTTCGTCGTCGTCAAGTGCTGGCCAGTGGGCTGGGCGCTTTGTCCCTGCTTGCCGCGCCTAACGTGGTGCGGGCACAGGCGAGGGTCGTTCGAATGTCGTCGGTTTGGGGGCGCGGATTTCCCATTGTTGGCCCCTCAGCACAGCGTTTGGCCGAGCGTCTGACAGCAATCACCGATGGCGCGTTGCGGGTTGAGCTGTTTGCTGCGGGGGAACTGGGCAGCCCCGGCGAGGCGCACGCGCGCGCCGGTGCTGGCGAAGTGGAAATGTATCACGGTGTCGAATATTTTTGGTCGGCCAAGAACCCGGCTTTTTACCTGTTTTCCGGTGTGCCATTTGGCCTGACGGGGTTGGAGTTGCTGGGCTGGTTGACCGGTTCAGGCGCGGAACATTGGGACGCCATACAAGCCCCGTTCAACATCAAGCCCTTTTCCGCCGGTATGCTGGCGGGTGGGCTTGGGGTTTGGTCGAACAAGCGTTTGGAATCGCTGGACGACTTCGATGGGCTGACGATCCGATCGAGCGGTTTGGCAAGGACGCTTTTGAAGTCTTTGGGTGCCGACGCCCGCCCCGTTAGCTTTGCACGTCTGGCCTCGGCCCTCAGTTTGGGCGCTTTGGACGCAACGGAGTGGTTCGGACCCTGGGCCGATCCACAGGGCGAGATCACTGAAGCCACAAAGTATCTCTATGGCCCTCCGGTGCTCCGGCCCGCTTTGGGAATATCGGTAGGGCTAAACCTGCCATTTTGGTTCAGTTTGACCGAGCCGCAGCGCTTGGCTTTTCGCAGTGTGTTTGCCGCAGAAAGTCACCGCATGCTGTTGAGCACGCATCAGGAAAACGCGCGCTTGCTTGGCGCGATGCAAGCCACAGGGCAGATGCGAAAAGTGCGCAATTTCAGCCCCGAGCTGCTTACTGATTTGGGACGTCAATCGGGGCAGGTCTTGCGGCAGACGATGGATGGCTCGGACGAGGCAACAGCAATTCTTAACGATTATCTCAGTTTTCGAGCCCAGTCTTATCGTGAAGTGCTCAACGGCTCGTCCGGCTTCATGAAGTCGCGCGAACTACCGTTTCCGTTTGCGCAATGAGCCGATAGGTTTTGATGGTTATTTTGGAGAGCCCAAGCGTGTCAGATACTTCCCCCCTGTTCCAGCCGTTCAAGCTTCGCAGCATGACCATTCCCAATCGGATCGTAATGGCGCCGATGACCCGTAACTTCAGTCCCAATGGCGTGCCGACGGATGAGGTTCGGGATTACTACCGGCGACGGGCAGAGGCCCACGTGGGGCTCATTATCTCTGAGGGAACGACCGTGGCGCGCGGTGGGGCGAGCAATGATCCGCGCATCCCGAACTTTCACAAGCCAGACGCGCTGGCCGGGTGGAAGAGCGTCATTTCAGCGGTTCAAGACGTTGGCGGCGTGATGGGGCCACAGTTGTGGCATCAGGGGATGCTGCGAAAGCCCGGAACAGGCCCGGACCCTGACGCGCCGTCGGATGGTCCCTCGGGCCTAACGCACCGGGGCAAAGCCGTACAGGACGCACCAAGCGAAGAAGACGTCTGGGACATGGTCACGGCGTTTGCTGATGCTGCGGGCGAGGCTAAGCGCTTGGGTTTTGATTGCATCGAACTCCACGGCGCGCACGGTTACCTGATCGACGAGTTCTTCTGGAGCGTTATGAATGTCCGTGAAGACCGCTTTGGCGGGGACTTACCCGACCGCGCAACCTTTGCCGCCGAAATCATCAAACAGTGCCGGGAGCGGGTTGGCGACGACATGCCAATCATCCTGCGGTTCTCTCAGTGGAAGTCGCAAGACTACGACGCAAAACTGGCCGAAAGCCCGCAAGAGCTGGAAGCTTTCTTGCGCGTGTTTGTCGAGGCCGGCGTGGATTGCCTGCACTGCTCACAGCGCCGTTTCTGGGAAGCAGAATTTGAGGCTGTGGACGGCATGGACGGGCTGAACTTGGCGGGATGGGCGAAAAAGCTGACCGGACTGCCCACCATCACGGTTGGTTCAGTTGGGTTGAGTACCGAGTTTACCGGTGCCTTCCGCGGGGAAAGCTCGAAAACGCGCCCCCTGACCGACGTGATCGAACGTCTGGAGCGTGGGGAGTTTGACATGGTGGGCGTCGGACGCGCGCTGTTGCAGGATCCGTTTTGGGCACAAAAGATTTTCGACGGAAACTTTGAAGATCTGTCCGACTATGACGCGGCAGCGCTGAAAACGCTCTACTAGCGGTTCAAGCCGCCGCTTTGTGGCATGTGGGGCACGTGCCGCTGACTTCGCGCAATTCTCGCTCAATCACAAAACCCATTTCATCGGCTGCGGCGCGTAGGGGTGATGGGTGCTGCTCGGCAAAGGATTCGGCCACCAAATTGCAGTGTTGGCAGATCAAGAATGTCGGCGCGGCGCACTGTGATGGATTGCGGCACGCAACGTAGGCGTTGAGGCTTTCAATGCGGTGCGCCAGACCGTTTTCGATCAGGAAATCCAACGCACGGTAGGCCACAGGTGGCTGTGCGCGCTGACCGCCATCACCAAGTTTGTCCAAAATAGCGTAAGCGCCAAGCGGCCGGTGTTCTTCGAGCAGGAAGTCCAAAACCTTTCGCCGCGTCTCGGTCAATCTCGCCCGATCGTGGGTGCACTTCGCCTCGGCCGCTGCGACGGTTTGCGACACGCATGCAGCGTGATCATGCGGTTCAAAAACATGATCCGCATACTGATTTGAAGACGCGCTTGTGTGAATGGTTTTGATGTCTGTATCGCTCATTTACCGATGGTGCCTCTTGATTCCCTTAGCGTCTTCATGCGAGTTAACGTAATGTTATAACATTACATGCGGAATGGTATCATGGTTACCAAAATTCTTAAACTGTCCGTTCTGTCTTTTATCGCGTTTTCGTTCTCGGCAAAAGCCGAAGACGCCCACGTGCATGGCGAGGCGGTGTTAGAAGTTGTCATCGATGATGCCGGCGCGTTGCTCCGCTTTGAAGCGCCGGCGGTTGATATCGTTGGTTTTGAATACTTACCAAAAACCGATGAAGAGCAGCAGGCGATTGACGCAAAAATTACACTTTTGGGTGATATGTCCAGCGTGGCGATGGTGCCCGACGCAGCCGGCTGCGTGTTGGCCGAAGTTCATGTAGACTTTGAAGCCGAAGAACATGAGGGCGAGGTTGAACACATCGCCTTTCATGCTGAATATGAGTTGGACTGTGCGGATGTCTCTGCGCTGACATACTTGCAGGCGACCGTCTTTGACCAATTTCCAGCCTTAGAGGAAATGGATGTTGAAGTCGTTATGCCCACGGGACAAAAGGGAGCACACTTGGAGCCGGACCGCACCAAGCTTGAGCTTTAGGCCATAATGAAGGAGGGCAAATCGCGTGAAAAAGTTTGGGTTTGTCCTTCGCACGCTGTTGGCCAAGGCCGTGGCCAGCACGTTTGCTGTGCTGCTCGCGCAAACCGCCTGGGCTCATCCGCATGAATGGATCGACCTGACTGTTCAGTTCAAGTTCGATGAAGAAAAGCGGCTGATCGCGCTTGAGCAATCATGGCTGTTTGACCCGTTCTTTAGCGCCTATGTCCTGGACGAGCTGACCGCCGACCGCCCCAACCGCAAGCGTGTCTTAGAGCAGGGTGAAGCCTTGGGGCCAGAGATGGTGTCGAATCTCAGCAAGCACGGCTACCTGAACAATTGGACGTTTCAGGACACGCCGATCGAGGCCGTCAACGGCACATTTGTTTCCGTGCAGCTTAAGAACCGAAATCGCATGGAATTGACGTTTCAGGTTGATCTGCCCGAGCCCCTTGATTTGACGACAGGAGCGTTCGAGTACAGCGTCTTTGACCCGTTGTACTATATTGAAATCCTGCATGCAGAGCGCTTTCGACCGCGCCTGCGTGGTGGTCCACGTGGGTGTCGATCCACCATCATCCAGCCTGAGCCAGATGAAGACTACATCATCTACGCCGCAGAACTCGACCGCACCGACAACGCGGAAGAGGGTCTGGGACAGCACTTTGCTGAGCGCGTGGTGATCTCGTGCCAGCGTTGAAATCGGTGCTGATCCGGGGTGAAAATCTCATGTTTCAGCGACCCGGCGGTTTCACGTTCAGCGCGCCGGCATTCTCGGTATCCGCAGGCGAAGCCGTCGCGGTTCTGGGTCCATCTGGATCGGGTAAATCAACGTTTTTGGACCTTGTCGCGGGCGTCCTGCGGCCTTCTTCGGGGACGCTAGAAGCCTTTGGTCACGACACGAACAAGCTGAGCCTTGGCGCGCTGGATCAACTGCGCGGGGACTGCATTGGCGTTATTTTTCAGGAGCATAATCTGCTTCCTTTTGCGTCCGTCTTTCAAAATGTTGCCTTGGGCGTACAGTTTAGCAAAGCGCGGCGGGCGCGGCTCAAGTCGGGGTCGCTGGCCACTGAAATTGCCGCGCTGCTGACCGCGATGGATCTGGATGCAGAAACCATGATGCACCGACCGGCGCACACGCTGTCTGTCGGTCAGCGCCAACGCGTCGCCGCTGCCCGCGCGTTGCTGGGTGATCCGCCGCTGGTTATCGCCGATGAGCCCACGTCCGCGCTGGATGAAGGCAACCAACAGCGTTTTATGGACCTGCTGCACGCCGCGCGCCGGGCTTCGGGGGCTGCTTTGCTGTTTGTTACCCACGACCCGCGACTGGTGCAGGACTTTGATCGCTTGATCGACCTCTCCGATCAAGGAGCGCGGTTGCGATGATGGTTGGTCTGGCCCTGCGCTCGATGCTGGCGCGCAAGTTGAGTTTGATTTTGACCGTTGTGACGCTCGCACTGTCCGTCGCGCTGTTCCTGACGATCGAGCGCTTGCGTGTGGCAACGCGGGATAGCTTTGATGGGACCATCAGCGGCGTGGACGTGCTGGTGGGTGCGCGGGGGAGTGATTTGGGTTTGCTGCTGTACACGGCATTCCAGATCGGGGACGCCGCGCCGTCGATGCGGTGGAGTAGCTTTTTGGATGTTCAGGCCGATGCCCGCACCCAATGGGCGGTGCCGATCAGTCTGGGGGACAGCCACCGCGGCTACCGCGTGATTGCGACGACCTCGGACTACTTTGATTTTGTCAGAACGGGTCGAGATCGGCCACTGGCATTCAAGGCAAAGGCACCGTCTTTGCTCAGCGGTTTTGGGGTGGTTCTTGGGTCTGATGTGGCGCGGGCTTTGGACTACGAGTTGGGTGATGCCATTGCCATTCAGCATGGCCTCGCGTCCGCAGGGGACCGGAGCCACGAGACTCAACCCTTCATCGTTACCGGCATTCTTGCCGCCACAGGGACGCCGATCGACTATAGCCTGTTGCTGCATATTCGGGCGTTTGAGGCTATTCATGAAGGCTGGAATGGGTCGGTGCCGGGCCGGGCAATCACCCGTCATGATGGCGCCACGGACCGAACGGTGATTGACCTCTCAGGCGATGAATTTGAACCCTCACGGCTCACGGCAGTCTATGTCGGTTTGAAATCAAAGCGGCGGATTTTCCAATTTGTTGAGACGATTGAAGACCGCCGCCGCACAGAACCGCTGACAGCCGTTTTGCCGGGGATCACGCTGTCGCAGCTGTGGCTGTTGCTGGGGTCGGCAGAGCGCGCTTTGCTGACGTTCTCGGTGCTGATTGTTCTTGCGGCGCTGGCGGGTCAAATGACCCTGTTGGTCGCAACGTTGGATCTTCGTCGTCGAGAGATTGCCATTTATCGGGCCATGGGCGCCCAACCGTTGGCGATTGCCGGATTGCTGGTTGTTGAAGCGGTGCTGATCAGTCTCGCCGCAGCGCTCAGCGGACTGGTTCTCACGCTGCTGGGAACATGGGTCGCGGGGCAGGTGCTGGGTGGCACCTTGAAGCTGGATCTCAACGCCGTCATGGTAACGATCCGTCAAGGGCAGGCGCTGCTGGCCTTTATTGGCGTCAGTGCGGTAACGGGTTTGGTGCCGGCTTTCTTGGCTTACCGCTCCTCGCTGCAAGATGGCATGCGGGCGCGTTACTGATCGAGGATGAAAGGCACCAAAGGTAGGGGGAAGGAATGAACGCTCTCAGGTCGGTATTGATCGCGCTGGTCGCTGTGTTAGCCGTGTGTGTGCTTGGGGTGTTTCTGTTTCGCCTCGCGGTCCTTCCCCGGATTGTCGCGGAAGAGGCTACAGGCCCGGTTCTCGCGTGGCGCGCGTTGATCCCGGAGGCTGCCTTGACCGCCTATGCTGCTTTGGACAGCGCACCGGATGATGAGCAATTGTTGTACATCGCTGAAACCAGCACAGAGCCGGCTTTGGACGGTCAGACAGTGTCGATTGCAGGCTTTATGGTCCCGCTGGACGCCACACGCGGCACGACGGCGCAGTTCCTGCTGGTCCCCTATCAAGGCGCATGCATCCACACCCCAGCCCCGCCGCCCAATCAGGTGATTTCCGTCTATGCCCCGGGCGGTGCGCGGTTGTTCCATAACTGGCAGCCCGTCACCGTGACCGGTATGATGAGCGTGGCCAACCAGACAACGAGTTTGGCGGAGGCGGGGTATGTGATGACGCTCAACCGCATTAAAGCCTACCGTGAAGACGCCGGGGCTACGACCCTGACATTTGTGCAGGCCAAAGGCGCCCACGATAGCCCGCTGCTGCAATAAACTGGACAAGCGAACCAAGAGGGTTGAAGACTTGCCGCTCTGGGCGATCTGAACCCCTGGTCGCGTCCGACATGGTGAAGCGATGGCAGGGGCGGTCGCGGTCTTTAAGACGGATATTTGATGCCTGACATTCTTCGCGCAATTATATTGATGGTCCTCGGCAGCTTTCTGTTCATGTGGGCGGACTTGTTCATGAAGCTCTCAAGCCAGAGCATGTCGCTGGGTCTGGTGACCATGATGTTGGGCGGTGGCATGGCGTTGTTTTTCGTCGTTCTCATGCGTCGTGCGGGTCAGCCGTTTTTCGATCGAAAATACCTGCATTTCGCGATGCTCATGCGGTGCGGCGGCGAGGCTGTTGGTGTCCTGGGCATCATCATCGCGCTGGCGAATTCACCATTGTCGACGGTTACCGCGTTGATGCAGTCTTTACCGCTGGTTCTGACCATCATGGGCGCGGTGTTCCTTAAGGAACCTATTGGCTGGCGGCGTATTTTGGCCCTGATGGCCGGTTTGATTGGCGTGCTGATTATCATCAAGCCGGGGATGGCTGGCTTTGACGTCTTCGCGACATTCACGCTTCTGGGCGTTGCGGGAATGGCGATCCGTGACTTTGGTACGCGGATCATGCCCAAGGAGATTTCAACCGCGACGCTGTCTTTCTATGGCGCATCGACCATCTTTGTGACCGGCTTTCTTATGATTGTCGTCACCGGGAATTGGACCGCGCCGACATGGACGGGGATCGGCTTTGGCGTGGGGCTTGTGGCCTTTGGCAGCATTGGCACGCTTGCCGTGTCAACGGCGATGCGCTTGGGCGATGTGTCTGTTATCAGCCCCTTCCGGTATGTCCGCGTGGTGTTTGGCGTTGGTGCTGGGGTACTGGTTTTTGGGGAAAGCGTGGACTTTCCCATTATCCTCGGTTCAACCATTGTGGTCGCAGCAGGGCTTTATAGCTGGATGCGGGAGCGGAAATTGGCGCTCGGCCCGCCGACGTGACGCAAGCAGCGCTGCCGTCATCCAGCGTGTCGAACCAGCAATCCAATCGATGTTCTGAAGGTGCAGAAGGCGGGCAAAGCTGTGGATTCACAAACCCGTCGCTTTCAAAGCAAACGTGCGGTTTTTTGAAAAATCTCCAGTGTCATTTAGTGAGACCGTCAGTGGCATATTGATAGGGAGGTTGTCCGACATGGATGGTGAGTTTTTCAGCGACGTGCGCAAAGTTATGCCTTTTGCCAGCCCAAAGGCTGCTGCTGCGCCCTCGGTGGCGATTGATGCGCAACAGGGTGAAACGCTGAAAGACGGCAGCCCGAACAATGGCAACCGGATCGAGATCGGCCCAACCGAGCTGGCGTGGCAAGAATGGCAAAGCGCTGGGCTGCAAGCGCCTGATCTGGACGCCATGCGCGCCTATCGTCTGACCCGGATTGTTGAGGCGCTGCACGCGCGCGATTGGGGCGGCGTGCTGCTGTTTGACCCGCTGAACATCCGTTACGCCAGCGACAGCACCAGCATGCAGCTGTGGAACACGCACAACCCCTTCCGCGCCTGTTTGGTGACGGCTGATGGACACATGGTGGTGTGGGATTACAAGAACAGCCCGTTCTTGTGCGAGTTCAACCCGCTGGTCAAAGAAGTACGCAGCGGCGCGAGCATGTTCTATTTCGCCAATGGTGACCGGACCGGCGATGCGGCCAACAATTTTGCGCAGCAAATTGTTGAGTTGATGGGCAAGCACGCTGGCGGAAACATGCGTTTGGGCGTCGATAAGATCATGCTCGACGGCTATCACGCGCTAACCAACGTGAACTTTGACGTCATGCGCGGTGAAGAGCTGATGGAAAAGGCGCGGAGCGTGAAAAGCGTCGATGAGCAAATCGCCATGAAGTGCGCAAGTTGGTCGTGTGAGCAATCGGTTTATGAAATGCAGGCTGCGGTTCAGCCGGGCATGAGTGAAGATGAAATCTGGGCCGTGCTGCACGCCGGAAACATCAAGCGCGGTGGGGAGTGGATCGAAACCCGCCTGCTGTCCACCGGTCCGCGCACCAACCCGTGGTTCCAAGAGTGCGGGCCGCGCAAGCTGCAGAACAACGAAATTCTGGCCTTTGATACGGATTTGGTTGGCATCTACGGGTTTTGCATCGACATCTCTCGCACATGGTGGATTGGCGATGAAGCGCCCCGTCAGGACATGATTGACGCCTATCGCCACGGCGTTGAGCATATGCGAATCAACGAGCAGCTGGTTAAGCCCGGCACGTCGATGAAAGAGTTGACCTTTGGCGGGCATCAACTGGACCCCAAGTACGTCGCGCGGCAATATTCCTGTCGCTTCCACGGCGTCGGGTTGTGCGATGAGTGGCCTTGCATCCCATACAAGGAAGAGTTCCAAGAGGGCGCAAACGATTATGTTTTGGAGCCGGGCATGTGCCTCTGTGTCGAAGCCTTGGTCGGTGAAGAAGGCGGAGACTTTTGCATCAAGTTGGAAGACCAGTTGATCGTCACGGAAACGGGCTTCGAGAACATCACAAAGTTCCCTTATGACCCTCGGCTCATGGGCGATTCGTAAGGCAAAGCCCCGGCGCAGGGTGGCGGCTGTCATTTAATGATCGAGGGTGAATATGAAGATCCGTGAAATCCACATCTACGCTCATGACTTACCGGTCAAGAACGGTCCCTATACCATGGCCAAGGCTGAGGTTTGGGCGCTCGATACGACGCTGGTCAAACTGGTGGGCGAAGACGGCACTGTTGGGTGGGGTGAAACCTGTCCTGTGGGTCCGACCTATGCCGAGGCCCATGCCGGTGGCGCGCGGGCTGCGCTGGTCGAAATGGCGACGGGGTTGATCGGGGCCGACTGCTGGCCCGTGTCGCTCAATCGCAGCATGCACAGCCTGTTGAACGGACACAATTATGCCAAAGCAGCGATCGACATCGCGGCGCACGACTTGGTGGGAAAAGCGCTGGGGGTAAACGTCGCGGACTTGTTGGGCGGTGCGCAGACCGATCGCGTGCCGTCGTACTATGCAACGGGCGTTGGCGCGCCGGATGACATCGCGCGTCTTGCGACGGAAAAGCAGGCGGAAGGCTATCCACGGCTGCAGATTAAGGTTGGCGGTCGCCCGGTTGAGATCGACATCGAGACCATTCGCAAAGTGTGGGAAGCCGTCCGTGGCTCGGGCATGCGCTTGGCGGTTGACGGCAACCGCGGCTGGACCACCCGCGACGCGCTGCGCGTCAGTCGCGAATGCCCTGACATTCCTTTCGTGATGGAGCAGCCGTGTAACACCTATCAAGACCTTGAAAAGATCCGGCCACACGTCTCTCACGCCATTTATATGGACGAAAACAGCGTTGATCTGAATACGGTGATCTCAGCAGCGGGGACGGGATTGGTCGATGGGTTTGGCATGAAAGTAACGCGGATTGGGGGGCTGCAAAACATGCGGACATTCCGTGATATCTGCGAGGCGCGCAATCTGCCCCATACGTGTGACGATGCTTGGGGCGGCGACATCATCGCAGCGGCTTGTACACAGATTGGCGCGACGGTGAAGCCGGACCTTTGCGAAGGTGTGTGGCTGGCCGCGCCCTATATCGACGGGAACTTTGACACCGAAAATGGCATTAAAATTGTCGATGGCCACATCGCTCGTCCGACGGGCTCTGGTCTGGGCGTCGTACCGGACGAGACCAAATTTGGCGCGCCTCTGGCGTCGTTTGGGGGCTGAGATGATCCCTGAGACAATGCATGCTGTGCAGTTGATCGGCCACGGCGGAATCGACAAGCTGGCCTACCGCACCGATGTTCCTGTGCCGCAGCCGGGGGCCGGTGAAGTCCTGATCCGCGTGGCAGCCGCAGGGGTGAATAACACCGATATCAACACCCGCATCGGTTGGTACTCCAAGGCAATAACTGAGGATACCAACACGGGCGGAGCCGAAGGTTTTGACAGCGTGGACGACGACGATGCCAGCTGGTCCGGCACGCCTTTGACCTTCCCGCGCATTCAGGGCGCAGATGTTTGCGGCCATGTCGTTGCGGTCGGCGAGGGGGTGGACCCTGCGCGCATGGGCGAGCGTGTGATTGTGCGCAATATGCTGCGAACCTATGTCGATTATCGACCTTACGAATGCTGGACAATCGGCAGCGAATGCGACGGTGGTTTTGCGCAATTTTGTGTGGCCCCAAGCCCGGAAACCCACGCCGTCAACTGTGACTGGGACGACGTCGAACTTGCGGCAATCCCCTGTGCCTATTCAACCGCTGAAGGCATGCTACATCGCGCCAATCTAGGGGCCGAAACGGTGGTGGTGACGGGCGCATCGGGCGGTGTCGGCTCTGCGGCGGTGCAGCTGGCCAAGCGAAGGGGCGCGCGCGTTATCGCCCTGTGTTCTGCGTCCAAGGTTGAGGCTGTGAAAGCCCTCGGCGCGGACCGGGTCATCGACCGCGACGCGGATTTGGTTGCTGAGCTGAGCGATGAGACGATCGACGTGGTGGTTGATCTGGTGGCTGGGCCGCAATGGTCGAGCTTGCTGGACGTTCTGCGTCGAGGTGGGCGATACGCCGTGGCGGGAGCGATCGCGGGGCCGATCTGCGACATTGATGTGCGTACACTGTACCTGAAGGATCTCACCTTGTTCGGCTGCACGTTTCAAGAAGACGTCGTTTTCGAAAATATTGTAACGTATATCGAAGCCGGTGAAATCCGCCCCGTGGTTGCCAAGACCTACGCGTTGCGGGACATTGCCACGGCCCAAGAAGACTTTCTGGCCAAGAGGCACACCGGCCAGCTGGTGCTGATCCCGCCACAGGGTTAACCCGGCACCCAAGATCGGGGAAAACTGATTATGCCGCGCGGTTTTACATTTTTGGGCTCAATAACGACCAAAGCAACCGACGCTCCAACATTTTGAAGACGACAGCCGTTCAGTCATGAACCCTAAGCGCTCATCGGTTTTGGCGGTCTCGCTTGCGTGATGCGACCGGCATATCTTGGTTTTGACGTGGCGCGCTGATGCGACACGATGGGTGGTTTTCTTCGTTTAAAACCGCGGTGGTCACGGCACTGGAAAAGCATTGCATAACGCCGCCACCACAGCCCCAGTAGAGCTCTCTGACGATCGCTGTGTTTGTCATGCAACTTACGTTTCTGTTGGCCATCTGAGTTCTCCGTTCATAACGCCACTTTACGAGAACATATGTTGGCTGCGGCGACAAGAAAGCCGCGGGCTGCTTTTGGCGGGGGCCGAGTGATGCTAGAAAGCGGGCTTGGATCATGGGAGACGTGAGATGGCCTTTCAGCGCGGGATAGAGACGGACATGTTTTCGCGTGCCGAAGCGGTGAACCATTGCCCTTGGTTTCGATGCTAGACCTAAGCCGTCAAATGGTTGCGGCCACCGAGGCGCTGCAGAATGCTGCGGCGCAGGGTGTTGCGGCCGGGGTGGTGTTGAGCCGATCAGCCGAAACAACGCGCAGCAACGCCTTAAGTGTTCAGACCCTCGACGCGGCCACGTTCCGCCTTGCCTTCGCGCGCGCCCTTGATGCGCTTTCCGCAAAGCGCCCTGTGGCCGCTTCGCCGACCTTGTTCCTTGTCCCGCCCCGTCTTGATGCTCCGCTGTCAACGGCGGTGCTCACGCGCGCAGTGGCGGGTTGGTCCGATCTTGACTGGCAAACCACGCTCAGCTTCGACGACGAACCGTTGCTCCAGATCTGTCGATGGTCTTCCACCATGCAATTGGGTGCCGTAAAAGCCGGGATGCCCGCGACAGCCCTCAACGGCTATCTGAACGCGGGGCATATCCGTGCGGCGGATCACGGCATTTTTGCGCGCGGGCAAGCGGAACCTGACTGGTATGAGACGCTCGCCCGATTTGGCACCGCTGAAACGGGTTTTCAAGCGGCCGGCGCGGTCTTGACGGGGCAGGAACCAGCAGAAGACTTGGCAGCGCTTGATCTGCAGATGCTGACTTTTGCACTCGAAAGGTTGGCCGCTGATGCCACCTTGAAACTGAGCGTGAACGCAAGCCGTGCCTCGCTCAACGACCCCCAGTGGCGCAGAAACAGTGCGGCCCAGCTCGCCCGCGTAAGCCCATCCCTGCGAGCCCGGCTGGCGATCGAAGTCACCGAAACGCCCGCACCTTTGGGGCCAAAAGACTTAGGGGCGGTCATTGCGGAACTGGCCGCGCTGGGGGTGCGGGTTTGGCTAGATGACATTGGCACGGGGGTCACGGCCCTGAATGAAATGAGGATCGCAGGGGTTGCTGGGATCAAGCTCGACCGGACTTTGTCTCAGCATGCTTTCGCCTTTGATGATTGTTTTGGTGTGATGTCCCAACTCGCTGGTTTTGCGGCGCGCCGAGGTCTGGATTTCATCGTTGAAGGTGTCGAGAATACCGACCAGCGGCAGCGCGCGGAGGCGTGGGGCGCGAGCCATGTTCAGGGCTTTTTCGCTGGACAACCGACCCTCAGTTAGGCGGCGGACCATTCAGCCGCCATTCTGGGGCGAAGGCTACGGGGTTTTCTGCGTTAGTTGATGGCAGCGATTGAATGGGTTGGTGAATGGCATCCTTGCTCGGGTTTAAGTTTATTAACGGATGCGGCCTATTCCAGCGGCTGTTTGAGCTGAACCGTTAAAAGCCGCACGCGCCCTGGCCCCCGTATCGCCTTAGCCTTGCAGACTTCCGCGCCCATGGCCTAGACCTGAAAACAGGGCGGCATGACGCCGCTGTGACGCAGGCAAGATAAGGGCAGGGGAACGATGTCTCAAATGACGTATCGGGTTGGTGTGGTTGGTCTTGGTGCCGTTGGAACCCGCATGATTGGGACCATGCAAGCCCATGAACGCTTTGAAGTCATTGCTGGGTTTGATGCATCGCCGGCCGCTGTGACCGCGCTCAAAGAACAGGCGCCAACCGTAGCGGCGACCGGCGACTTTGATGCCTTGTTGTCCAGAGACGACATCGATGTTTTATACGTCAGCACACCACCGAAATCACACGCGGACTACGTCCGTCACGGCATCGCCAAAGGCTGGAAAATTTTCTGTGAAAAACCACTGGGTGTCGACGTGTTGGACAGCCAGCGCCTGACAGCCGAAATGGATGCCAGCGGTTTGGGGCAGGCGGTCAATTTTGTGTATTCCGGCGCACCAGCAGCACGCCGTGCGAAACAGATGATCAACGACGGCGTTATCGGGGATGTTCTTGGTGCTGAGCTTGACGTGCGCTTGAGCCGTTGGCCAAGGGCTTTTCAGTCCCATGCCGCGTGGCTTTCAAAGCGTGCCGAAGGCGGTTTCACGAGGGAAATGATCTCGCACCACGCCTATCTCACACTCGTCTTATTGGGTACACCACGCCTAAACGGTCAGCCTTTGGCGCATTTTGAGCCCCACGGTGGGTCTGAAAACATGATGCTCGGGGTATGGGATACGGACTTGGGCAAGGTGGCTGTCTCTGGTGTCGTTGGCGGAAACCGGAATGATACGGTGAGCTTCCGCATCCTTGGCAGCAAAGGATGCTTGAGATTTGATAACTGGTACCAACTGCTGCTTGAAAGCTCAGCGGGAACCGAAAGCGTTCTGGATGACCAGCAGCAATTGCCCGTTGCGGCCTATCAGGGCCAGTTGGATCAATTGGCGCTTCAGTTTGATACTGGCGAACAGCGGCTCGCCTCCTTTGAGGATGCGCTTAACGTTCAAAAGCTGATTGAGCAAATGGTCGCTTAGGCGAGCCCAACCAGCGGAGCCTGTGCTATCGTCGTTGCCGCACGCACGCGACTTGGTGGCCCCGGGTAAGCGGATCAGGCATCAAGCCTCGCCGCATCTCGGGGCAAATCAGACAAGATCTCCGGCCCGTCCGCGCGCAGAATAACGATTTCCTCCAACCGCAGCCCAAAACGATCGGGCAGGTAAATGCCGGGCTCAATCGAAAACACCATGCCCTCGTCGAGGACGGTTTGGGAACTGCCGGTGATATAGGGCGGTTCGTGGACCTCCGTGCCTAAACCATGGCCGGTGCGGTGGAAAAAGAAGTCACCGTAGCCTGCTTCCGTAATGACAGCGCGGGCCGCGTCATCAACAACATGCGCTTTCACGCCCGGACGTGCTGCTGTCAAAGCCGCTTGCACGGCGCGATCGACCACATCGTGGACTTGGGCGTAACCTTCCGGACCGTCACCCAGCACCACCATGCGGGTGATGTCTGAAGAGTAGCCTTCAAACCCTGCGCCAATATCAATGACCACGGCATCGCCCGCCTTGAGCTTGGATTGCCCCGTGTGGTGGTGCGGGAAAGCGCCGTTGCGGCCAGCGCCAACAATCGAGAAAAGCGGTCTGGCCCCCATGCCGGCAAAGGTGTCGCGCGCGACTTGCGCAACCTCCAACTCGGTCATGCCCGGTTGTATCGCCGCCCAAGCGGCCTTCATCGCCGTGTCAGCCTGCTTGGCATTGGTTTTTAGCGCGCGGTACTCGCCCGGTTCCTTTCGCATTCGCAGCGCACCGATGGTGCCAACGGTGAACTGTCGTGCGGCGCGAGGCAAAGCGTCCGTGATTAAGGCGGCGTGGTCCGCTCGCATGCATTCGTCCAGCACTAAGCTCGAAAATCCCGAGGCACCGAAGTCAGCCAGCACCGCGCCCAAGGCGCTGTCTGGCCCTTCTGCGTCAGCCCAGTTGTAAAACGGCATATCGGTCTGTTGCCGCGCACTATCTGCCTCTAGCGCTGGCATCAGGAAGGCGGCCTTGTCGATCGAAATCAACGCGATACAGGGACGCTCGTCAGCGTGAGGGCGTACATCGAGCAGCCACGCCATATGCGCGCCCGGTGCAAGCGCGACCAAATCAACATTCTCAGCACGCATCGCACCGCGCAGGCGGGAGAGTCTATCAGTGGACATCTTGCATAAATCCTTCTTTTGGTCTCAGCGCCTGAGCCAGCTGGTTGGGCTCGTGATTCTGCTCCCTCGCCCCCAGTCTGACCATGATAACGCTAACAGCCACGATGGCGCACGCGCCCATTCTTTGCACCCGTATTCTGACAAGCTGGGCAATGAATTTTCTCAAGAAAGAAGGGTCGAGCTGCCCCGTCTGGCTTCAGAAGATTCTAAGTGCTGATTTGGTCATCGAGCCCCTGATTTACGAAGCGCTTTAACGCCTCGCGTGGGACTTTATCGATCTTTACTCTAGATAATACTTGAAAGAGTTATCTGATGGAGACTGTGCGATGCAGGAGCACCCCCACCGCCGCGCCCTGATAGACGAGCTTCACGCGCGTCCTTTTGCCGAAATTGCGGCCCCGTGCGACGTGGTTTTTCTGGCGTGCAAGCACCCTCAAAACGCCGTCGGTCGAGACCGCGCGGCGGAGCGTTCGCTGCTTGCCGACCGCTTGGTGGCTGAGGGGTTGGACGAGAAGCGCTTGGGCACTAACCATTTCCTCGGTCCCGTCGGTGATGACGCCAAGGGCGACTTGTTGAAGTGGGAGCAGCATTCCGAATTCACCAGCCTCGCGCTGTTCCGCAGCGCCGTCGCGCCGGAGGCTTTCGCCTTCGACGACGCCCGAGAAACGCTGGAGCACTGGGCTGAGGGGCTCACCGCGCCGGTGTTGGTCAAAGTTTCGTTGCGGGTTGAACATTGCCCCGACGATCCCGAGGCCATAGGCGAACATCTGGAGCAGTGGTTCAACGCCAAGAGCCTCGCCGCCGCCCGTATTCTTGACGGAACCGCTGTCCTTGCCGGGGATTTTCAGTTGGATGCCCACGGCCACATGCGCTTCGCCCTGTTTGTCCCGCCCAGCTGCAGTCAGGCGCGTGTGGGGCAGTTGGTGCAGTCTGTGCTGGAAATCGAAACCTATCGCGCCATGTCGATGCTCGGGCTGGACCGCGCACGCAAATTGGCCAAGGCGCTGACGGACTTTGACCAGCGGCTGGAGGACATCATTCTGGCTATGGCCAAGGCAGATTCAGACCCCGAAAGCCTGTTGTTCGACCTGCTCAACATTTCCTCCACCCTCGAAGAACAAGCCGCCCTGATGACGTTCCGCTTTGGTGCGACCGAGGCCTATAACGCCATTGTTCACGACCGGATCGAGCTGCTGCGGGAACAGCGGTTTGAGGGGCTTCAGACCTTTCACGAATTTATGATGCGCCGCTTTGACCCGGCGATCCGAACCGTCAGCTCGACCCAAGATCGCCTCAACAGCCAACTGAACCGCACCACACGGACCGCTGAGCTGTTGCGGACACAAGTGGATGTTTCTCGCTCAGCGCAGAGCCAAACTCTGCTGACCAGCATGGATCGCCGAAACGCCGTGCAGCTGCGTTTGCAGCGAACGGTCGAGGGGCTGTCGGTTATCGCCATCAGCTATTACGCTGTGAACCTGCTTGCCGGGTTCCTGTTCCCGATGGCTCAAGTTTTCGACATCACCAAGGCGCAGGTTACCGCCGGCTTGGTGCTGCCTGTGGTGATCCTTGTCGCGCTGATGATCCGGCAGGTTCGGTTGGCTGAAGGGAAGGACGGAGACGGCGACGACTAGCGGCGCGCCACCGCGCCTTTTCACCAAAAAAGCCAGCCAATCCGAAAATTGACGGTGCCGACCGCTGCCCCGGTTATAGCGCCTCATCAAACGCAGGGTGGGGGACCGGTCGAAACCAATCCCCGTTATTTGGATTGTGGTACTCCAACCGAATTTATCTCACCACGGGATAATTTCGCCCTTATAGTCCGCAAACAACGCGGTTTGTTCAGGTTGAAGATTGGCGATGACCGTCCGCATTCCACTTGCACTTGTTTGGGCCGTAATCAGGGCACCTTCGCCCCCGGAAGCAGTCTTGACCCAACCCGGGCTCAGTGATGCGACGGTGATTCCGTCATCCTTGAGGTCGATAGACATTGACTTGATGGCCTGATTTAAAGCCGTTCGACTGGTGCGGTTCATATACATTGCACCGCCCGTGTTCTCCGCGATTGACGCGGGCTTTGACGTCACAAAAATAATTTTTTTGTCTTTGCCGAGTAAAATGTTTGGGTACAGGTATTGCGCGAGTAGCACTGGGCCGATGGCATTTGAGCGAAACATATTGACCCAAATTTCCGCATCAAGCGCCCCAAACACATTGCGCTCACTATCGGTTGAATAACCAATAGCGGCGCCGGCGTTGTTAATAAAAATATCGATTGGCTGACCGGCTAGTTTAGGCGCCAATGCCCGCAGGCTATCAACGTTGGACAGGTCCATTTCGCAAATCTGGAGCCGGTCTTTATAATCGCGCGCCAAAGCGTCGAGTGCGTCTGCTTTATTACGATCTCGGCACGTCGCGATTACATTGTGCCCATCGGCAAGATACTGCTTCGCCAGTTCTAGGCCGATCCCTTTATTTGTGCCGGTAATGAAAACGGCCGACATAAACCTCGCCTTTCAAACTCATTTACTGGTAGCACGCCACAGTTTTAAATTTTCGGCAAGTCGGACTGAATAATGCGTTACGGAAATAAGACAAAAAACCTGTTTTGGTGCAATCAATCTTAGTACCAAGAACGCCTGCTTAAAGCCAACCGCCCCAAACCGTAAATAGCAGCGCCAATCCGCCGTAGAAGACCACCAACAACAGACGATAAGCCGCTTTAATCTGCCGCTCTTTCCAGCGCGTTACATTGTCGACCAGCACGTGCAGGCAGATACTGCTGATAATCGCAAAAAACACGGCAATCAGTGCCATGGCAAACATCTTATCCGCCGTCGTCAGGTAACTTTCTTCTGGCAGCACGTTATCAAGGGCAAAGCGCAGCGTGATCAGCACGAGGATGATTGTTACCTGCACCACCGTCCAGCGTGCGGCATCGGTCGAGCGCCCAACATTGATGTTGGTAATCGCCGATATCAGGGTCAGCACCAGAATCGGGATGATGATTTTGAAGATGATGAACACCGGAGTGTGTCGCAGATACTGCCGGATGGTCAACGCCACCTCTGTCGCTGTACTGGTGCCAGCACCGGCCAGTTGCCATGGCCCTACCACCAGCGGGTTGGCCTCTGCCAGCGACAGGCTGTAACTCCGACAAAGCTTGATGTCGCTTTTGTAGGCAATGTTGGTCACCGTTTCCAACTGAATTTCGAGCGGAATTCGGCCAAAGGGAAAGTCGCGGAATTCATCCGTTATGATGATATCTGTCAGGATCCGGTCTTGCCGTACACCGTAGCGATTGCGGGTCATATAGAAATAGGAGTAGTCGACCACCGGGCGGTGTGAAACGCATTAGGTCTGAGGCAAATCGACGAAAACAAAGTGTCGATGCCGAGAAAATCCACGCTCTTAAAGTGACCCATTTCCGTGATCTTGTCGCGACGCAGGGTTTGCTGCCCCGGCCAGGCGTTCTGGAAACGCTGGAATGGGCACGGGCCGAGGGGCTCATCGTGTCTTGGGTTACAACAACGGGCCGCGACACGATCGACCTGATTTTGATGGGGCTCAGCGATAGCTTAACCGCATCGTCATTTCGTTTCATACACGATACCACTGAAGTCCGTGCGCCAAAGCCTGCGCCAGATATCTACCACCACGCCTTGCAGCAGGCAGGCGTCAGGGCGGATGGGGCCATCGCAATAGAGGACACCCCCGAGAGCGCGACTGCTGCCCTTTCAGCGGGTATCAAAACATACGGTTTTCCCGGCTGGGCGACAGCAGAGCGACCGTTCCAGCATGGCGTTCAAACGTTGGACGTCCTATCGCCAGCGGCCCTCCTTACCCGTTGAGCGCTTGCAAACAGGTCTGATCCCGAGCGCCACAACGACCGAGCTGATCGACAGGGGGCGGTTTGCCGGAACCGCAACAAAGCTGCCCGCGTGTATTTTTTGAGGCCGGGCTGGGGTATCGGATCGCAAGTGCGGATGAGCGGAGCGTCATTGCAAAGGAAAATACACCCCCACACCATTCTATAAATGAAAGGGTTCGACATCATGCATCAGTTTAGAAGAAATGGTGCCGAAGCCCAGATTCGAACTGGGGACACACGGATTTTCAACTGCGATGCTGTAAGAATCACTAATGAAAACAACGAGTTAATCTCTCATAAAAGTTATGTGCGTTTAAATGTGTTTTTGAGATTCGGTGCTTTAGAGTGTGAAAGTATGTGTTGAACACAGTGTTTGGGAACTAGTGCTTAGACACAGTGTTTGCCTGTTTTGTTAGGTCATGCCCACAACTAGCCGCGTTCATTCTTGAAACCGAAGCCAATCCTAACATTCAGGTTGGACCACTTCGATGAGGCAGGCGAAA